>CALXOE010000050.1 GCA_944389935.1 uncultured Victivallis sp.
AAATTTGACTATGGGAGAGTAGCACGGCGCCGGGAATTTTTTTACCCGCACTCGCGTTTCGCACACACGAGCGCGGGGTTTTTTTTTGCCACGATACCCCGACTCCACGCCCCTGTTCAGATCTGTAAGCTCCATATCCGAGGCCTTGTGAAGTCTATTGGCGAACTTGTAATCGGCAAGCTGCAGGATATAGTAGTTCAAAAGTTTTTACTCTGATCGTCCAAGGAAAGGTTGTCCCCCTGGGGAGAGAGGCGCATCTTTCCTTGAATGATTTCTGATAAGGTACGCCGTGAACAAAGGATGGAATGATGGGCAATTTCGCCTGAAAACCAGTAAAGGAAATTGATTAGTTCGGAAGGTGCAGGCTGAGAGTGGCTTTGAAAGTATGTCTCAAGATCTCTATGAAAAGTAGTATAATCGGCAAAATCGTAAATGATTTTCCGGGAAAAAAACGGATAGTTCTCGACTTTTATCGCACTTAGATAATCAAAAATGATGTTGAGAATATCGATGACAATCTCCCGCTGATATCCGGTCCGGACGTTTTTAATAAATGTTTCCGTATCAAATTCATATGCAGGTTCATCATTGTATGACACATTGCGGAAATGATTGTGCATGAAGTTGATGGCGCTGTTTTTCGTCTTGAAGAAAACGATTTTCCCATCCGCGAGCAACGGCATGTCGGGATTGCTTTCATGATCCATCAAATAAGGCGAATACAATTTTATATTTCCGGAGCAGAGCGGAAATCTTACAAAAAAGCATTTATACATGGTGCGCTTCTTCCTCCTATGGGGTAGTGTCCGAAATTTTGTGCACATTTGTTTCTGAGCGATTACAGATGACAAACGCGAGTTGGCGCAGCCGAAGCAACCGACCGACCAGAGAGCTCCGGAGGAGCAGGTCGGTTGCGCAGGCGGAGCCTCCCGCCTTTTACCTTATACCGCCTGCGTAAAGTTTGCAAGTATTCATGTACTGCCGAGTGCCCCATTTTGTCGTGGAAATATGCCTGAGTCCGACTCCGACCAGCATCATAGCATCGCCGAGTTCCCATCCGGAAAGCTGCCGACAACCCGGGTTCGGCGACGAATCTCTTTCATAAAAGGACGTTTCAGGTTTCATTCCCCGTTCCCGGCCATGCGTTTCAACTGTCGGGAAAAACCGGAGGTCAAACGCAGGTAGAAATCTGACGGGAGTTTTTCGCCGTAGGTCAGAAACGGGCTTTCTCCTGCCGGGGCTTCGCTCGAGGTCTTGAAAATGCAAGTCCCCTCATCCATTTCGTCGAACATCGCAACGTAAATCTGACGAACGCCGAATTTCAACAGCGTCTCCGCCTGCTCCTGGTAAAACCGCCCATCCCGGCGCGGAATCTGGTCAAATTTGCCGCCATACAGATTGTGCCACGAAAATCCGGGGAAGATCACCGGCAGATAGGTGATTCCGCGCTCCTCACACCACTTCATGTCCGCCGGAATAACCCGACCCATCCATTCCGCCGGGATTCATTGTCGTAACGACCGACTGTCCACGGAGAGACGACCGCGCAACGTGATACGATCCGCCGGATTCGCTCTCCGGCTGCACCCGGAACCGTCCGCCAGTTGTCGTTCACTCCCGCCATTACCGAAAATCCGCCGTAGACCGGATCGGACGTGACCAGATCAATCGCACGCTCAAACCAGCCGGGACTCTCCGGCCGCTCCGCAAACAGCCCCCAGAATGCAACCAGCGGTTTTCCCGCATGGTGCTGGTAGGCCGGATCGTCGCGCCGGATTACTCCGGTGTCGATCAGCCGTTTCCAGTCTCGGGCAAAGAGCTCGAAGTCGGCGTTTCCCGAAATGTCGTACATCAGCATCCACGTCCGGCCGTGCTGAGCGGCGGCGCGGCGGACGTTGGCGAGAACCGTGTCGGCGTTTTCCTGCCCGGACGGATCCCGGAGTTCGGTCAGAAAACGCTGCAGCATCGCACCGCGAATCCCGTATTCGCGCATCCAGCGGAAGTGGCGCGAGACCGTCTCCGGATGGCGTGCGCTGTAAACGTAAGCCGGACGCCCGTCCGCAAAACGGAACGGAGTCGGGAATTTCTCCGATTCGGTCGCCTCGCTCATGTCTGGCCAGTACTCCACCGAACAGCGGCCGGGGGCGAATTCTCCGTTCTTCCCGTAATGACGGAATCCGCGTTCGCTGCCGTCGCCCGGCGCGTTGAACCACCCCTGATAACCGCAGTAGACGCCGCCGGAAAGCGAGCTGTTCTCCCCCGCCGACACGAGGAGCGCGGCGCCCCCGCACAGCAGCGCTCCCAGAAACCGATGCAGAAATGTGTTCATCTCACTTCAGCCGCATCGTGAGAACCGGTTCAGCGCCGGTCAGATTGTAGAACCTCATGACGACCCGGTCTGAATAGACCTCCAGAACCGCGTAACCGTCGAACTCCGCTTTATAGAAGCGGGTTGCATACGGCTGATTTTCGCCAATCAGCGATTGGCGCCATTCCAGATTCCGGTTGGTGGCGTCGCGTTCAGCGGCGAGTTCCGGAGTGTACGCCGCGATTCCCTCCACGACTTTGACGGGGCGTGAATCGCGTTTGTTGATGACGCTCGAAACCGACATCTGTACCGTCGTCCCGTTCGCAGTTTTGCGGTCAATCAGCGAAAGCATGTGCAGATGAGCACTTAAGATCATGACATTGTGTTTTTCAAGAAGAGCCAGCAGCTCCCGCCGTTCCGTCTCCTGCTGCGGGTTTTTGCAGAGCATCCCCCAGTGGGCGCGGTAGTTGTACGGCAGGATCGGATAATGCGTCACGAGAAATACGTGGCGTTTTCCGGCGCTTTCCGTCAGTGCCTGTTTGAGCCAGCCGAGATCGGGGCGCATCGACTCGAAGAAGATGAAACGGTCCTCCCCGCGGTCGATCGTGTAGTTCCACGATGTTTCCGGATCGTTGCGGAGTTCGCGCAGATAAGGAAGCAGCACATCGTCCCCCGCCTCCCATGCTCCCGGCCCGGTCACGTCGTGGTTGCCGCGCACGAGGTAAAACGGCCGTTTGAAAGAGTTTTTCACCGCTGCGAGCGCATGAGAGAAGAGTTTCCCCTGCAGCTCCCGGCTGCCGCACAATCCCTCGGTGAAATCCCCCATCTGGATCACGAACGGGACCGGTTCCGTCCGAAGTGCGGCGGCCGCTTCCACCCGTCGGAACAGTTCCGGCGTATTCGCTTCGGTGCCTCTTGTATAGTTGCGGATCTGGCGCAGATCCTTGCTCATTTCAGCGTTCACCCACTCCATGTCGTGGCAGTCGATGAGGTCGTAGTGGATATCCCCGAGAACCGGGACGGAATAGAGCGGCCGTTCTCCGGTCTCCCCGGCCGATGCGATTCCCGCAACGGCAAGAAACAGCGCAAAAAGAAGATGTTTCATCGTTTTCCCGTCTTATTGGTAAAGATAGTTGCAGAAATAGGTGTCTTTGTTGTCGAGGTTGTTCAGTTCGGCGAACTGCACCGCCCGGGCATGGCAGTCTGCGAAGACGATGTTGGCGCTGCCGTTGTGGCGGGCGGCGGGCTGTTCCGTGCCGGATTTCGGTCCGGTTCCGGAGGGCATCTTCCAGTTGCCGGAGGATTGCGGGGAGGTGATCCACGTCATCCAGGCGACGTAGCTGACCGGTTTGCCGTCGACGACGTCGACCGGACGTCCCGAGTCTCCGATCGCCGCGGTTTCCGCCGGCTTCCGGATGCGGGTGACCCGGATGGTTCCCTCTTTTTGCGTGGTGCCGTTTTTGTAAACGTAACGCATCAGCGTGCGGTTGGCTCCGTAACCGCCGCCCCAGTACGTACCCTGCATCTCATCATCACCGAGTCCGGGACAGCGCCAGACTCCTTTTTCCGGGCTGATCCGGTTGTCGGGATCTTTATAGACCGATTCCGGCGCGATGTAGGCCGCGAGCGCCTGATGCCAGGGATTGGTGAACTTCATCGGGTTGGAACCGGGATTGCCGTCGCTGAAGTTCGGCAGATTCAGTTCCCGTATGGTTTCCGGGGTAAATCCCGGAGCGTAGAAAAGATATTTGAAGCGATCGGCGTTGATCCGGACGTATCCCGGATGCAGCAGAGGAGTCCCGCCGACAAAGACGTGACCGGGTTCAACAGCACGGCGCACAGGAGTTCCTGCACAGATGTGACGATGGTGTTAAAGATTCCGTCCACGCAACTCCTCTCCACGTTTCGATGAGCAAAACGCCGCCGCACCCATGCAAAATGAAAAAAGCGAGATCCCCCGATTAAGAATACGACCGGAATTCTGTTCCGTCAAGCTCAAGGGATGCTTCCCGGAAAAGATTTTGAGGAAATCTCCGGAAATGAGTGGGAGATCATCAGCAAAGGGCTGGAAAACAGTTGATTTCAGTCTTGAAAAAAAGAGGTTTCTGATGTAAATTACACTGGTTTGAAGCTGTAACAGACCGGAGTAATGTATTGATATGAAAAATATAATTCCATTGGTCGTGTCGGTGATTCTGGGGTTGGCGGCGGTCTACCTCGTAAGCAGGCTTCTGTTTGAAAATAAGAATGCCGACTTGGAGAACAAGGTCTCCGTGGTTGTAGCTGCGCGCGATCTCGATGCTCGCGATGAGTTGTCGCAGGGGAGTCTCACGTACAAGGATATCCCGGAATCCGCTGTTCCCAGAAACGCCCTTTTGTGGGAGAATGTCGGCCTCGCATACGGCCAGCAGCTTCCACATGCCGTGTCTCAGGATGACTACATCCTGATGACGGATATCCGGATTCAGACGACCCTCGGCGACTGCGCCCGGCAGGGGGAGTGGACGGTGCCGGTGACCTTTTCGGATCCGGCTCTGGTCAAAATGCTCATGCCTGATGATGAGATCGCCATCATCTCCACTTATGTTTCGCAAAATGTCTCCATCGACAAGGATATGACGGTGAGCGACGGCTCCGGCGTGAAGATGACTGAGTCGCGCGAGACTTCCGTCCTGCTGCCGTGCGTCCGGGTCATTGGAATTGCGAACGAACAGGGCTCTTTCCGGGAGAGCGGAGGGTCGAGCGGCACGGTTTTTGTCTCTCTGCCGCCGCAGCAGGCGATGATTCTCATTGCGGCTCAGCGGGAGTCGGAGCTCTATCCGGTTCTCCGCAAACGGAATGACTCCGTCGCTCTCAACCGGAAGGATGGCGGGGTCGTCAATGCCGACACCTTCGCAAAAATCCGCAAGGGGCTTGTCCCGGCGGAATTGCCTGAAATTCCCAACAAGGATCATCGATGAGAGAGGCGGGGCGTATGAAGTATCTCCGACTGTTTTTTTTTCTGCTGTTCTGTTTTTGCCTGGTGTCGTCCGGTGCGGATGGGGTCGGGCAGGCCGTGGAGACTCCCCGGAATTCCGAACAGTCGATTCAGCTGCCGCCGGAACGGATTTCCGTTTCCACCGGAGAGACCCGGCGGTTTGAAGTTCCGTTTGTCATAGAACATTACCGTTCAAGCACATCCAATGCCCGGGTCAGTCTGGTGGACGGGCGGGCGTTCGAGGTGGAGGGCGTCTCTGCGGGCAGTGCGGTCATAACGGTCCAGGCCGAGGGGATCAGCAAGGAGTTCCGGGTCACCGTCTCGAGCTCGCTCATGCCGATCTACCGGGAATTGAGTCGCGAACTTGGCGACTTGCCCGAAGTGTCGGTGGAGCTGTCGGATGACGTGCTGACTCTGCGCGGAGAGATCACCCGGACTTCACGATGGGATTATTTCCGGCGTGTTGTCAGACGTTATGAAGACCGCTGCCGCAACTATGTGATTTTCCGCCCCGGGCCCGAGTTGTTCGAGGAACTCAAGAAGCAGTTTGCCTCCGCGGGGTATCCTGTGGTGGAAACCGTTTCTCCGCAGAATCCGGGGCAGCTCAGATTTCAGGTGGCGAATGGCGTCCTGACGGTGTCGGGCTATCTGCTCACAGAAAACGATATCGCTTCAGTCAAACGGATTCTCGCACTGCAGAAATGGCTCTCCCCGGAGTGGAACGGTCAGGCCATGCAGGCGGAAACGGATTTGAAAATCGCGGATACCCAGCTCGATGTCGGAGTCGTATTTGTCGGCGTGACCCGGACTCAGCTTGAGCGGCTCGGCAATTCCTCTGCCGACGGGACGGTTCTCTCCTGGAATCTCATCGCATGGTTTCGGGCACTCGCCGGGGCTGCGCCGGATGAGCTTTCCGGCACGTCCGGCGGGAAAGGGCTCTACTCCTATCTCAATACCGATCTCAAAGGGTCGCTGGTCTTTTTCGGCAACAACGGGATCTCGGACTTTCGCGACGCGGGCCATGTTACGCTGACCAACAACAGCAGGAATTTCGCGACCTACGAGAATGGCGGAACCTTGAACGTCAAGGTGTACGGGCAGGACACCGCCGAGCTCAAGCCGATTGAATTCGGCCTCAAATTGAAGATCCGCGGCAGCCTCGTCCGGGCCAACGAGGCGAGACTGGAACTGGAGCTGGAGAAAAGTCTCGCTCCGATCAAGCAGGATGAGGATTACTTTCAGCGGTCGGCCAAAACCGCCACGGAGATTCTCTGTCCGCTGAACCAGACGGCGGTCATCGCCGGTCAGAAAGATCTGACTTATACCAGCAGCGGTCCGAGCGGTTATGCGTTTCTGCGCCATATCCCGGTCATCAACTGGTTTACCTCCTCGGAAGAGGAGCAGAGCGAAGAGATGCTGCTGTTGATTCTGGTTTCCCCGCGGATTGCGAATTCAAATGTGCAGATGACCTCCATCCCCTCCGACGAAACGCGGGAGGTGGAACCTGCCGTCTCGCGCTCGATCGAAGAGAAAAATGAAAAAATCCGTGAACAGGAGTCGCGGAGCTGGTTTGAGAAAATGTTCACCTGGTAGAGTCCAATGATGCAGCTGAGAGTTACAACCGCCGATGGAGAACGGAAAAGCATTGTGCTCGATGGCAAACTTCCTCTGCTGATCGGGCGTTCCGGGGAGGCCGGTCTCTGTCTTCCGGACAGGAGGGTCTCCCGCCGGCACGCGGAACTCACTGGAAACGAGGACGGCGATCTCTTTCTGGAAGATCTCTCGAGTCGAACCGGGACCCGGGTGAACGGTGCGGTCGTTTCAGGCCGAACGAAACTGCGGCCCGGCGATGTGATCCGGATCGGGGAGACGGAGCTGGTGCTGGAACAGACTTCCCAACCTCTCCCGGCGTCTGTCGACAGCTCTTCGGCAAAGATCGGGAGCGGCGGACCCGCTTCGTCTCCGGAGCAGCACGGCATGCCGGTTTACGGCGGGCAAAACGGTGAGCCGACCGAGCTGTACAGCGAGGCGATGATGCAGCTGGCGCGGCGGATTCAGAATCGCGTACTGGAGTTGCTCAATATCGGCAATTTTTCCGCTTTGGAGATGACGAACGGAGAGATGCGCCCGAAAGTCGAAGATGCTCTTGACCAGATTCTCCGGGAGGTCCGGCACGAGATTCCGGTCCGGGTGAAACTCGAAGAGTTCCGGCAAATTCTGCTGGACGATCTGATCGGACTCGGTCCGCTTTCGCCGCTGCTTCGTGATCCGTCCATTTCGGAAATCATGATCAACGGTCCGGCGAATCTTTTCGTTGAGAGCCGCGGATTGCTCTATCGGACCGCCGCCAGATTCAACAGTGAAAGTCACCTGCAATCGATCATTCAGCGCATTGTCGAACCGCTCGGACGCCACATCGATGCCGCTTCTCCGATGGTGGACGCCCGGTTGGAAGACGGGTCCCGGGTGAATGCGGTGATCCCGCCGCTGGCGCTCGACGGATCGCTGGTAACGATCCGGAAGTTTCCCTCGAAAAAACTCACGGATGAGGATCTGATCCGATTCGGGAGCCTGACCCGGCCGATGGCGTTGTTTCTGCGGGAGGCGGTGCGCGCCCGGCGCAACATTCTGGTTTCGGGCGGAACCGGTTCCGGCAAGACGACACTTCTGAACATCCTGTCGCAATTCATCCCCGAAAAGGAGCGGATCATCACAGTGGAGGATTCCGCGGAGCTCAAGCTCAGTCATGAGAACCTCTGCCGGCTCGAAGCGCGTCCCGCGAATGTGGAGGGGCAGGGGCGGGTCACGATTCGCGACCTTGTCATCAATACCCTGCGAATGCGTCCCGACCGGATCATCGTCGGGGAGTGCCGCGGTGCGGAAGCGCTCGACATGCTTCAGGCCATGAATACCGGCCATGACGGTTCCATGACCACCTGCCACGCGAACAACCCGCGCGATGCTCTGTCGCGTCTGGAAAATATGGTCATGATGGCGGGATTTGAGCTGCCCTCGTCGGCGATCCGGGAGCAGATCGCCTCGGCGATTCATCTGATTGTTCAGCAGACCCGATTGCCGGACGGGTCCAGAAAGATCGTGAAGATCTCGGAAGTGACCGGGCGTGAGGGCAGCACGATTCTGCTTCAGGATATCTTCACTTTCGAGCAGGAGGGGTTTGACGAGAAGTTTCACGTGATCGGGCATCATACCGCGACCGGAAATATTCCGCGGTTTGTGGATGAACTGCGTCAAGCCGGAGATCTGGAGTTGGACATGTCCGTATTTGTACCGGAAGGGTGATAAGGAGGAGCAATGAATTCCCTCTCTCTCTTACAGCGTTACGGCGTCTATTTGCTGGTGCTTCTGGCTGTTGCTCTGCTGGTTTATATTCTCATTTCTCTGATTCAGTCGTTCAGCATGGAGCAGGCGGATCGGAAAATCCGGGAAAACCGCTCGGAGGGGATGGCGAACAACATTTATTATTTCATCGGCCGCGCGACGCTTCAGCAGCTTCAGCTTTCGCTCGGGATTCTTCTGGCGGGAGGGATGATTACGACGCTGATTTTCTGTCAGGTTTATGAGCCGCTGATTATCGTTCCGGTTGCAGCGATGGCTTTCATTCTCGGGATGGTGGCGCCGTGGTTCTATTTTTCGCAGAAAGTCCGTCGCCGCGCGGAACGGTTTGAAAACAGCATTCTGGATCTTTCACTGGGATTGACCAACGGTCTGCGGGCCGGACAGGCGCTGCCGCAAGCGCTGGAAGTGTTTTCCCGGCGGTGCGAGGGCCCTTTGAAAGAGGAACTTATGATTGTGATCCGGGAGTATCGACTCGGTTTGGAGTTGGCCGAGGCGATGCAGCGGATGTACAACCGGATTCCGTGCGAAGACCTGCAGCTGCTGATCATCTCGATCCGGCTCACGACGCAGTCCGGGGGCAGCATGGTGGAGGTTCTCGAAAAAATCACCGGAATGATCCGGGGGCGGACGGAGTTTCATCAGAAACTCCGGGCGTTGACGGCGCAGGGGCGTTTTGAGGCGCTGGCGATGGCATTGGCGCCTCTGGTCGCTTTTCTGCTGCTTTTCTTCATCAACAATGATCTGATGCTGCCGATGGTTCAGACATTGATCGGCTGGTGCGCCATCGGTGTGATGCTGACTTTGGAGGTGATCGGTTATCTGGTAATCCGGTCGATTGTGGACATCAAGGTGTGAACGAATGAAACAGATTCTTATTTATGCGTTGACCTTTTCCGTGATCGTGCTGCCGACTCTTTTCTTCACGATGTTCGCGGGAAAGCGGGAGAAGAAGGCTGCCGTGGAGCGGGAGCACTCCATCTGGTTGTTCTCGCTGCTGAAACCGTTTATCGATCTGTTGATGGCGGTCGGCGTTGGAACGTTTTTTCGGCGGGTGTTTCCGGGGCGGTGTGCCGAGCTTCAAAAGCAGTTGAACTTTGCCGGGTTGAAGTTCACATCTGCGGAAGTTTGCTGCATGCAGTTGTTTCTGGTCGTGCTTTTCGGCGTCGCCACCGGTTGTGTGACGGCGGAACTGGTCGGCGATGAGAATCGGATTTCCATTCCGGTCGCCGGGGCGATTGCGGCAATGATCGGCGGGAGTCTGCCGGGGATCGTGATCGGCAATCTGGTCAAAGAACGGCGTCTTTCGATCTTAAAGGCGATTCCCTATTCGATCGACCTGATCGCTTCGGCGATGCGGGGGGGGCTCGATTTTTCCGCGGCAGTGCGGTTCTACGTGAAACTCGGTATCGACAGTCCGCTGACGGAGGAGTATTCCCAGATGCTTCGTGAGATGGAGCTCGGGGTGGTTCGCACCGTTGCACTGCAGAATATGGCCGACCGGATTCACATTCAGGAGTTCTCTTCATTCGCGGCGGCGATCGCTCTGGGGACTGAACTGGGGGCGCCGCTGACCGAGACGATGGAGATTCAGGGCGAGGAGATGCGCAAAGCCCGTTTTGCCCTGGCGGAGTGCAAGGCGCAGCGGGCGCCGTCTCTGATGCTTCTGCCGATGGCGCTGTTCATTCTGCCGGCGGTGTTCATCATCATTCTGACTCCGGTTTTTCTGAAAATGAGGGAGGCGGGAGTCCCGCTGTTCTGAGGAGGAAATATGGAGCATTCCGTTGCGAATTACAAGATAATGTTCCTGGCCGGAGAACTTGCCGGGAGGGTGTTTGCCGTGCGGAATTCCGGTACGCTGATCGGACGGCGTCGGGATGCCGATATCCGTCCGGGCGGATTGGATATCGGGGCGGAGCATGTGACGCTTCTGCCGCAATCCGATCACGGGGTACTGCTGCACGTTCACGCGAACGAGTCCGCCCGGGTCAACGGCGATGAAGTGATCGGCGAGGGGGATTTTCTGCTGCTCCCCGGTGCGGATGTCCGCATCGGAAAAGAGTTGACTTTCGTTCTGGAGGAGGATGATTCCCCTGCAACCCCGGATTCCGCGACGGTGCCGTCGGCAGATCCGGAGGAGGCGACCGAGGAGCTTACCGGAGAGACGGCCGGCGAGGAGTCGGACGTCGCCGCCCCATCGAACGATGCCGACTGCACCCGCTATGCTTCCGGTGCGGAACTCGAGGAGTTGCGGAAGTTCAACCGCAGCCGTCGGTGGCATCGCCGGATTGTGTTGACCGGAGGAGTCGTGCTGTTTCTGCTGATCATCGGCGGCGCCGGCGTGATCTCCCGAATGCAGTTGGAGAATCCGGTCACCTGGCCCGGGGAAGTTTCCGGTAATTTCGATGACGGTGAATTCCGCATGGAAATCGAACCGGACGGGAAATGCCTTGTTTATTACCCGAAAACCCCGGGTACCGTCACGAAAAGCGATGGGAACAACCATGAAATCATGACTGCATTGGGAAAGAACATGGATGTTCCGTTCCATATTGTCTTTACGGTATCGACTCTTCCGGACGGTTTCCGGAAGACCCGGCAAAAAAGTTTCGATGAGTGGCGCAAGCGGGTTTCGGAGCAGAACGGTTTCGCGTTTCTGGACGATCCGGAACAGGAGTTCTACCGTCCGACGGAGAGCGGTTTCCCCTATTACCGGCTCTCCTACACCCGGCAGGACAAAAATTTTCGCTGGCAGGGATATGCCAGTTACATGCGTTACCACGACAAGGAGCTGATTCTGCTGCGGGAAGTGCCTGCCAGTCACTTCTGGCGTTCCGAGCAGGTTCTGCAAAGTTTCGGAGCCTTTGTCGTTTCTCCGGCGATGGTGGACCACTACTGGGAGATCCCGGCGGAACGCATGACGGAGGACTCCACCCGGCTGCTGCAGCGCGCGTCGTTCGAGTTGCGGAAAAACATTGCCGCGACGGTATGGGATGACGTTGACCTGATGCTCAGGACGTTGCTGTGCCGGGCTTACGAGACGAACGATCCGGTTTTGATTTCGGCCGTTGTTCCGCTGTGGCGGGAGTTTCGGGAAAAGCAGCAGATCTGGTATTCGCAGTGCTGTCTGGCGTTTCAGACCTATCAGACGGCAGGAAATTCGGAGGGGATGAACCGGATCGTCAACGAGTGTCTGCGCCGTTTCCCCTCGCCGGACGACCATCGTCATGTGAAGATCATGAAAAATATCTGGACGATTGAAGAATGAGCAGAATATTTCACAGACGTGAGCGGAATGAGGGCGCTTCGGAGACCCAGCCGGAAGCGGGAAAGAAGAAACGTGCCGTTGTGCGTCTCCTCGAGTTCCGCTGCCGGGGAAAACTCCTTTATTCCGCCAAGAGCGATACGCTGGGGGATCGGGTCCGGATCGGCCGGGCGGAGGATAACGACTGGGTGATCCCCCCCGAGGATCGAGTTTCGGCGGATTATCAGGCGGAGTTGCGGATCGGGTCCCGGGAAATCCGGCTGCAGGCGTGCGGAAAAAACGGGATTCATGTTCACGGGCGGGCGGTATCGAGCTGCGTGCTCCGGCCGAACGATCGCGTTGCCATCGGCGATTGCGAACTGTTCGTCAAACCAGCGGAGGTCGGCAATGCCCGGCCGTGCGATGTTCATCGCCTGGAGTCTCTGAACGGACCGCATGAGGGGGAAATGATCCGTCTGGAGAAGAGTCTGGTTCGGATCGGTTCAGATCCGGAGAATGATATCGTGATCCGCGACGATGTGGTATCCCGCCATCATGCCGAAATTCGGATCGCGGAAAACGGGGAATCCTGGATTCGCGATCTCGGCAGTGTCAACGGAACTTTTGTCAATGGCGACAAACTCGGGCGGCAGGAACGCATGTTGATGGATTCCGATGAAATTTCCATCGCGTTTTTCGATTTTCTGTTTCTCGACCGCAACGTCCCGCACACGCGCTCCCAGATCGGCCGGAAAATTCTGGTGATGGGGATCACGCTGCTGGTCATTCTCGGCATATTCGGGATATTTTATATTACCACGCCGCAGGCCTCTCAGGTGCTTGCCGCGGCGGAGTTTTATATCCGGCGTGCGGATTTCGCGACGGCCCGGCGGCTGCTGGACCGGATGCCGGAATCCCGGGATTATCAGAAATACGAGAAGTTTCACAACGAACATTTGAAGAACATTGCCCGCTATGAAAAGACGTTTGCGTTCTGGAACGAATTCCAGAGGCATCTGCAGAATTCGGAGTGGCAGGACGCGGCCGAATGTTACGGACGTCTGGAGATCGACAACCGATTCGCCTGGAACTGGGAGGATGCGACAGTCGATGAACGCATGGCCCTGGTGCGACACGCGAAATCGCTGCTGGATATTCAGTTTAAAATCCGGGCGACGCTTTCCTCGATGGATTCAGAACCGGAAACTCAGCGGGAGCTGTTGGCCGAGTTGAAGAAAACGCCTCTTCTTGCCTCCGCCGAAACGGGCGAACCGGAGTGGCTTCGGCCGTTGCGCGAGGAGATCCGGCGTCTGACGGCCGAATTGGAGAACAACTGTGCCGTTCTCGATCAAATGCATGCGGCGCTGGATCAGCTCAAGAGCGAGACGCTGGATTTTCACAAATTGATCGCGGAGATGGAGCATTTCCGGACGATCTCATCCGGCAATATCCGGGTGCGGGCGCAGGATTTCTCCGATGTCCTCAAACATCTGGAGAAAAACCAGAGCGAGGTCAGCGCCAATCAGAATGCGCTGATTTCCATGCGTTTTTCCGATATCCGGCGGGATGTTTCATTCGTGTCGGCGGACGAATGCATGATCAGCAGCCGGATTCTGCAGAAACGCAACATGCTGGTGAAACAGCAGGAGATGCTGCTGCGCAATGCGGGAAATCTGAAATTTCTGTTGGGCAAACTGCAGTCTGTCGGCGTTACCCGGGATCGAGTTCCCGAAATCGCGGCGGAATTCGCCTCGGAGGAGAAAGTCGGCAGGGCGTTGCAGTTTGAATGTCTGAACAGAAAAATGCCGAGTCCGCACCGGCAGACTCCGGCCGGAGATTATGACCGGATGTTCGGAATCCGTTATTTCTATGAAATGATCCAGCAATCGGCGACTCTTCCGACGAATCTCTACTCCGACGACATCGTTCCGAGTCTCGAATTTCGACCGGAGTGTATTGCGCTGGCAGCGCTCTATCGGACGGTGGAGGAGACGAATCTCTGGCTTTCGCTCCCGGAAAACCGCTGGATGCTCAACGGCGAGACCCGGAAACTCAAGCAGCAGTGTGAAAATCTGCTCAAGCGTCGCGCCGCCATGCTCGCCATGTTCAACCGGATGGCGGAATCCGCCGGGGAAACGCGGAGTTACTTTGTCGCCAAAACGGCCTATTTCTATTTTTCGCCGGCTTCCACGATTTCCGCGGAGGAGATGCAGAAGTACGCCGCCGCCTGGAAGCGTTTCCGGGCGAAGCAGCAAACCGTGCTTGATGGGTATGATCCGCTCAAGCCGGAGGCGGCTGCCCGGATCGGGAAGTCGCTTCTTTCCTCCGGGATTCCGGGGGATCCGCTGATCAACTGGGTCTGGGGGCAGCATTATGAATAAAAGGCGGCGCATGACGAAAAAACGGAGCGTCCTGCTGGAATACACAATTCTGCTCTGTTCGATTCTACCGCTGGTCTTTGCCGCTTCGGCTTCGATCTACTCGCTTTCCGGAGGTTCATTCGGGCCGATCGGACGAGGGGTTGTCGCGCTTTATCAGCGGATCGTCACGATTGTTTCCCTGCCGATTCCGTGAATGATGGCTGCTGAAATCAGGAAAAGAACAATTTCCGGATCGCCGGATGAACTGGATGCCGCGGGTTTTTTCCCGGTTCCCGGAGAGACGGATGAGCAGTTTGCTTCCCGGCTCGAAACGCTCTCCGGAGAGCTCGAGGCGCTCCGGGACGGTTCTTCGGATCTTCTGCCGCTCCTCCGGCAGAGCCGGCCGCTCTCCCGCGAGGTGCGCGATGCGGCCAATCAGCTGACCTGGGAAACATACCGTTTCCGGGCGGATTGGGTGGCCGGTTGGTACTCCTCCCGGCGAACAGGTCTCTTCTCCGCCGGAATTCTGCTCGAGGTCGACGGGGCGTTGCCGCTGCTCTTCCTGCACGGAACATTTGCCCGGCGAAACCGGAGATGGGGATATGATGCCGCTGAAACCCTCGCGCATGAATTGATTCATGCGGTTAGAATCGCGTTTCCCGCTTCGGTTTATGAGGAGTATTTCCCCTGTCAGGTTCATGCTTCGGCATTTCGGAGATGGGCGGGGAATCTTTTCCGCCGGTGGTATCTGCCGTTTTTTTCGCTCGGAGGAATCGCGGCGGCGGCGGTTCTTGCGGCCGTAGGGAACGCACTCTGGTTTCTGCCGCTGGCCGGACCGCTGCTGGTCCTTGCGCGGGAATTTCAGATCCGCCGCCGTCTCGGGAAAGCCGCGCATACTTTGCGCATGGCCGGAGTGGATCCGCTGCCGGTTCTGCTCCGGCTCTCGGATCAGGAGATTTTCGAGATTGCCGCGCTTTCTCCGGCGGAACTGGAGGAGAGACGGAAGTATTCCCCGCGCTGGCGGCGGCTTCTCGAACGTTTCCCGTTTCGGGAAGAGTCCTGAGGCGTGGAGGCGTGTTCAGACGCCTCCCGGCAGCGACATGGCGTCGAGCTCCGCAAGAATTTCCGTCGCGCTCCGGGGGCGCAGTGCCGGGGAATATTCGAGCATCCGTCCCAGCAGGAGGGCGAGATTCTCCGTCGCAACGACTTTCAAACGGTCGACAGGAGGCGCCGAACGATCGGAGAGGATGAATTTGAGCGTTTCGGCGAAGCTCCCTTTCGGGCGCAGACGGTCTCCGGTCAACACCTCGAAGAGCACCACTGCAAGGCTGTAGAGATCGCTGCGGGCGTCGACCGAAGTGGAGTCATGTGCCTGCTCCGGAGACATGCAGGAGGCCGTTCCGAAGATCTTCCCCCGTTCTTCCGGATATCCAGGGAGCTGGACCAGACCGAAATCGCCCAGGCGGAAATCGCCGTCGGAGGTCAGCCAGATGTTGTCAGGCTTGACATCACGATGGACCATGTCATGCGCGTGGAGCGCCGCCAGTCCCCGGAGCATTTCCCGCAGCAGGCGGACCGCCGTTGCCAGCGGCAGGCGACGATGTCCGGTCAGTTGTCGGCGAAGTGTTCCGCCATCGGCATATTCCATCGTCGCATAAGGGAGGCCGGAAACCGTCTCCCCGCAGTCGAATACCCGGATCAGAAAGGGACTCGGCGCGGTTTTGAGGAACTCGGCCATCTCGTAAAATTGCGGAATGCGCGGATGTTCCGGACGCAGAAATTTGATCGCGATCGGGGTGCGGTTTCTCCGGTGAAAAGCGAGCCAGCATTCCGAGAGCTCCCGCACCCGCAGCGGCCGGATCAGCTGAGATCCGGCAATCAGCTCTCCCGCGAAGAAGAACGGCGTGGGGGATTCCTGCTTCATCGATACTCGGGCAGTTCCAGATGAAGAAGCTCGGCATCGTCCCGGAACGTCGGACACTCGCCAAGCAGGAAGCCGCCTGTGACGGTCCCGTCCGGTGCGACGGAACGGGTCTCCCAACGCATCAGCGAGCGGAGGCGGTATTCGCCGTTTTCGAGCGGAAGCACTTCGGCGATTTCAACGATTTTTCGCGAGCCGTCCGGCAGTCGCATGGTGTGGACCACGCAGTTGATGGCGGAGGCGACCTGCATCCGGATTGCCGTGAGCGGCAGGTTGGCTCCGCTTAAAATCGCACAGGTTTCCATGCGGCTCAACGCATCGAGCGGACTGTTCGCATGAATCGTGGACATCGAGCCGGAGTGACCGGTATTCATCGCCTGCAGGAGATCGAGCGCCTCACCGCCGCGGATCTCGCCGATGACCAGCCGGTCGGGACGGAGACGCAGAGAGGCAATGACCAGATCGCGGATCGAAAATTCCCCCTGTCCGTTTTTATCGGGTTTGCGGGTTTCAAAGTAGACGCAATGCTTCTGCTGAAGCTGCAGTTCGCTGGCATCTTCAAGCACGAGAATACGGTCGTTCTCCGGGATCAGCCCGCTCAACGCATTCAGGACGGAGGTCTTTCCGGAGGAGGTTCCGCCGGAGACGATGGTGTTTTTCCGCAGTTTGACGATCGCGTTCAGCAGAAGAACGCCCTCGTGAGGAATGCTGCCGAATTGTTCGAGCCGGTCGATGGTCAGCATCTCCTTTTTGAATTTCCGGATCGAGAGGATCGTTCCGCAGCGGCTGATCGGCGGAATCGTGGCGTGAACGCGCGAGCCGTCCGGCAGTCGCGCATCCAGATCCGGGTGCATTTCGTCGAGCTGGCGGTCGACCGATTTTGCGATGTTGACTGCCGCGGCTTTCAACTGCGCCTCGTTGGCAAAACGGGCGGGGGTCTCCTCGAGCTTCCCGTTCCGTTCGATGTAGATTTGCGACGGGCCGTTGATCAGAATTTCGGACACCTGGTCATCCGCCAGATACTCCTTGACCGGGGCCAGAAACAGTACCAGAAACGACGAATTTTCGTTCATTGAATGATCTCTCCTTCAAACTCGATTTTTTTATCCCGCCGATAGGAGAACCCGGTCCGGTTCGTCCCGATTTTCCAGATCTGCAGGGTCAACTCATATTTCCCGTTGGAAAAGGTCAGAATGACTTGCGGTCTCAAACTCTCATCGAGCGTGATCTGTTTTTCCGGCCGCCAGGACTGGCTCTGAAACCAGGCGCTCAGACGACCGCGCGTTGAGACGAAATTCGCGGCAGTCTCCCCTGTATACTCCCAGCTGTCCTCCGGACAGCGCTGCGCAGTCATGCCGGGAGGCAGCCGCAGCGGCGGCAGAGCCTCCACCCGGGCGGGATTCCGACCGGCCGCCCGCCTGGTGACGGGCTGCCGGCCAGCCGCCGACGGGACCGGCTCCCGCAAAAGCAGGAGAATGCCCGTTCCTCCGAAAAGAATCAGCAGAAAAACGACGGCAAAAAGCGGCAACTTCTTCAATTCTTCCTGCTCCACTTCTCGTATTTGTCGTAACGCTCGTAGAATTTGATTTTTTCGGGTTCCTTTTCCTGTTCTTTCGTATCGTCCTTGTATTTGGGGGCGTCCAGAAGTTCGATCTTCCACTCCTTGGGATATTCATCATCTTTCGAGTCGAACTTCCAGACGTTGTGTTTCGCGACGAGACTGGAGTCCCAGTGCCGCTTGTCGGTATTGGAACTTTTCGTGCGCATGATGATGCACTGCGTGTACTTGTTGCCGTAACGGGAGGAGGTCATCTGGAGCTCCGGAATCGAAAACGGCCTGCTTTCACCCCGCGCTGTGTAGGGCATGTTGATCCAGTTGTCGAGGAACCCCGGCCGGGTCTCGTACAGCGTGGTTTTGGACCCGATGAACTGCAGAAATGAATGCTCCCCGGTCAGGGCGCGTTCCTGCGAGGTCGTGATCAGCGTGGTGCGCGGGAACATCTCCTGCAACGCCGTAATCGCCGGCAGACGCGTTGAGAACCGATTCCCCGCCATCCAGACCCCCCAGTGGTCGGCCGCCCGCAGATTGACTGCGTCGAGCGACTTCATACCGAGCCAGAGAATTCCGCCGATCGTGGCCATGTAGATCGGCAGAACCAGCACGAACTCCATCAAAACGGAGCCGCGACCGGAGGAGAACAGATTGTGTCGACACTTCTTCATGATTTCAATGGCCCAGATAATCCCGCAGTTTATCCCATTTGAGTTTGCCGTCCTTATCCTCTTTCCCGTCCGTGACGAGTCCGGCGGGCGGAGAGAGTTTTTCCCAGTCTGGCAGATTTTTCTCATTGATCTTTTTCCCGGTGCCGTCGACCCAGTTCTTCTTGTCGAGCATGATCTCCTTGAGGATGTTGCCGCTGCCGACGGTGAACGTCTGCACTTCGCCGACTCCGGCGCAGAGATCCCACGCATTGCGGACGGGGAGCATGACGGCATCCCAGTCGGTCTCCACGAGGTTCCACGCTTTCTCGCCGTCGGCGATGGTGTATCCGAGCAGGTAATCGGCGCTCTTGCGCTTTTTTTCCTTGTCTTTCTCATAGGATTTGTAACCCGCGCGGGCGGAGGCGATCGCGCACATGTATTCCGGGCGGCTCCCACCAGCCACCGAGGGATTGAACGCCGAGAGAATCGAGGGCGCCGTGAGCGAGCGCCCGCCGCTGAAAACGGAGAACGGATTGCTCGTCTTCCGCGCGATCGCCACCGTGATCGAACCGCCTTTCCCGAAGTAGAGCGGCGTAAGCGTCAGCGGAATCGCGGGCGGCACCGCCAGCCCGATCGGCAGATTCCTCTTGATGAGCGGGAAAAAACTGTCGTACCCGTGATATTCCGGATGTCCTCTCCCTTTTCCTCCCCCCGGAAAGAACGGAGGCATATGAAGCTGGATTTCTCCGAGATTCACATGAACCCAGCGGGTCCAGAACCAGTCCCACTTCGCGTACAGATGGTCCTCGGTCTGCTTGTAGACGCGCCAGAAGCCGACGGGACTTTGCCGGACGATCCAGTCGTCGGTTCCGGGGCCGAACACCTTTTTCGGCGAGAAATCTTTCAGGGTCGGATCCGCGAAAGAGATGAAAGTCTTCTCATACTCCTCCGTGCCGGGCATCGTGAAGAAGCAGGTGTTCGCGTCCCCCACGGAGACGTTGATCATATAGTCGTCCTTGCACTCCATCATATTGGCGGCGGCGATCTGCTGAGCGGTTTTCTTCACCTTGTCCGGATACTCCTGGCGCAGTTTGTTGAGTTTCGCCATCATCCGGGTGATGTTCACGCTGTATTCCGCCACCTTGGGGATGTTGGCGACGGAGCCTTTCCCTTTGGTTTCCGCGATCGTCGTATAAACCAGCTGCGCCAGGAGAAAGCGGTCGAGCGTCCCCTGACCGTTGAACTTCTTCGCAAGTTCCGGCACTCCGAGGCCGGTCCCCGCCAGAGTGAGTGTGAGGTCGAAAACCACAAGATCAGTGCCGCAGTTGTAGTGCACCCCCGGCACATGCATGTGGCACGGGGTGTTCTTCTGGCGAACCATGTTGAAATCTTTCTGGAACTGGAGAAACACATATTTGCAGAACGTGTCCATCGCCAGATCGAGCGAGCGTTTCTGGAGGTCGACGTAGGTCCACGCCATCGCCTTGTTCACGGTTGCGATCCGGCTGAGGTAATCCGCCTGAACCGCCGCGGCGGAGTAGGCGGCGGCGTCGGCGGCATTCTGAAGTTCAATCTTGTTGCGCACAACTTCCCCGATCCCGTAAATGCCGATGACGAGAAGATAGATCGGCATGACAAATGCGAGCGTAACGGCCAGCGCCGCGCCCTTGTTGTCTGCCGCCAGCTCCCGGCACCGGCCGGAAAATACAGACCAAATGGTTGGATTGAGTTCGTTCATCGGGTCAACGGATAAAATTTGGTTGCATACGGAATCGGAATCACGCAAGTTGAAGTCAACGTGATATATGGATATTTCAAATCACCTTTTCGATCTCCCCCCTTGACCTCCATCTCGTTGGCATATTGCGAGAGCAGGGCGGGGTTGAGTGCATAGGCCTGATTGTCGAGTTTCTCCTGCCATTTGCTCTCCTCGCCGGTCTTCTTCTCTTTCGCAAAGAAACTGATGATCCGCCCCGCGACCGGCACCTGGAGGAACATCTTGAACTTTACGGTGCATTTGACCCCGCGCGGATCGATGTCCAAGAGCGGAATATCGACATCCACCTGTTGATCCAGATATTTGGTATTCGGGAGCCGTCCCCAGCCGTCGAGTCTGATGTATTTGTCATCCGCGCGATCCGCGGCCTCCCGCGAATCAGCGGGTGAGGCGGAGACGACCGCGAGAATCCGTTTCACCACGTTTTCCGCCCGGCTCTTCCGCTGAATATTGTTGACCGTCATGGCGGAGCGTGCTCCCATATAGGCGGAGTAATGCACCACCTGCCAGGTGATCATGATGTAGGCGAACTGCACGGCAAAGAGAAACAAAACGAACAAAATGGGAAAACAAAAGACGAATTCCAATAGTGCCGCCCCGTCTTTTCTCTTCAGAAATGAGAAATTCCCGCTCATATCGCAACCTCCATGGAGTAGAGCAGCTGCAGCAGCAGATTCAAAAAGAGTCCGGCGGCGATCGCCGCTCCGAACGGGACCCGGCAGCTCTCGTTTTCGGGAGACGGCAGGTTGCGTCTCCCCTCGGCGCGGTCATAGCGGAAATCGAACAGACAGCGGCAGAAATGTTTGATTCGTGCCGGATTGACCTGACGCAGAAACAGCATGACGCAGGCGAGAACAAGCCCCGCCAGAGAGACCAGCAAAATCAGATTCAACGTATTGCCCGGTCCAGCGATGAGTCCCGCCGCGAACAGCATCTTCACGTCTCCAGCGCCGGCGGCGCGCAGGAAAAACGGCAGCAGCAGAAAGAGCGACGCAAGAAAAGCCGTAACCAGCGACCCGATCGCATAGTCCACGCCTGCACCGAATGCAATCGCCAGCATCACGAGGACTCCGCCGATGACCCAGGCGTTCGGCAGTTCGTGCTTCCGGAAGTCGCGAATGGACAGGCAGATCAGCCAGGGGGTCGCCAGAATGATTTTTCCCAGAGTCAGATAATCCATCCGTAATCCGTTTCATAAAAAAGACGGATACCCGCCAAACGAGCATCCGTCAAGGTTTCTCAGCCGAAAACACGGGTTACTTATCGTAGTTGTGCATGGCCTTTTCGTGTTCGTTGGCCGACTTGATATCCTGAGCGGAGTTCTTCTCCAGTTCGCTCTGATAACTTTCCGCACCTTTGGCGTCGCTCATGGACTTGGTTGCAACATTCATTTCATGGGAGACGTTTTTGCCGAACATGATAACCGCAACCACAACCGCTGCGGCGATCAGAACTGCAATGATGACATACTCCATCATGACGGCATGTTTTTTCTGAACGACTCTCATCTTGGTTCCCTCATGAAAAACTGCGATTACTTATCGTAGTTGTGCATGGCTTTTTCGTGCTCGTTGGCTTTCTTGATATCGCTTGCAGTTCCGGTCTCGACCGCCTTCTGGGAAGTCTCCGCGCCCTTGGCATCGCTCATGGCCTGAGTCGCGACGTTCATTTCCTTCGAAACGTTCTTGCCGAACATGATAACCGCGACCACAACTGCTGCGGCGATCAGCACTGCAATGATGACATACTCCATCATAACCGCGCGCTTGACAGAAATTTTTCTCATAAATCTGAATCCTTATTTTAAAGAGACTCCACTTATAAAGTAATATACATCCCGCGAGGGAAAAGTCAAATTTTTTTTGTCTCCTTCACCTCTGTTCCGGGGGGAAAAGTTGTGGAGTCGGATTCTCCGAAGCGGAAAAGCATGGATGCTGGAACGCACGGGGCGATTTTATGACGAAAAGACGGCGCCGCGAATCTGTTTCGGCACTGGTGATCCATGCCGTGCTGCCGGTTCGTCCGGCAGAAGAGGCGTTTTCGACTGGCCTCGCGGGCGAAAAAAGGCGCGACCCCGGAAATCGGAGCCGCGCCTTGCCTCACTGCTGCAGACGCCTCGTCACCGTCTCGGCGGGCCGCCGCGACGGTCCGGCGGATTCCGCGGTCCCATGTGCGGTGGCGGCGGAGGATTTCTCCTCGGCGGCGGCGGTGGCGTCCATCTCCTCGGCGGAGGCGGCGGAGGTGCCCATCTCGGCGGAGGCGGCGCTACCGGCCGCGGACTCAGGATCTGCGCGATTCCATGCACAATCGCCCGCGTGATTTGAACGCCGTCACTCGGCCCGTGGTCTCTCGCCTGAACGCATGTCGCTCCAAAGACCAGAACGGCGACCAGCAGAAATGCCTTTGCAATCTTGTTCATATTCTTTTCTCCTGTATTTTCAGGTTGAGGGGTTTGTTCGATCATTTCTGACCATATAACGTAAATTCGGAAATCCTTATTGTATTGAAAATGGAAATATTTTGTTTTTTTATGGGAGGAGGGTTGAGATCAGGCGGGCGCATTCTTTTCCGGCGGTGGACTTGATTCGCGGATGGAGTGATGCTATCGTAGAGAGGAAGCACATGCGGTAAAAAGGGGCGGAGGAACTCCATGTCGAAGATCGTTCTGGTCGGTGCGGGCGGTGTGATTTTTGCGCAGAATTTCATCCGGGATATTCTGTGCGACCCGGTTTTGCGCACGCACGAGGTGGTTTTGATGGATATCGATGCGGGGCGGCTTGCGAACGCCGCCGCCATGGCTGAGCTGCTCGCGAAGAAGTTCGGCGTCGAATTTCATCCGCGGGCGACGACCGATCTCGGCGAGGCGCTTCCGGGAGCCGATTACGTCATCACGATTTTCCGTTGCGGAACGCTCCGGCATCAGGAGCTGGAATATGAGATCCCGATGAAATACGGGGTCGACCAGGTGGTCTCCGACACGCTCGGCCCCGGCGGTATCTTTCGAGGGCTGCGCACGCTGCGGGATCTCTTTGAGGTGCTCGATCGCATGGAGGAGCTCTGTCCCGGAGCGTATCTGCTGAATTACGTCAACCCGATGTCGATGAATACGATCGCATTGTCGAAACGCGCGAAAACCGTGAAAGTGATCGGACTCTGCCACAGTGTGCAGCACACCGCGTCGCAGATCGCTGGATGGATCGGCGTTCCGGTCGAAAAGCTCCATTTCCGCGCTGCGGGCGTGAATCATCTGGCTTTCATGCTGAAGCTCGAAGTCGATGGGGAGGATGTCTATCCGCAACTCTTCGCATGTCTCGACAAACCGGAGATCTGCAAACGCGAGAAAGTGCGGTTCGAGATCATGCGCAATTTCGGTTACTTCCCGACCGAGAGCAGTGGTCACAACAGCGAATATCTGCCTTACTTCCGCAAGCGTCAGGATCTGATCGATCGTTTCTGCTGCAACGACTTCCCGGAGGTGGACGAGAACGGCATCGACTGGTCGGCGATGGGGTGCGGCGTCTCCGGAGCTTCGGTCGCGATCTGCCGGGGACTTCAGATCCGCAACGA
This sequence comes from uncultured Victivallis sp., assembly GCA_944389935.1. Lineage (GTDB taxonomy): Bacteria > Verrucomicrobiota > Lentisphaeria > Victivallales > Victivallaceae > Victivallis. The sequence goes on from CALXOE010000050.1 coordinate 23,711, forward strand.
GAAGCAGCTCCGGGAGTATCTTTCCGGCAGCCGCGAGCCCGACCTTTCCGCGAGCGTGGAGTACGGCGTCCGGGTCATTGCGGCGATTGAGAAGAACGAACCGCTCAGTGCGAATCTGAACGTGATGAATCACGGTCTCATTCCGACGCTGCCGCCGGAGTCATGTGTGGAAGTCCCGTGCCTGGTGGATGGCGGCGGTGTTGTGCCGGGGCGGGTCGAGGAGTTCCCTGAGCAGCTCGCCGCGCTCGACCGCGGCATGATCAATGCGCAGATTCTCGGGGCGCAGGGAGCCCTCTCCGGTGACCGGCGTGCGATTTTCCACGCGATCGCCGTCGACCCGAACACGCAGAGCAAACTCGGACTCGACGAGATCCGGGCGATGACCGACGAACTCTTCGATGCGCTGTCCGACGTGATCGATCCGCGTTTTTCCGCACAGGCATAACCGACACCCCCCGCCTGTGTTGAACGGTAGACCTGCGGGACCCGGTAAATCCGGGCCCCCCTCCGCATCTTCCCTTTTCACAATCATTGAGTGAGGAACTCTGCTGTTTTTTCTCCCGGTAATGCGCGAATTTTGTGGAGGAGGCGCAGAAAGCCCTCCATTTACGGAAGGCATCGTGAAGCTCAATGTAGTCGAACTGCTTCCGGAACTGATTGGCCCCGCATTTGTATATAATGGGGAAAATAAAATGATTCCTTTTTATTTTTTTGTGTGGGTGATGGTTACGTTGTTTCTTTATTGATTGATTTAGTTAATCTTAAAAATAATGATAATTTCAAAAAAATATAACATTAACTTGATATTTCATTTTATTATGGTAAAATATCTATTGTTCGATTTGTTGAAAGGGGGAATTTATGAAAAGTATTGTTGCCTTACTGGTGTTGATCGCAGTTTTGCTTGGAGGATATTTCTGGTATCATTCGAGCGTAAAAGCGAAACAGGCCGCCGAAGCGCGGCAGCGGATCGAGACGGCGCAAGACGAAATCGGACAATGGCGTGACGAGATTGATCGCCGAAAAGAGAAGCTGGCAAAACTTCCGGAGACGCTGGCCGCGGCCGAGGAGGAACATGACAGACTTGAGCGGCAGATTGCAGATCGTCGGTCACTGCAGAACGAAAAGGAGGAAGCGTTCCGGAAGCTGCAGGCTGAATCAACCCGCTCGGCTGTGAATTTCCGTCAGGAACAGTCTACCCGCACTTCCGGTGACGGCATGGATGCGAGTGCTCTTCGGTCGGCGGAGAAGAGGCTGGCGTTGCTGGAATGTCATTTTAACTGCATGCAGCGTTCAACGCGCCCGAAAGACCACTCCGACCGCCGGAGAACCCGCAACGGGAAATGGTATTATGATTCATCTTTGCGGCAGGTCATGTGGCGTTGCTCCAGACATGGTTTTACATTTGAAAAGAGTATCGAATATCTCGATTACAAACGCGAGAAGTCCGCATTGGAAAAAGAAATTTCTCGATGGAAAGAGGCCGGAGAGCAGCACGAGGCCGAGGCGAAAGAACGGCAGGAACAATTGGCGCAGCAAAAGATTCAGTGGGAAAAACGTAAGGCGGAGATCGTTGAACAGCGGAAATCCATTCAAGCGGAAATTCAGAATCTGAAGAATGAACTGGCCGGACTTCAACGCGATTTGCGGGAAAGCGAGCGTAAAATCAGTCAGGTGAAATCAGACGAAGCGAATTTGCAACGCGAGATTGAAAATCTCGAATCGCAGATTGAGGAAAAACAACAGGCCATCGAAAACGATCGAAAGATCGCGGGTTGACTTCCATATAGAAAAACAAGCGCTCCCCTTTTTCGGGGGGGGGGGCGCCTGTTCGGTTTTTCCCGTGACATCGTCATCGTCTCGGCGGCATCTGGCGGGGCGGAGGCGGCTGATGATTCTGCCGTCTCGGCGGCGGCGGAGTCCGTCTCGGCGGCGGCGGAGTCGGCCGCGGATTCAGAATCTGTGTGATCCCATCCACGATCGCCCGGGTGATCTTGACCCCATCGCTCGGTCCGTGATCTTTCGCCTGCACACAGGTAGCTCCGAACACCAGAACGGCGACCAGCAGAAATGTCTTGGCAATCTTATTCATATTCCTTCTCCTTGTTTCCTGAATTTTCTGAATTTTCTGAATTTCAGAACCGATTCGATCGATTCTGACCATATAACGTAATTTCGGAATGCTTTATTATATGGAATATGGAAATGTTTTGTTTTTTCGGGTGTTTTGCCGGTGTCACGGTGAAGCGGCCCGCGATCCGCGCGGGGCAGGGGAGCAATGCCGCGACCGGTTGTTGAACGGATTTCCCGGATTTTCCGGGGGAGGATTCAGGATGGAATTTGCGCGGATTACCTCGGGCGACGGAGGAGGGGGAAAGTTCCGAATATGCCGCGGAGATTTCCGGAGAGCTGTTTGCCGGATACGACGACGGTGACCGCCGCGAGAATGACCAGGATCCCGAGAGCCAGGCGCAGCGTCAACTGTTCTCCGAACACCAGAATGCCGACGGCGACCGCCGTGACCGGCTCCAGCGCTCCCAGAATCGCCGTTTTCGTAGCTCCGATGATTCGGATGGAGACGGTCATGAGCAGCAGCGAGAGGATCGTGGGGAAAAACGCCAATGCAATCGCGCAACCCCAGCCGGAAAGCGTTTCCGGCCATTGCAGGGTTGCGCCGAAATCCAGTCGGATCAGGAACAGCGGAATTCCAAATACCATCGCATAGAAAGTCAAAAGTTCCGGTGAGAGCTCTTTCAAATTCGTCTCCCTGAGAGCCACCATGTAAATGGCATAACTCAACGCCGAGAGCAGAACCAGAATCAGTCCGCTGATGCTCAGGCTGCTGCCCGGCCCGCCGCGGTAAAGAATGGCGACACCGGCCAGCGCACCGACAATTCCGGCGATCGTCGATACGGAGAGTTTTTCCCGGAAAAAAACCGCCATGATGACTGCAACCATCACGGGATATACAAACAGAATTGTCGATGCGATTCCCGCGTCCATTTTCCGATAACTCAGAAAGAGAAAGAGCGACGAGAGCGCCATCAACCATCCTCCGACTACAGCCGGGATCCACAATTTGAGTGTGAGCCGGAAAGATTTTCTCCGGCATACCAGGAAGAGCCCCAGCAGAATCATCGCGATCGTATACCGGTGGAACAGCACCGAATCCGGTGTCATTCCGGCGCGATACAGAGGGAGCGCGAACAGCGGGTTGAGGCCGTATGCCATCGCCGCAAGAATTCCGCAGCACAACCCTTTGAGTGAATCGTTTCTCATCTGCTGAATCATCAAATCTGGGAGACCGGCGGGCAACCCGGATTGACTCCGTTGCGATTTCTAATTGCCGCGATAAGTCCCATATCCGTTTGCCGACATGGTGATCGGGATATGGTAATGGCTGGAACCTCTGATCTCGAAGATCACTTCCACAAACGGATAGATCGATTCCTGTCCCTGTTTGCGAAAGTAGTCGCGGGTTTCAAACCTCAGTTTGTAAATTCCGTCATTGGCTTTGGATTCCGGCAGAAAGTTGCCGATTCTGCCGTTTCGGTCGGTGATTCCGGCATCGACTTTGTTCCAGGAGATTCCGTCATCCGCCAGACGGAACAGTACGATGGAGACACCGGCGGCGGGCTGACCGCGATTGACATCCAGAATATGGGTGCTGAGCTGAAAATTCTCTGTCGGTGTGGCGGCATAGCTCCGGACTCCGAGACATGCGCAAACGAGACAAAGAGTGTAGACGAGGTGTTTCATAATCTCTCCTTCCTTTTCGGTTCTGTTTCCGGAGAATGGTTGTGCGACCCGTGGGTTTTAAAATGCGAAACTCAGGAGTGCCGCGTCTCCTGAAAATAAAAAAATGGCAGCCCCGCAAGGATTCGAATATGCGGCTGACTACTTCCTCCTCAAAAAACGCTTTCCTCCGGCTGTTTTTCCTGTTTTCAGGTCCCAAAATCCCGCAATTGTGACCCATTTGTGCCCCAATTGTGACCCCGGCAAGAGGCCATCAATACTTATAATTTACCCGTTATGGCTGGATTTTGACAGGGGATTTCCAAACTTTTTTTCAACTTTTTCAAGTTAATAACACATCTCCATTCTTTCGATTAAGGAGTAAACTTTCTTGTACTTGCTGAAATGGAAAGAAAAGAATTGGCTCATTATCAGACAGAGTGAGATAGCTTGTAATACCATGGAGAAATCTCAGAAAAGTTGCCCTTGCTGTAAAAAGTCTTGGTTCGTTCAATTTTATCCGATTCTGTTCGTGTTGAAGTGGGTTGTTCTGCTGTCAAAACAGGTATTCATGAGGCCGGGATTACACTGTTTCAGATTTCGGCCTTTTCCACTCAGAGGGGCGT
>CALXOE010000051.1 GCA_944389935.1 uncultured Victivallis sp.
TCTGCGTCTTCCGTTTTGGCTTGTTTCTTGATGTCCGGAAATTTATTTTCCAACCAGTTCTGAACAGCAACGTCGTTCCGCTGATACGCTCGTTTTATCGGTTTTTGAGGAGTGAACCCCCAGCGTTTCAAATATTCGCCAACCGTACGGATCGGCATGTCGATTCCAAACAATGATTGGATGTGCAATTTTACTGCCTGACGAGTCCAGAGCGCAAACGGAAGTTTCAGCTGATCCGGACAATGATCGATCAAATCTTTCTTTATCTGCGCTTCCTCATGCGGCGACAAATGACGGCAACTTCCGACAGGACGACCTCCCTTGTTTACGTTTTTCAGCTGTCGAAGTCCTGATTTTTTCCAACTCCTTATCCACTTCCCCACGGTAATGGGGTGAGCTCCGACAATCTCTCCTATTTCTGTATAACTTTTACATTTTCCGCTTTGATAAAGGCGAACGGCTTGCTCTCGCCTTTCGGCAAGTGCGACGGAATTTATTTGATGGGCGGTGTAATTACTCATAATGGTAAATATTATACACCAAAAATCAGAAAATGCAAGTAATGTTAATTGCCAAATCTATATAAGCGGTCATGTTCGGAAATTCAAGCCGGAATTGCTTATCGTTCCGGCAATACGCCGCATAGGCCTGTGCAAACGCCTCAATATTATTTTTCCCAATTCCCTTATAATACTTTTTGCTGTGTCCTCCTCCATAATTCCCGTCGGTAATCGAACCGAGTGTATCCATGTGTATTGAAATCCTCCTGCTGAGCGAACTCCCCGACCGCGACGAAGGAATGCGTGCAGTTCGGATGGCACAGCCCGGCGGCGGTCGCCTGTGAAACGGTCGGCAGCCCCTCCGTGGCGCCGCTGATCGAAGCGAAATCCCGTTTTTTTTGGAAGAAAAGCTTGATTCCAGACGAAATGGTGATATAATAGTTCATAGTAATGACACAGGTAAGCACGATGGAAATGAATCCGAAAAAGAACAGAACAGACGTCCGGAACGGTGCGGTATGCGCCGCCCCGCGTTCTTTTGCGCCTGTGCTTTCCTCCCTGCTGCTGCGACTTACCTGCGCCGATCAGGCCGAGTGAAGACGCACTGCGACACCTTCCCGGATCGGACCGGATCGGCGGAGTTCTCATTTTTCAGCTTCGAGCGCCGTTTTGCGTCCGTCTTCCCGTTCTCCGGCCGCGTCGAAGCGCAATTTTCAAACCGCAAAACGCATGAATGAACTGGAGAAAGCAAGTATGAGTTCCTATCCGAAATACAAGGCCTCCGAGCCGATCGAAATCGAAAACCGCGTCTGGCCAACCCGGCGCATCACCGCCGCACCGATCTGGGTGCCGGTCGATCTGCGCGACGGCAATCAGGCGTTCGCGCGCCCGATGAACGTCGAAACCAAACTCCGCTACTTCCGCATGCTCTGCGAGATGGGATTCCGCGAAATCGAGGTCGCCTATCCGGCCGCCTCGACCGAGGAGTTCGAGTTCGTCCGCAGATTGATCGGAGACGGGCAGATCCCGGATGGCGTCCGGATCAATGTGCTCACCGCCGCCCGGCAGGATCTGATCGAACGCACGATCGAGGCGATCGCGGGCGCCCGCGCCGCGACCGTCCACTGCTACATCGCCACAAGCGAACTGCACGGCAGATTCGTGCTCGGGAAAACCCCGGAGGAACTCATGCGCACCGCCGTCGAAGGCACCCGCATGATCGCCGAACAGGTCGAGGCGACCGGAATGCGCGATCAGGTTCGCTACGAATTTTCACCGGAGGAGTTCTCCGACAGCAGCATCGGCTTCGTTGCGGAACTCGCGGAAGCGGTCCGCGACGCCTGGCGCCCGCGCGACAAACGCGATTTCGTCCTGAATCTCCCCGCGACGGTCGAGCGCCGCGCCCCTTACGAGTACGCCGACATGATCGAAGCGTTCCTCCGTCGCTACTCCGGCGCGGATCATACGACGATCAGCGTCCACACCCACAACGACCAGGGGTGCGCCGTCGCCGCCGCAGAAATGGCCGTGCTCGCGGGGGCGGAACGGGTCGAGGGGACTCTCTGCGGTCACGGGGAGCGCACCGGCAACATGGATCTGGTCACGTTCGCCTTGAACTTGAAGTCACGCGGAATCGAGCCGGGGCTGGATTTCTCCCGTCTCCCGGAGATGGTCCGGTTCATCGAGGAGGCATCCGGAATCCGGTTGAGCCCGCGGGCGCCATACACGGGGGAGCTCGTGTTCACCGCGTTTTCCGGCACTCACCAGGACGCGATCCGCAAGGGAATGGCGCGCCGGGAGGAGATCGCCGAATTCTTCGGCCAGGGGTGGAAGATGCCTTATCTGCACATCGATCCGGCTGACCTCGGGCGCAGTTACGACGGATTGATCCGGATCAACAGCCAGTCCGGCAAAGGGGGCGTGGCCTACGTGCTCGAGTACGTCTATGGAATCCGGCTGCCGAAAGAGATGCAGCCGATGGTCGCATTCGCCGTCCAGCGCGAGGCGGAAACGACCGGGCGCGAACTCACGCCGGCGGAGGTTTACCGGATCTTCCGCGAGAAGATTCTCGAACCGGCGGAGGCGGCAATCCGGCTCGAGGGATTCCGGATTCAGCGGCCCGTTCCGGGAGAGCCGGACAAGACCGGCGTGGAGCTCGAACTCAAATCGCGCGGCGTGCTCTACGCGGTTTCCGGAGTCGGCGGCGGACCGATCGAAGCGGCGACGGCGGCACTGCACAAGTGCGGGGCGATTCCGGAGTTTCAGCTCGAGGAGTACAGTGAACACGCACTCGGGCGGGGAGCGACGGCGCAGGCGGCCGCCTACGTCGGGATTCGCGACGATTCCGGGCGGATGATCTACGGCACCGGAATCGACAGGAACATCAATCTCGCGGCGATCCGCGCGATCGTCAATGCGATCAATCATACTCTGGAAGAGTGACGGGGAGGAAAGATGGAGAGGAAAGGTCAGACACAACCGGGCGAAACCAACGTCATTTCCGAATACGGGAAAACACTCATGGTGCACGTGGACACCTCGCCGGGGCAGAAGATTCTCGACCTCGGCTGCGGGACGGGCGACCTCACGGCGGTGCTCGCGGCGAACGGGGCCGACGTACTCGGGATCGACAATTCGGCGGAGATGATCGTCAAGGCGCGTTACAGCCATCCGGAACTCATGTTCGCGGAGATCGACGCGCTTGAGCTGCCCTACGACGAGGAGTTCGACACGGTGTTTTCCAATTCGGTGTTTCACTGGATTCCGGACGTGGACCATCTGCTTGCGGAGATCCGCCGGGCGCTGAAGCCGGGCGGCAAACTCGTGTGCGAATTCGGTGCGGCGAGCAATATCGCCACGATGCGCCAGGCGTTTGCGGCGGCGAGCGCGCGGCACGGCCGCGAATACCGCGAGCGGTTCTACTGCCCGACGCCGGACGAGTTTTTCGACCGGCTGAAAGCGGCGCGGTTTGAGCCGGAACGGGTGCTCGAATTCGACCGGCAGACGCCGCTGCCGGGCGGAGCGGACGGACTCCGGCAATGGGTGCGCCGCTTTCTCAAAAGCGATCTTGATCCGTTCAGCGCGACGATCCAGGAGCAGATTCTTGCGGAAGTCGAGACTGCCTGCCGTCCGCTGCTCTGGAACGGGAGTGAATTTATTGTGGATTACCGGCGGCTGCGGGCGGTGGCATTCAAACGTTGAATCATACGTTTTGGGCTGAAAAGGCGGATAAAAAAGAGAAAAAATCGTTTTTTTTGGGGGTTTTCCCCTTTTTGAGCTTGATTTTATGGGCAACGTTAAGTATAATTAGATACAGTTACCACGGCTCACCATAACCAAACAGGAGGGAGTTGAACGATGAAGCATGAATTTTACGATGTCAAGGCCAAAGCCAAGGTCTCCGCTGACGTTCTCGACTGCGTGACGTTCGGCGATGCCGGCCGCAAGCGCTATGCGTTCAAGGGCAAGACGGCGGATGGTCGCAGCCTGACCGCTTTCGTCGGCAAGGATGTCTGGGAAAAGGCCAAGGCCCAGCTGAAGAAATAAGTTTCTCCCTCTGCTGAGAACTCGAAGACTCTCCCTTCCGCCGTGGAACGGGGGAGTCTTTTTGCTGAAAGGGCTTTGCGGAGGTGAAATTCTCTGCGGGAGGGGTCTCTCCGGTTGACTTTTGTTCCGGGAGATGATACATTACCCCGCAAAGGAAAGGATACGGCATGAATGAATCGCGACAACCGATGCCGCCGGCGATGATACTCTGCGGCGGACAGGGGACTCGACTGCGGGAAGTGACCGAGCTGCTGCCGAAACCGATGGTTCCGATCGGGGAGCAGCCGATCATCTGGCATATTATGCGCGGATACGCCGCGTTCGGAGTCAAGCGTTTCATCCTCTGCCTCGGCTACAAGCGCGAGGAGTTCATCGACTATTTTCTGAACTTCCATGCCCGTTCGACCGACATCACGGTGCGCCTCGGCAAAGATCACGGCATCACCTACCACGGTGAAACGTTCGAGGCGGACTGGGAGGTGACGCTCGCCGACACCGGAATCGAGACCATGACGGGGGGGCGGATTCTGCGGGCTTCGCGTTATCTGAAGCCGGAGGACCGGGAGTTTTTCCTCACCTACGGCGATGGAGTTTCGGACATCGACATCGATGAACTGCTCGCATTTCACCGGAAAAACGGGAAGCTGCTCACCATCTCGGCCGTCCATCCCGACGGCCGTTTCGGAGAGATGAAATTCAAGGGGGCGCTGGTCGAGGGATTCGCCGAAAAGCCGCTTTCCAGCAGCCGCTATATCAACGGGGGATTCATGGTGGCGAATCGCGAACTTGTTCCGCGCTATCTTGCGGATCGTCCGGACAGCTATTTTGAAGCGCAGCCGATGCAGGAGATTCTGAAAGACCGCCAGCTTGCCGCACTGCGCCACAACGGATTCTGGCAGTGCATGGACACCCCGCGCGAACACAAGCTCCTGAACGATCTCTGGAATTCGGGCAACGCCCCCTGGACGAAACACTGGCAGAGGTGAGCGGGTGTTCGGCGATGTTTACAACGGGAAACGGGTGCTCGTCACGGGCCACTCCGGGTTCAAGGGGAGCTGGCTTGCGATGTGGCTGCGCCGCCTCGGCGCGGAGGTGTGCGGAATCGCTCTGCCGCCGGAGACGGAAGTTTCCCATTACAATCTGCTCAAACCGGAACTGCGTTCAGAGTGGTGCGATCTGCGGGACGCGGAACATGTCGCCGGAATCGTGCGCGATTTCCGCCCGGAGATCGTCTTTCACCTCGCAGCGCAACCGCTGGTCCGGAAGTCGTATGCGGAACCGGCGCTGACGTTCGCCGTGAACGTGGGCGGAATGGTGAATCTGCTCGAGGCGCTCCGTTCGACCGGCGGAGCCCGGGCGATCGTGATCGTCACAAGCGATAAATGTTACCGGAACGACGAATCTCCCAGAGAACACCGCGAAGAGGATCCGCTCGGCGGATACGATCCGTACAGCGCCTCCAAGGCGTGTCAGGAGCTCCTGGCGGCGAGTTACCGCGACAGCTTCTTCGCCCGCGGGGGGACGCTGCTCGCGACCGCGCGGGCGGGCAATGTGATCGGCGGAGGCGACTGGGCGGCGGACCGGCTGATTCCGGATCTGGTGCGCGCCGCTGCCCGCGGGGAATGCGAACCGCTGCGCAGCCCCGACGCGGTGCGGCCGTGGCAGCATGTGCTCGAACCGCTCGGCGGCTACCTGCTGCTCGGGCAGCGGCTCTTTGAGGGAGAGACGCAGGCGGCGACGGGCTGGAACTTCGGCCCGGCCGAAAACGACGCGCTGACGGTCGGGGAAGTCGCCGCGCAGATGAAACGCTTCTGGCCGCGGGTGGAGTTCCGGTTTGCGCCGCAGCCGGATGCGCCGCACGAAACGAAACTGCTTCAGCTCAACTGCGCGAAAGCGGAGCGTGAACTTCACTGGCACGGCGTATGGAGTGCCGGGGAAGCGATCCGCCGGACAGCGGAGTGGTATCGGGATTTTTATGAGACCGGAGCGGTCGACACGGCGGCGGATCTCGACGGATACCTCGCCGCCGCAGCGGAAAGGGGAGTCGTATGGATGCGATGAAATTGCGCGAAGAGATTCTCGCGCTGACGAAAAACTATTGCGAAGCGAAACAAACGCAGGAGAGCTCCACATTCGAGCCGGGCAGAAGCCGGGTGAATTATGCAGGGCGCGTCTACAGTTCGGAAGAGATGACGAATCTGGTCGATGCGGCGCTCGAATTCTGGCTGACGTCGGGACGGTATACGCGCGAATTTGAAACGGGGCTGGCGAAGTTTCTCGGTTTGAAGAGGGCGCTTTTCGTCAACTCGGGATCTTCGGCGAATCTGCTGGCGTTCATGACGCTGACCTCGCCGCTGCTCGGGGAGAGGCGGATTCGGCGCGGGGACGAGGTCATCACGGTGGCGGCGGGTTTTCCGACGACGGTGGCGCCGATCGTGCAGTTCGGGGCGATTCCGGTATTTGTGGATGTGGATTTGGCGACGGCGAACGTGGATGTCACGCAGCTGGAGCCGGCGCTTTCGGAGCGGACGCGGGCGGTGATGCTTGCGCACACGCTCGGGAATCCGTTCAGAATCGATGCGGTCAAAGAGTTCTGCAAACGGCACGATCTGTGGCTCATTGAGGACAACTGCGATGCGCTCGGGTCGAAATATGCGGGGCGGCTCACGGGGACGTGGGGAGACATCGGCACATCGAGTTTCTATCCGCCGCACCACATGACCACGGGCGAAGGGGGAGCTATTTACACGGATGATCCGCTGCTTGCGAAGATCGCGCTGTCGCTGCGGGACTGGGGACGGGACTGCAGCTGCGCTTCGGGCGAAGACAACCGGTGCGGTCACCGGTTCACGGGGAAATTCGGGACGTTGCCGGAGGGGTACGATCACAAATATGTGTACAGTCACTTCGGTTACAATTTAAAGGCGACGGATCTGCAGGCGGCGGTGGGCTGTGCGCAGCTTGCGCGGCTCGATGAGTTCACGCGGCGGCGGCGGGAAAACTTCGACTATCTGTACGAGCAGCTGAAAGATCTGCCGGAATTGTCGCTGTTCAAAGCGGAACCGGAATCGGAACCGTCGTGGTTCGGCTTTCTGATGACGCTGACCGGGGAAGCGCATTTCACGCGCAACGAACTGGTTGCGCACCTGGAAAGGCACGGAATCCAGACCCGGAATCTGTTTGCGGGAAATCTGACGCGCCATCCATGTTTCGAGACATTGAAAGAGGGAGTTGACTACCGGATATCGGGGGCGCTTACGAACACGGACAAGCTCATGAACGACGCATTCTGGATCGGGGTCTACCCCGGCATGACCCGCGAAAAACTCGACTATATGATCGACATGATACATGCTTTTAAATTAAAGGAGTAAGATCATGATTGATGGCATCACACTGTTTGACTGCACAATCCGGGAGGTGGGATATCAGACGGGATGGTTTTTTGATCCGGCCTTTCTTCGTGATTATTACCGCTTTGTGGAAGCTGCTGGTTACGACTATCTTGAACTGGGATTTTTTCACAACCCGGAAGCGGATCCGGGACGTGGTTTAACTCGTTATTGTGGATTGCGGACAGAGGAGTTGAATGAGGTATTTGCTCCGACAAAGAATATTCTGAAACTGTCGGCGATGCGTGATATTCAACGTCCGCTGGCTCCGGTCGGACCGCGCTCCGACGGGGTGATTGATGCGATCCGAATTCTGACCCGTTCCAAGCAGACCGATCCGGACGTACTTTCCCGCCATGTGGACGAGTTGCATAATCTCGGCTATGAGATTTTTATCAATTTCACCAGTTCCGGCCACAATACCTGCGAGGAAAATGTGGCGTTTGCCCGACTTGCCAAAAAACTAGGCGTCAAAGTAATCTATTTTGCGGATACGGAAAGCATTTTCACGGCAAAATATGTGGCGGACGCTCTTGAACTCTGTCGAGCAGAGGGAGTTGAAGTCGGCATGCATCTGCATAATAAAAACGGTACGGCCGAAGAACTCCTCGACGTTGCCTGGGCACACAAGTGCCGCTATACGGATTCCACACTGCTTGGCCTCGGCGGGAAATGGTACGATGGCAATATAGCCACGGAATATCTGCTGAAACACTTCAATTACAATCCGGGTTATGAACTGACCCGGCTGAAAACCATGCTGATCCAGCAATTGATCAAATATAACGAACACAGTGCGGCGGTTCTCTGAGCCGGACACGGAAAGCGAACAGGAATGCGTACAGCAGATTATATTTTTCGCCATCTTGCCGATATCGGAATCCGGGATGTCTTCATGGTTTCCGGCGGAGGAGCGATGTTCCTCAATGATGCTTTGGGATGTGAAAAACGGATTCGGCCGATCTGTACGCATCATGAGCAGGGTGCGGCAATCGCTGCGGAAGGGTATGCCCGTGTCACCGGTTCTCTCGCTGTGGTCAGTGTGACAACCGGTCCGGGAGGCACGAACACTTTAACTGGCGTAATCGGGGAATGGCTGGATTCTCAACCGGTTCTTTATCTTTCGGGACAGGTAAAATTCCCTACCACAATCGCGTCATGCCCGGAACTTCCCTTACGACAGCTGGGGGATCAGGAGATCAATATTGTTGACATCGTGCGTCCAATTACAAAATACGCAAAGATGGTAACAGATCCCTCCACGATCCGGTATGAACTGGAAAAGGCGATACAAATTGCTCTATCCGGTCGAAAGGGGCCAGTCTGGCTTGACATTCCGATCAATGTGCAATCCGCGGAAATTGATCCGGAAACATTATGCCCTTATGACGGATCTCCTGAATCCACTCCGGAAATTGCGGATTTTTCCATCGAAGAAGTTGTCTCTTCTCTGCGGAATGCCTCGGCCCCGGTGATTCTTGCTGGGCAGGGAATTCGCCTCAGCGGAGCTGAAAACATGTTCCGTGAGCTGGTAGAACGCTGGAGAATTCCGGTACTGGGAACTTTCAATGGTTTTGACCTGCTTCCCTCCGATTCTCCGTATTCAATCGGCCGCGTTGGAACCATCGGAACACGCGCGGGTAATTTCGCGTTGCAAAATGCCGACTGGGTGCTCTGTCTCGGGACCCGCAACAATATCCGGCAGATCAGCTACAATTATGAAAATTTCGCTCGTCGAGCGAAAAATTTGATTGTGGTTGACATCGACGAAGCGGAACTTCACAAAAAAACGGTTCAGCCGACGCTCGCTATTCATGGTGACGCCAGGGATTTTCTGGGAAAACTGCTGCTGCGTTCATCACAAACAGCCCTTCCGAACTGGAGCAAGTGGCTCAACTGGAATCAAGCCCGGAAGAAACGCTACGGTGCCCTCCCCTCGGAATATGATGCACCAATGGCAGGGGTGAATCCTTATGCTTTCATGAAATACCTGACTGCTTGTTTGCCGGAACATGCGGTTGTCAGCTGTACCAATGCCACTCCTAGTCTTGCTCTTTTTCAGACTGGGATCGTAAAAGTCGGGCAGCGGATGTTCGCGAATTCCGGCTGTGCGGCGATGGGTTTCGGTTTGCCTGCCGCGCTGGGTGCGGCGGCTGCGGTTCATGGCGAGCGGCCGGTGATCTGCCTGGAAGGGGATGGCAGCCTGATGATGAACCTGCAGGAATTGCAGACAATTCGCCATTACGGTTTTCCGGTCAAGCTGTTTCTGTTCAATAACAATGAATACTGCTCAATCCGGCAGACACAGGATTCGTTTTTCGCGGGGAGACATACCGGCTGCGACAATCTTTCCGGAGTCACCTTTCCCGAATGGGAAAAAATTGCTGCGGCATTCGGCTGGAACTATCACAGGATTGATTCCGGCAAAAACATTGCGGATAAGATAAACCGAGTTCTGTCGGAGCCGGAGGCGGTATTCTGTGATGTGATTCTGACGCCGGGATATCAATTTACGCCGAAACTCTCATCGCGGCGGCTGCCGGATGGTTCGATTGTCTCTCCGTCCCTGGAGGATATGTTTCCGTTTTTGCCGGAAGAAGAGATGAAAGAAAATGTCTATGAACCTTGACGGCTGTTTCTTTGATCTGGACGGGACGCTGTGTGACACAGCTCCGGACATTGTGGCTTGCTGGCGGCAGACACTGGAGACGCGTGGTTTGCCATGGGAATGTTTTGAGGCAGGCTTCCGAATCGGACCGCCACTGGAGCCGACAATCCGGGGAATATATCCGGACAGGGCACAGGAGTGGATTGCGGAACTGATCTCTGAATTCCGGGCGATGTATCTGGACTGCGGTTTTCCGAAAACGCGTCCCTACCCGGGAATCCCGGAACTGTTGGAAGAACTCCGTAAACGTGGAGTGCGTCTTTTTGTTGCGACCAATAAATCACGGGCGCCATCGCTGAAAATTTTAAGGGAAAACGGTCTGCTGGATTACTTTGAAGAAGTATTGACCCCAGAGTCTTCCACTGGAGGGAATCAAACGAAAGCGGAATTACTGAAGTCGGCATTGCAGCGTCATGGACTTACGCCGTCTTCTTGTGCAATGATTGGAGACACTCCCGGAGACATACAGGCAGGGAAAGCCGCCGGAATGCAAACCGTCGGCGTTCTCTGGGGTTACGGCGATCCAGCGGAATTAAAAAACCTTATACCATCTTTGCTTTTGCATAATCTGAAAACACAGCAATTTTAAGACATCAAAACAACATGGAGAATGTTGCATGAAACTGGTCAGAGCCTGCCCTGTCTGTGATGGTCGAAAAGCTGAATTTCTGCTGATGATGAATTTTGCCGCAGAAACAAATTGTATTCTTCCTGCTCACCATCAAATTGTTGCATGCAACAAATGTGGATGCATTTACAATAATGTTGATGCCCGCGATGAACTTTTTGAAAACTATTATCGCAATTGTGCCAAATATGTATCCTTGGGAGTAGGCGGTGCCGGAGAATTATCGATTATTGATCGTATTCGGTATCAATCGCTCCTGAATTTTCTTTCGCCATTTGTCTCTCCCCAAATGACGATTGCCGACATTGGGTGCGGTAAAGGAGGCTGGCTCCGCTTTCTCCATGAAAATGGTTTCAGACAGATAACCGGTATAGAGCCATCTGCCGGATGCGTAGAAATAATACGACATCAATTCCAATTGGAAGCAAT
Source organism: uncultured Victivallis sp. (assembly GCA_944389935.1). Classification (GTDB taxonomy): domain Bacteria; phylum Verrucomicrobiota; class Lentisphaeria; order Victivallales; family Victivallaceae; genus Victivallis. Next base: position 11,164 of record CALXOE010000051.1, read on the forward strand.
TTGTTCAGACATTAAATCTCTAAACTCTGATAGACAATTCGACCTTGTAATTCTCTCAAACGTGCTGGAGCATATTTTTGACCTTCGCACTGCTGTCAGGAAAATCAGTGGAGTTGTTGCTCCCAATGGTTTAATAGCAATTGAGGTACCAGATGCTTCGCGATATGCCTCATTCCCGCATGCTCCTTATTATTATTTCGACATGGAACATATCAATCATTTTGATTTGAAATCAATGAAAAATGTCTGGTTTCAGGCAGGATTTGAAGTTTTGGCAGAAGAAGCCACAACTTGTTTTCCGGTGGAAGGGATGGAAAATCCCATCTGTCGGCTGCTGGTACGAAAAAAAGAACCCCCAAAATCACTTTCTTTCCCACAAAGTGATACAGCCACGTATCTCCGGCAATACATCGAATGGTCGCAAAAGAAAGCCCAGACGCTACCGGAAGCACCAGAAAATCAACAACGTTTTTTTCTCTGGGGATGTGGGGCGTATGCAAAATGGTTTCTGCAGAATAAATTGTCTGCTTTGCCCGCAGGAATTGTAGAGATCAATAGAAGAAAAGTTGGACGAAGTGTAAATGGTTGTCCCATTATCTCCCCTGAAATGTTAATGGCCCAAAATTCAGAAAAAGAAATTATAATGATTTCCTCGGTTCTATATGAACAACAAATCTGTAAACAGTTGAAAGATTTGCAGTGGCGTGGAAAAATTCTATCTGCCTGTCGACCGAGGGAAGAGCAGGAGAACTGAAATGAAAAAAGTAACAGTTGTTTCAAGCTGTTTCAATGAGGTTGAAAATCTTGAACAGCTTTGGGAAAGAATCAAGGCTGTTTTTGCCAAACATCCTGAGTATGGATTTGAACTGATTATTGCTGACAATTATTCCACTGATGGCAGCCGGGATTTATTGAGAAAGATGGCGGCGAAAGATAAACGACTCAAAGTGATTCTCAATTCCAATAACTTCGGGCATATCCGCTCACCATACAATGCCTTTCTCCAGGCAGACGGTGATGCCGTAATCATTATGTGTTCTGATTTGCAGGAACCACCGGAAATGATTGAACGTTTTCTGGAGGAGTGGGAGAAGGGAACAAAAGTGGTTTGCGCCGTTAAACCGGAGAGCAAAGAATCGCCCCTCATGTTCATGGTCAGACGGTTCTATTACTGGCTGATCGGAAAAGTTTCTGACACGCCGCAACTTCATAATTTTACGGGATTTGGCCTCTATGACAAACAATTCGTCGAGGCGATCAAACGCTTTCATGAACCTTATCCTTACTTCCGGGGCTTGGTAGCGGAAATTGGGTTTTCAAGAGTCGAAGTTCCCTTTATTCAGGAAAAACGCCGATTCGGTCGCAGCAAGAATAATTTCTTTACCCTTTATGACCTCGCGATGACCGGGTTCGTCAATCATACGAAACTGCCGTTACGGCTGGCTGTTTTCTGTGGTTTTGTGCTGGCATTTCTGAGTCTGCTTGCCGCATTCGGTTACCTGGTTTACAAGTTGCTGTACTGGGATACGTTCCAACTGGGCTTGGCTCCGCTGGTGATCGGCTTGTTTTTCTTCTCTGCGGTCCAACTGATCTTTATCGGGATTCTCGGAGAATACATCGGGGCAATCTGGACCCAGGTCAAAAATAAACCGCTCGCCATTGAGGAAGAAAAAATCAACTTCGACAAATAAATCTATGACTCGACAGATCTTTATCACCGGGGGGACCGGATTCTTCGGAAAAAGTCTGCTCGCGGCGTGGCGGGATCAACCGCGTCCGGAGTGCGAACTGACAATTCTTTCCCGGAATCCGGAGCGGTTTCTTCTGAAATTCCCGGAATTCTCCACACTGCCGCATGTCCGTTTTCTCAAGGGCGATGTCCGGAATTTCACGTTCCCCGCAGAGCCGTTCGACGAGGTCATCCACGCCGCCACTCCGGCAAGTGCCACTCTCGAACAGGAAAATCCGGAAGAGATGTATTCCATCATCGTGGATGGGACACGCCATGTGATCGATTTCTGCCGAAAAAGCGGTGTCAAACGTATGCTGTTCACAAGTTCCGGGGCCGTCTACGGCCCACAGGAGCCGGAATACGAACGACTTGCGGAAACCCATCCGTGCCGGCCGGTTACCGCCTATGGAAAAGGGAAACTTGCCGCGGAACAACTCTGCCTTGAATCCGGCATTCCGACCGTCATCGCCCGCTGCTTCGCATTCATCGGCCCCTATCTGCCGCTCGATATCCACTTCGCCGCCGGAAATTTCCTCCGAGACGCGCTCGAGAATCGGCCAATCATCATCCGCGGCGACGGACGACCGCTGCGCAGTTATCTGCATTCGGATGACCTTGTCCGCTTTCTGTGGAAACTGCTCGAAACCGGAGTTCCCGGAAGTATCTGCAATGTTGGAGGCGACCGCGCCGTATCGATCGCGGAACTCGCAACCCTCTGCGCGAAACTCCGGACACCTGCATTACCGGTTACGATTCTCGGAATTTCCGGAGACGGACCTCCACCACGTTATGTCCCGGATCTCACCCGGGCGAAACGGGAGTTCGGACTGATTCCGCAGATCGATCTCGAAACAGCGTTGCGGCGGACATTTGATTTTCACCGGAAGTGAACTATCTTATAGCAGAAACACAAGGAGCCTGTATCATGATTACTCTCAAAACCAGCAAGGGCGATATCAAAATCAAACTCTTCGAGGAAGAGGCGCCGATCACTACGAAGAATTTTCTCGATTACATCGATTCCGGGTTCTACAAGGGAACCATCTTCCATCGCGTCATCCCCGGATTCATGGTTCAAGGCGGCGGATTCTCCACCGACTTCGTCCAGAAACCGACCAATGACCCCATCACCAACGAGGCCGACAACCAGCTCTCGAACCGCCGCGGCACCATCGCCATGGCGCGTACGAACGTCGTTGACTCCGCGACGTCGCAGTTCTTCATCAACCTCGTCGACAACGACTTCCTCGACTTCAAAGCCCCGACCCCGCAGCATTTCGGCTACTGCGTCTTCGGCGAAGTCGTCGAGGGAATGGATGTGGTCGACGCGATCGCTGCGGTTCCGACCGGTTCGCGCGGCATGCACCGCGACGTGCCGACCGAGAACGTCGTGATCCTCGACGTCATCCGGGATTGACGGAGAACACGCCATGCCCGAATGGAGTTTTGAAGAACTCGCGCGGATGATCGATCACATGCTGCTGCATCCGATGCTCGATGACAAAGAGCTGATCCGTGGCATGGCGTTCGCCGTCGAATGCAACTGCGCGAGCGTCTGCATCAAACCCTGTTTCGTCGAAACCGCCGCAAAACTGCTCGACGGAACCGGCATCAAAACCGGAACCGTCGTCGGATTTCCTCACGGCTCAGTCTCCACCGCACTCAAGATCAACGAGGCGAAACGGGCCGTCGACAGCGGCGCGGAGGAGATCGACATGGTGGTCAACATCGGCAGAGTGCGCTCCGGAGAATGGGGGTTCGTCCGCGATGAGATCGCCGGGGTGAACGCCTGCGTCTCCGCGCGCGGCGCACAGCTCAAAGTGACGTTTGAAACCGGGTTCCTCTGCGACGCGATGATCGAACAGCTCTGCGGCGTCTGCAACGAAATCTCCCCCGCGTACATCAAAACTTCCACCGGATTCGGTTTTGAGAAGCAGGAGTCCGGGGAGTATGTGTGCACGGGAGCGACCGTTCCGCACCTCGCGTTGATGCGCCGCCTCGCCCGGCCGGAAATCAAGGTCGAGGCGGCCGGCACGATCGACACGCTCGACGCCCTGCTCGCCGCCCGGAAACTCGGAGCTGCACGCATCGCGACGTCCGGCACGGAACCGATTCTGCGGGAAGCACTTCGCCGTCTGGAGGAGTGATGACCGTCCGCGTCTTCAATGCCGGAGTTCCGGGAAACACGACGCGGGAACTTCTCGCACGATTCCAGCGTGACGTCGCCATGCGCGCGCCGGAGCTGGTCATTCTCTGGGCGGGAGTCAACGACCGGCTCTATCCGGGTCATACGCTCGAACTGCCGGAATTCGAGGAGAATTACCGCGAATTGCTCGAACGGATTGAAGCCATTGGAGCCGAAGTGCTGATCGGGACTCTGCCGCCGCAGTTTGTTCCCTATCTGGTCGAACAGTTTCCGGGAGTGGCGGCTTATCCGGAGAGTCCGGCGGAGCGGCTCGCGCCGGTCAATGCATTTCTGCACGCCCTCGGGCTGCCGCTCGCCGACTTCGAAGCGGTCGTGAAAAGCCGCCCGATCGGGGAAGAGCGGGAGTCGTATCTGCGGAATCCCGCGAACAGCGGCGTCCGGGACGGGCTTCACCTGACCGAAGCCGGGGCGGAGGCGGTTGCGCAATGCGCCGCCGCCGCGATCCGGAACTACGCGCTGCCGACTGGGCGGATCGTCTGTTTCGGCGACAGCCTGACTTACGGTCTCGGCCTCAGACGCGAGACGACCTATCCGGCCCGTCTGGCGGAACTGCTGTAAACAGTTGTTCCCGGGCCAGTCGCCACGCATAAATCACAGGCAGCAGCGAAAGCACTGCAAGATCGAGCCAGAAAAACAGCCGCAATACCCGAAGCGGCAGGAGAAACGGGGCGAACGCGAGCAACAATCCGCCAACGACCCAGAGTTTTCCTGCCAGCCGGTGAGTCCGGTACCAGATGTCGGGATCGTTCAATGTCCACTTTAGGCGGAATCCCGCCCACATATTGCTCTTGAGTTTCGGCAGAACGTTACCGATGACAAGAAACAGCCACCCCATGCCGGAATAACTGATCCTCAGAACATCTCCGGCCTCCCCTCCGATCCACACGTTTTTTGCGATGGCGCCGAATGTCACCAGCAGAAACACGCCGGTTGCGAGCAGGATCCGCCGCGTCACAGCCGCATTGCCCGGCTGTCCCGGAAAGAGCAGTGGCATGAAGAGCCAGAGCCCCCAGAGAAAGATGCCGTTCAAAATCGCGATCGTCGCAATCAACAAACCCGGTGCCACCGGGCCGGCGTGCACCGTTCCGTACCACGCGCAGCCAAGCAGGGAAAGCATCATCAGCAGCAACAGCCCCTGCACCACCGCAAGAATCCATCCTGCGGTCTCGGCGGTATCCTGCCTTCCGCGCAGAATCCATCGCGCCGCCGGATAGAGAAGCCCCACCACGAAAATCATCGCCTGAAACGACAGCCAGACTCCGAACGGCGAACTCCATGCCTCAATTTGCCCGCCCGCACCCCAGCGCGTCGGAATCCGTTCCGGCAGAAGCGTCTGCACCGCCGGAACGAGCAGGATCGGAAACAGCGTCAAGACGATGACTACCCATGCGCAACGTTTCATACGCCCTCTCTTTCTGCAGCGTCAACAACCAACTCATCACTTCTTCAAGTACACTTGCACGCAATTCATAATAGATGAACTTCCCCTGCCGCTCTTCGGAAACCAATCCGGCTTCTTTCAAAACGGCCAGATGATGAGAAATTGTCGCATTCGAGAGCTTAAACACAGCCACAATCTCCCCAGCAGAGTGACGTCCGTCTTTCAAGAGGTCGAGTATCCGCCGCCGCGTCACATCTCCCAGCGCCCGGAACGTCTCCTGAAACCCCATGAAATACCCCTCATTTTGATTTTTATCTAAATATAAAATAAGTGACATACAACAAAATGCAAACCGTATTTCGATAAAAATCAAAACATTGCAGACATCAAGAAGTTAGCGTTTTGTTAGAATTTTGTTAAGAATATTGCATTTGCCGGGAAACGGATGTAATCTGAAACAACAGCCGCCGCAGGTGGCATTCTTCTCGAAATATCGCTGACAAAAGGAGTCGAAAATGCCGGAGAATAAAGAGAAAAACAGTGAGAAACTTTCCCGACAGATCCGCAAAGAGGTCGCTTCCGCCGTTCAGCCGCTGCTTGAGACGGTCGCCGCATTGCAACAGGAACTCGAACTGCTGAAACAGCAGATCAGTACGCCCGCGGCCCCCACCCCGGAAAAGAAAAAAAAGGCGAAAAAAGAGCAAAAGAACGGCGGAAGCGAAATTGTCAAACTCCGCCGGAAACTGAAACTCACCAAACAGCAGTTCGCCGAGCTCTTCGGCGTGAGCAAAGAGGAAGTCAACGCCTGGGAGAACGGCGAAAATCAACCTGCCGGCGAAGCGGCTCAACTGCTCGAAAAACTGATGGCGATGGATAAGAAAGAACGTGCCGCAATTCACAAAACCATCACCAGCAGAGAGAAAGAGGAACGCTGAATTCCGTTCCCCTCCCCTCTCCTCCCGTCAGAGCCGCGCGCAGCGGTTCTGCAGGAGCGCGTCGGCAAGCGCGAGCGCGGTCATCGCCTCGACCACGGGAACCGCGCGCGGAACAAGGCAGGGATCGTGGCGGCCGTGAACACTGATCGTGACCGCCTCGCCCGCTTCGTTGATCGTATGCTGCTCTTTCGCAATCGAGCTCGTGGGCTTCATCGCGGCACGGAAGAGAATCGGTTCCCCGGTCGAAATTCCGCCGAGGATGCCGCCCGCGTTGTTCGAGACAAATCCCTCCGGCGTGATCGGATCGTTGTTCTGACTGCCGCGCAGATCGGCGGCCGCAAATCCCGCGCCGAATTCGATTCCCTTGATCCCGCCGATCGAAAGCACCGCATGAGCAATCGTCGCGTCAAGTTTGTCGAAAACCGGTTCCCCGAGGCCGACGGGAACGCCGTCGACACGGCACTCGATGATGCCGCCGACGCTGTCCATCTCTTTCTGAGCGGCGCGAATCGCCGCGATCATCGCGTCTGCGACCTCGGGATCGGCGGACCGCACGATCGTCGACTCGACCGCGGCAAGGTCGATCTTCTTCGCAGAGACCCCTCCGAGCCGGATCGTGTAAGCCTGAATGTGAATCCCCGCATGGGCGAGCAGCTGTTTCGCCACGCCCCCCGCGGCGACGCGCGTGGCGGTTTCGCGCCCGGAGGAACGGCCGCCGCCGCGGTAGTCGCGGATGCCGTACTTCTTGAAATACCCGAAATCCGCATGGCCGGGCCGGAAACAGGTCGCAAGGTTGCCGTAATCCTGACTGCGCTGATCGGTGTTGCGGATCAGCATCGCGAGTGCGGTGCCGGTGGTGACGCCATTCATGACGCCGGAGAGAATCTCCACTTCGTCGGCCTCTTTGCGCATGGTGCTGACTTTCGACTGGCCGGGGCGGCGACGGTCGAGATCGCGCTGAATCAACGCCGGATCGAGCCGGATTCCGGCGGGTACGCCGTCGATGATGCAGCCGAGTCCCGGCCCGTGCGACTCGCCGAAAGTCGTCACCCGGAAGAGCCGTCCAAATGTGTTACCGCTCATAAATCGATTCCTTTCTCTATCTGTTCGGCAAGTTCTGCCGCGACCTGCGGTGCGGGCCGTTCCGTTTCGATCGGGAAGCGGAGTTCGGCGAACGCCCGGAATCCGGGCTCGCGTTCATGGTGAATGCGCAGAAATTCCGCTTCGGGATCGGCCGCCGACGCGAGAAATGGCGGCAGTCCGCGCCGCAGCACGCGGGGATAGGCGATCTCCGGCCGGATGTCGAGCCAGACGCCGAGTCCGAGACGGCGCAGCGTCTCCGGCTCCACAAAACGGTTTGAAACGACTCCGCCGCCGAGAGCGATCACCCGAAACTCCGGCGAATCCGCCAGACTCCGGATCACCTCCGCCTCGAGTTTGCGGAACGCCTCTTCACCGAGTTCGCGGAAGATCTCGCGCGTCCCGGCGGCACGCCCGGTGCGGCGGGCAAATTCCGCTTCCAGTTCCAAGTCGGTGTCGACGAGCGGCACATTCCAGCGCCGGGCGAGAATTCTGCCCAGCGTGGATTTGCCGCAATGCTTGATTCCGGCAAGGACGACCGGCCGTGTCGGACGGTTCATCACATGACCGAGTCAGGGCGGACGATCTGGGTGCCGACACCGTGATCGGTGAAGATCTCCAGCAGCAGCGTATGGTTCACGCGCCCGTCGATGAGGTGAACCTTGTTGATGCCGGAATTCAGCGCGGCGACACAGCTCTTGATCTTCGGCAGCATGCCGCCGGAGAGAATCCGGCGCAGCACGAGCCCCTCGATCTCGTCGGTCCGGATGGTTGGAATGACCGAATCCGGATCATCGCAATCCGCGAGCACGCCGGGGACGTCGGAGAGAAACACGAGCTTGCGTGCATGAACGGCCTCGGCGATTTTGCAGGCGGCGATATCGGCGTTGATGTTGTAGGTCTGGCCGTCGATGCCGGTGCCGAGCGGAGTTACGATGGGCGTGAGCCCGGCTTCGAGGGCCTCCATGATCGGGGCGGCATTGACGGCGGTGATTTCGCCGACGAACCCGACATCCTGCTGTTCCCCGGTGACGGGGTCGACCGACTTCGTGCGGACGGCGTGCAGAATCCCTTTTCCGGTGAGACCGATCATGCGGCCGCCGCACTCCCTGCCGAGCTTGACGAGTTCGGCGTTGACCTGATTATGGAGCACGTCGTCGACGACCTTGATGGTTTTCTCGCAGGTGTAGCGCAATCCGTTCACGAAGCGGACGGGGATATCCTGACGTCGGAGTTCGGCGGAGATCGCCTTGCCGCCGCCGTGAACGACGATGGGACGGATGCCGATCGCTTCGAGCAGAACGACGTCGCGCATGGTGCTGCGGACGAGTTCGGGATCCTCCATGGCGCTCCCGCCGAATTTGACGACCATGATGGAGTTGCGGAATTTCTGAATATAGGGCAGCGCCTCGATGAGGACGGCCGCCTTTCCGATCAATTCTTTCATTTTTCCTCGTTCTCCTGCTAAGAAGTAAATCACTACAAACGTCTGATAATATAGCGTGCACCGAAGATTTTTCAACGGCCCAAATCGAATTCCGAGCTGAAGTTACGGTAAAAACGGAAAAAACCGGGCGTTTTTGTAAAAAAAGTGTCAATTTCACGCAAAAGCTGTTTGCAAATGAGTTTGGCTATGCTATAATTTACAGTGTGTGGTAGTATTCTTGTGCCTTTAAATGTGAGTTTGAACATATCTTAATCAAAAAAGGATTGATGGAATATGCTGTATGAATTCGTAACAACCGTAGGCGGTGGCTATATTGGAGCTCACGGGAATCTCGTGTTTCTCGATGGAGCGGGCTTCGACATCGGCGGCAGCTGGTATTATACCTACACAACCACGCCTTATTTGACGTCCGACGATACGAAACCCTATTACACCCCGATCAGCATGTCGGGCGGCAGCCGGGTAACGCTCGGTAATACAGCAGACAATCAGTCTATTGCCGACCAGCCATACAATTTGTATTACAGCGGGGCCAACCTCCAGGGCGAAATCAACATGGTCAATTTCTCCGGAGATGGAGAATTTGATTTTTCCCCAGTTACCGGTAACGGGGCCGCGGGTCGTGTTGATAAGATTGAGCCTCAGAGCCAGATCATCTGGACCAGCAATGTTGTGGATACCGAAAACTACACTTGGGCGAAATACAAAAATTCCATCATTCCGGGAACTCAAAACACCAGTGCCTACGGGGTCCGCAGTTCGGGGAATCTGGACGTTCTCAGCGATATGAGCGCCCAGTTCTTCACTACAACATCCCTGTACATGGGGTATTACCGCGATACCACGGTTCAAGACATCGCCTACATCGAATCAACTTCCAGCAACGTTTCGAATGCAGCGGCGTTCCGTGTCGGCAGCATGTCGATCGACAACAATTTCACGGGGCTGCTGCAATCGGACAACACCGGTTTTTACGTTGTCAACTACAATGCATCGAATCTGAACAGCAACCAGATCGCCTCCTACGGCATCTGGTCGGACGGCGCGGTCAATATCGCCGGAGCTTATCGCGGTGAAATCGTCGCGACGGTCGGTAATGTCGATCTCCACAACCAGACTACCGGCATTAAGGATGACGCCGCCAAAAATGCCAACGTCAACAGTAATGTGATTCGTGCCATCGGTATTCAGGGCAGCAACCTCACATTTGGAGCATTCGACGCTCCGGCGGCGGGCGGCAGTTCCATCCAGACCGTGGTGAACGGGGTCAACCTGGTGGCGAAGTCCACCGGCGGCGACGGTTCTTCCGCATCCGCTATCAACAATGCGATCTATTCGATTGCGATCAACGGTTCGAATATTACCTTCAATGATAAATTCTCCGGTGTTCTGACCGCCGAAGTTTCCGATATCACGGTAGGGAGATCCGGCGGGGAAACCTCGAGTTACACGGGAAACTCCTACAATCTCTACGGGATCAACGCCTCCGGCGCTTTCGTTGCAAACAAGAACTTCGATGGAGCGATCAACCTGATGGTGGACGCCCCCTACACCTCGTCGCAGAATTGTGAAATTTACAGTAACATCTATGGAATCCGGGGCAACAGCATCACCGTTACGAACGGTTATTTCCGCAGCGACGTCACGATTTCCGTCAACGACACTCTGATCGGCAAGCGTTCTTCTTCAGAATATATTTGCGGATTGCGTGCAAACACGATCAACGCCGCCGCATTCGATGGCGACATCACGATCAACAGCAACCGCTCTGCGACAGTAACGGCTGGAATCCTGGTAGACCAGTACTTTACCAACGGCAACGATGAGAGTTTTGACATCACGGGCGATATCGACGTCACGGCCGGCGTTGCGGCGGGAATCCTCGGCAATACCGGAAAAGACATGAATATCCGTATTTCCGGAAATGTCAAATCCAGCAACTATGCGATTTATGCCGGTATGCTCATCACCGCAACTACAAGTGTGCGTTACAACACTGACGACCGGGTTGAAATTGCAGCAGGTGCTCATGTTGTGGGCGACATCGAGCTTTATAATGGTCGAAATGCCATTGTAATTGACAGCAATGCGCGAGTGGAAGGCAATGTCAACGCCAGTTTAGGTACAAACAACGTTGAATTTGTTCTGAACGATTATGCCTTTGTCATTGATGACGAAGGAAACCGGATTCAGGCAGTCAACGACGATGCGATTTTGACGAGCAACACTCTGATTGATTCGACCGTACACTTCACGGTCAATCTGAACAGTGTCGACCTTTCCAACGGTTCGCGATCCTATAAGCTCTACTCCGGCAATCTTTGGGGATGGGGGAATCAGGTTCTGGCAGTCAAGTACCAGGGCAAGAACTACGACATTCTGGCCGACGGCGGTTCCTACGATCAGGACGGTGTTTCGTTCTCGTCGGCAATCGTCAATGGTGAAGTGATCTTCACCGTCAACTCGTTGCCGACCGACGTCACGGAACTGGATCAGGTCAAGGGACTTCAGGAGTCATTCGACGTCGACAAGGGGACCGTGACCCTGAGCTGGGAAGCGGACGGAACGCAGGGCAGCTTTGAGGTGGAATACCGCATTGTCGGCGGCAATTCGACCGGCAAAACCATCGTTCAGTACGTCTCGGGCAGCCAAGAGAGCATCACCCTCTCGAATATCGAAGAGGGGCAGACCGTCGAATGGCGCATCCGCCAGAACATCGGCAACGGCGACCGCACCAGCGTCTGGAGCGACGGCGGCGACGTGCTGATGACCAAAGAAACCTACGTTTACAGCAAGGTCGAAAACGTCGACTTTGAGTTCAGCGGCTTCTCCGCCGCGTCCGCCGTGGCGAACCTGACCTGGACGCCGGGTGAGGAGTATTCGGAGGGACTCATCGGATATGTCGTCCGCTATGTTCAGGTTGACAAACGGAAACCGGAGGGAGTCAACTGGGATACCACGGCCTACATGGAGAAGTATGTGACCGCTCCGGAACTCGTAGTCACGGGGTTGACCAACTTGAAATACTTCTACTGGCAGGTGCAGGCGATCGACGAGGTCGACGCGAACGGCAACTGGGTGATCAAAGATGAGAACTGGGTCGACGGCGAGATCTTCAAGGTCTACGACGACGACACCACCGCCCCGTGGTTCGTGAACGGCCAGAGCGCGATTCTGGACAGCGGCGTCACCTGGGCTGATCCCGCGACGGTCGATCCGCTGGAAACCCACACGATGGACCCGACCTTGAGCTGGGAGAAAGCGGAGGATGACCGCTCCGGCGTGAGCCGCTACACGATCCGCTTCCGCGTTCAGGGCAGCGGCGGCGAGTGGATGTCCTGTGACGTTCCGGTGGAAGACGACGATCAGCAGATCTACAACTTCCAGCTCTCGGAGTGGCTCAAGAAGAATCCGGCCTCCGGCCTCCAGCTTCTGGAGAACGCCACTTACGAGTGGCAGTTGACCGCGGTCGACTACTCCGGACAGGAGTCCACCGCGCTCACAGGAGTTTGGACGCAGGAAAACAAGCAGCCTGTGCTCGATGCCACAACGGTGGTCTCGACCTCGTCGTGGGATCCGAAAGCGAACAACATCTACGTCACGATCACCTGGGATCCGGCCGTAACCGAGGAGGGATACTCCAAGGTGCTGCGCCACGAAGTGCGCTACCGCGTCGCGGGCAGCGATGACGCCTGGACGACTCAGGTCATCAGCGTGAGCGACGATCTTTCATGGATGGGCAACCTTGCGAATCAGGACTGGGAGTATCAGCTCGTCGCCTACAACGTGGCCGGGAACGCCTCGGTCACGGTCAACGGCACCTGGCTCTGTGACAACGTCGCACCGGTCTTCACGGATACCTCGCTGCTCAGCGCGACGAACGACTACAATCTGACGACCAAGACCAATTCACTGGTATTCACCTGGTCGAACGCGACCGACGCGAATGAGCTCCGGCCGAACTCCGGCATGGACCGCTTCGAGCTGGCCTACTATGACCTCGACGGGAACCGCGTGATCCTCAAGACATTCGACTGGGACGAGAGCAATGAGCTTTACACCTATGCGGTCACGGTCGGCAAGAACGGACAGCTCGCGCTTGCGGACGGCTCCTACAAGTGGGAAGTCACGGCCTACGACAACGCGGGAAATTCCATGACTCTCGATGGCGGCACATTCCTGATCGATACGGCCGCACCGACCGGTGCACTCTCGAATCTCCTTGCGGACGGAGAAGTCACTGTGGATACGAATTCCGTAACGGACGATACGTCATCGGGACGGACTCCCGGCTTCGGAGCTCCGCCGGACTCCACGAGCTCGGACACCACAGTTGTGGAAACCGTCACGAGCATCTACGTCGACTTCACGTTTGACAGCACTTACACGGACAATGCCAGCGGAGTTCAATATCTGATTCAGGTCTGTGACAACAATAAATTCTCCGGAGATCGTCTCTATGAGTTCGTGACCAGCGACACCACGCTGCGGCTCGACGGAACCAACGGATACGGCGCCGGTTGTATGGCCAATACGAACAGCAAGCAGGTCTACTGGCGCGTTCAGGCCATGGATTCCATGGGCAACGGAACCGGCAACTGGTACACCGGGAACATGTTCTACTTCATCGGGGAAAACATGGTCGACTATATTTACGATGTCGATGATCCGACCGGCATCACATCGACGACTGTTTCGGTGGACAAGAATATGGCAACACTGGGCTGGACGGCCTCTTCGGACATCTTCGGTGTGGAAAATTACGAAATCGTCTACACCCTCTCCGGCGGCCAGAGCACCACGATCACGGTCTCGGCGACTGATGTCTCCAAGGGGCTGACGCTCGCAGACGGGGTCTACACCTGGAAAGTCCGGGCGGTGGATTACGTCGGTCATACCAGCGCCTGGACGACGGGCAGCAAGTTTGAAGTGGACAGCACTGCGCCGGTCTGGGTTGACGGTGCGGGATTTGCCGTCAACTCCATCGCGGGCTCCAAGGATATCGCGTTCTCCTGGAATGCGGCCAGCGACAAGAATCTCGCCGGTTATATCCTCGTGGTCAGCAAGAAAACCACTTCCGGCTACATCACGCAGGCGGAGTATATCTATGATCCCAAGGCAACGAGCTACATCCTCTACAACCAGGAGGACGGAGAGTACATCTTCTCGCTCTATGCCAGCGACTCTTTCGGCAATGTTTCTCAGGCGAGCAACGAAATCACCGTCACGGTTGACACCTCGGGCGACGCGGGCGATACGCAGAATACCGCCAAGTTCCTGCCCTGGGCGACGGGTGACAGCCAGACCGTCGGCGGGACCGATACGGTTGACTGGTTCACCGGGACATTCGACGGAGCGGCGACGCTCTCGTTCACGGTCTCGAATGTGGCCGATCTCAATGGAAAGAATGCCGGCGTGAAGCTGAATCTCTATGACAGCAACGGGAAGAAAGTCAAGAGCTACTCGGTCCGGCCGGGAACTACGACGCTGGCCGGAATGCTGTGGGATGTCACCAAATACGGCAGCAAGTACTATCTTGAAGTCGTTTCGAGCAACAAGAACTCGACCGTGAACTACACGATCACGGCCGACGAGGATCTGTTCCCGGCGGCTTCGGCGAACAACAGCTTCAACACCGCCGAGCAGATCACGCTCGACGCGACCGGAACCGGAACGAG
>CALXOE010000052.1 GCA_944389935.1 uncultured Victivallis sp.
CCTTTCGTTCGGGGTTGCGCAAGAACATAGTACGCAAGTAACCTCAAATCCAGATGGGGCTGGCTGGGCGTTTACGAAACGGTGATGTGGGTGATGTGGGGGATGTGGGGGATGTGGGGGATGTGGGGGATGTGGGGGATGACGAGGTTTTTGGAGAAAAACTGGTGATGTGGCTTTTGCGGGGGAAAGATTTTCCCCCGCACCCCCATTTTTTTTTCATTGTGCGGCGAGTTCGGGGCGATGGGGAAGTTCCCTCCCGGGTTGCGGCGGCGGCTCTGCCGCCTTACTTGTCCGCCTTTGGCGGCCAACTCTTCATCGCGCGCTGGCGCGCGCTGCGGCAGAGGGCCTGCGCTGCGCTGCGTTCACCTGCGTCGTATTTACTCCTTGCTCCTTTGCCTTGCGGCAAAGGAGTTCGTTCACATCCGCTCCGCGGCGCCTACCGCGCTTATTGTGCCGGGCAAAAACGTTGCATGGAGGAGTTCGTGCAGTAGCGTTGTGCCAGACAAAAACGTTGCATGGAGGAGTTCGTGCAGTAGCGTTGTGCCGGACAAAAACGTTGCATGGAGGAGTTCGTGCTGCTGCGTAGTGCGGGCAGCCGCGTGGCGTGGGGGGGGGCGTGCTGCGGCGTAGTGTTGGGCTACAACGTTGGGTCTGGGATTTCATGCTGCTGCGTATAGTGCGGGCAGAAACGTTGCGTGGAGGAGTTCATGCGGCGATGTAGTGCCGGGCAGCAACGTAGCATGGGGGAGTTCATGCGGCGATGTAGTGCCGGGCAGCAACGTAGCATGGGGGAGTTCATGCGGCATTGTGTTGTGCCGCAGCGTTGCGCGTCGGCTGTTCCCCCTCCATGTGCTGTTCTGCAATCATCATTCCGGGCCGGCAACATTCGAGAGCAAATCTCCGCAATTTTCCTTTTGTCGATGACAAAAGGAAAATTGCGAAATTCGCCCCCGGGTGCTACCCGGTCTGGGAGGAGGTTTGGAGGAGGGGCGAAGCGCCCTCCTCCAAATTCCCTTTCCCCCTGAGCCGGAGAGCATTGAGAACGACGGTGACGGAGCTGGCGGCCATGGCGGCGGCGCCGACGATGGGGGAGAGTTTCCAGCCGAGCAGGGGGTAGAAAACGCCTGCGGCCAGGGGGATGCTGACGGTATTGTAAAAAAACGCCCAGAAGAGGTTCTGGCGGATGACGCGCATGGTTGCCCGGCTGAGTTTGATAGTGGCTGTGACTTCTGCGAGATCGTTCTGCATGAGCACGATATCAGCAGATTCCATTGCCACGTCGGTGCCGGAGCCGATGGCGATGCCGAGGTCGGCCTGGGCGAGGGCGGGGGCGTCGTTGATTCCATCGCCGACCATGGCGACGAGATGTTTTCCGTTATCCTGTATTTCCTTGATGGCGTCGGCTTTGTCTTCCGGGAGGAGTTCGGCGCGGAAGCCGGAGAGCTGCAATTCTTCCGTGATTTTCCGGGCGGTACCGGTGTTGTCTCCGGTCAGCATAAGCGTTTTGATGCCGAGTTTTTTGAGACGGGCGATCACGTCGGCGACGCCGGGTTTCAGGGAGTCGCCGATGGCGATGGCTCCGACGGGTTCGCCGTCGCGAACCGCGCAGACGAGGGAGTCGCCGGGGGAGAGAGCGAGGGTATTGAACGGCTCTGAGCTGATTCCATCGGTTTTCAGCATCCGCTCATTGCCGAAGAGCCAGCGTTTCCCGCCGATCGTGGCTGAGACGCCGAATCCGGGGCGTGAATCGAATCCGGTCGCCGCGGGCAGGGACAGGTGTTTTGCCTCCGCTTTCCGGACGATCGCAGCTGCGAGCGGATGGGTGGAGTTTCTTTCCGCGGCTGCAGCTGCGGCGAGCAACTCTTCTTCGGAGATTCCTGGGAAGCATTTCACTTCGGAGACTTCCGGTTTTCCGGCGGTCAGCGTGCCGGTTTTATCGAAGACGACGGTGTCGATTTTTCCGGCGGTTTCGAGGGCTGCGCCGCTTTTGATGAGAATTCCGGATTTAGCGCCGCGCCCGATTCCGACGATGATCGCGATCGGAGTCGCAAGTCCGAGTGCGCATGGACAGGCGATCACCATCACAGCCAGTGCGAATTCGAGCGCCGCCGCGAATTCCGCACCCGCCAGCAGCCATGCCGCCAGCGTAAGAAGCGCCGCCGTGAGGACGCCCCAGACGAAAAATCCCGCGACTTTGTCTGCGAGCCGGGCGATCGGGGGACGTGATCCCTGCGCGTCTTCCACGAGTTTGATGATGCGTGCGAGCGTGGTTTCTTCGCCGATCCGGGTTGCCCGCATGACGATCGATCCGTTGCGGCAGATTGAGCCGCCGGTGAGGGAGTCTCCCGGAAATTTATCGACCGGGAGCGGTTCTCCGGTCAGCATTGATTCGTCGATGGAGGCATTTCCCTCGAGGCTGATGCCGTCCACCGGAATTCGTTCTCCCGGTTTTATGCGGAGTCGGTCTCCGATTCTGACGAGGGCGGTCGGCACTTCCCGTTCGCTGCCGTCAGATTCAAGACGGATGGCGGTTTCAGGCGCGAGCTGCATGAGTTCACGGATCGCGCCGGAGGCTTTCCGCTTCGACCGTCCCTCGAGGAACTTCCCGAGCATGATGAGTGCGACGATCATCCCCGCCGTGTCAAAGTAAAGGTGCGCGAACTCCCCGCGGACGCAGAGCCAGAGCGAATAGACGATCGCCGCCCCGGTTCCCGAGGCGATCAGAGAGTCCATGTTCGGGCTGCCGCGGAAGAGCGCCCGGAATCCGCCCGTGTAAAACCTCCGTCCCGCGATGACGATCGGCAGCAGCAGCACGCCCTGAATCAGCGCGTTCCATCCCGATTCCGCCGGGAGAAACGACAGGGAAAACATCCCGTGCATTGCGACGAGGCAGAGCAGAATCGCAAAGGTCACAGCGACGCCGAACCGGATTGCATCGCGATGAGCCTCCGCGGCCTCTTTCGCTTCGGGCCGTTCTGCTTCGGGCGTCGCGCTCTTTCCCGAGAGGAGCGTCGGTTCAAACCCGGCTTTTTTGACGGTTTCGGCGACGGTTTCGGGAGAGAGCGATTCATCAGCTGTGAGCGTCATGCGGTTTGTTGCGATGTTGACGTAGACCTCCGAAGCGCCGGGGAGTGCCCTGACCGCGCGCTCGACGGCGGCGGCGCACGCCGCACAGTGCATCCCGCCGACCGCGAATTCCAGTTTCGCTGCCGGAACCGCCGAACCGGGGGTGGAGATCAGCGTCGGCTCGAATCCGGCTTTTTTGACGGTATCGGCGATGGTTTCGGGAGCGAGCGAGTCATCCGCGGTGAGGGTCATGCGGTTCGTCGCGATGTTGACGTAGACCTCCGAAGCGCCGGGGAGCGCGCTGACCGCCCGCTCGACAGCGGCGGCGCAGGCGGCGCAGTGCATCCCGCCGACATGAAAATTCAGTCTGCTCATTTTTTTTCATTTCCGAATTTTCGTGCCGGGCATTTTTTGCCGCAACTGCCGCAGTTGCACTCTCCTTTCCGGAATTTCCGAACGAGAAACCAGACCGCAGCCGCGGCGATCAAAAGCACCAGAACCTTGTCCCAGTGATGAATGAATGCACTGTACCATTCCATTTGAACGACTCTCCTCTCCCGCACCGATGCAGAACAGATCCATCCGGCGCTTCATTAGTTGTTTCTAATTATTATAATGCTTCCTGTCGGAAAATCAAGTTTTTTTTACCGGAAACCCCGATCCGGGGCATTTCTCCGGGAAAGTGGAATCCGGTTTGGCCCACTGTAATTCTATCTATTTACATTGGCATTAATATTAGCATATTGGCCATTTTTGCTGTATTTTATATGTTTTTTTTCTGTTTTCAGCGGGTATCTCTTGACACGGATGGGAATCTAAGTCATAATTAGAGTTGTGAACCGGAACAGGAGGTGGAAACGTTGGATCGAATGTTGCAGTTACCGTCGGAAAAGGGGGATGTTCCGCTTTATATGCAGATTGCCGATACGCTGCGCCGGTTGATTGACGACCGGACGCTGAAACCTGGTGAAAAGATTCCGCCCACCCGTGAATTGCGCGACCGGTTCGATGTAAGCACGATCACGGTCGAAGCGGGGCTCAAGGTCCTGGTGGATGAAAAATACCTGGTGCGCCATCCCCGCCGCGGCACTTTCATCAATCCGGCTCTGGCATGGCAGGGGGCGCGGCAGGTTTCTGAGAAATTGGTGATCCGGATCGTGTTCGGGGGCATCGATCTCAACGACCGTTACTGGTTCATCGTGCTGAACGCTCTGGAGGGGTCCCCGAAGCTGGCCAAGGCCGATAAGCTCTTCTGCCGCCTTCGTCCGGGAGTTCCGGACGGGGAGCAGATCGACCGCCTGACCGAAGGGTGTTCGGGACTGGTGCTCTGCGGCTACACGCCCCGCGCACTGATCGAAGGGTTGAGCGAACGACGCAAGCCGTTCGTCATGATCGGAGGTCTTGACAGCGATGCTCCGGCGCAGGTTGAGATCGATGCGGTGGTTCATGATGACATTCACCGTGCATTTTTGTCGACACGCCACCTGCTCGATCTTGAGCACCGGCGCATCTGCTGTGTTGCGGGTCCGGCCGGGAGCCGCCTCGCCGGTGACATCGAGACCGGTTACCGGGCCGCTTTGAAAGAGTACAATCTGCCGCGGAGTGCAGCCATGATCGTGCCGGTTGCCGCGCACACCATCAAAGCCGGTTTTGAGGCGGGACTCAAGCTGCTGACGGCTTCGCCGCGTCCGTCCGCGGTATTCGCCTGTGACGACCGGCTGGCGGTCGGAGTGGCAAAGGCGGCGCTGCATCTCGGATTCCGGATTCCGGAAGATCTGTCGCTGGTCGGCTGCGGCAATCAGGACATTGCCAGAATCCTCTCGCCGGAATTGACGACGACGCCGAGTTATCCGGAGCGGTCGGCTGAAATTGCGGTCGACAAGCTGTTCGGACAGCTCAACGATCCGCAGCATCGCCGTTCCCGCACCGTGCTGCAGATCACGGAGCTGGTCATCGGCGGAACCACACGGATCTGGCGTCCTTCGCCGGAGCTCTCCGAACGATTGATTCACAGCAACAGAATTTGACGGCCATGGAACGGGGAAAGGGAAGATGATGAGAAGTTTGCAACCGATGTTTTGTGCGGCACTCGCCGCTCTGGCCGCCGGAACGCTTTCGGCCGCTCCGCTCACGGTGGAGTTCCGCGCCGGAGAACCGCTGAAACTCGAGAATCTGCGCCGGGAATCGCACCAGGGCGTTCAATTCGGGGACTCCGATCGACTGGTGATTTCCGGCAACGGGGAGAAGGCCGGTTCCGTCACTCTCGACAGCCGCGCGTTCGGCCGGGAGTCGTTCGGGGATTTTGAGTGCCGGGCGTTGACGCACGGGTCGCTGAATGCGTCTCCCGCTTCCAGGCTGATCTTTTCCGGATCGGAAAACGGGGTCGACTTCTCGCCGCTCGCCGTGACCGCGGGCGGGCGCAAAGGGTTGACCGGAGGATACTCGATGAGTACTCTGCATCACACATCCTATTCTCCGGTGCGCTATCTGCGGATTGAATTCCGTGATTTGCCGCCGGGGGATTACTGGAAGTTGCAGCTTGCGTCGCTGCTGTTTCCCGAACCGCCGCCGGAGTGCTATGAACGGGAGCTTGTGCTGAAGTTTACGAAAGAGGCGCCGCTGAAACTCGAGAATCTGCGCCAGGAGAGTTATCAGGGGCAGCAGTTCGGACTGGAGTCTCCGCGTCTGGTTCTGCAGAACGCCGACACCGGAGCGGTGACGGCTGATCTGGCGAACTATCCCGGCGCCCGGGCGTTCCGCGAACTTACGCTGAAAGTTGTCGCCCAGAGTGCGCTCAAGGGAAACGCGAAGGAGCATCTGGTTGTTCAGGCTTCGAATGACGGCCGCACATGGGTTCCACTGGAGCTCGCTCCGGCCGGAAAGGCCAGAGGATTGACCGGGGGGTATCGGCTCGAAACATTCACCGCGAAATGCGACCGCCCGTACCGCTTCGTTTCGGCACGGATCACGGGAGTTCCGGGGAAACTCTACTGGCATCTGCAACTCGCGGAGCTGACGCTCAAAGTCAATGGCAAAGCGGCTTCGCCCGCCGGGGAACCCGTTCCGCAGGGCAAGCGGTTCGATGCGCCTTCTCTGGCGGCGGGGGCGCGGATCGCGCTTCGGCTTCACACGCTTGGATTGGAGAAGGCGAAACTGTTTTTTTTCGCTGACGGCGTGAAACTTTCTCCCCGCCAGCGCGACGGCGCGGCCGACGGCGGCGGCTGGCGCGAACGTACGGTCGAGGTGTGGAGCGACAAGCCGTTCCGGACTCTCCAGGTGGCCGCCTCCACCGAACCGGAGTGGGCGGTTCAGCTCGGAGAAGTGAAGTTCATCAACGACCGTGCCGCGTATGAGCGGGAGATGCTCGGGCCGGTTCCTTCCTACCGGATCGGAAAGGAGTCCCCCGTTTGCTCCGTGGACCGTATCTACGCCAGTTATCTGCAATCACCCGACGCGGTGAAACTCGAAATTTTCGACAGTGTGAAATGGGGGGCGGCAAAACTGGATCCCTCCGGATTCCGGGCGCCGAACTGGAACGGGCTCTCGATTCTGCGCGAACCCGGACGCGAGGTGCTTGCGACGCTCTACCGGTTCCGACTCGCGGCTGACTTCGATCCGGAAAAAGAGGATCTTGTTTTCACCATTCCCCAGAGTGCGTTTACGACCACGATTTATCTGGATGGAAAGAAGATTGCAAATTATCATGAAGGATTTCTGCCGGTTTCAACCCTGCTGACCGACGCCATGCAGCCGGGCAGGGAGCATGAAGTCGTCATCAAAGTGGAGGGATATCGGTCGGCTTATGATTCGAAGGGGAGGGTTCTGTTTCCGATCGGGGCGATGGCGCCGTGGACGAGCGGAATCACGCAGCCTCCGGTTTTCGAAAAACGTGCGAAGCTCCGGGCGGAAAATCTGTTTGTCCGGAGTACCCCCGACGCTGTCGCCGTCTCCGCTGAAATCCACAACGGAACCGCTTCCATGAAGAGCGGAAAGGCCGCGTTCATCGTGACCGACGCGGAGGGGCGGGAACTTCTGCGCAGCGAAATCCCGTTCCGGGTTTCCGCCGGAACGAGCGCCCCGGTGGAAGCGGTTCTGCCCGCCGACGGCAGGTTGAAAAAGTGGGACATCGGCAAGCCGAATCTCTATTTTGCCCATGTCGAGTTCGATGCCGGGAGCGGCCGCCAGGTTTCGGCGCCGGTTCGCTTCGGGTTCCGCACGGTCGAATTGCGGGGGGACAGCCTCTTTCTGAACGGCCGCAAGATTCGGCTTCGCGGGCCCTGGGCGCACATCGGGGAGTGGACGTTCCGCCGTTCTTACGAGGGGCGCTCCCTGAACGACCGCGAACTCTTTGAAACATTGCTGGCAAACGGGTTGAATGCGGGGCGCCTCCACTGCCAGCCCTTCAACCGGGCGTTCTACGATGCGGCCGATGAGGCGGGGTTTCTGATTATCGCGGAGGCGGCGCTGGCGCATCGCCCGGCGAACCAGGCAAGTCTCGAACACATCGACCGGTTTGTCCGGACGCTGCGGAACCACCCTTCGATCGTGATCTGGTCGGGATCGAACGAGTTCGAACACTGGATCACTCCGCGTCCCCGCAAGACGATGGATTTTCTGCTTGAGGTGCAGAACCGGATCAAGGCGCTCGATCCGAGCCGCCCGGTTCAGCACAGCGGCTTCGGCGACGCCTGGGGGAAACTTGATATTTACAACATCCACTATCCTGCTGACAACAAAGGATTTCCACGTACACTCTACTGGACGCGGAACCCGTCGATCCTGCCGAACAAGCTCTACCGCGAGAATTTCACAAGTTACAATCCCGTCGGCAAAAAGCCGCTCGCATACGGCGAGGAGCGGATTCCCGGCGACGGAGTGGATCTGTCGATGCTCTTCGGCGAGACCGCCCTGCGGGCGCGGCTTGCAAACACGCCGGAGGGCAAGCGCGAAAACCTGCGCATGCTCGCTCGCGACTGGGCGCTGCGCACCCGCGCCGAGCGCGAACAGAATGTGCTGCTCTTCTGCCCGAATGTCTTCTATGTCGGCCTTGATTCGGTGTTTGTGAAGGAGCTGTCGCGCGATTTCCGCGATGTCGGAGCATATCCGAAATTCCGCAACCCCGTGCTTCAGGCCGGGAAGAAGGAACAGATTCCGGTTGTGCTGTTCGAGGATTCCGGACGGCCGTTCCGCGGAAACGTCCGGCTGGAGCTGGTTTCGGAGTCCGGCGCCCCGGTCGCCGATGTCCGGCTTGACTTCAGCAGTCCGGGCGGCACCCTCGCGGAGAGTTCCGCCGTTCTGGATATTCCGGAAAACGCCTCCGGAAAAGCGAAGCTCGTCACCACGACGTGCAATTTCGAGGGCGCGGAAGTGTTCCGTGACGAGACGGAGTTCCTGATCGCGCCGCCGGCCGATCTGCCGCAGTTGGAAGGGACGCTGCATGTCTGGGGCGAGCTCGGCGAACTTGCGTCTTTTGCGAAACGCTGCGGTCTCCGTCTTGCGGCGGTCTCTTCGCCGGAGCAGCTCAAATCCGCGCGGCGTCCGGCCCTCTGGATCTCCCCGTCGGTTTCCGATGTCGAACTTCAGAAATATGCGAAAACCCTGGCCGATCTCGTTGCTGCGGGAGGCCGGGTCATTCTGGCGGAACGGGTGCGCGGCACGATGTGTCTGCCGTCCGACGCGATCTGGAACGGGGATTCCGAGGCGATCTCCTGCATCGGTTTCGTGCGCGGCGCTCATCCGGTTACAGAGGGGATCGACGATCTCGAACTGCGGTACTGGGAACGCGATTTTGCGTTGACTGACGGAGTCACCGGCAAGCCGGAGAACGGCAATTTCCGCATCCTGGTCGATGGAGGGGCAAACTGTGCCGAAACGTATCTCTGGGAACTTCCTTTCGGAAAGGGCTTCTATCTGGTCAATCACCTGAAGCTGACGGCCAATGCCGTTTTATTGCCGCAGGCGGAAAAACTGCTGCATCGGCTGATCTCGTACGCGCTCTCCGCGCCGGAAACCCGTCTCGAACCGGGGGCCGTGCTTGGTGCTGACGAGGACTTCTCCGCCGGCATCCTGCTCGACGCAGGCTGGAAAAGTGCCGCCGAACTGCCGGAAGCGGAGACGCTGGCCATCACCGGCGAGGCGTTGCGGAAACTCGGGACGGACGCGGTCGCAAAAGCCGCCTCACGCGCCCGGAACATTCTGGTATTCAATGCGCCGGAGGCCGTGGTCGGCAAACTCTCTTCCGCTCTGGCCGGAGCGGCGCCTGGAACGGAACAGGTCAAACTTCAGAGCGGCGACCGATTTTATTTTTCGGCGGACGACAAACTGTTCAACGGCATTACCTCCGCGGATCTGAATTGGGCGGCCCGGGCGGAGTTGCCGTACCGGTTTGTCGATGCCGGGCCGTTTCGCAGTTCGATCGCTCACGGGGCGGACGCGGTGTGCCGCAAGCCGGACGGCGGAGTGGTGCTCTTTCTGAATCTGCCTCTCGACCGGGACGTGCCTTCGGCGGGAACGCGGGCGCGTTTCCTCTCGCAGCTCGCGACGAATCTCAACGTTCAGCTTGAGGCGAAGCAAGTGAAGAATCACGATCCGGATGCCGTTCGCAACACACCGGTCGATCTCGGGCCGATCGTGAATGCGTCGCGTGCGGTCTATTTCGGCGGGCCGTTTCCGTCGGGCAACGTTGAGCTCTGCGGGGTGCCGTTCCATCTGCCGGTCGCAAGCCGGGAGCAGTCGGCGGATTTCTTCCGGTTCAACGCCCGCAGAAACTTCAAAGGAACGCTCGAATTCGATACCCCGATCGACCGCTTCACCACTGAGACGCCGGAACGGGTCAAACTGCCGCTCGCGCGGGTACAGGCCGAGAGCATCTTCTTCCTGCACGGCGCGAATCGCAACTGGAAACTTGAACGCTTCCGGTCGGGATCGCAGGTCGGAGAGTATCGGATCCTGTTCGAGGACGGTTCCTCCACCCGGATTCCGCTGACTTTCGGCGTGAACATCGGCTGCGTGCGCGGCAGCCTCGACCCCGTGCCGCGTGCAAAACTCGCGGGCGTCTGGCAGATGCCGCCGAACGGAGACGGGGAAAGTGCCGCGGCATTCGTCTATGAGTGGGAGAACCCGACGCCGGAGAAGAAGATCGTTGGAATCGAACTCGTGAACGGATGTAATGTTCCGCACGACCTCTTCCTCTTTGCCGTGACGCTCCGGGAATCCGTCGCGCAGTATCAGTGAACGAACAATTCAAGCCGTGCAAATGCACCATAAAACACAATATGGGAGAAGAAAGCAGCAGGAGAAAAAATCAGAGAAGATGCAGCATCCGTGACATCCATTCAAACCAGAAGGAAGTTGACATGAGAAGAAGACAATTCACCTTGATAGAGCTCCTCGTTGTAATTGCGATCATCGCCATTCTCGCCTCCATGCTGCTGCCCGCATTGAACAAGGCGAGGGAGGCGGCCAAACGCTCCAGCTGTCAGAACAATTTGAGCCAGATCGGGAAATATATTTCGATGTACGCGATGAGCTATTCCGATTACATCGTACCGATGCGCACCCCGGGAAAGGACGGCAACCAGGACTGGTGGAACAGCAAGCTGAGCCTTCCCGGCGGCTGGCAGAGCAAACAGCTGTATTGTCCGTCGAATCCGGAACGGGGAGACGCGAGATTCCGCAGCTACGCCAAGAACGGCGAAACCGGAAGCGAAGGAAAGATCACGGCCGTGCGCAATCCCTCCGGCAAGTGCATTCTGACCGATTCTCCGTCGCAGCCCGATGCCTGGGCGCTCTACTTCCACTGGAGCTGGGGAGGCAAGAATGGATATGACAGACGACACAACAACGGGGTCAACATTCTCTGTGTCGACGGGCATGTCGAATATCTGAACTACGCGGAATGTTCCGCCAGTCTGACCTGGCCCTGGTCGCTCTGGAAATACCTTGAACCGTGATGTGCGGGCAGCAAAACGGCGGCGAACCTTTCCCCCGGGCAGGGGGGAGGCGGTTCGCCGCCGTCTGATTTTGATGAAAGTTGCGGAACGGAGTTATTTCCCGCTCATGATCTCCTCGTATTCGCGGAGGATCGACTGTTTCTGTTCGGTGGTCAGAGCGGCGAGCGGCAGGCGCGGGTCGCCCGCGTCGATCCCCTGCGTCGCCATCAGCACCTTGCCGCAGGCGACACCGCCGTATCGAACCAGCAGATCGACGCCGCGGCAGACTTTGTTCATTCCGGCCTCGACCGCCTCCCAGTCTCCGCGGTCGAATGCGCGATCGATCTCGAAATAGAGGTCGGACTGATAATTGTAGGTGCTGCCGATGAATCCGCGCGCACCGAGTGCCCGCGCTCCGGCGTAGAATTCGTCCGTTCCATAGACGATGTCGTACTTTCCGCCGAGAGCACGGCGACAGAGCTGATACTCGTAGAGATTCATGCTGTTGAACTTGATTCCGGCGAGTGTCGGGATGACCCCGTCGGCTTTCTCGAGAAACTCCGGCATCGGGAGGTTGATTCCCGAGAGCGACGAGTGATAGTAATAGAACCGGCAGTGCGGAGCGAACGCCGCCGCTTTCCGGCAGTAGCGCACGAGCAGCTCCACGGTTGCGGGTTTGAAGTAGTTGGCGGGAACCAGGCTCACGGCGAAAACTCCGAGTTCATCGGCTCTGCGGCCGAGCGTCTCGACATCCTTGAGTGAAAGTGCGCCGATGTGGACGATGAGTTTGAGTTTCCCCTGCGCAGCCTCGTGCCAGCGCTCCATGACTTTCAACCGTTCCTCGACCGAGCAGGAGATTCCTTCGCCGGTGCTGCCGCTGATGTAGGCGCCGGTCAGCCCTTTGCGGATCAGCAGTTCCGCCTGCTGCGGTATGATCTCCCAGGCGATTTCGCCATTTTTGTCGAACGGGGTGTGCGGGGCTGCAATGAGCCCGGTCAGATGTTCTGTTTTACTCATGAAAGCATCCTTGTGATTGTGAGACTTGTCGGTTACAGTGCAGAGTTTTGAGCGTAAGCCCGTCGAGATTCCGGCGGTTGGGCCAGATGATCGAAAGCAGGGGCGGCAGAAGCATTCCGAGTACCAGACCGGGAATCCCCAGATACCAGAATCCCCAGCGCATCTCTTCCGGAACTGCGTAATACATGAGATACGGGACGAGCAGATTGACG
Source organism: uncultured Victivallis sp. (assembly GCA_944389935.1). Lineage (GTDB taxonomy): Bacteria > Verrucomicrobiota > Lentisphaeria > Victivallales > Victivallaceae > Victivallis. The sequence goes on from CALXOE010000052.1 coordinate 12,227, forward strand.
ACTCCTCCAATGATCATCGTCCAGAAAATTGCTCGTGCTGAGACTCGTTCAGAGATTACCCCATAGAAGAAGGCAACGAAAAGAATTGGCCACAAATTGCTCCAGACTCCAATCACTTCCAACAGAGTTGTCCGAACCCCTTGTCCGACGATGACCATCATGAGCGCTGTGAATATCGCCAACCCTCCGGCCAGCGCTGTCAGCAGCCGGCAAACAGACATCTCTCGCGGCGTTCCGGCTAGATTCGGTTTCGCCGTAAGCACCAGATCCTTGAAACAGACGGTGACCAGACTGTTGATCGCCCCCGCCACTGTGCTCATCAATGCCGCCAGCAGAGCAACAATGATGATTCCCGGTAACGGTGCCGGCAGCTCACTGTGAATGAAAAAGCCAAGGACCTTGTCTCCTGCCATTCCTTCCGGCAGATGGCCTCCTCCTCCGTTGTAATAGAAGAAAAGAAATAACCCGATACCGTAAAGCATTGTTACAACTGGAATGCTCAACAAATAGTTGGCATAGGTCGAACGCACCGCTTTGTGGTAACTTCTGCTGGTCAGGAGCCGTTGAATGACAAGCTGATCGCAGCACATCGTCTGCAACGGAATCTGTACCGCAACCAGAATCAGCAACCAGAAATTCCAGCGATCGTGCAGGTTTATCCGGTAAAATTCCGGTTGAGCGAATGTTCCGAACAGTCGATTGTTGTCTCCCGCAAATGCGAACACCGCTTCTACATCAAATCCGGTCACCTGCAGAAGCCGGAACAGAATCGCCGCAATTCCGAGAAAAATAATGATCGACTGGATCACATCCGCCAGAATCACCGCCCGGATTCCTCCCCAGAATGTATAAGCCAATGTGATGAGACCGATCACCGTGATCGTCATTTCCGGTCTCCATCCCGCCAGTGATTCAAAAATCACCGCTGCAGCGTAGAATACACAGCCGGTATAGAACAAACGGACCAGTATGAAGATGATAGCGGCGATCAAACGGCATTTACGATCATACCGTTTTTCCAGATACTCGTACGCGGAGAACGTCGGTGCTGTGAAGAAGAATCGCAGGAACAACCAGATTCCGAGCGGAACGATGAGGATCTGACTCAGAGCCACCACCATCATCGTCAATCCGAAATTGTAGGCTTCTCCCGGAATCGAGACGAAACTGATCGTGCTGAAGAGCGTTGCAAAAACAGCTAAAGCGACGACAAACCAGTTCATGGAGCGTTTCGCCATCAGGTATTCGTCCGTATCCTGTCGATGTCGGCAGCGACTGGCGAATCCGAGTCCGATCACCAGAAGCAGATAGACGACGATAACCACCCAGTCGCAGGTTGATAGTGTATCAGTCATTGCACCGCTCCTTTTTTCTGAAAGAATTTTGACACCGGTAGAAAGAGTCCTGCGTCGTTTTCTTCAAAGTTCAACGCTTCGTGATAAAGAATGCCATTCGCTTCCAGAAATGCGAATGTTTTCGCCTGCTGCAGCAATTCTTCGGCAGAAAATGTTTTTCGCTTTCCATAGTGATAAATTTGCGCCCAGAAAAACAGTTTCTGTCCCGGTTGTGTGACCTGGAGAAAACGGTTGTATTCTCTTGACGCAAAATAATCACTGACCATGTATTGGCCGCTTACGATGCCGTCAATCCGCCCTGAACGGAGGTTTTCTTTCCATGGGAACGGAGTATTCCCGTAATTCCCGAGGATAACGCCGTTGCTCAGGGTGGCGGCGGCGACGCCGAGAATCACTTTCTGGCCTGATTCATGAATCATTGCCGATGCTTTCTGGAGAAATTCATCGTAGCCTCTGCTTTTGATCTTCCGCCATTTTTCAAGATCAAAATCCTCCGTGCGGATATCCCGATGATAAAGTCGCTTGTATTCCGCAACTATCGATGGGTTGAATCCATAATCATCTCCGGAATCACGAGCGAATTCATGACTGTGGCTCCGGGTGCATAGATAAAATCCATCTGCTTTATAATCAATTAGTTCACGTATCATATTCAGCCGATATTTTATAGCTTCCGGTTCATTGTAGCACATGGTTCCCGGCAGTACTTCCCCCTGACGATTCATGAGCATGGTGTCGCGGTGATTGCGTTGGAATTCCGACATGCAGAAATCGGGAATGGTCGGATGCGGAATTGCTTCATCCGACAATGTCATCCAGATCATGATCTGAATTCCATTCTTCCGCGCCTCCCGTACTGCTACTTCAAGCGGGTCAATCATTTGAAGCACTCTGGCAACTTTTTGCTGTCCTTCATTGAGCTGTTCAATCGGGGCATGGCCGGGAAAGACTGTTGCAGCTCCCCGACTTCGATATGCCACCTGACCGTGAATGGAGATTCGCCAGAAGACTCCCGTAACTCCGCGTTTCCGGCAGAGCTGGAAAAAATGTTTGATCTCCTGTTCCGCATACAGTTCGGTTCCGAGCTTTCTGGAGTAATAAACTTCGTCAAAGTAATCCATGTTCAGCCAGAGTTCCATCGAATGGCCGTCCGTGATCTGGTTGCGATTCACTTTTTCCAACCGCAATCCGGAGAATTCCACTTGCTCGTTTCCGGATTCAAGGCGGATTTCCAATTTTTTTGCATTTGCAGGTGTGCAGATTTTCGCCGTGAGCATTCCCGGTGAAGATGAATTCGGAATGCCGAAGTATTGAAACAGCCAGCGATTTTCTGCTGATCGCAAGATTCCGCTCAGGCCCGTTTCTCCTGAGTGGACAGGTGTATTTCGTCTGGCGCTCAGAATATAAAATGTTTCCGGTTCAACTTCTACAACGCAGCGAAACGATTTCCCCGGTTTCACTGAAACAACTCCGGTCGCGCTTTCCGGCAACGCGATCTCCTGCGCCCCACACCAGGAGACAACAGCCAACAAGCAACTGATTAACAGATTCTTTACTCGTTCCATTTGATGATCTTTCCAATTCCATTTCGATCGTAAATCGTGTAGCCCGCCGGATAGACCTGATAGAGCTGGCTCTCTGCCGTTTTTTCCACCCAGGCTTCCATCTGCAGCGCCTCCGCATGTCCATCCAGAAAGACCGAGTGTATACGGTCTTGATGGCGCGCATGAGCATGCTGCGTTCCACTGTTTCCCAAGCCGAACATGCTGATCTGGCGTTGCGTGGCGGTATCCAGGGTATCTGCCAGATAAAAGGTTGATGTGGCCTTTTTGACCCGGCGCAGATTCAGACAGCGGGCGTTTCCGGAGATGCCGGTCCCTTTTTCTGAAACAAAAGCGCTGTGAGTTTTCAAATAGCAGTTGACGTCTCCAATCGCACCATAACATTCGTTGATGGCGGTATCCGATTTCGGATTCGATCCTTCCCAGGAGGGGCAGATCATTGCCGAGCTTCCTTTCTGCAGATAGCCGTAATAAATCATGTGATCTGCCCAGGAGTAATGACTCCAGGAAGGGGGCGTCCGTAAAATCATCAACGGCAGATACTCTTTGTTATCGTTCGCATAAAGCATTGCTGCTTGACCGCACCCTTTCAGGTTGGAGATACAGTTGGCGGCTTTCCCTCTTTCTCTGGCTTGGTTCAGCGCGGGCAGGAGCATTGAGGCGAGAATTGCGATGATCGCAATTACCACCAGAAGTTCGATCAGTGTAAAACTGTTGCTGTTTGTTCCGGTTTGCGAATGACATCTCATGGCACATCTTTCCTTTCTTTCATGTTCGGGTTGAGATATACGCGAGTCATATTGTTTCATCACCGATTGCCGGTGGCCGGCACAGCGAACCGCGTTCGATGATCGTTCCGTAGGGCGTGACGATTCCGGTGACCGCCGCCTGCGGATCACGAATCATCTGCTGAAGCAGTGTCATGCAGTTCTCCGCAGCTTTGGGAATGTCGAGGTCGATGATCGAATATCCTGGCGAACTCGGGATCAGCAGGGCGTTTGAACCGTTTACCAGCAGGGAAATATCCTTCCCGATTTTCAAATTTTTTTCCCGCAGAACCGAGGTGATGGTGTCCAGCGACCAGGAGTTCATTGCAAATACCGCGTCCGGCCGCTCGACGGTATCGAACATGGCGGAAAATTCTGCGCGCACCGATCCGATCGGCGGAACCGCGATCGTCAACTTGACGCCGTGTTTCGCTGCGGCGGATGCCATCTCGTTTTCAAAGAGATTCCGGACGACCAGCGCATCTTCTCCCTCGCCGACCATGGCGATTTTCCGTGCTCCGCTCTGCTGAAATCGCGTCACGATGCGTTCGGCCGCGTCGGTGAAGTCGATGGTGATGCGTGGAAAACCCAGATTGACCGGATAGATCCCGACTACGGGAAGCCTCGTAGCAGTCAGTCTGCGCACCTGCTGTTCACTGATCCGATCCAGCACGATCACGCCGGAAACCCCGGCTTCGGCCAGGACGGAGAAGTTCTCTCCGACCAGGAGCGACAAATATCCCGCTTTTTCGATGGTGCGGTGCAGCGCCGCGATGATGCGACCGAGTTTGAGGTCGTTGTCAAAGTCGCTGTCTCCCACTACGATACCGATGACGCAGCGTTTCAAAATTTTCAGACGGGAGGGTTGCGGCGGCAGCTCCCGGACAAACGTCCCGCGTCCCCGCTGCCGGATGATGTATCCCTGTTTTTCAAGCTGGGCAAACGCTTTGCGGGCCGTCAGAATGGTAACGTCAAACTGCCGGGCGACATCCGCCTCCGAAAAAAAGCGGTCTTCAACGGAAAAACGTCCGCTCGAAAGCTCCTGCAACATATAGCTTTCTATTTCCTGATATTTCAACACCCGTTCCATGAACAACCTTTCTTGGTTTTATGAAAACTATATGTTTGTATAGTTTTCGGGATATATTATGAATCATTTCTGATGAAAAAGCAAGTGCTGTTCCGAAATTTTTTTCTTTTTTTCGGGCCGCTGGAGAAAAATAACGGGCGAGAGTCCGTTGGCAAGGACAAAAAACGGCGGCAGATTGCCTGCCGCCGTTTGAGGAGAGAGAGTATTGAATCTGTCTGTTCTGCGTCCTGTGTGTTACTCGCGCAGGGATTCGAGCAGTTCGGTGAGACGCACTTCCGCGCCGCAAACGGTACGGTTGCATCCGGCGCGGTTGACGCCTTTTGCCCGGATGGCTCGTTTGCGGGAGGAGCGCTGACCCATATGTCGGCGGTTCATCGAAAATCCGTCGGACGGCAGATCGGGGCTTTGTCTCACTCTTCCGGCGCGGAGCCGGGACGCGGCTGAATACTGCTCAGACTGCGTCGACGACTCCGGCCGACGGCTCAGAATCGCGCGTCGAAATAGTTCCGGCAGGTCCAGAGGGTCTGGTAGCCGCTGGCGGTCGTGCGCGCCTTGACGTGGCCGTCGAGGAAAAAGTAGTTCAAGGTCCCGCTGGTGTGACGCTTTTCGAGCTGCGTCTCGTTGTTGTAGACGATCTTCGTGTCGTTGCCCTCGGTGAAGTCATTTTCAAAGTACCACGGCGTTTCGGAAGGATATTTCCAGAGCGACAGCCGGTTCATCAGCTGGGTCGAATTGCGCAGAAGATAATTATTGAATACGCAGAACGAGGAGCGGATCTTATCCCCCCGGCGCGGATCGCTCGGACAGATCTCGATCGGCCGGGCGTCCATCTGGACGTGGTCGCGGTTGAAGTTGCTCTGCCAGCTCTCGCCGTAGTAGGGGCGGTAGTAGGAGCGGTAATCATCGGTGTGTCCCCCGAAGACATCGTATCGGGCGTTCGCCTGAATCGGCACGAATTCCCGCGAGTCCTGCGCATACATGAGCACGCCGTTCCCGAGCTGACGCAGATTGCCGGTGCATTTGCTCATCTGCGCCCGGTTCCGCGCCTGATTCAGCGCGGGCAGCAGCATGCTTGCCAGAATCGCGATGATCGCAATCACAACGAGGAGCTCTATCAAGGTGAAGCGGCGGGACCAGCCGCAATGCGGAGTTACGGAGAACTGCGGATACTGAAGAGGGGATTGGTGACGTCGTTTCATTTCTGAGACTCCTTCTGGGTTGATATGGAAACGGTTTTACCGGAATTGACGCCGTCTGGCATGGGCAGCTCAACAAGGGTGCGGACTCCATTGCGTTCCAGCGTGACACTCACGCTTTTCCGGGCGGGATCCTGCAGCGGATCTGCCGCGTGCAGAGTGTCGTTACGGAGCATGAGGAGCACCGGGGCGTCGACCGTGATCGCGAGATCGTCCGCGCGGAGTTCGCCCGGTTCGTAGAAAACCGCCTGAACACAACCGTTCCTGCGGTCGCGGACCGCCTGGAGTTCCCGGGTGTTCGCCAGGATCTCGACGGGCGGTTCGGCGCAGTAGCGGGCGAACTCCTCTGCCGTGCCCGGCCGGAAATTGACGAGATACGCCCCCGCGCCGTCGGCAATTTCACGTCCGTGATCGAGATGGAGTTCCATCATCGGCAGTTCGGCGGGGTAGCCGGCTTCCGGCCGGTTGCGCAGGTCGAATTCGTGCCAGCGCGCCGGGCGTTTGTCGCCGGAGAGCACCCAGTTGCCCGGAGTCAGCGTAAGATAGCCGATCCCGGCATGAAGCGCCGCGATTTGCGAGGCATGGCAGGTGAATGCGTTCCCCGGGGAGACCTGAACCGGTTTTCCGCCGTCGGCGGTGTAAGTCAGAGGTTCCACCCATTCGGTCTGGTCGACCGTGGTGTGGATGGTTCCCGGAATTTCCGGCGTCAGATTTTTCACTCCGCAGACGAGCTGCACGAGCTCGTGATCGGTGAGAAAGTAGGCTTTGCGGGCGGTGACGCCGGTCAGCTTCGGATTGTTGGGATTCCCGTCCGGGTAGGGGGCGCGGGCGTACTCAAATGCGCAGCAGCCGATTTCCCCGTCGGTGACGCCTCCGGCGAACGGGGAGAGTCCCGGTGTTCCGTCCCAGGAGTCGTTGCTGTAATCATGTGTGTAGTCGATCCGGCGGGCGGTGACGCCCGGGATCGCGGTGGTCGTCCAGTAGCCGCGCGCGAGATTGTAAGTCCCGGGTCGTTTCATGAGAAAGGTGGCGCCGTCCGCGAGGAAATCGGTTCCGACCGAAGCGGCGGCGACGACTTCGTGACTCTTCGTTCGGGAGCTGGTCATGTTGATGCCGCAGAAATAGTCTGCCCGGCGCTGGATCAGATCGTCGTTGTTGAAGTAGTAGCGGCAGCCGACGGGTTCGGGTCGTTTGCCGTCGATGATGTCGAGATACTCCTGAAGCTGTGCACGTTCGGTTTCTGCTTCCGGCGGCAGCAGTTTGTTGCGCAGACTCCAGGTCAACGCGGTCACATTGTAGTCCTGAAATCCGCCTTTCGGCCGATAGACCATGCCGTCCCGTCCCGGCGCCATGAGGGTCGGACCGTATTCGCGGAGATCGTAGCAGTAGAAGATCGTCGTGCCGATGTAGTCGATGAGCGGGCGGTACGCTTCGCTGCCGATCTCCTGTTCCCACGGAGTTCCCTTGAGCCGGAGGCAGTTGTCGACGATTCCGCGCATGCCGTCGCGCACGTAGCGGTAGAGATAGTTCTGGCGCGTGTGTCCCCAGCCCGCGCCGTCGGCGGTGAGGCCCTCCTGCCAGAATGATTCGTTCCGGGTGTTGTAACTCGTCACGCTCAACGCTTTGCGGCACACTTCCGCGACGACGTCGATCATCGCCGGGTTGCGGCAGACGAGTGCGCAGTCGATGAGCGGGCGGTAGCAGAAATTTCCGCCGACCCAGCCGCCGCTGCGCCGGAACTGCGAGGCCGTGACGATGGTCTTGAAATGGGGCTTGATCGGGTGGAGAAAACACTCCGACGCGACTGCCCGGCAGAGCCGGTTGAAACGCACGAGTTCCGGATCTTTGACGCGCCCCGTCTCCACCGATTCCATGTCGTCGAAGAACGTAAAGTACGCTTTGATCGCCAGACCGGGCATGTGAAACGCACTGGCGATCCAGCGGAAGTCGTTGCGGTTGAGTTCGTAATCAAAGTAGAACGTCAGCGACCGGATCAGTTCGGCCCGATATTCGGGGGTATGGTCGGGAATCCCGGCGTTCCAGCAGTCGAGCAGGAATTCGAGCCGGTCTTTGGCCTGGAGTGCGGCGGCTTCGCCGACGTGTTCCGGCGTGGCGTTCGGGGACTTGAACGCGATCTCGCGGGCGAGAACCTGGTCGCGGTCCTCAATGTCGGTGAATCCGCCGTCCGGCCGGAGCAGCTTCCGAAACTCGGCGATCCGTCGCAGTTTCTCCTCTTTTGAGAGATCCGGTTCGGTGGGGGGACGCCAGCGCGGCTGCGGCCGGTAGCTCCGTCTGAGAGAGTCGATGGCGGCGAGTTTTTCCGTGAGTTGCGGATCGTTTTTCGAGCGGGCGATCGTCTCCGGATCGGAGTTGTCGGGCCAGTACGGAGCGGCCGACGACGCCGGCAGAGCGGCTTCGCCCGAGCTCAGGCGGATCTCGCCGATTTCGAGCCGGAATCCTGCGGGAACTTTCGCCTCCCATCCCTTGCTGTTCAGCGTGATCGAGGTGATCTGATGCCAGCCGGCGGGTGACCGGAACGGGGTCAGCCGATTCAGTTCGAGCGTGTAGTCGTTCCAGTCCGGAGAGTTGAGCGTGAGCGGGGCGGCGTAGTAGCCGCGTCCTTTCGCGTGCGCAGAGTGGAAGAGCACCATGATGGTCGCAGGCAGGCTTCCGGCCGGGCGCAGCCGCAGCGTGACCCGGCGGTATGCCGAAAGATCCGTCTGCGGCGGGTCGAACTTCAGCTCCGACTGCCGCGCTGTCTCCCACCGTTTTTCCGTGTCGGATACCGTCAGCGCGGCCTCCGCTGCGGAGAGCAGCGAAGTCGCTGCCAGTACCAGACTTGTCAAAATCACTCTCTTCACTCCTGTCCCTCCTGATCCGTCTCGTCCGCAAAGGGCGACAAACGTTTGTTCATTGTTGAAAAAAACATTTCCCATCGAATACGGTTTTGCCGTTGAGTTCGTTCGCCAGCACCCAGGAGACGGGCGCATTGGTCCAGCCGCTGTAAATGCTTGCCGCGCCGCCCTCGAACCGGTTGCCGCCGCCCCAGGTCCCGGCGTCGAGATCGAACATGCCGCGCCAGCAGCCGTGGAACTGCGGCTGCGGGGAGGTGTCCTGAATCGAGAGCACCAGATTCAGAACTCTTTCATAAGCGGTTTGGAATTCCGGTCGGAAATTCCGGGCGGCGCAGAGTCCGAGCAATGCCCAGTTCACGGTGTAGATCATGTCGACGAGATTCGCGCCGGCGGGCGCCTCGTAATGTTCGGCCGGGATGTTTCCGGAGTTCGGGTCCATGCGGGCGATCAGGGCCTCCGCCCGGCGTCCGGCCTGTTGGCGGAACGTCTCATCTTTCAGATATGCGAACGCGGCGCACAGCCCGATGAGGGCGTAGGCCTGTTCGCTGGCGTTCAGGGCGTCGCCGTTCCGGTCGACGGCGTCGAAATAGGCGTGGATGAAGTTCGCGGATTCCGATTCCGGTTTTTCCGCATACGCCCGGGCGATTCCCAGGCAGCCGATGGCGCCCCAGTGCGGCAGGTCGATGCGCCCGAGCCATTCGCCGTCGGGATCGACGCGGTAGTTTTCGTAGTCGCGGGCGTCTCCGCGGAACGCGCGTTCGAGTGCCCGGCGCAGTTCTCCGGCGAGAATCATGGCGTGATGGCGCATGTCATATTTTTCATCGAATTCGGGATGACGGCGGGCGATTTCGAGTTGCAGAAAGACGCACCACGCCTCATCGTCGAAGTAGACGACCGAACCCCGTTTGATGTGCGACCAGTTCCAGCTTCCGGGGATGAACGGAGTCGGCACCCGCGCGAGAAGTCCGCTGCGGCAGTAGAGAAACTCCAGCAATTCCGCCGCGAGGTCGTAATGCCGTTTGTCGCCTGTCAGATCATGCGCCAGCAGAAAGAGATAGGCGGTCTGGAAGTTGCAGTCCGCCCTGCGCTGTTCGACGATGCAGTAGCCGTTGTGGTCGGTCCACGCGGGAAAATGTTCGCACATTTTCCGGAGGGCTTCGTTGTTTTCCGTGAGGGCGATCCGTTCGGCAACGCCCCATCTGCCGTCGGCCGGGTCGATGATGCCCGACCGCCGGAACCAGGCGAGGTTGCGTTTCAATGCCCGTTCGATTGTTCTCCGACTGCTCATAAATTCCTCTATGCGGTTGCCCGCCGGACGAGAGTCGGGCGGATCAGGGTTGAATGTTCAAACTCCATATTGTAGATGATCTTCAGCAGAATCCGGATGGCGCGCCGTCCCTCTTCGCGGAACTCCTGATGAATCGTGGTCAGCGGCGGATCTGTAAAAGCCGAAAACTCCAGGTTGTCGTAGCCGACCAGATAGAACTCCCGTCCCGGAACGATTCCGGCGCGGCGGGCCTGGCGGATCAGTTCCCACGCCTGATAGTCGGTGTCGGCGAAGATTCCGCACTGTCCCGGCGGGGAGTGCTTTACGATCTCGATAATTTCTTCCGCGGAAACGGATTGTTTCGCTGTTTTTCCACTTTTTTCGACGCGATTCAGAAAGCCCTCGCTGCGTTTGGAGAGCACGGAATAGGGGATGGTTTCATGCGTCGAAAAGATCATCAGATCGGTGCATTCCGGATGTTCCATGAGCACTTCCGCCGCGAGTGCGCCGCCGAACGCTTCATCCATGGAGAGCGTCGGCAGATTGGTCTCGTCCGGATTGTTCAGCATGAGCACCTTGCCGCCGGAGGCGCAATATTCGCGCAGCATCTCCTCCTGTTCGGGGAAATGGTACTGGCGCGGCGAGTAGGAGATGATTCCGGTGCTGGCCAGCGAGTTGTGATCCGCAAGAAACGACCGGTAACTGGCCGCGTCGAGCCCCGAGTGGAGCTGCAGCGAGAATCCCGCGCGATTCGCCTCCTCGTGAAGTCCGAGGATCAGGTCGGCGATCAGCCGGTTTGAAAATTCCGGCACGAAGACGCCGATGGCTGCACTGCGTTTCCGCCGCATGAATTCGGCCGCGTGATTCCGGCGATATCCCATCCGCGCGGCCGTCTCGGAGATGAGCCGCAAGGTGTGAGGCGCGATCCGCGCGTTCGCATCCGGATTCGGATTCAATGCGCGGGAGACGACCGAGACCGACAGCCCGAGTTCCTGCGCGATGTCTTTGAGAGAAGTCATTCGTTATAAGCCTGAAACCATGTTGATAATCACTTTGAACAAACGTTTGTTCTTTTTTTATTATGACACATTTCCCCTGGTTTGTCAAGAGGAATTTTCAGAAAAAGCGTTTTTTTTGCCGATGAAACGGCAGTCACAGGAATGGGAGCTGCAATCCGCAGACAGGGGAAACCGGCGTTGACAGACGTGACGGGAAATGGAGTCGAAGAAGCGTTCGCATTCCGAGGGTACTGAGGAGATGCGGGGGGAGGGGGATTTCAGCGGACTTCCGTGCCCGGAATGATCGGGGGCGGCTCCGGGAATCCTCCTGCTGCGTGCGGATACTCCCTCAACAGGAGGATTCCGGAATTCGTTGAACGGAAATGATTTCCGTTCATTTCCCGGCGAGGTGGAAATGCTCGCAATAGCGGTCGAAAAGATGTCCGGCGGCGCGGTAACACGAGTTCGGGCTCATGAAGTGGGAGAATTCAAACGTGATCGCCTTCTCGACTCCGGCGGCTTTCGCGGCCTCGAGTTTCATGAGCATCTTCTCCCACTTGATCGGCAGAAAGTGAATCGGCATATCGCGGTCGAAACTCTCGCAGTTGGTCCAGCTGGTCATGCCGTAGCGGTCGGTCAGCTTCTTGTTGACCCGCAGATAGTCGGCAAGTTCGTGATAGTCGCAGTGACCGTCCTGAAACGCGACGATGTCGACCGCGCCCTGAATTCCCTTGAGAATTTCGTTCCACTCTTTTTCGTGCTGTTCGAGGCCGATGGCGTCTTCCTTGTAGAGCTGTTCCCCCGGCACCGCGAGTTTGATTCCGTCGATATACGGCGAAATCATCGTCGGCAGATTTCCGGAGAGCTGTTTCACATAGTGCCCCATTCCGGCGTAGAGTTCGGTGATTCCCGCGAACGCGCGGCTGACCTCGAAGTTCAAATACCAGCCGCCGAACGCCTTGCGGCTGCCGTAACGGCTCCAGACTTCGTCGGCGACCGCGCGGCTGATCTCCATTTCGCGTTCACATTCGTGGTTGTGCCAGTATTTGCCGGAATCGTACAGTCCGAAATAAAATTTCATGCCGTATTTCCCGGCGAGATCGAGGAAGAGGTCCACGAGATCGACGGGCGGCTTGTAGCATCCCTCGTGCCGCATGAGGTAGTCCGACGGGTAGGTGATGAAGCGGCGGTGGCCGCAGCGGATCAGGATCACGGTGTCGATCCCGATCGACTTCATCGATGCGAAATCGCGGTCCCACTCTTCACGTCCCCAGTTCTGGTGCGGGATGTCGTGGCTGATCTCATCGAGAAATGTTCCGGTTATCTGCATGACAATGGTTCCTTTTTTTTGTGCTTGATGAGCCATCGTGAGAGAAGCAATGTTTTTCTCTCGCGAATCCCATGTTCTGCACGATTGTTACAGCTGATAAGTATACCTTGTCATCCGGAAGAAGTCAAGAGCGCAATGAAAAAATATGATCGGCCGGGATCCGGCGGATGGTGCTGACTTGTTGGACGTTGAAGATCGATTCCCTGCTTGCCGGTGTCCGGCACGGTTTCGGAATTTGCAAAACGTCACTTGAAACAGCGGCTCCATTTTTACATCTGCAGAATAAGATTTCTGCCTGGTGCCGCGGAAGAAAGAGCTGGAATCAGACCATGAAAAAACACCGCCAGCGCAAGAAGCCTGGCGGTGTATGTATTTTTTAGAACAGCATGGAACTTCTCCGAGTGCTGTTCAGAATCATCTGATCCCATGATTCCGGAGGAACTTTTCTTTCGGATCAGCGGAAGAATTTCACGAGCAGCACGGTCTGTTCGAGCGGGAGTTCGGTGAAGATCGCCTTGCCTCCCTCGAATTTGAC
>CALXOE010000053.1 GCA_944389935.1 uncultured Victivallis sp.
CGACCCGTACGCGGCACCGGCACCTTGCCGGACGCAGGGGGTGCGGGGGGCGGCGGACACGCCCCCTGCCTCCCACGGCCACGCAACGCTCCCCAACGAGGTACCCTGCCGGACGCAGGGGGTGCGGGGGGCGGCGGACACGCCCCCTGCCGCCCACGACCCAGCAACGGTCAAAGCCCACGGCTCTGCGACGAGAAAGGCGGCATTTACGCTCATAGAGCTCCTTGTGGTGATTGCGATCATCGCGATTCTGGCGGGGATGTTGCTGCCGGCGTTAAACCGGGCGCGGGATGCGGCACAGGCGACTCGCTGTGTGAACAATCTCAAACAGATCGGCAGCTATTTGCTCATGTATGCGGACAGCAACCGTCAATGGTATCCGCAGCCGGGGGTCAATGCGCCGTGGGAGGGAGAGGACGAAACCGGGAATCCGGGCTGGGCGAATCTTCTGCGTCTCACGGCAGGCGCGCAGAAAAACATCTTCAAATGCGCCACGGATGTGAGGCGGGAGTTCTCCTATTCGTTCAACGCGCACGAGCCGAGATGCAAAGCCGGCGGCGCGCGGGCGTCGTGGCATATGAGTCGTCTGGAGAATGCGGTCACGGGAATCTCCAACATCATTCTGGTGGAGGAGAGTGATACGGATCTGTTTCTGGATGACGATTCCGATCAGGACAACTATTCGCAGAACAGCATGCCGAAGAACGAACGGCACGGGGGTTTTGCCGTGGCATTTGCCGATGGGCATGTCGAAAAACTCAAAAGATACGATTTCGACAAGGTCACTTACTATACGGATCGTTTTTCCGGCTGGCTCGGGGACAGCTGGACCCCGGATCCTTCCAACACAGTAAAAGAGTAGTTTCATCCGGGAGTCAACTGCCGGAATGCGGGCGGCCGCATGGAGCAGTCACTCCGGGAACGGACCGGTCTCATCGGTACGGCGGAAATTCAAATGCAGCGTTCCGCGGACTGCGCCGGAGCGATTCGCGCGAACGGGGAATCTCCTTGATTTCCGAGGTTTTGCATGGTACATTAATGGAATGAATCATGAGGCCGGCCAAAACCGGCAGGGAGGTTTCGTCATGAAAAAGAAATATCTGCTGATTCCTGTTGTCGTCATCGCTGTCACCGGAGTGTTACTTGCGGCAGCGGCGGCGGGAAAGAATGATTTCGGAACGGTGTTCACCTCGGCCAGAGCGGCGGAAGCCGCCGTCGGAAACGATGATCTCCAGATCGAAGTGCTGCAGACCCGTTTCTGTCGCGATACACACCGACATGGGAACCGGCACGGGGTGCAGGAGATCGTAGGACGGGTCGTCTCGACGGGGAAAAATGTGAGCGGGCTCCGGGTCGGCGATCGCGTCGGCTTCTGCGGCTGGACAGCCCCGTGCGGAGAATGCGCCGACTGCCTGGCGGGGCGTCCGGAGGCATGTCGATACTCAGGCCGGGTCTGCGAGGTCGGATGCGACCGTCACCCGGAGGGATGCCGTAACCGGGTCGTCGTTTCGCGTCATTGTGTCGTTGCTCTTTCCGACCGGGAGACCGGAGACCTTTTCCCGCGTCTGTGCGGGAAAATGACAGACTGTCCGCGACTGTACTGTCATGATTCCATCCGCGGCGACACCCGCAATCGCAGTTACGGACACGGTCACTGCGGCGAAAGCCGGCATGGCGGTCATTGCCGCTGAAAGTTCACGTCCGCGATAAACAATCAACATTCATTGAAACCCAGATCGGAACACGATATGATCCCTTACCTCAATCCGGCGCTCGCCGTGGAAGAGCGCGTCAAAGACCTCCTCGCGCGGATGACGCTGGAAGAGAAATGCGACCAGCTGCTCCAGACAACCATCGGGCCGGATGTGAATCCGAACAATGTCGGCGACGGCGGGGAATTCCGCCCGACCATCGGCTCGATTCTCTCCTACTTCGGAGGCGTGCACAAGCGCAATGAATTTCAGCGGCACGCAGTGGAAGAGACCCGGCTCGGAATTCCGATCATCTGGGGAATGGACGTGATCCACGGCTGGCGCACAGGTTTTCCGGTTCCGCTCGCACAGGCGTGCACGTGGAATCCGGAAACCGTCGAGGCCGGCTGCCGCATCGCGGCGAAAGAGTGTTCCGCCGAGGGAATCGACTGGACTTTCGCCCCGATGGTCGATATCCCGAACGATCCGCGCTGGGGACGGGTCATGGAGAGTTTCGGAGAAGACCCGTATGCATCCGGGGTTTTCGCCCGCGCCTCTGTGCGCGGCTACCAGACTGCCGATCCCTCTGCGCCCGACGCGATCGCGGCCTGCCTGAAGCATTTCGCCGGATATGCCGCCAGCGAGGGCGGGCGCGATTACTCCTACAGCGACATCTCCGCGCGGAAACTGCATGAGATCTACCTGCCGTCGTTCCATGCGGGAGTCGACGAGGGAGCTCTCACGTTGATGAGTTCATTCAACGACGTGACCGGGACGCCTGCGGTTGTGAACCGCTATCTCATGACGGAGATCCTGCGCAACCGGTGGGGGTTTTCCGGTTTTGTCGTCTCGGACTGGGACAGTTTCCGGCAGCTCAAGGCGCAGGGATTTTCCGCAGATCCGGAAAAAATCGCCATCCGTTGTCTCAGCGCCGGCAATGATATGGAAATGGTCAGTGAATGCTTCAAACTCCTGCCCGGACTGGTTCGCTCCGGGCGGCTCGACGCGGCGATTGTAGACGAAGCCGTCCGCCGTGTCCTGCGCGTCAAGTTCCGCCTTGGACTCTTCGAGCACCCGTACACCGAAGAGCGCCCGCTCGAGGCGACCGCGCTCCTGCCCGCATTCCGCGAAACCGCCCGAAAAGCGGCTCAACAATGCGCCGTGCTGCTCAAGAACGAAAACGATCTTCTGCCGCTCAACCCGGATTCCATCGGGTCGATCGCACTCATCGGGCCGGTCGCGGCCGATGCCGCCGCGCTCGTCGGGAACTGGAGAGGCAATGTCGATCCCGCCACCGTGCCGACGCTCGCCGACGTGATCGGGGAATACTTCCCGCACAGCCGGATCGTCACCGCCCCGGGATGCGGTTTCGAGAGTGCCGGGGATGACGGGATCGATTCCGCAGTCGAGGCGGCGCACAAAGCCGACATCATCCTCGTTGCCCTCGGGGAAGAGTGGAACCGTTCCGGCGAAAACTGTTCGCGTTCAGACATCGCCCTGCCCGCGGTGCAGAGGCTGCTCCTGCGCAGGCTCGCCGCTCTCGGCAAGCCGATCGTACTGCTCGTGACCGCGGGACGGCCGATCCTCTACCCGGAACTCGAACCGTGTGCAAATGCGATTCTGCATCTCTGGCAGGGCGGTCACGAGGCCGCCCGCGCCTGTTTCGATCTGCTGACCGGCGCATGCAATCCGAGCGGGCGGCTGGCAATGACGTTTCCGCGCAGCATGGGGCAGATTCCGATCTACTACAACGAACATCGCCGCGCACGGCCTGATCAGGGCTATTACCACGATCTCGAAGAGTCGCCGATGTATCCGTTCGGCTATGGGCTGAGCTACACCAGGTTCACGTATTCAGACCTGACCCTGACAAATGAACTCGTTGCCGGCGTAAAAGTTACCAATTCAGGGGAACGGCGCGGGACGGAGACCGTGTTTCTCTACCTCTCCGATCCGGAAGCGGAACTGACCCAGCCGGTCCGCCGTCTGATCGCATTCCGGCAGCTTGATCTCGCTCCGGGGGAGAGCGGGATCGCCCGCTTTGAACTCGACAAAATGCGGGATCTGGCCTACACCGATCCGAACGGAGAACGCATCTTTGAAGCGGGGGAGTTCGTTCTCTCCGCGGGGGGACTCACGCTGCATTTCGACTGCCGCTGAGGCGGCATGCGCCGCCGTTCCGGAGAGAAGAGCGGCGGCCCCCCTCCTCTCCTAAGGGAAAACCGCCCCCTCCAGGAGTTCCGGCCGGATGATCCGGCCGAGCAGAAAATGCTTGCGGTCCGGATAAAAGAGAACCGGACGGCCGTCAACCTCCTCGAAACTTGAGTAGAGCGCGAGGTCGCTGCGATGGTTGAGTTCGATATTGTCGTTGTCCATGAACGAGATCGGAGCGGAGAACGTGAGCGGTTGGCGGCCCGTCGGGGCAAACCTCCCCAGCGCCAGGTAAACCGGACGTCTCGCACGGCCATCATGGTTTTGCCACGGGCCGAAACCGGCTCCATGATTGTGAAAGAAAAAGAGGTATTCCGTCTCGTTCAACCGGTAGCAGGGACAGGGGCTGAGCGGATGTTCCATCGCCGGGAGGCCGTCGCCGTAGGTCAGGATTTCCGGACGGCTCCAATGTTCCCCGCAATCGCTGCTCAGCGCGTAGAGCGGGTGACCGCAAACCGAACGCATCACGGCCATCAGCCGTCCATCCGGTAATTCGATCAAGCTCGGCTCCTGGATCAGGGAACGTTCCGGTTGCCCGGAGATCGGATACTGCAGCGACCGCTCGTCCGGCGTGAGCAGCGTGACGTTCAGCTGCGCACACTCCGGATCGTCATCGATGTTCTCGAACCGGAGGAAATCGACCACACTGTCGCTGTTGAACCAGCCCTCTGCCGCCGGAGCCGGATAACGGGATGGGCTGACCCATCGCGTGACTCCCGCCAGATACCGTCCGTCCCCGAACCGGAGCGGTTTCTGCCACGTGATACAGTTCGTCGGGACAGCGGGATCGGGGTGATCCCAGATGGTGCGCGGCAGCGGAACAGCCGTTTCCCGGCTCCAGGTTTCTCCGCCGTCATCGCTGAAGATTCCATGTAAAATCCCGGTGGTGTGCGTAAAGATGTCGTTTACGCCCATGTGCCTGCTGTACAGAACGTAGATGCGTCCGGACCGACTGACCAGCGGGAATCCCCAGCTGCACATGCCCCGACCGGTCTCCGGATCGGGGTGTCTCCCGGCGATGATCCGGGGCGGAGTCCAGACCCGGCCGCGATGGTCGGAACCGGAAAACACGATATGCTGATTGTACTCCCCCTCGAATCCAGACTGCGTCCATATTGCTGCCAGAGTTCCATCTCCGCGCCGAAATACGAGGAAATGCTCGTTGGCGCTGTTCGGGAGCCCCTCGATTCCCCGGCCGTCCGGAATGTAGATGATGTAATCGGGCCGTGTGCGAAAAAGCTCCATTTTGTCGTTTCCGCTCATCTCTGAATCTCCATGGTCAAACAGTGAAATATCCCGAAGAATCAATGCAACTGCGGGTTCCGTCTGCATCCGGAATCCGGTACAGAGTCATATCATAACCGGGGAAGTCGATTTTTCAAGGAGGTTTCCGGATTTTCTGAAAAAAATCCCTTTCCGACTTTTCAATCCAAAGAGAGCGGCCGATATCACCTCTCTGCGATCGCATTTGCAAATATCATAAAAAACAGATGTAAAGAACTTGATTTATTTTGTTTTGCAGTTATAGTAAGAAGTATTGCATGAATGCAGCAGGTTGTTTCCAACTGAATGAAAATTTTTATCAGGAGATCTTTCTGAAGTCGGCTGGACGGTGAAACTTCCTCCTCCGGCTGCAGAAATGAGTTATGTTATTTATCTGGAGATGTTTCTGTTAAAGAGGCGTTCTCTGTATCCGGAAAAGAAAAATGATACGGAAAAAATTCCGTCGGAAGTGCGGGATCATCCGGTATTTTCTTTTTCCGGTACGAGTTTCGTTTGATCGCAATCCCTGACAACAACAAACTTTTACCATCAGGAGAAACCATGAACTGCAAGAAGTGTGGAAGCGAAATTCCCGAAAACGCGACGACCTGCCCTAAATGCGGAGCATCCGCGACAGACACAACCGCCCCGGCGGCAAAAAAATTCGATTTCAAGGAATTGCTTGAGAATATCAAGGCTCTGCTCAAGCCGGCGCAGCTTCCTCCGAGAACCCCGGAAATCGAGGCATTGGCAGCCGGGCCGACCAAGAGCCGGATGGTCTACATCCTCCTGGCGCTGTTCCTTGGCGGGTTCGGAGTCCACAACTTCTATGCGGGTTATCGTTCCCGGGCGATCGCCACTCTGGTATGCTGGGTGATTCCTCCCTGCTGCTGCATCACGGGCATCATCGCCGCGATCGGCTGCTGGATCGACATTTTCACGATGAAATGCGATGCGGCCGGCCGGCCTCTGCAATGAGAAAATTCAGTTGGTACGTGATTATGGTGACGGTGGCGGCAGCTGCCGTCATCATTTTGGTTCTTCTGTACGCGAAAGGGCCGGACTGGTTCTGGTTTCCGCCCTGTATCTTTCACCTGATCACGCATTTATACTGCCCCGGCTGCGGTTCGACCCGGGCGGTTTATCGGCTGCTGCACGGGGATGTGGCCGGAAGTCTCTCCGCCAACATTCTGCTCATACCCTCCGTGCTGCTGTTTCTGGCAGTGATAAGAAAAGGCATCGCCATGATAAAACCCCGGGAATATTACGGGATCATGGGAGTCTATCTGTTTTATCTGATCGCCCGGAACATTCCGCTCGAGCCGCTCAGCTATCTCGCCCCCCGCTGATCGGCGGGACCGACCACTCCGGAGTCAACGGGGCGCCAGCAGACAGAACGGCTCCCACGGGAGGTTCCGGAGCACGGTAAATACGACGATGACGCAGGCCGCTACATAAAGCACCGCCGGACGATTCAGCCACTGCGGCTTGACAAGGGCGCAGAACAGAAACAAACAGGCCGGAATCAGCAGGAGATTTTTGCGCAGACTGCCCGGAATATCCCCATGAATCAGATGGTAGAGCGCCCGGGTGTCGCCGCAGCCGAAACAATACAGCCCCGTGGATTTGTGAAACACGCACGGCGGATACCAGGACGCCGCCTCCGGATCGTTGAAAAACAGGATGCACACCAGCACCGCGCCGCCGAGCAGAATCCCGATCGTCATCCAATGGCGAGGCCGCAGCCGGTCACGAAACGAAAGGACGCCCATTCGCATCTTTCCGAACCGTGCAGACATCCACGATCGCCCAGATGGCGGAGATCACTCCGCCGAACGAGCAGGTCAGGAATGTGATCAGCAGCTTGATGATGCCGTTGGTCGTATACCCCGCATAAAAATCGTGAATGCCGAGGCTGCCCAGAAAAATTCCGAGCAGAATGTAGGCGGTCAGGGATTTATCCGACGGGACAACGGCCGGATTCTGCGCCGGAGCGACCCCGGGCTGGGCGCCGGAAGTCACCGGACGGGGAACCGTACCTCTCCATCCGCAGTTCTGGCAGACGATTTCGGAGCCGTTGTAATCATCGCGAATTTCCAGTTTCGTACTGCAATAGGGACACTGAAAAAAGAACGACATATTTCCTCTCCTTTTCGAGCAAATGCAAATATTTTTGCCAACAACGGCTTTCTTACGAAAAAATATATCACCGTAAAAATTTTTTTCAACTTTGTTTTTCGATCCTGTCCCGGTTTTCGGAGAAAATCGGCATTTTCAAAAAACACGAAAAAAATCACGATGCCATATTATAAATCCGCTTTTCCGGCGTTATAGTCTATGAAAAACGGCAAACGAATCGCGGTGACGGAAAAGTGGATGAAAGTGACAAAGAGCTGATCGACTCCTTTCTGGACGGATCGGATGCCGCATTTGAACGGCTTTACGAACGGTATCGGCAGCCGCTCTACGGCTATCTGCGGAATATGCTCCGCCCTGCCGACGCGGACGACGTTTTTCAGCAGAGCTGGATCAAGGTCTGTTCGGCGCTGCCCGGATTCCGGGCGGACGGCCGGTTCGGGCCATGGCTGTTCCGCATTGCGCACAACCTCGCGATCGACACATTCCGACGGAATCGTCGTCGCGGCGGAATCGAATGCGCCAATGCCGATGCCGACCGGCCGGTCCCGGACGAGCCGTGGCACGAACTTGCGGAAAAAGAGCTGCAGCGGAAACTCGAGGAGGCGCTCACCGAACTCGCACCGGAGCAGCTCGCGGTCTTCCGCATGCGCCATGAGAAGATCTCGTTCCGCGTGATTGCAACCGAACAGCGATGCGCCGTCCCGACCGCGATCATGCGCATGCAGTATGCGAAGAAAAAGTTGAAACGGATTCTCGAACCATTCAGGGGGGAAAGATGAATCAATGCCGAAATACGCTCCGCCACATCCGGGAATCGGGCGGGACTCTCGACCGGGAGAGCGTCGAGCACTGTCTGGTCTGTCCGGTTTGTCGCCGGGAGCTGCTCGCGCTCCTCGCGGCGGAGGATCCCGGCGCCCCGGGCGTCCCCGCGGAACTCGATCGGGAAGTGCTGACTCATTGCCGCAACGGCAGACGGTTTCGACGCAGCCGCGAACTGCGTCGGATTCTGGGCTGGACGGGTGGAGCGGCGGCAGCAGCGGCGCTGGCGGCATCGCTTGATTTTTCCGGCTCGGCGCCGACAGGAGGCGACGTTCCGCCGGCGGTTGCGGATTCCGAATGGGACGGCTCCGCCCTGCTCGCAAGGATATCCGACATCGGGACGGAACTCGGGAAAATGGAAGAATTTCTCGCAACAAAATAGAAAGGACTGAATGATGAATGTCGTAATCCGCACGCTGCTGTTCTGCACTCTGGCGACCACACCGCTTCTGCTTCCCGCCGCGGAGGGGGGAGAGCAACGGCCGACCCAGATTCCGCACCGTCTCCTGCGGGAGGTGCTGGCCGACCAGAAGCAGCTCACTTCCGCCGCCGCGGAGATGATCTTCTCCCTGAACGGGGAGGAGCGGGCGAAGCTGGTTGAACTCTGCCGCACCGATCCCGAAGCGGCAAAGACGGCCATTCTCGACCGGCTCGGCAGGGAGAAACTCCGGAAAATGCAGCTCGCCGAAACGATCCGGGAGACCGCCCGCCTGTTCCGTCAGGAGAAAGACGAGACCAGAAAGGCCGAACTGCGCGCGAAACTCCGCGAACAGCTCGCCGAACAGTACAACCGCACCTCTCAGGAGATCGGAAACCGGCTGCGGCTTCAGGAGCAGCGCCTGGCGGAAGTCCGGCAGGCATATCAGAAACGTGTGGAGAATGCCGACAGCGCCATCGACGCCCAGCTTGAGCGCATGACCCGCCCCAGACAGCCGAAACAGCCCGGCAAGAACCGGAAAAAGTGAGATAGGGTCCCCCATGGCGATACAATCCACATTCTCCGTTCCCGGAGGCGTTTCCGAGTTTTTCTACGCGATGAGTTCCGTTCCGGGGCGGAGTTTCCGCGAAGAAGCGGAAGAGCTGCTCGCCCGCTACCGCGAAGCCGCCGCCGGGACCGTTCCGGTCTGGTGCCGATTTCACCTGAGCGACATCGCGAATCAGGCTCAGGAACTCCGGGAGCTCTCCGGCGACGCCGATGCGGCTCTGGTCGGGCAGCCGCCCGTCGGAAATGCGCGCATCGCACTGGAGGCCTATCATCTCTCCCCCGGGCCGGAAACGATCCGCCTGGAAAACGGAACCGAACTCCGCCTGAAACATTATCGTCAGCTCTTCTTCCGCACCGGGACACTCACCGCGCGCGGGAGCGGTCCGCAGATGCGGGAGGAGTTTGAAACGGCCGAACGGCTTCTCGCCCGATACGGAGGAACCGTAGCGGAAAACCTTCAACGCACCTGGATCTACTGCCGCGACATCGACAACAACTACGCCGATCTGGTCTCCGCCCGGAGAGAGCTCTTCCGGAAGTACGGACTGACGGAGAACACCCACTACATCGCCAGCACCGGCATCGAGGGGATGTCCGATCCGCATTCCCGGCTGGTACGCATGGACTCCTTTGCGCTCTTCGGCCATGTGCCGGAACAGATCGAGTATATGCAGGCGCTCGATCATCTATCGCCGACGCATGTTTATGCCGTGACGTTTGAACGCGGAACGCGGATCGTCTACGGCGACCGCTCCTGCTGCTGCATCTCCGGAACGGCCAGCATCGACAGAAACGGCGGCATCGTTCACCCGCGGGATGTGGAGAAACAGACGCGGCGACTCATCGAAAACGTCGAAGCACTGCTCCGAAATCACGGCGGCTCCCTCGCCGATCTGAAACAGGCGGTGGTTTATCTGCGGGATCCGGCGGACGCGGCCGCGGTCGAAGCGGTTCTTTGCGACCGCATCCCGGACGAAACGGCCAGAATCATGGTGAAAGGTTCGGTCTGCCGCCCGGGATGGCTCGTCGAAATGGATGCCATCGCGGTAAATGCAAACGGGAATCCCGCATTCAAAAGGTTCGAGTAAAACATGAATTCACAAAAGATACTTGTCGTTTCGCTTCTCATCCTTGCCGGGATCGTCCGGGCGGCGGCCGGAGAAGAGACGTTTCTCTTCCGGAAACCGACGCCGGTCGCGATCCGCTCGGAGGTCGACCGGGCGCTGGCGGCCGACTGGAAGCGGAACGGGATTGCCGTTCCGTGCGAGGCGTCGGACAGCGTGCTGGTCCGGCGGCTCCATCTTGCGCTGGCGGGCCGGCTGCCGACCCCGGACGAAGCGCGCGCCTATGTCAATTCCACCGCGCCGGACAAATACGAGGCCCTGGTCGGAACGCTGCTCGACTCCGACAACTTCGTGGATTACTGGACCATGCTGTGGAGCGATACGCTGCGGGTCAAATCCGAATTTCCAATCAATCTCTGGCCGAATGCGGTCTACGGCTATCAGCGGAGAATCCGCCGTTTCCTGAAAGAGAACGAGCCGTATGACCGGTTCGCCCGGGCGCTCCTGACATCGGCGGGGAGCAACTTCCGCGTTCCCGAGGCGAATTTCTTTCGGGCGACTGCGGATCGGACACCGCGGGGAATCGCGGGGGTCGTCGCGCTGACGTTCCTCGGCTCCCGGCTCGAGAAATGGCCGACCCCGGAGCGGGAGAAATTCATCGCGCTTTTCGAGCCGGTCGCATTCAAAAGCACAAAAGAGTGGAAAGAAGAGATCGTCTACTGGCGTGAAACTCCCGACAACTCCGATCCGCGAACGGCGGCGGCCGATGCCGTGCTGTCGCATCCCGATTTCGCCCGGGCGCTCGTGAACCGGATCTGGTTCCGTTTTTTCGGACGCGGCATCGTGCACGAGGCGGACGATCTGCGCCCGGACAATTTACCAGTCAATCCGGAGCTGCTCGAACTGCTCGCGCGGGAGTTCCGGGAATCCGGTTACGATTTCCGGCTCCTCTGCCGGACGATCGCGGAATCCGCCGCCTGCCGCGCGGCCTCCGGCAACGGGGATGCGCTTGCCGGTCGCCATTTTGCGGCGTTCGCGATCCGACGGCTTCCGGCGGAGGTGCTCGACGATGCGATTCGCGATCTGACCGGGGCGCCGGGCGATTATTCGAGCGTGATTCCGGAACCGTTCACATTCATTCCCGCCGATGCGCGCACCGTCACGCTCGCGGACGGTTCGATCTCGAGCTCGTTTCTGATTCTCTTCGGGCGGCCCGCGCGCGATTCGGGAAAACTCTCCGAACGCAGCGACCTCATCACCGACAAGCAGCGGCTGCAGCTCTTCAACTCCGGCGAACTCTACCGGAAACTCGGGAAACTCGCACAGCGCGAAGATTTGAAATCTCTGCCGCTCCCGTCCAGAGTGGAGGAACTCTACTGGCTCTTCTACTCGCGCCCGCCGACCGGCAGAGAGTTGACGACGATCTGGCTCGACAGTGAACGCTCGAAGAAAAAATGGCGTTTTCTGCAGGATCTGAGCTGGATCTTATTGAACTCCAAAGAATTTCTGCATCAGCACTGAGAAAGAGACGAGCCATGAACCGACGTGAATTTCTGAAAACCCTCGGAGGCTGCGCGGCCTGCGGGGCGATCGCATACCTTGCCGGACGGCCGTTCTTCGCCGCCGCAGCGGAGCCCGCCGCAGCGAAAAAGCCGCCGCGCGCCCGGGCGAAATCGGTCATCGAAATCTGGGTCTGGGGCGGTCCCAGTCAACTCGAGACGTTCGATCCGAAACCCGATGCGCCGCACGATTACAACGGCGGATTCAAAGCGATCCCGACCAACGTGCCCGGCATCGAGATCAGCGAATTCTTCCCGCTGCTCGCGAAACACGCGGACAAGTATTCACTCATCCGCTCAATGACTCACCCATACCCGGGGCATGAGACCGCGACTTACCTCATGCAGACCGGGCGCAGTCCCGGCGGCGGCAGGGTCTATCCCGCGATCGGCGCGGTCATCGCGATGTTCAAATCGAAAGAGTACCGGGGAGAATTGCCGCCGTATGTGATTCTGACCGTGCCGAAAGGGAGATTCTCCGAAGTCGGTTTCCTGAACGAACGGTACAGCCCGCTCGTGACCGGCGGGAATCCGGCGGCGGCGAAGTTCATCGTGGACGGAATCGTACCGCCGGGGGGACTGTCGCCGGAAGAGCTTGCGGCCCGTTTTTCCCTGCTTGAGCGGCTCGATACGTTCGGGCGCAGCGCCCCTGCCGACCCCGTGCTCAAAGCATTCGACACGGCCGGAGAAAAGGCGCGCAGGGTCATCGAGGGGGATGCGGCGAAAGTGTTCGACCTCTCGCTCGAAACGCCGGAGATGCGTGACCGCTACGGGCGCACGACCCTCGGACAATCCTGCCTCGTCGCGCGCCGGCTCGTGGAAGCGGGCGTGCCGTACATCACGATCAACGCCCAGGGGTGGGATACGCACAAACGCCATTTTGAAACGATGAAAACCAAAGCCGCCGAAATGGATCGCGCAACGACCGCGCTCATCACCGACCTGCACGAAAAAGGGCTGCTCGATTCGACGATCATCTGGTGGACCGGCGAATTCGGCCGCACCCCGAAAGTCGACTGGGAGGCTCCGTGGAACGGCGGGCGCAACCACTACTGCAAATGCTTCTCCTCGCTCGTGGCGGGGGGCGGATTCGCGGGCGGAAAGGTCGTCGGGGCTTCGGACGAATTCGCGGAAAAGGTCGTCTCGCGGCCGGTCGCGCCGCAGGATATGCTCGGCAGCATCTATGAACTGTGCGGCATCGATCCGGACGGGCCGCTGCCGAATCCGATCGGGCTGGAAACCACCGTTCTGCCGCCGGAGTCCGAAGCCGGGCGGCTGCGGGAAATCTACCGGGAGCGCGCGTAAATGAAAATCGGAAACCTGCTGTTCCTCCTGCTGCTTCCGGCGTCCCTCGCGGCGGCGGATCCCTATATCGGCTATCTCTATCCCGCCGGGGCGCAGGCCGGCACGACCGTGCGGGTTCTGGTCGGCGGCCAGAATCTGCAGGGTATCCGGGACGGGATCGTTCCGGGCGGCGGAGTCTCGATCCGCAGCATCACCGCGGTACCCTCCTTTCCCGCTCCCGACGCGACGCAGCGGAAATATCTGCTCGAATGGCTCGCCCGTATCGAAACAGGCAACCGGACCGCGCCGGAACATCCGGAAAAAACCGACTCCTGGCGGAAAAATCTCTGGTGGGAAAAACTCGATCAACTCGATCTTCTCGAACGCACCATCGTGACCCGCGATCTGTGCGTCCGGCGCAACGCGCTGCAGGCCACGCCGTCACTGCGACAGATGGCGATCGTCGAAATCAGTGTGGCCGCCGATGCCGAGCCCGGCGCGCGCGAATTCAGACTCTGGGGGAGAAACGGCATCAGCGCGCCGAAACTCTTCTACGTCGACCGCGCGCCACACACGCCGGAACCGCTCTACGTGCGGCCCGGCCGCCCGAAACCGCCGACCCCGCTCGTGACCCGTTTCCCCGCCGTACTGGACGGGCAGATCATGCCGGGGGAAACCGATCGCTTCCGGCTCCGTCTCGAGGCGGGGAAATTCTACACGATGACGCTCGTCGGCCGGAAACTCCAGCCATTCATCGGCGACGCCGTGCCGGGGCATTTCCAGCCGGTGCTGCGGCTGCTCCGCCCCGACGGCAGCGAGGCGGCTTTCGCCGACGATGAGGAGTTCAATCCCGATCCGGTGCTGCGTTTCCGCGCCGATGCGGACGGCGAATATCTGCTTGAGGTGCGCGACAATCTCCACCGGGGGCGCGAGGACTTCGTCTACCGCGTCACCGTCGAACCGCGGGAAATTCCGTACCGGTTCGGGGAAGAGCCGTTTCCGGAACTGCCGCGCCTCGAAGCGGACCGGGTTGCGGAACAGATTCTGGACATCGGGAAACCGCAGCTCATCGCCGGAACGCTCGCCGCTCCCGGCGCGCGG
Organism: uncultured Victivallis sp.; assembly: GCA_944389935.1. GTDB lineage: Bacteria > Verrucomicrobiota > Lentisphaeria > Victivallales > Victivallaceae > Victivallis. The sequence continues at coordinate 14,117 of CALXOE010000053.1, forward strand.
GCGCAATTCCGATTTCAGGCGCGTGCGGGGGAACGGATCGTGATCGACGCGGCCGCGCGCCGCTTCGGCTCTCCGCTCGACGGCGTACTCCGCGTGACCGGACCGGACGGCGCCGTGGTCGCCGAAGCTGACGACTCCCCCTCCGACCTGAATATCGGCGAGTGTCTTCAGCAGGTCGATCCGTACCTCTCGTTCGCAGCTCCTGCCGACGGCGTATACAAAATCGAACTGCGCGACCTCACCGGAGCGGGCGGAGAGTCGTACCGGTATCTCATGCGGATCGGGCCGCCGCTGCCCGGTTTTCAGGTATACGCGGCAAAGTCGATGCTGAATCTCCGCCGCAACGAATCGGGGAAATGGAAGCTGTATGTGGTTCGACAGGATGGATTCGACGGCGCCGTCACACTCTCAAGCGACACCCTCCGGCTCGAGGGGGAGGTCACCATTCCCGCGGGACAGAACGAATTCACGTTGACCGTGCGGAACACCGGAGCAAAGAGCTTGAAGCCGATTCCGGCGGTGATTTACGCGGCGGGGCGGGTCGACGGAAAAGAGCTCCGGAAACCGGTCATCCCCTGTGATGAATTCATCCAGGCGTTCGCCTACACCCATCTGCTGCCGGCAAGGGAGTTCTACCTCGGCACGGTCGGCGGCGCGGCGGGCGGGAAAAAGCGTCCGAAGTGACGGCGGGATTGCGTTTTTTTCCGGAGAGTGCGTTGTAAACCCGGCTTGTCGCGCTATATTAATGAAGCATTCACAGGGTTACAACTTCTGAAACGATCAGGCGGAAATCATCATGCGGAAAAGCGAAATCACACGCACGACGCGGGAAACCGACATCACGGTCGCGCTCGAACTCGACGGCACCGGAAAGAGCTCGATTGACACCGGCATCCCGTTCATGAATCACATGCTCGAACTCTTTGCCAAACATGGCTTCTTCGATCTGGAAGTCCGGGCGAAAGGAGACATCGAAGTCGATTACCATCACACGATGGAGGACCTCGGACTCGTGCTCGGGCAGGCGCTCGCCGAGGCGCTCGGCGACAAGGCCGGAATCCGCCGCTACGGCAGCTGCATTCTGCCGATGGATGAGACGCTCGCACTCGTCGCGCTCGACCTCTCCGGGCGGCCGTGCCTCGTGTGGGACGTCGACTTCCCGGCGCAGATGATCCGCGACCTCGATGTTCGGCTCTTCTGCGAATTCTTCCAGGCGCTCGTGAACCGGGCCGGGATGAATCTGCATGTGAAGAAACTTGCGGGCGAAGAGGTGCACCACGTCGCGGAAGCGATCTTCAAGGCGTTCGCGAAAGCGCTCGATCAGGCCGTCTCGCTCGACCCGCGGGTCAAGGGCGTACTCTCGACCAAAGGTTCTCTCTGACCAGTGCGAGGCTCCCATGCACGCTCATAAAATGCGTTTCGGCCGTTATGATTTCGCGAACTTCTTCTGTTTCGGCTCCTATGCGGCCTGCTCGGTCATCGTGCCGGTGGTGCTGGTCGCACTCGCGAGGGATCTGAACTTTCCGCTCGAGGAAGGGGGGAAAGGCGCAGGCGGCGCGCTCCAGCTCGGCCGCAGCATTCCGATGGTCGCGGCGATGCTCTTCTGCGGCTTCTCGGCAGGGTGGTTCGGAAAATTCCGCTCGCTCGGCGTCGCGATGCTCTTCATGAGCCTCGGAATCCTGCTTGCGGCATGGTCTCCCGCGTATCTGATGCTCTTCGCTGCGATTGCAGTCGCGGGACTCGGCGAAGGGGTGGTCGAGGGGCTCGCCACGCCGGTCATTCAGGATCTCCACCCGGATGAACCGGGACGGTATATCAACTTCACGCACTCGTTCTGGTCGATCGGCGTGGTCGTGACCGTCCTTGTGACGGGTGCGCTTCTGGCGTGGGACGTGAGCTGGCGGTGGATTCTCACCGGGTGCTCGCTTTTCGCATTGATCCCGGCGCTCCTCTATCTGCTGCCGTCCAGATCACGGGCAAAGATTCCGCCGCAACCGCAAATTCCGTTCAAGACCGTGTTCGGTCACGCCGTCAATGTGATGGGGATCGGCCGGTTCTGGCTCTTTTTCGCGGCGATGTTCCTCGCCGGCGGCGGAGAATACTGTCTGACGTTCTGGGTCACGAGTTTCATCCGGCTCGACTACGGCGCAAACGCATGGATGGGAGGACTGGGAACAGCTATCTTCGCGGGCGGGATGATCGCCGGACGCCTTGGTTCCGGTATGTTCGTAAGGCAGAATCATCTGCTGCATCTCGTATTGCTTGCCGCGCTCGCAGGGACGCTCCTCGGACTCTTCCCGCCGTTCCTCGCGAATGTCTGGATTCTCTTCGTGCTGCTTTTCTTCCTCGGAATCGCGACCGGCCCGTTCTGGCCGAGCATCCAGAGCTACTGCGTCGACCGCCTGAAAGATTCCGATGCGACGATGATCTACATTCTGCTCTCCTGCGCGGGAGTGCCGGGGTGTGGCTTCTTCTCCTGGTTCATGGGTTATGTGGGAGACCAGGTCGGACTGCGCACCTCGTTCTATCTTGTGCCGATCTGCTATGCCGGGCTCGGATTGCTGATCCTCATTGACGCCCTCTGCCACCGCGGAAAGAAACTCGCGCCATGAAAACGCCTCCCCAACCGCGGCGGGAGCTGATCAAGAGCTGCGAAAAACTCCGGATCGAATTCCCGGAAGAGCTCCCGATCAGCCGCCATGTCGACGAAATCAAGGAGGCGTGGCGCAGCAATCAGGTCATCATCGTCGCGGGAGATACCGGCAGCGGCAAGACGACCCAGCTCCCGAAGATCGCGCTCGCGCTCGGCTACGGCCGCACCGGCCGGATCGGCTGCACTCAGCCGCGCCGCCTCGCCGCAACCGCGATGGCCCGCCGCGCCGCGCGGGAACTCGGCTGCGATACCGGAAATGAAGTCGGTTATCAGGTGCGGTTCGACGACCGCACGCAGCGTTCGACCGTGCTGAAATTCATGACCGACGGCATCCTGCTGGCCGAGACCCGCAACGACCGCAATCTGAAACAGTACGAAGTGCTCATCATCGACGAGGCGCATGAGCGTTCGCTGAACATCGACTTCATCCTCGGCTACCTGAAGAATCTGCTGCCGTACCGACCCGACCTCAAAATCGCGATCTCGTCCGCGACACTCGATGTGGAGAGTTTCGCGGAGTTCTTCCATGCGCCGGTGCTGTCGATCGAGGGGCGGACGTTCCCGGTCGAAGATCTCTATCTGCCGCCCGGTGAGGATGAGGATCTCTCCGGCGCGATCGGGCGGGCCGTGGAGTTCGCGGGGGAACTTGATCCGCGCGGCGACATCCTCGTGTTTCTGCCGGGGGAACGCGAGATCCGCGACGCGACCGACCTGCTCACCGGCCGGAATTACCGCAACACCGAAGTGCTGCCGCTCTACGGGCGGCTCGCCGCGGCCGACCAGCAGAAAGTGTTCAATCCCGGCAATATGCGCCGCATCATCCTCGCGACGAATGTGGCCGAAACCAGCGTGACGATTCCACGTATCCGCTTTGTGGTCGACTCGGGCCTCGCGCGCATCAAGCGGTTCAATCCGCGCAGCCGGATCGAGGAGCTCCACATCGAAACGATCAGCCAGGCGAGCGCCCGCCAGAGGCGCGGCCGCTGCGGCCGTATCGCCGACGGCGTCTGCATCCACCTTTACAGCGAGGACGACCTCCGGCGTTCGGCACCGTTCACCGATCCGGAGATCAAGCGCACCGGACTCGCGGGGGTGATTCTGCAGATGGCTTCGCTGCGGCTGCCGCGCATCGACCGGTTTCCTTTCATCAATCCGCCCCCGCCCGCGGCCGTGCGTGAGGGGTTGCGGACGCTCGAGGATCTGCGCGCACTCGACCCGGCCGGACGGCTGACCCGGGAGGGGTGGAAACTCGCCGCTCTGCCGATCGACCCGCATCTCGGCAAAATGCTCTCGTTCGCGGAGGCGCGCCGCGTGCTGCCGGAGCTGCTGGTCATCACGGCGTTTCTCTCAATCCAGGATCCGCAGGAGCGGCCGCTCGAAAAACAGCAGGCGGCCGACGAGGCGCACCGCCGCTTCCGCGACCCGAAGTCGGACTTCCTCTCGATCCTGAACCTCTGGAACGCCGTCGTGCGGGAGTGCGGCAGCAACCGCCAGATGCGGCTTTTCTGCCGGAAGAATTTCTACAACTTCAACCGCATGCTCGAGTGGCGCAACCTCGTTTCAGACCTCGCGGAAAGTGCGGCGGAACTGAAGTGGAGTCACGCCGAACTCCCGAAAGAGATCGAAAACACCCCTTACGATACGCTTCATGAGTCGATCCTCGCCGGGATTCCGCGCAACATCGCGCATTACGTTCCGGAAGAGCAGTATTTTCTCGGGACGGGCGGGCGCAAGTTCCTGATCTTCCCCGGCTCCGGCCTCGCGAAAAAGAAACCGGTCCCGGCGTGGCTGCTCTCGTTCGCGCTCGTCGAAACGAGCCGCCTCTTTGCGCGCCAGAACGCCGAGATCAAACCCGAATATCTCGAAGTCGCAGCGCCGCACCTCTGCTCGAAAATCTACGACCAGCCGAAATGGGATTCCATCTCCGGCTTCGTCTACGCACGGGAGCGGCTCACGTTCGGCGGCCTGCTGATCCACAACGGGCGGCGCGTCCACTACGCGAAAAGCCATCCGGCCGAAGCGCGTGAAGTATTCATCCGCGAAGCGCTCGCGACCGGCGAACTGAATCTCCCCGGAACCTGGGTCGAGAAACACGTCGAAGTGCTGCGTTCACTCGAGCGGATGGAGGAGAAACTCCGCCGTCCCGGCACGGTTCTCGACCCCGGCGCTGTTGCGGATCACTATCTCCTCCTCCTGCCGCAGGAGATCAACTCGACACGGTCGCTCAAAGAGTCGATCAAACATGACCCGCAGGATTACAGCATCTCCCGCGCCGACGCGATGCAGGAGCAGTTCATCTCCTGGCGCGAGGAGGATTACCCCGATGCGCTGACCTTTTCCGGCCAGAAATTCAAAGTCGTCTACCGCTTCGCCCCCGGCGAACCCGACGACGGGATCAGTCTGGTCTCCCCCTCCGACCGCATGAATCTGCTGCCGGGCTGGGCGCTCGATTATCTCGTTCCGGGCTGGCTCGGCGAAAAAACCGAACTTCTCATCCGCTCGCTGCCGAAACCGATCCGCCAGAAAGCCAGTCCGATCGCGGAAACCGTCGACCGGTTCCTCGAAGCACTCGACGCGGGACAGATCTTCCGGGAACAGCCGCTCGTCGACGCGCTCGCGGAGTTCCTGCGCGAGACGACCGGCGAACCGGTCGCGCCGGGCGATTTCGACGACTCCCGGCTCCCGGCGTATCTGCGCATGAAACTTCTCGAAGTCGATGCGAACGGCAGGGCGGTCAAGCTCCATGAGTCGCTTCCGGAGAGTTTCCGCCACGGCTCCCGCCTCAGCGCCGCCGTCACCGCCGCGGGGAAGTTGACCGTCCGCCCGGGCGACAGCTGGCCCGGCGTCGAGCCCCTCCCCCGCGAAATCGAACTGCCGAATGCGAACGGCAAAACCGCGTTCCCGGCGCTCTGTGACGAGGACGGGAAAGTCGGCCGCGCGGTCTTCCTCAAGGAGTCCGAGGCGAAGCTGAACCATCGCCGCGGGCTCCTGCGGCTCTTCAAACTCGAAAATGCGAATCAGCTCAAGTTCCTGAAACGAACCGCCCGCGTCTCACGCGAAGTCGACCTCTCGTGGTTCCTGAACTACCGCGACTGGGCAGACGATCTGCTCGACGCCGCGATCCTCGAGGCGTTCGGAGAAGAACCGTGGGAGATCCGAGACGAACTCACGTTCGGCATCGCCGCCGAGCGCGCGAAACAGGAGACCGGCGAAGCCGAAACCCGGCTGCTCAAACAGCTCGAAACCCTCTACCCCGTTTACCGTCAGGTGCGCGACCTCATGGACAAATGCAAATCGCGCGCCGGAACAAGTTGTACGGATCTGAAACGGCAGCTCAACTTCCTCTTCCGCCCTCGCTTTCTGCGCAGTCCGGCGGTGTTCGAGCGCTACAGCCGCTATCTGCGCGGCGCCAAACTGCGGGCGGAACGCATCGCATCGGCCCCCGCGCGCGATGAAGCGAAACTCGAGACGATCGAAGCGTATCTCGACCGCTTCTACCTCGCCGCCGACAGCGTCGAAGAGATCACCGACAAGCCCGAACTTGAGACGTTCTGGCTGCTGACCGAAGAGTGCCGCCTCGCGGTGTTCGCCCCCGAGATTTCTCCCGCAATCCGCGCGCCTCTCAAGAAACTCGAACCGGCCTGGGAGGAGCTGCGCTTCTGATGAAACCGACTCCCGCCTCCGGAAAAACCATCCCGCTCATCCGCGACCTTGAAGCGGGCATCATCTGCGGGACCTACGCTCCCGGCGGAAAAATCCCGTCTCTGCGTCAACTCATGGAGCGGTACAACGTCTCGATGAACACCGCACGCCGCAGCGTCAAGGTTCTGGTCGACAAGGGGTTGTTGAACTTTTCGCACGGAGCCGGCACCTATGTTGCGGAGAAACGGCGCCGCCCGGCAGGACGCTGGCGGATCGCCGCCGTCGCCGCCACATTCGGGCCGAATGTCATGCACACCTGCACCGGAATCGCCGTCAACGGCATCCTCGACGCGGCGGATGAACTCGGAATCGAAGTCACCCCGGTCCCCACCGCTTTCAGCGAGATGAGCGACGCCCGGCTCGAGGCGATCGCCGCCGATTATGACGGCGTGATCCTGCTCGGAGGATACGACGGAATCCTCCGTACGCCGCGGCCGCCCGCAGTGGTGGTCGGACTCTCCATGCACAACTCCTGCGGCGGGCTCTTCTCGCTGCTGGAACTCGATCCGTTCCGGGCAACCGAACTGGCCGTGGAATTCTTCCGGGAAAGAGGGGTGAACAAGGTCATTCCGGTCGGACATGACCGCCCCGTCCACCGCGTGCGCGAACAACTCTTCCGCGACGCCTGGAAATCATTCGGCGAACTCGGCGAGGTGCCCGATGACGCAATGGTCCCGCCCGATCCGGCCTATGGCATCTACTTCACCTGCGGCGGAACCGCCCTTGCCGCAGCGGAAGCCTGTCACGCCGCCACCGGCAGGGAACTCGGCAGCGATACCCCCGTTCTCTGCGGGGAAGGCAATCCGCTCTTCGCGAACCGTCCCTGCCGGGAAATGCCGACCATCGCCATCAACCTGCGGCAGGCCGGCATCGCCGCGGCCGAGGAGTGTCTGCGCCGTCTCGCCCGCCCGGGCAGTGCCGGGCGGCGCATCTATCTGCTGCCGGAACTCTATGAAACACATTAGGGCGCCCGCCTCACGGCAGACGCCCCGACAGAAATGCCGCAGTTACAGCGAAACCCAGGTGTGCGTCCGGGCCGCCCGGTAGAGCGCCTCCATGACGACGTTGCGCTGCGCCGCTTCCGACGCGGACACGAGCGGGACGTCCCGCCCCTCGAGCGCGTCAAGGAACAGCTCAAACGCATGCGGCAGCGCCTCCGGCAGTTCGCTCCACGGCGCGCTCCCGTCCGTGCCGAGCCGATCGGACTTCACAAAAAGCTCGCCGTTCCGGATATACGCAAACCCCTCGGAGCCGCTGACTTCGCAGGTCACCGGATTCATGACGTCGACCCAGCCGCCGCAGAGCGTTCCGACCGCACCGCCGGGGAACTTCAAAAGCGCCGTTCCGGTCTCGTCGCACGTCTCACCGTAACGCCCCGTCACAACGGAAATGTCGGCAGTCACCGATTCCGGCTTGCCGAAGAGCCACATTAAAATATCGAGCGAATGGGTTCCGAGGTCGCCGAACGCACCGCACCCGGCCACCGCCGGATCCGCCATCCAGCGGAAATCCGTGTCGAACCAGCCGCCGAGCGAACCACTGTGGCAGTTCACATGCCGGACGCGCGTAACGGTTCCGAACACGCCCCCGTCCACCAGGCGCTTGAGCTCCCGGTGGACCGACGCTCCCCGCATGAAGTAACCCGTCTGAAACACCACTCCGGCCCGCTCGATCGCGGCAGCCATCTCAATCGCGTCCGCCGCAGAAAATCCGAGCGGCTTTTCGACGAAGAGATCCATCCCGGCAGCAGCCGCGGCGAGGACGATCTCCTTGTGACGGTTCGTCTCGGAGCAGACGACAACGGCTTCAGCGTCCGCCTCTTTCCAGAGATCTTCAACCCGGGAAACGACCTTGCAGCCGAGTTCTCCCGCATATTTCTCCGCCCGCACCGGCTCCGGATCCCATACCGCGACGACTTCCACGCCCGGACGCGCTTTCAGCCGCGTCGCGAAATTCGGCATGTGAATGTGCGCAACCCCGGCGACTCCAATTCTTTTCATCGGACTTCCTCCTGAAAAAAAATCCCGGTACGAAACCGGGATTGAATTCGGATCAATCGATCATCACTTGATCGGCACTTCCTTGCCGCCCGCCGCCGCGGAACGGTAGATGCCGTCGAGAATCTTCTGGATCGCGAGCCCCTCCTCGCCGGAGGCGCGCAGCGGCGTTCCCTTGAGAATGCCATCGACCCAGTTCTGCAGCTTGCGGACAAAGAGATAGGTCCAGTCCTTGCCCCAGTCGGGAGCGACGTAATCCGGCTTGATGTGAACCATCGCGCCCGCGTCGTCGGTGAAGATCTGCAGCGGATCCCAGTCGCAGCCGCCCTTTTCGCCCATCGCCACGAACTTCCACTCGTCCTTGTCGATGTGCGCCGCAAACGACGACTCGATCTGCATGATCATGCCGTTGTCGAACCGGATGTGCCCGATCGCGAGGTCCTCGACCGTGTAGGTCTTGTAGTCCCAGTTCGGCCACATGCTCATGACGTCGCTCGGTTTGTCGCCGAGGTAGGTCCAGCAGTTGCCCGTCGCGGCAACCGGTTTCGGCGATCCCATGAAATAGTGCGCCATCTCGACCACATGCACGCCGATATCGATCATCGGGCCGCCGCCCTGCAGCTCCTTGCGGCCGAACACACCCCAGTTCGGAATGCCGCGGCGGCGCAGCGCCTGGCACTTCACGAACATCAGTTTGCCGAACTTGCCCTCGTCACGCGCCTTGACCAGAAAATCGGTCTTGGAGTTGTAGCGGTGCTGGAATCCGACCGCGAGCAGAACATTGTTCTTTTTCGCGGCGGCAATCATCGTCTCGCACTCCTCCGGGCTCATCGCCATCGGCTTCTCGACCATGACGTGGCATCCCGCGTTCGCAGCGGCGACAGCCGCCGGACAGTGAACGCCGTTCGGCGTGCAGATGTCGACCGCATCCGGCTTGATCACTTTGAAAAGGTCATCCCACTTCTCAAAGCACTGTTCCGGCTTCACGCCGTATTTTTCCTGATACTCTTTCAGCCGCTCGGGCAGAATATCGCAGAAACCGACCAGTTCAACCTCCGGAATCGATTTGTAGGCGGCCATGTGGGTATGGCTGATACCGCCGCATCCGATGATTGCAACCCGGAGTTTTTTCGGGGCTTCCGCCGCCATTTTGACTGTTGCCTTCTTCGCCGGCGCCTTTTTGGCCGGGGCTTTCGCCGGAGCTTTCGCCGGCGCCTTCTTCGCTGCTGCCGCTTTGGTTGCCATTCTGAAAATCCTTTCGTAGGCGTTGAAACAGGGATAACCCGTTCTTATTATTATACCGCAGCTTCGCCAGATTGCAAGCATTTGCAAACGGCGGAAATGATTTTTTTCACGAAAGAGCCAATTTCAAAAGTATTGGCTCTCTCGTGTTAATCACTTGTTTTTCCGTGCGTCAAAACCGTTTCGGCGCACTAATCCAGACTTTTTCACAAAAAACGGCAAAAAATCAAATTTCGGGCCGTT
>CALXOE010000054.1 GCA_944389935.1 uncultured Victivallis sp.
TGCTACCCCTAAGTTAAAATGAACCTTCTGCCTCTTTTTTTCATCCCCCCAAATTAAAAACTTTTGAAATTACCTCATTCCTTATCGATCAGTCGGCCAGACGAAGAAATCTTCGTAAACATAAGTCATTCTCACATGACCGTCGATGTAAGCCGCAGTACCCCGGTTGTCATGCCGCCGACCTCCCTGCTCACGAATATCGCTGCGGCTGGACTCGTGGTAGCGGATCAGATACCAGTTATTCCAGATTCCATCGACGCGATGTTCCCCGCCGCTGAATGCCGACTCGCGGAATTCCAGCACCCGTGACGGACTGAGAATCCGATTGCGTTTGGTTTTCGGAAACCAGCTCCCGTAACCTGCGACAAAACAATTGACCGAATAACTCAGCAGTGTATTGTCGGCCGGGCGTGCCTGACCCACATCGTGGAAAACATTGGAAACCGCACTTTTGCAACACATGACCTGCTGCGGCACATAATTCTTGGCCACGAGTTCCCAGAAATAATTGCGCTGACTCGATGTATAGCCGAAAGGAAAGACTTCATCATTGTCCGACGTATAGAATGTCGCACCCGCCGCAATCTGCTTGGCACGACTCATACAGTCGGCAGTCAGAGATTTTTCGCGCGCCTTGTTCAACGCAGGAAGCAACATGGATGCAAGAATCGCGATGATCGCAATTACGACAAGAAGTTCAATTAAAGTAAACTTGTCAGAGGTTGCAGTTGTGGAAGCATTCAACTTGTTTCTCCGACAAAAAAGAAGATTCTGACAGAAAACCATGTTTCATTCCTTTCGATATTTAATTGAAACAGTGTCTGACATTATTATAGCAAAAATTTTCATAAAAGCAATAGATTCAAAACAAAAAACAAGCAAAATATTTTCTAACTGAAAATAATTTATCAATCACACGCCCAGAAATCATTACAAAAAAGAGGGAATCACCAAAATTGCAAATAAAATTTCCCAAAATCAGGCCGATGCACGCGGCAGAAAATAAGACTTGACATCGACCGGAGCCGCGGCGATCTCCTCTCTCGTCCGGACCCCGCGAATCAGATCGTCAATCATCCGGATCAACTCCGCCGCAATCTGCCGATTGCCGTGATTGATGCTCGCAAGCTGCGGAGTGCTGCTCCAACAGCAGTATTCAAAATCCCCGTAACCGACAACCGAAACATCCTGCGGCACCTTGACCCGCATCCGGTGCAACTGGTGAATCAATCCCACACCCCAGAGATCGTTTCCCGCAATGATCGCATCGACTTTCTGCTCACGAATTAAAACGTGGGCCGCCTGCGGAAGAATCCGGTCGAGCACCTCTCCCTCCCATGCCCGCATTCCGTAATCCTCAGCACTCCAGCACAGCTCGGGCAACACCGGAAGACCGTTCCCGGCAAGCCCCGCGCAATATCCGGCGAACCTCCCCTTCGTGGCATCGCACGAAATATCGTTGATACACAACGCAATGCGCTTCCGCCCTTTCTTGACCAGATAATCAACCGCCTCCCGCACTCCCGCGCCGTAGTCGATGCGGACGCACGGAGCATCTCCGATTCCGCGCGGCGTATTCAAAAATACCGCATTGTGATAGAATTCAAGCTTCTTCGGCAGCAGGTCCGGGTAACGCGGCGAAAAGTGACCGATGCTGATCACCCCGGCATAGTTGTAATCGAGAATCCGGTCAATGAAACTGCCGAGCTCCGGATCCTGCGCCTCCAGATCCACCCGCGAAATGATCGTCCGATAATTGATCTTCTCGAGCTCCTCATTCAACAGAAAAATCAGATCCTGATAGAACTGCGACCGCTCGGTCTTGATGATAATACCGATGATGTTGTTCTTCAACCGCTTCCCGTCACGGAAAGTGTGACTGATCGGATAATGATATTTGCGCGCCGTTTCCAGAATGCGCCGCCGCGTCTCATCCCGCACCCGGTCACAGGCCGGAGAGTTGCGCAAAACCGCCGAAACAATCCCCTGCGTCACCCCGGTCTCAAGCGCGATCTGCTTTTGTGTTATTTGTCCCCGCTTCGTCATATTCCACCTCACAGTTTCCTTTCAGAAATAATATTTCCCCGCATCGGCAGAAATACAAGAAAAAACATGAAAATATTTTCAAAAAAAACGTTCCGAAAGTGGTCCGAATCCGACATTAGCCAGAAATAACTTCATCTCAGATCTCCACGCCGGATATTCTTTCCCCGCGGGGGTTGCATTCTCACTCATCCCATGCTATTGTATGTAAAACACGAATGCCATCGATGGCACAAAGGAGAAACGACCATGGAAAGATTGAACCGTGCGATGTTGGAGTCGCTGCAGACGCCGGGATTGGAAATCGGACCGCGCCGGGAACTGCCGGTCAAGGCAATGCAGTTCGGAGAAGGCAATTTCCTGCGGGCATTCATCGACTGGATGATCGATAAATCGAACGAGGCCGGCAAATTCAACGGCATGGTTCAACTGATTCAGCCGCTGCCGCAGGGAACCGCCGACCTCATCAACCGGCAGGAGGGACTTTACACATTGATCCTGCGCGGCATGGAAAACGGGAAAGCTGCGGAATACAAGCGTGTCATCACCTGCGTCAAGGGGTGCCTCAAGACTTCCGACGAATGGGAGAAAGTCGTCGAATGCGCCTGCCTCCCGACCCTCGAAGTGGTTTTCTCCAACACGACCGAGGCGGGAATCGAATACAAACCCGAACCTTACACCCCCGGGCAATCCCAGAAGACGTTCCCGGCCAAGGTGACGAGCCTGCTCTTTGAACGCTTCCAAGCCGGCCGCAAAGGACTTCTTTTCGTTCCGTGCGAACTCATCGATCGGAACGGCGGGAAATTGCGAGAGTGCATCCTGCGTTACGCTGCGGACTGGAAACTCGGCGACACGTTCGTCTCCTACGTGGAGAACGAGTGCGCTTTCGTCAATACCCTCGTCGACCGGATCGTCGCCGGGTATCCGCGTGCCGAGGCGGCCGATTACTGTGCCAAACTCGGGTATGAGGACGATCTGCTCGATTGCGGCGAAATTTTTCACCTCTTCGTGGTCGAAGGGGACGAGAAGTTCCGCGCGAAACTCCCGTTTGCCGAGGCGGGGCTGAACCTCATCTGGACGCGGAATCAGGCTCCGTACCGCAGCCGCAAGGTCCGTTTTCTGAACGGCGGTCACACGTCGAGCGTCCTTGCGGCTTATCTTGCCGGATTCGATTTTGTCGACCAGATGACTTCCGATCCGCTCTTCGGACGCTATCTGCGTACGGCACTTTTCGAGGAGGTGTTCCCGACCGTGCAGCTGCCGGACGATGAAAAACGGGCGTTCGCCGAGTCGATCATCGACCGTTTTCTCAATCCGTTCGCCAATCACCAACTCATTTCGATTTCGCTGAACTCGATCTCCAAGTGGCAGGTGCGGGTACTGCCGTCCCTGCTCGACTACCTCAAGATCACGGGACGCCTCCCGAAAGTTCTGACATTTTCACTCGCGGCGCTGCTCGCGTTCTACCGCGGCACGGAAACCGCCGACGGCAAATGGGAGGGGAAACGCGAAAAAGGCTCCTATCCGATCAGCGACGATCCGGAAAAAATCCGTTTCATCAACGAATGTTACGCGAAACTCGACGCGGATGGCGACACCTCGGCGTTCGTCCGGAATATTCTCGGCCGTAACGACTTCTGGGGACAGGATCTGACAGCCGTTCCAGGTCTTGCCGATGCGGTCTCCGACGACCTCGCCGCGATCCGCCGGGAGGGAGTCGTTCCTGCGGTCGAACAACTGCTCGAGGCATGAACCATGGCTGAACTGCCGCGTTATCTCAAGATCGGGCGCACAGATAATGTCGCCGTTGCGCTGACCGACCTAGCGGCCGGAGAATCTCCGGTCATCGATGGAGTTGCCGTCACCCTCCGGGAACCGGTCGGACGCGGCCACAAATTCGCGCTGAAGCCGATCGCCCGGGGCGAAAACGTCATCAAATACGATATGCCGATCGGGCATGCGAAGAGCGACATTGCCCCGGGGATGTTCGTCCACACGCACAACCTTGCGACGAATCTCTCGGGAGAACTCGACTACACCTACACACCTGCTGCGCCCTCTCCCCTGCCGGAAACGGAGAAAGGGCGCACATTTCGGGGCTTCCGTCGCGCGGACGGGACGGCGGGGATCCGGAATGATCTCTGGGTCATCCCGACGGTCGGCTGTGTCAATAAACTTGCGGAAAATCTCGCACGCGAATTCGAGCGCAGCACCGGGACCGCCGTGTTCGCGTTTCCACACCCCTATGGCTGCTCGCAGCTCGGGGACGACCATGAAACGACCGCGAATCTGCTGGCCGCTCTTGTCAAACATCCGAATGCGGGCGGCGTGCTCGTGGTCGCGCTCGGCTGTGAAAACAACACGCTTGAGAGTTTCCGGCAGCGGCTCGGCGCTTACGATGAGAGCCGCGTACGCTTTCTCAAGGCGCAGGATGACGGCAGCGAATTCGACCTGGGACTCGAACTGCTCGGAGAACTCGCCGCAAACGCGGCAAAATGCAGACGGGTCGAGATTCCCGTCTCCGAGCTGAAAGTCGGCCTCAAATGCGGCGGATCGGACGGACTCTCCGGAATCACGGCCAATCCGCTGATCGGCCGTTTTTCAGATCTTCTCGTCGCTGCGGGAGGCACGACGGTTCTCACGGAAGTTCCGGAGATGTTCGGTGCCGAGACGCTGCTTTTCAACCGCTGCCGGGACGAAGCGACATTCCGCCGTGCGGTTGCGATGGTGAATGGGTTCAAGGAGTATTTTCTCCGCCACAATCAGGTGGTTTACGAGAACCCCTCCCCCGGCAACAAGGCAGGAGGGATCTCGACGCTTGAAGAAAAGTCGCTCGGCTGCACCCAGAAAGGGGGAACTTCGCAGGTGACCGACGTGCTTGGATACGGAGAAACGCTGCACACGCCGGGTCTGAATCTGCTGACGGGGCCCGGCAACGACATGGTCGCCGTGACCGTCCTCGCCGCGGCCGGCGCGCAGCTCATACTCTTCAGCACGGGGCGCGGGACTCCGTTCGGGGGGCCGGTTCCGACGCTGAAGATCTCGACCAATACAGAACTGGCCGAGCGCAAGCCGAACTGGATCGACTTCGATGCGGGGCGGCTGGTGAAAGGCCGGGGGACACTCGACGAACTCGGGGAAGAGCTTTTCAATCAAGTCATCGCCGTCGCGTCGGGCGAAATCGAAACCTGCAACGAACGATACGGCTACCGTGAGATCGCCATCTTCAAAGACGGCGTCACCCTGTAAATAGCGAAAAACGCCGGAACGGATTCCCGTTCCGGCGTTGAATTTGCGTGATCAAAAGGATCAATATTTGCGACGCAATTCCACAACGCGCCCCTGGATCGTGACTTCATCAGCGGAATAAATCTGAACATTGTATTCCGGATTGGCCGGACGCAGCTCAATTCGTCCCTGCGTCTTCGGGAAGTAGCTCTTCACCGTCACCTCTCCCCCCTGCAGCAGTGCAACCACAATGTCGCCGCTGCGCGGCTTTGAACTGGTCTGGGCAACAATCACGATATCACCGTCGAAGATACCCAGATCGCGCATGCTTTCTCCCTGAACCCGCAGCGCGAACAGATTTTCCGGCGGAACATCCGGCACCAGCTGACTGCTGACACAGACTTCCCCCTCCTTGAACGCGATACTCTCGGAAGGCGCTCCCGCATTGACCCGCCCCAATAACGGAATCAGCAGAGCCCCGGCCGGGATCTTGTGACGCGAATGAGTACGGCACGATAAACTGATACTGCGCGCCTTTGAACTGCGGGACAGTTGCTTTTTCCGTTGCAACGCCCGCAGATGGGCAAAAACAGTAGAGGTCTTAATGCCGAAGTGATCGGCAATCTCATAGACCGTCGGCGCCATTCCCTCCCGGTCCAGGAACTCCTCGATAAATTCGAGGATATTCCTCTGTTTTTCAGTTAATGTTTTCATCTCTAGTTCCTCCCTGGTTGTGATCAGTCCGGCTGCATATCAGAGACGAAATCCAGAAGAGTTGATCGAATACTGCCCATCTCCGATCTTCCCGATACGGACATAATAGAGAAAATCACGCCGTATGGGCTTTCCTTCTGAGTCTTTCCTCTCGTAGGTAAGCTTCCAGACGTAGGACTGATAAACAATCTGATCGAGCACAGTGACAAGCTCCATGCTCTGAAGCTCGCCCTGTTCCCGGGCAGCCGCCTCAAGGATCTCCTGAAAGATTTCCGGCGTCAGCGCTTTCTGACGCTCCGGGGAGATCACCTTTTTAAATTTCTCGATGTCCCGGTCGCGGAATGCAGCGGCAAAATTCGCCATATAGTCTTCCGCAACTTTCCGGGCATCGGCATCTCGTTCGACTTCGGACATCCGAACGGCGGGCGGGGGAATCTCCTTCTGATCCGCCGCCACACATCCCGACAGAATCACTCCCGCCAGAAGAACGGCGGCGAGTCCGATGAAGTTCAATCCCCTCATGATACCCTCTTTTCTTTCAATCAGCTGCAATGTTCACGGCAGAATATCTCCAACCGCCGCGCAGCTTCGCGAATGTTTTCCTCCGAACAGGCGTAAGAGAGCCGGATCTGGCCTTCCGCCCCGAACGAACAGCACGGAATCACCGCAAGTTTCTCCTCCGCCAGCAACCGATTGCAGAACTCCTCCGAAGTCATTCCGAACGAACTCACGTCGCAAAGCAGATAAAACGCTCCCTGCGGCCGGATACATTTCACCCCCGGAATCGCGGAAACCAGGTTGTACACCAGATCGCGCCGTTTCGCGAACTCCGCGCACATGTGGGCGACTTCCTTATCCGCTTTGCCCTCAAGCGCCGCGATCGCTCCGTACTGGGCAAACGTCGTGGCATTGCTCGTGGCATGGCTCTGGAACGCGATGATCCGGCGCGCCAGCCAGCGGGACGCCCGCAGATAGCCGAGTCGCCATCCGGTCATTGCATAGGTCTTGGAAAAACCGTTCACGGTGATGACATGTTCATTGATCTCGTCTGAGAGAGAAGCGATGCTCACATGCGGCTTGTCCGCATCGTAGGTGAGCTTCTCATAGATCTCGTCGGCAAGAATCATGATGTTGCGCCGCAGCGCCACTTCCGCGATCTTCTCGAGCGTTGCGCGCCGGTAAACCGCGCCGGTCGGATTTGACGGCGTGTTCAGAATCAGCAGCCGGGTGTTCTCCGTGATCGCCGCATCGAGATCGGCCGCGTCAAGTTCGTAATTGTTCTCCATCCGGGTCGGGACCTCGACAACTTTGGCACCGACCGCCGTAACCATCTCGGGATAGCTCAGCCAGTACGGGGACGGAATGATCACCTCATCCCCGGGACCGCAGAGCGCCGCAATCGCCGAGAAACAGGAGAACTTCGCTCCCGGCGCCACGACGATCTCATCCCAGGCGCACTTGATCCCGTTCTCTTTCTGGAACTTCGCCGCAATGAGCTTGCGCAGTTCGGGCGCACCGCTCGCAGGCGTATAGGTCACTTTTCCCGCATTGAGCGCTGCGATGCAGGCATCCTTCAACGGCCGCGGCGTATCGAAATCCGGTTCACCGGCACACATGCTGCACACATCGTGCCCCTGTTCCTTCATCTCCTTGGCCATCGCCGTGATCGCCAGAGTGGCCGATGGGTGTAGATGACACATAAATCCAGTCGAATTTTTGAGATCATTCATGATATGGAAAACACTCCTGTTTGCAAAATATATCGTTTCCCGAACCGAGAATCTATAGTCCGACTCAAATATTTAATATAATGCCAGATTACAAATTTTTCAACGTTATGAAAAATTTTTCATTGTTTTTCATCATTTTTGACACCCCGGACAAAAAGCGGAAGTACGTCCGCCGATCCTCTGAGAAACAATCATACTGCCGCATTTTCCGCACGGCAACCCCGCCCGGCCGTAAACTTCGAGCTCCTGCGCGAATTTGCCCTCGCGGCCGTCCACATTGCGGAAATCGGAGATGGAACTGCCGCCAAGCTCAATCGCCCGAGCGAGAATCCGTTTCGATTCCGCAGCGATCAACACACATTCCCGTTGCGAAAGCTCCCCCGCCGGCCGCAGCGGGGAGACTCCGGCGGCGAACAGAATCTCCGTCGCATAAATGTTGCCGATTCCCGCCACCACGCAATTATTCATCAGGAAAGGTTTCACGCAGCCGGTCCGCCCGCGCGAAGCCCGGTAGAGACTATCCCCGTTGAATGCCTCCGACAGCGGTTCCGGTCCGAACGTCCCGAGCTCCGCGGGAACGCCGCCCGGCTCCGGAAGAGTGCACACCTTGAGCACGCTGAATCGGCGCGTACATTCAAATCGGAAAGCCCGCCCGTCGTCGAGATGCAGAAACACATGTTCATGCTTCCGGCGCGGAATCTTTGCACTCTCGACCCGGACAACGCCACTCATTCCGAAGTGCATCAGAAGAGCGCGCCCATCCGACAAATCCGCAATCACATAACGGCCGCGTCGCCGAAATCCGGCAAACGCCGTACCCTCCAATCCGGCAGCGGCAAGCGGCGTGAGCGGCTCGCGCATCGCAGGGGAAAAAATTTCCACGCCCGCAATTTTCCGTCCCGTCAAAACCCGGGCTAACGCCCTCCTGATGTTTTCCGCCTCCGGAAGTTCCGGCATAATCCAGACCCTGTTATTTCCCCGGTCCGCCTCGCTGCGAACAGGGTATTTCGGGTAATATACCCGACTTTTCCGGAAATCAAACCCTCAAAAGCTCTTTTTTCAGGGAGAAATCATCACTTTTCGCAAAAAAAGTTCATAAAACGGAAAAAAACAGGATGAAATCCCGGAAAAACCGTCGATTGACCGACCGCCACCTCCAGGAGTACTGCGAGTTGAACCGGTTCTTCCCGCGATCAGCGCCACAGCCAATACCACCGGATCATTCATGAGGGAAAGAGGTTGGATCATGGAGTGTTTCAGCTTGTCAAACGGTTCGGAATCCCGCAAAAAATGACAGAAACGGCTTGCCTTTTCGGGTTTGTTGTGGTATAATATCAATGCCTTCTCTGAAACCAGAGAGATCACATAAAAGGCCGGCAGGTGCGCCAATCCCTGCCGGCCTTTCTAAATTTATGCGGATTGAGCTCTTTGCAACCGTGTCACTTCTCCCGCTGATAAACCCGGACGTAGTCCACCACATACTCAGCCGGCAGGGCGGACCGGTCGACCTTTCCGCCGAGTGCCCCCCCGACCGCCAGATTCAGAAGCAGGAAATGAGGAACACGGAACGCATTGTACTGCGCCGTTCCGCACTCTTCGATCGGAATGCTCAGAAAAACTTTGTCATCGACAAAAAAATCGATCTTGTTCTCATCCCACTCGATTCCGTACAGATGGAATCCGTCGGTCAGCTCCGGACGGTCGACATATTTGCCGTTCTTCTGACGGTATTTCCCCTCCGGGCTCTGCCAGTGAATCGCCCCCTGCATCCAGCTCTTTTCATGCGGATCGCGGCCGACATATTCGACGATGTCGATCTCTCCGTTGTCCGGCCACGTCCGTTCGCGCTCCGGATCGGAGCCGATCGTCCAGAAAGCCGGCCACATGCCGGCCCCTTTCGGCATCTTTGCGCGCATAACGATCCGTCCGTACTTGAATTCGGCACGGCCGCTCGAAATGATCCCGGCGGAAGTAATCTCGATGAACGGCCGGTTCTCCTTCCAGTTCGTCGACCCCTCCTTGTAATTCGGATTCGGTTTCTTCTCTTTTTCGAGGCGGGCGACGATATGAAGCATACCGTCTTTCACAAAAATGTTATCCGGGGATTTCGTGTACCACTGCTCCTCGCGATTGCGCAGAAACCCCTCGTACTCATACCGCCAGTTTTTCGGATTCGGCGCACCGTCCACATCGAATTCGTCCGCCCACACCAGTTTCCATCCGGGATTCGCCGGTTCCGGACTGGCCCCGAATACCTGCAGTCCCAATGCCATCCCGATTGCCGCCGCTGAAATAATTGCTCTCATGAAATGCTCCTGTTGGTTGATTGTTTTTGTATCACTGATTGGCGGGATAAGGATGCCATCCCCAGAAGTAATGCGCACCATCCGCCCCCCAGGCTGGGTCTCCATTCACACCGTTGCCGGGGATCGCCCCGTAGCGCATCATCTTGCAATGGCCGTCCAGGTACGAGGTGTTCGCGGAATTCATATGCCGCCCGTCGATATCCGAACGGTTCGAGACGAAAAATCCCTTGTCGGTATTGTTGTTCTTTCCGAGCCCGTCCGTCAGCAGCAGCCGCATGGAAGGCTTCTTCACCCGGTCATACACACGCGAAGCATCATAACCGACTCCCCAGACAGTCGAGGAGATATTCGAGCCGACATAATGGTTCATCGCGTAATTGTTACGGTCCTGAAACGCCGCGGTATTGCTGATGCGCCGTGAAACCGGACAGGCAAACACTCCATACGCCTGATAACCGTTGGCTGAGTCTCCCCCGATAGCCTGAATATGCAGTTTCTGATTGCTGGTCGGATCTGCAGAGGTCGCCGCTTGCGCGTGACCCGGATAGATGTAAAGACGGTGCAGCACCGATTGCCAGCGGATGTAGCCGTCAGCCGCCTGTGCTCCGGATGCCACCCCCATCTTGTAGTCGCTGTTGTACTGAACACACGCCATGGAAAGCTGCCGGAGATTGCTCATGCAGGAGGTCTGATCTCCGCGGGCACGCGCCTGGGAGAGCGCCGGCAGCAGCATACTGGCCAGGATTGCAATGATTGCAATCACAACCAGCAATTCGATCAATGTAAAATTTCTCTCTTTACGCCGCATCGTGTTTTCCACCATTTTTCCATCTCCATTGTTACAGGTTCTGAAATCTATCTGAAACATCTTCGTACAATCTCCTTACCTTTCCGACTGGCGACGGGTTGAGGCATTGAGCGCCAGTAACGCCTTGACTTTGCATTCCCCGCCGGGGGAGTGACTCTCGTGAAGTTGCGCCAGCATTTCTCCGGCAATGATGTCCGCGACCATTTCGCTTGGTTCATAGATGTAACTCACCGGGGGGGTCATGTAGTCGAGCATCGGAATCCGGTCGAAAGTCGCGACTGCAAAATCAATCCCGATCCGACGCCCCGACTCCGCAATCGCCTTGTAGACCGCTGGAATTTCGGAAGCGCTCTGGACGATCAAAACGTCGACATCCGGACAACGAGTGAGCATCTCACGGGTTTTCTCATAACAATACCGCAGATGGTTTTCCACATCGATCGGGACGGTAATCCACGCCTCCGGATCAATAACGAGACGCCGGTTGTGAATGAGTTCATAATAGAGCGACTTCCGCACGGAAAAGGCGTCCTCCTCCACAAAATAGCTGCTGCTGTCGATAATCACGGAAAGTCTACGGTATCCCTGTTCCTCAAGATGGGCGAAGAGATCGGAGATCGCAGACCGGTAATCCACCCGGATCATGTGTTCCGGATAAAACTCCAGCGCATTCCACCCCCGGAACACATGCGGAGTTCCGCTCCGAACGAGCCCCTCGTAAAAATCTCGGTTGGAATAGTTGTACTCCAGGCAGATGCAGCCGTCGAACAACCCCTGCGAAACCCAGGTGACGACCTGCTTCTCACGCTCCGGGCTGAGCATGGTCTCAAAGGCGAACACATTGTAATGCCGTGCCTCAAACAAATGCGTCAACCGTCGGATGTATTCATTGTAGAATGGAGTCATGCCGATGGCAGTGATCGCGATACTGCGGGTCTTCCCCCTCACCAGCGCCTGCGCCTGCATATTCGGCACATAACCCAACTCAGCTGCGACCCGCTGAATCATTGCCCGCGTCCGAGGAGAAACCCGGTGAAACTGGCGCGAATTCAAAACCAGCGACACGGTAGCCTCGCTTTTACCGGTCAATTCCGCAACCTGCCTGAGTGTAACGGTACCCATATAATCGAAAACCAACTCCATTTGTCAAACGTTTAACAAACTATATTATGATAAACTTTCAGATAAAAGTCAAGAGCTTCAACAAAAAAAAATCTTTTTTTATTAAATCGGCCCAACCGGAAGTCAAGCGTTTTACTGGATTTCAGAAAGAAAAACCCTCTCCCGGGGAACGGGGAGAGGGCTGTGACTTCTCACGGCATTCAGCCGCTTTTATCGGGATGGCGTCATTCCGCCAGGAAAATCTTCTCCAGATCGAGTTTGGAATAGGCGTTCAGCGTGACGAGCGTCTTGGTGTGAATGATTCCGTTGATATCGTGAGTCATGCGGGTCGCGATGATTTCCGCCAGTTCGGCGTTGCTTTTGACGCGGATCATAACAACAAGGTCATATTCGCCGGCAACGCTGTATACCTCGGACACCCCCTCGATCTTCATGAGATCTTCGATGACGCTGCGAATCATGGCGCGCTCGACGTTGACCAGAACAATGCCTGTAACCATTTGCACAATCTCCTTTGGGTTGTTGCCGGGGGCTCTCCGGTGCGTCCCCCTCCATCTCTAACTATAACCACCACTTCGGGGATTGCAAATCATTTTCTCACAAAATCCGGAAAAAGAGGTGTTTTCTCCTCAAAAAAATAGAAAAAAACTTGATTTACTCCCCCAATGCCGCTTCGATCCAATCCGTGACGGGCTGCCGGCACGCCAATCTCTCCCCGGCAGAGAACGCAACCGCAGAAAGATCCGAATCCGGAGAAAAATCCGGGATTTTTTTCAAAAAAACATACTCCCGGATTTGCGGCGGAGGCGATTGCATTTTATATTTTACACGGTATTTATAAAAATGTTTTTTGTCGGAGCGGCAATCGCTCCCGGGCGGCGCGCACCCGCGTGGCACGGCGTGAGAAACCGTTTGTTTTGAAAGGGGGGAACGGAAATGAGAATACGGAATTATGCTGCGGCAGCCCTGGTCGGCGGACTCTGCTGTCTTTTCGCCGGATGCCGGAGCGCTGCGGATCCCCGGGAGGAGGATGCCGCACGCTATCGCGCGATTGCGGAGAAACTCGATGCGGGCGGCAGCAGCTACCGGATTATGAATCCGCGGTATGTTCTGGAGGGAGCGGACAAGGTTTCGGTACAGCTGCTCAACACGTTCCTGTCGGCGCAGGAGCTGCCGGAGAACTTCCGGGAGATCCTCGACCAGTCGCTCTATCTGACGCTGCTCTACCGCCTTTCCGGCATTGAAGATGTGCAGGGGTTCGGCGAAAGTTCGATCCGGCTCAGCGGAGAGTATGAGAAACCGCTCTTCCGAAACCGTCTTTACCTGGCGATCCGGCCCGGCAGCCGGGGATTCCTCTGGAACTTCCCGGCCGTGGAGAACCGGAACCTCCGGCCCGCCTGGAACGAACTCCCGGCTGAAGTCGATTCCGCGTTTGAATTCGACCTGCGCCCGGATGAACTCTACCGGATTCTGGCGGAGAACAAAACTCTGGCGGAATATTTCCGGGATGAACGGCTCGCCGCCCTCATCGGCGAACCGCCTGAAAAGCTCCTCGCGGGAATCGCCGGCACGCTGTGTGTCGCCTCGATCGAGGCCGCGGAGAACGATCCGGAGGCGCTCTCGGGCAGTCATCTGATGATTTCATTCCCGGACAAAGGGGGGAAACTCTTCGCGGTGGCAAAGAAATTCTCCGTGCTTCTGCCCGGCACGCAGGCGGAAGAGAAGCGCATTCAGCTCGGGACACTCCTCGGAGAAGAGGCGCCGAAAGCGACACCGGTCATCCTCGCCGGGGACGGCCGCATTCAGATCTTCAGCAGCGTCAAGGCGGAACGGGCGTTCACCGCGCCGGAGAAGCGCCTTGCCGACAGCGACAAGTTCCGGCGCCTCACCGCCGGGCTTCCGTCGGAGGGAATCGGCTTCATCTACAACAACGAGAGTTACGCGCGGGCGCTCAACTATCTGTTCAAGGAGTTCGACCTTGAGTTTCAGGTCAATCCGAAGCTCTGGACGCCGGAACAGCTCACGGTGATCGTCCGCGATGGGAGCGGATTTCTCGCGACGGGCAACAGCTCGCTCGAGGGCAATCAGAGCGCTCTCATCCACCAGGTGCTGCTTCCCGCCGCGATCGGGGCACTGGTCATCCGGGAGCAGCTGGCCGATTCCGGCGTTGACGGTGAAATTGCCGAAGAGATTCCCGACACGACCGGCGAGTGCCAGATCACGCTCGAGCTCTTCAAGGACGCCCTGAAAAAATATGCCGATCAGCACAACGGCGCGTTCCCGGCCGGAGAAGATCTCGACGGGGTTCGCGAACTGCTCAAGGCCGGGCTTCTGCCGCTTCAGGCGACCATCTGTCCCGGCGCGGCTGGAGTGGACGCTCCGGCGGAGACGATCGACACGTTCGGAGAAGCGAACTGCTCGTTCATCTATTTCGGCGGCTTCACCACGAAATCGAATCCGAAGCTGCCGCTCGTGGTCGACTGGCCGCTGAATCACGAGGGCGCGGTCAACGTGCTGCTCGTGGACGGAACGATCGAAAAACTCGACATCGACGCTGGGAACTGCAAACGCATCGTCAGCAAACTGCAGACGATTTACCAATACAGGGAAAAAGAGTTCCGCCGGCTGATCGAGCTGGCGGACAAGCTCGACAGGAAATTCGGGCTCGATCAACAATGACGCAGGCAGGAAAAGAGCCATGAAAAAAATCAGTGACGACATCGCCCTTGCGCTGGACAAATGCGCGGAAGCGCTGTCCATCCATGAACTTTCGCGGGTGACCGGAGTGCGCATCGAACTTCTGCGCCGTTTCATCACGCGGAAAACCCGCCATGTGCGCGGTGAAACCTGGGACAAGATTTACCCGGTGCTGCGCCCGTACCTCACCGGGCCGGTGGAGTCGGAAGAGCCGCCGCCGGTCCGGATCGGGCGCGCCTACCGCCGTCATCCGGATCTCATCGAGATGTTCAGCGACCAGAAGATTCTGCTTGACGCGCTCGACGTGCTGCAGGATGAACGGAAGAAGCAGATCGTCGGTGAGCTTGCCGACAAGACCGGCCCGACACAGCCGACGACCTCAACCGCCCTCTCGCCGGTGGAGAATCAGCTTATGGGCGGATTTCTGAAACTCTCCGAAGAGGAGCGCAAGACGTTCCTCGACGGGATACTCAAGGAGGCGACGGAGGAGGTCCGCCGCCGCAGGTCACAACTTTTTTAAGGGAAAAGAACAAGGATGAATCGGGAAGTTTCGATCATGCCGTGCCTCGACATGCAGAACGGGCGCGTGGTGAAAGGGGTGCACTTTGTCGACATCGCCGACGCGGGCGATCCGGTCGAGTGTGCGCGGGCGTACTGCGCGGCGGGAGCCGACGAACTCGCGATGCTCGACATCACGGCCACGGTGGAGAACCGCCCGACGCTCGCGAAAGTCGTGCGCGAAGTGGCGGCGGTCTGCACGGTGCCGTTCACGGTCGGCGGCGGAATCAATGACGTGAAGGCGGCGGCGAACGTACTCGAAGCGGGAGCAAACAAGGTTTCGGTCAGCAGCGCGGCGTTCCGCAAGCCGGAGTTGATCGGGGAGATCATCCGTGAATTCGGGCGCGACGTGTTGACGGTGGCGATCGACGTCGACGTGAATCCGGCGCTTCCCTCCGGTTACGAAGTCTACATCGACGGCGGCCGCACGGCGACGGGGGCCGACGCGCTCGAATGGGCGAAACGGGTGGACGGGTATGGTGTTCCGGTCATTCTGCCGACCAGCAAAGCGGGAGACGGGGCGAAAACCGGCTACGACCTGCCGGTGATCCGGGCGATGGCGGACGCCTGCGACGCGAAGATCGTCGCCTCGGGCGGCGCGGGGAAGATGGAGCATTTTCTCGACGCGGTCGAAGCGGGGGCGGAAATCCTGCTTGCGGCCTCGGTGTTCCACTTCCGGCTCATCGAGATTCCGGCGCTGAAAGCGTATCTCAGAGAGCATAACGTCGCAGTGAAATAACCCGGACGAAAAACGCGGAAAGCGGGGGTGCTCCGAAGAGCGTCTCCGCTTTTTTCGTCTACGGCGTATTCAGCTTCATCGCGCGATTCCAGACGGGATTCAATCCGTTCCGGTCGGTGCGGGTGCGCCCGACCGGGACCCGTTCCGGGTCGCCGTCGACATAGACGCGGTAACCCTCGAACGTCCCGGTCGTTTCCGTTCGGGGCTGATAATAATCCAATGTTCCGGCTTCGATCCGCAGCGGCTTTCCGGAGAACGGGCTCACGGGGACGGCCGGGAGAAATTCGGGGACCAGCTCATCGAGTTTTTGCGGAAGCCTGCCGTATTTCCGCCGGAACAGCTCGACTGCGAGCCCCGTCCGCAGCACACGGCAGCGGGCATACAGTGCGGAAACACGCTGGAACTCGAAGGAAACATCCCATAGAGAAGAAAAACTGGTCATGGGGGACAGCAGAACCGCCGCCCCCAACTTCTGCCGGGAGGTCCTCAAATCTTGATAAGGAGTCAATTTGCGAACCGTTTCCGGTGTGTAATCCTCGGCGGCCAATGGCAGAACCGTCTCCCGGAAAATTTGAATTGCGGCGACACCGTCCAGACGATAGATCGGGCCGAGAAAACATCGATACAATACATCTTTCCATTTCTTTTGCTCGGGGAACAGCCAGAAGATCGTCGGGAGCTGAGCGGCTTCAACGATCAATCCGAGTTTCCCTTCCCATACGCATGGAGAACGGGAACGGAAACGAGCCTCGACGTCAGGCATCGAATCGGCCCACCGCTTCAGCGTCTCCGCATCCAGCTGTTCGATTTCTCCGTAGAACGCGGCTTCGAACAAACTCTTCAGCCGGGTGGACTCGATGCCTGCCGCCGCCACAAATGTGATCAATATCGGCTCGCGGAGCGCATAGTCGCGCAAGACCGCGGAGCGGTCGAAGTTCCGTGCCGCCCCGGCCGGATCGTCCTGTAAAAGCGCGTAGTAAAAGCGGTCGTGATTCAAACGGGCATATTCTCGAAGCGAATTCAACATCAGATATTCGACCTGCCAGAGAAAATCACAGGAATAGTCGCGCCACATGATAAAATCCGGGTGTTCGTCGAGAAACCGGTCCGCGGCTCGAATCTCTTCCCCGTGTCCTGCGAGGAACTTCGGAAGGTCTTCCAACTTCAACTGTTCCGTACGGGAGGTGGAGTCAACCGGCGAAAATCCCTCCGGTGAGATGCCTTCATAAAGCGCAAAAAATTCGCGGGTCAGCTCCTCCGAAGCGCCCTGTTTTTTCTGCCATTCGGCGAATCCTTCGACGTCGCACGGAATCCCCATCCGTTCCAATGCCCGGATCTCGGAAGCGAGCCGGATCCGCGAATAGCTGTCAAACCCGACCAGCAAAACGACAACCAGAAAAATCAATCCCAGACATCCGACCGCCGCGGGATGGCGGCTGCTCCAGTCGCTGATCCGTTGGAATTTCATTCTTTCCCCTCCCCTCCGCCGGGCAGCTTCATCGCGCGATTCCTGACGGGATTCAATCCGTTCCGGTCGGTGCGGGAATACGATGGAGTATCGTCGACAACGATGCGATATCCCTCGCATGTTTCAACCGTTTCCGAACCGGCCGGAGTATAATCGAACGTTCCGGATTCAATCTGCAGCGGCTTTCCCGTAAACGGGCACACGGGGACGGCGGGGAGAAATTCGGGGACAAGCTCATCAAGTTTCTGCGGAAGTCTGCCGTATTTCCGACTGAACAGCTCGACCGCAAGCCCCGTCCGCACCACGCGGCAGTGCGCGTACATTCGCCAGACGCGCGGAATCGCATCAGGAATAAGAAATTGCGCCAGAATGGGAAACGGGGAAAGTCGCTGCACAATCCCCCCCGGCGACTTCTTCATCTCCCTGATCTCCTGCAATTTCGCCGCCGTCTCCGGAGTGCAGTCGCCGGCGGCGAGGGATACCAGATCCTCCTGAATCTCCAGAATGAGAATGCCGTCCAGACGCACCAGGGTTCCGAACAGACACGCATAAACGTCGCGCCAGACCTCCGCCTCTGCTCCGGTAATCAGGTGTCCGATAAGACCGGGCCTGCGGATCATTTCCGCCAACCAGGCGAAATTCTCTTCCATGGCGGACGGCAGCTGACGTCGGAATTCCGCCTCGACGTCGACCATCGAATCGCCCCATCGCTTCAGCGTCGCGGAATTGAATTTCTCCAGATCCCCATTGCCCGCAGCGTCTAAAATAGTTTGCTGCCGGCTCATCTCCATGGAAAGCGCCATCAGATAATAGATGATATACGGCTCCTGAAGCAGATAATCGCGCAGAATCGCCGAACGGTCGAAATTACGTGCCGCTTCTTCCGGGTCATTCCGGGAAAGCGCATAATAAAAGCGGTCATGGTTCAGCCGCACATATTGTATCAAGGAATCAAGCGGCGGCAAATCCATATAGAGCAGGTGGGGGACTGACTCGAAATCATACCACAAAACCGGACCGGAATGTTCTTCCAGAAACCGGTCTGCCGCCTGAATTTCCTCCGCCCGGTCCGCGAGAAATTGCGACAGATCGTTCGGCTCCAGCACCCTGTATGGCGAGGAGGCATCCGGAGCCGGGAAATTCTCCGTAGAAAGCGCCCGGCAATGTGCAAGGAACTCTTCGAACACTTCCCGGGAGTTGCCCCGTTTCCGCTGCCGTTCGGCGAACCCCTCAATGTCGCACGGAATCCCCATCCGTTCCAATGCCCGGATCTCGGAATAGAACCGGATACGGGTGTAGCTGTCAAACGCAAGAAAAATCAGTATGATGACGACAAGGAATCCGATACTCCCGGCCATCACGGGATGGCGGCGGCTCCAGTCGCTGATCCGTTGAAATTTCATTCTTTCCCCTCCTCTCCGCAGGGCAGCTTCATCGCGCGGTTCCAGACCGGAATCCGCCCGTTCCTGCCGGTGCGGGTCAGGCCGACCGGGGGATCGGCGGGGTCGCCGTCGGCATAGACGCGGTAGCCCTCGAATTTTCCGATGCTCTTCGTTTCAGGCCGGTAATAATCGAGCGTTCCAACTTCGATCTGCAGCGGCTTGCCCGAGAACGGGCTCACGGGAACGCCGGGGAGAAACTCGGGGACAAGCTCATCGAGCTGTTCCGGCAGTCTGCCGTACTTCCGCAAAAACAGCTCGACCGCAAGCCCCGTCCGCACCACGCGGCAGCGGGCATACAGTGCGGAAACACGCTGAAACCCGGAAGAAACATCCCATAGAAAAAAATTGGTCACGGGAAACAGCACAATCGCCGCCCCCGACTTCATCCGGGAGTCCCTCAAATCGTGATAGGGAGCCAATTTGCGAACCGTTTCCGGTGTGTAATCCTCCGAAGTCAGCGGCAGCAGCATTCTGCGGTAGGCTCGGATCGCCGTAACTCCGTCCAGACGATGAGTCGGGCCGAACAAACACCGATACGAAATCTCCGCCCATTCCGACATTGCCTCCGATTCCGACATCTCCAGCCAGTGACAAAAAGTCTGCGGATTCTGCGAAATTTCCGCCGCCGCCCCGAGCTCGTCCGACAATGCGCGCGGAAAACCGGCGCGAAAACGACTCTCGACATCCACCATCGAGTCGGCCCACCGTTTCAGCGTCGCCGCGTCGAACGATTCCAGATTCCCGTCGAACGCCGCCTCATAAAGACTCTTCAGCCGAATTGTTTCCACTGTAATCGCCGCTAAATAAGAGATCAGAAACCGATCCCGGAGCAGATAGTCGCGCAGAATCGCGGAGCGGTCGAAATTCCGTACCGCCTCAGCCGGGTCGTTTTTCAAAAGCGTGTAGTAAAACCGGTCGTGATTCAAACGGACATAACGCTGAATCAGGTCCAGTTCCGGCAGCAAGACACCCCAGAGATAATCACCGGAGTAGTCGTGCCACAGGATCAGATCGGGATGTTCGTCGAGAAACTGGTCCGCCGCCCGAAGCTCCTGCCCGTGTCCGGAGAGAAACTTCGGAAGATCTTCCAGCTCAAGCTGCTCCATCCGCGACGGCGGGGTGACGGTAGAAAAACCATCCGTCGAAATTCCGTTGCACAGCTCCCGGAATTCGCGGGTCAGCTCTTCGGAAACGCCCTGTTTTTTCTGCAATTCGGCGACCTCCCGGATATTGCACGGAATCCCCATCCGTTCGAGCGTTTGGATCTCGGAAGCGAGCCGGATTCGGGAATAGCTGTCGAATGAGAAGAAAATCAACGCCGCAACCGCGAAAAAGCTGAAACACCCGGCCGCTGCCGGATGGCGTCTCAGCCAGTCGCCGATCTTCTGTCCGTTCATACCGTCCCCCTCCCCTGCCGTCCCGGGCGGCGGAAACGCCCCGGAACGGAGTAGCGGAAAAACGCATTCCATTCCCGGTCCATCATTCCCCGCGCCGATGGTATTCTATCGTAAGATACACCGCCACCGCCCGGTTTGCCAGAAGCGGCAGATGAAATTCCGCCAAATAAATCCGGGGAGGAAACGTTCTCTCACCGCCGGGCCGGGTGGGAAAGGCACGGTCACTCTTATTACTTGAATCATTATTTTTTTAATTATTTTTTGATTTTATATTGACATTTCGATCAATTTCATTCATAATAAATACAAAGATAAATTTTTATATCTCCCTTTGCATGGTGATCAATCAATCTTTGTTTCATCTTCCTTGTTTCAGGAACAACAAGCAGGTGCCCATGAAAACCAATCTATTTCTCCTGTTGTGTCTGCTGGCGGCGTCCCCTGTCGCGGCCGGATCCGCCCGGGTTGAGTCGGTGCAGGTAAAGACGCGCGCGCCGGAAAATCGAACCGTTACCGTGCATTTCCGGATTCCGGCGAATTACGATCCGGAACAGGCGGGCTTGTCGCGTGTCCTCATTCTGTTCGGCGGCCGCAACACCGACGGCCGCGCGGACGCCTCCGGCCGGCTCGGCTGGGGAGAGTGGGCGGATAAGCACGGCATTTTTCTGGTGTGTCCGGGTTTCCGGAACGACAATTACTGGGAGCCGGAGGAGTGGTCGGGGCGGGCGTTGTTTTCCGCTTTGGCGGCGATCCGGAAACAGTATGAGATCTGCACGGAAAAACTTCTGTTTTACGGCTATTCCGCCGGGTCGCAATGTTCCAATCTGTTCCCCGCGTGGAGACCGGGGAGCGCCCGGGCGTGGGTTTCGCACGCCTGCGGAGTTTTTCACGAGCCGGGCGGGAGAATGCGTTCCGTTCCGGGGCTGGTCACCTGCGGCGACGCGGATACGGCGCGCTACCTCATCAGCCGGAACTTCGTCGAGGAGGCGCGCAGACGCGGAACGGCGATTCTCTGGAAATCGTTCCCGAACTCTCCGCACGACGTGCCGCCGGATTCGCTGAAGCTCGCGCGGGCGTTTCTCGCGTACTATCATCTGCGTTATTTGTCGGATCTGGGGAGGCCGGTAAAACGGGAAAATACTCCGGAGCCGTTCTTTGTCGGGGACGATCTGGACAATGTTTTCTATCCCGCTGACTCGCCGCAGGCGCGGAACATCATGCCGGAGGACCGGGTCATCCTGCCGGACCGGAGCATTGCCGAGGCGTGGGGGAAAGCAGCGAAATGAGGCGGAAAATCACGATTGCGATTGCGGTTGCGCCGCTGCTGTTCTGCCTGACTCCGCTGCTGCCGGGCGCGGAATCGGCCGTGCTTGACGGGGTGGAGTTCTGCTGGCGGGTCCCGGCGAATGGTGGCGCGGACGGGCGGATCATGGTGCTGTTCGGCGGCAGAAACTGGCCGGCGCGCAAAACGCTTGAGACGTTCCGGTTCGACGAGCTGGCGGACCGCCACGGGCTGTTTCTGCTGGCGGCGTCGTTCCGGGACCGGGAGTACTGGGAGCCGCAGGCGTGGTCCGGCCCGCTTCTGCTGCGCGCGGTCGCCCTGATCGAACGGCGTTACGGGCTGAGCTCCCGAAAGCTGCTGCTTTACGGCTATTCGGCGGGCGGGCAGTGTTCCAACCTTTTTTATGCGTGGATGCCGGAGCGGGTGGCGGCGTGGGGGGCGCACGGCTGCGGCGTCTACTTCCAGGGGGAGATCGCTCATCCCGCCCCCGCGTTCCTGAGCTGCGGCGTGCGGGACGCGGAGCGGTTCGCCATCAGCCGGGAGTTCGTCTACCACTATCGCGAGGCGGGCGGCGCGCTGCTCTGGAAATACAGTTTGGAGAGCGGGCACGAGCTGACTCCGGAGGCGCTGGCGCTGGCGCGCGCGTGGTTCGATGCATTTCTCTCCGGCGAGCGCTGCCGGAGTTACGGGGAGGACGACACGGGGCGGATCGTCCCGGCTTCGCGGCTGGACTCGATCGACCCGGAGTTCCGCAATCCGCTGTATGAGGGCGCGGTAACGGAGTTGTGGAAACGATGATGGAGTTCACTTATGACGGGATCGTCCGGCAGGGGTTCGGCTTCTACAATCCGAATCATGCGGCGGCGTTGATCTGCGCATTGCTGCCGTACTGCTGGGCGGGGCTGCTGCGCTGGAAACACCCGGCGGCGCGGGCGGGATTCGGGGCGGCGGCGCTGGTTCTGACCATTGCATTGGCGCTGACTTTTTCCCGGAGCGGGCTGCTGATTTTCTTCGCGGAACTGCTGCTGTTCGGTCTGCTGACGGGGCGGCGGAGCTGGAAAGTCGTGCCGTGGATTGCGGCGGGGGGAGTGCTGCTGTTTCTGGCGGCGGGGGTGTGGGGGCGTTTTGTGCTCGATCGCGCCGTCACGAACCGTTTCGACATCTGGCTGGCGGGGGCTTCGCTGTTTGCGGCCAATCCGTGGCTGGGGGTCGGACACGGGAATTCCGGAACACTGGCGACCGCGTTTCTGCTGCGGGACGGAATCGTCTGCCGGACGCTGGTGAACAGCCATCTGACGCTGTTTGCGGAGTACGGGCTCTTTCCCGGGCTGCTCTGGGCGGGGGGGATCGCGTATGCGCTGATTGCGGGATGTCGGCGGCAACGGCGGGCGGCGTGGGTGTCGTTTGCGGGGATGTGCATGGCGGCGGGATTGGCGACGGTTTTCGACTGGGGGGTGCTGTTCGACTTCCGGGAATGGGGGG
>CALXOE010000055.1 GCA_944389935.1 uncultured Victivallis sp.
CGACGCGAGAAAAAGCGGTACGAACTACGACATCGACCTCTCGCTCGACCGCCCCTCCTCCGGCATGCTCGCCTGATGCGTGTATTTCTCCTGCGCATGTTTCAACAGTGTCTCAAGACAGCGCATGGCCATATTGAGTCAAACTTCGCTGAAAGTTCGCAGAAACTGTTGTCGTGCAGCCGAACTGAACATTGCAGTTCCCGTACCTAGCCACAGGGGTGAATTTAGAGTCGCCATCAGCAGGAATTCTGCCTCCGGCAGAAAGCAAGAACACCATCAGATTGCCGAGCGCATACCTCTAACTCATAATAGCGATCATCGCTCCAGACCGGCGGATACTCCGAATCGTATTACAGAGCGTGTTGACAATGTTGGTCGGGAAAAGGCAGAAGTGACGAATTCTGCGAATTACCTGTGCGTCGGCAATTCCTTGTGGAACGAATGGTAGGGGAAAATATTTTTCTTCATGGCCGGACTCTCGGACCAGCGGGGTAGATGAACCAGTCCCGGAACTCCGGCAGATAACGGAGCAGAAGTTCACGGCTCATCGCGTTGTTCCGAATGATCTCACGATAGAAATATGCGGTCGGTTTCGGGACGCGGCGGAAAGTTTTGAAATCGACCCCGACCATGCCGAACCGAGGAACGAAGCTGGTCCATTCGTAGTTGTCAAGCAGTGACCAGTAGAGGTAGCCGCGCACATCGCAGGAGCGTTCGATCGCTTCCGAAACCGCCTGCAGATGGCGTGCCAGATAAAGAATGCGCAACCGGTCGTCGTCGCAGCAGAAGCCGTTTTCGGTAATCCAGATCGGCAAATCGCGCAGTCTGCACAGCCCGTCAACGAGCCCCTGCGGATAGAACTCTTCGAGATAGAAATCCCGATTGATCGGGCGGATCCGGTGGCATTCGTATCGAGGAGCATTGCCGTCGGCGGTCCGTGCGGTGACGAAGTGGCGGGTGTAGTAGTTGATTGCCCAGAAGTCGCAGGAGTGTTTCAACCCGTCAATCACTTCGCCGTTGCGGTAGGGAAAGAGAATCTCTCCGGTCCGGATCGCGTGGTAGAAGAAGTCGTTGATGACCCAGTTACGGATCCGGGTCCGCGCCACGTCGAACTCATCTTCCGGATCGTGGGGCTGATAGGGGCACATCGCGTGAGCTGTACTGATCGGTGCCTTCGACCAGTTTCGGATCAGTGCCGCCGCCCGAGCGTGTGCGAAGAGACAGTTGGCCTTCCGGTCGTACAGCTCAAGCGAATCCCCGTTGTTGAATTCGTTGAAGATGTTCCACAGATCGACATACTGGGCGATCTTCGGCACCAGATACTCCAGATGGCGAAGGAAAAAAACGACGTTTTCCCGCTTGCGGAACTCCCCTTTTTCCTGAAACCACTGGGGATGGGAGAAGTGATGCAGCGTGAGGAAGAGTCGGCAACCGCGTCGTTTCAGCTCCTCGAACATTGCGAGGTACCGCTTCAGCGCCTCCTCGTCGTGCCGCCCCTCCTCCGGCTCGATCCGCGACCATTCGATCGACATACGGAACATCCGGTGTTCCAGTTCACTGAGAAGGGCGAAATCCTCTTTCCAGAGGTTCCAGAAATTGCACGCTTGGCCGGAAGGTTCCGGATAGTGCTCTTCCTGTTCCCGATGCCAGTTGGAGCTGTGGATGTTGTCGCCTTCGATCTGGTGACCGGCGGTTGCCGACCCCCAGACGAAATTCTTCGGAAACCGGATTTCATCTTTCATGGAAAAAATACCGAGCATACTGAATCTCCATTTACAGATTTATCTGCAGGATTACTTTGTGTGTGTAGATTGTTACGATGGTGTGTGTCCAGCCCCCCCCAATCGGGGGAATCTGGGCGCATACAGTTATTTTAGTGGAAAGTCTTGTACATTATGCGACCTGATTTACGGTCAGACTTCGGCAGCTGGATACTGCGCGCATTAGTGCCACCAACGGCCGAGGTGCTTCTCTTTTGCTTCCTGCCAGGCGTCGTACCGCAGCGGAATTACGCAATCTCGATTTCACGCGCGCGACCGAGAAAGCTGCCAGCGGTTACGTATTGGGTGACATCTCCATACAACGGTCCTTCCCAGTCATAGTGCAGATGCCCCGCCAACACCGCCTTCACCAGCGTCTGCCGCTTCAGGAAGTCGATGAATGCCAATGTATCCGCATCGGGGCATTGAGCGTCGTTCCGGGCCGGATGTTCCGCCGGGCAGCCCATCAGCGAAGCGGATTCCGCCTTGCGCACTTCGATCTGCTCCCGGTACAATTCCCGGGTGTAGAGCGGCACGTGAAGCAGCAGCAGAATCGGATACCCTTTCGCGATTTCCGCCCGGAACCGTTCCAGCTCCTGATGCCGAACTTGTCCATAGGTATTGTCGACGGCGACGAGGTTCACGCCGCCGGCCAGACGGGCCGCGAAGCGCAGGTCGTTCGGAAACGCGGGGGCGACCAGCGGCAGGCTGTCGAGCTTGTACGCTTCGTCCTCTTGCGCCTCCCCGACATACTTGCTGAATTCATGGTTTCCCGCCGCGAAGAAGCAGTCGACCGAGGAAAGCTTTTCGCGGGCGAGTTCGAGGTTGCGGTATGAAACGAAATCGATCAGGTCTCCAGTGTGCAATACCAGTTCATTCTGGCGGCGGGCGTAGTCGAACGCCGCGTCGAGGCCGCGCCGGCAGCAGTCGAAACCATGTTTGTCATAGGCTTCGCGCCGCTGCCGGGCGAGTTCGCGCTTGCGTTCGCTGTCGCGCTCATCGGCGGAGATGAGGTGCGAATCGGTCACGTGGAGAAAACGCAGCGGCTTTGCCACGCCGATGGAGATACGGGTATGAATCGGAGTCATTTGAATTTCCTGTTCTTTTTGAAAGCCTCCAGCAGGACACGCTTGCGGTCGGTATCCTGGGCGGGGACCGGGTGAGCTCCATCGGGACCGGCGTGTTCGACGCTCCAGAAATGGGATTCGCGGAACGCATGGTAACTCCACTCCCAGCCGTATTCCTCGAAGATGGAAATCACATCTTTCAGATATTGCGCACCGCCGGGGGCGTAGCGGGCAACGGAAAACTCACCGCAGTAAATACGTGCGCCGTATTTCTTCTGGAATTCCACAACCGGCTTCAGATATTTTTTCAGCATGTTTTTATCCACATACACTCCGTCGATGACTCCGGGATAACGGGTTCCCATTCGAGCATTTTTGAATACTCCCTGATGGGTGTAGGTTCCCGGATTATAAAAATGAGTCTGGTAGACGAGATTTTTGAGCGGAAGCGGAGTGAGGCTGGCAAAACCATCGGGACCGCCCCAGTTGTTCGAGCTGATTACGATCATGCGTTCGGAATCGATCTCGCGAATCGCCCGGGCAGCGTCATACTGAATCGAAAGATAGTCGTGCGGCATTTCACAACTCTGCACCGGCTCGTTGAAGAGGTCGTAACCCATTACGATCGGGTACGACTTGAAACGGCGGGCAATTTTCCGCCAGGTGTCCAGATAGGCCCGGTAGTATTTCTCCACGCCGAGTGCCCGGTTGGCGGCAGCATTGCCGTAGGCGGCGACCGCCTCCTCTCCTGCGGTGCCAAGCGGTCCGGCGTAATCAATGCGTCCACCTGGCAGCAGGTGCATGTCAATGATGATATGAATGCCGTTCCGTTCAAAGGCAGGCAGCAGCTCTTCCAGCCGGTCCAGCTGACGGTCGATCAGGTTGTTGTAAACTTCGAGATCGACTGCCTGTTCGTTGCTTCCTTTCAACTGCCAACGGATGTTGGTCGCTCCCCATGAACCGAGGTCATCGATATCCTTTTCCGTAACCTCCAACGGATGGGGACTCATCACACCGCGGGTTATGGGACGAGCAAGAAATTCCGAGGTATATTCGCAACGGAAATCGGGCGGAAGTTCCACTGGCGGTTTCAGGAAACCACCCTGACTGATCATGAAATTGCGGAACCATACCTTGCCGGAGGTTTCCTGCAAACCGGCAACCAGCTCTCCCGATATCGCATCCTGCGGGACCTGAACCTCGAAACTAAGTTTCCGCCAATCGAATGAGCCAGCAAGTCCCGGCGCCTGAGGATAGCCTTTCCCTGTTTCCGTCTTGACGATGAACATGTATTTCAAACCGAGATAGTATTCCGGAGCCTTGGCAATATTTTCTCCTTTCGCAAATACGGTGAACAGAAGTTTCTTGCCGCGGAAAGGCTTCAGGTCCAGTTGTTTCATAACGATCCAATGCGAGCCTTGTTTCTGATTTTCCGGGACG
Source organism: uncultured Victivallis sp. (assembly GCA_944389935.1). Lineage (GTDB taxonomy): Bacteria > Verrucomicrobiota > Lentisphaeria > Victivallales > Victivallaceae > Victivallis. Next base: position 4,268 of record CALXOE010000055.1, read on the forward strand.
GTCACCACAAGCGCGTCTCCGAAGTCGGTGGCTTCAATGCGAGCGAAATCCTGTTTAGGCAATTTGTCAAGCCGAACCCGTAACAAGTCGACCATGGAGGCATTGCAATATGAACAGGTTATGCATAACAACAACAGTTGTAACATCAGTTTTTTCATTTTAATATCTTCCTATCATGGAATTTCCAGTGCCAGCCCGTTCGAACCGGGAAGTACGTAGTAAGCTCCCTGATAACTCCCGAGATCGTCATACAGTTCAAAAGTCTTATATATTTTGTCTTTGTATTCTTCTTTGGAGTTGGCCGCAACGTGGCCATCTGCGAACAGCAGGTTGCCTCGGTTTTTGTGGCACAGCCCGATTTGTTGAAGCCAATTGTAACCGCAATCCACACCTGAGTAATATCGAATGGTATCGCCGGCAACAATAAAATCACTTGCATTCCTGATCTTCTTAAAATTGATCGGAGAGGCGCCGCCGTTGAGCGGGGCAACATTGCGCAGGGCGATCGGCTCAGGAAGAGTTCGGGCGGTGCCACCAGCATAGGTGATCACACCATAGGGGAACGTCCATTCCCAGTTTGCAGAGGGAAGCGCCAGTGTCGGGCAATTCAGAAAAGAACTTCCGACTCCAGCCTTTGCCGGAGCATATCCCTGCGCAGCCAAACCTGCCGCCCAAGTGGTTGCGCCACCTGAAGCACTGTGCAAATAGCTTCCGAAGATATCGTTGTTATTATCTCGGTAAAATGTAATTACCTGGCCGACCTGCTTGAGGTTATTGACGCATTTGATTGCCCGCGCTCTTTCCCTTGCACTGTTCAACGCGGGCAACAGCATGGAGGCAAGAATCGCGATAATCGCAATTACAACTAACAATTCGATCAATGTAAATTGATTACGCAACCGCGAATCACTTCGCACTGGTTGGGATACAGGTGCTTTTCGATACTTCATATCAGTTTCTCCTAGGTTGACAACGTACTATTTCGGGCGATATATCCGGAGGGAACGAGCGCAACCTGGCCAGGGCCACTCTCCCGGTAACGGATCAGAAGTTCGACTGCCTGCTCCATCATCGCGGCGGTATCGTAATTGATGCACGAGAGAGCCGGACGGAAGAGCGAAAGTACTTCAAGGTCGCCGATACCGACGATTTCGATATCCTGCGGTACCCGGATGCCGAATTGTTCCAACTGATTGATCAGCCGAACCGCAGTGACCGAACCGTTTACGATAAAGGCAAAAATATCCGACGTACGGACGTAATCGGCGATCACCTCCACACATTCCGGCAGACCGATCCCTTCAAACCGGCGTTCGAACAATTCGACTCCGGCCAACCGGCAGGCGGTCTTCGCGGATTCCTGCAAACTGCGATAGCGAGTACTGACGGAGGTAATATAGCCGATACGGCGGTGTCGCCGTGCGAGATCCGCAACCGCCAGTCGAAAACCTTCGCTATAATCGATTGCTACCGTTGCAAAATCAGACTCGTCCGAACAGTAGTTTATCAGCGGGAAATGCTGGGAACACAATGTTTCATAAAGAACCGGATCGCGCTTCAGTGAATCGGGCACATAAAAGATGCCGTCCACATTGCGGTCGTAGAGCATCCGCAGCAGTTCAACCTCTTTCTGCGGATTCCAGCCGGTCGCGCAGGTCAGCACCTGATAGCCGCGCGCTTGTGCCGCCGCAATCATGTGATAAGCCAGCATCGAATAATAGGGATCGCGCAGGTCGCCGACCACCATCCCGAATGCACCGCTCTTTCCGGTTTTTAACGTCCGTGCCGCAAACGACGGTTGGTAATTCAGTTCACGCGCGGCCGCGAAAATCCGTTCCCGGGTTTCAGCGAAAAGGCGTTCTGCCAACGGCTTGCGGTTTAGAACCAGAGAAACCGTTGAACTGTCCACCTTCGCCAGCCGTGCAATATCCGCCAGCGTCGCCCTGCCATTGCGTCCCATATGTCTTGCCTCAATGTGTCATTCAAAAGCATTAAAACGTTTGAACATTAATATTATACCAAAAAAGATTTCTAAAGTCAAGGCGAAAATTGATTTTTTTTGTTAGAATTCAGTATGCTGGTTGCGGCTTGTTCCTGCAACTCGAAGTGTTCTTGAGGGGTACCTCCTTTGTGCTTGTTCCCGTAACGTAAAGCATCTTTAGAATGTGGAGATTTATCCCTGTCTCCAAACCGTATGTAATTTACCATGACGAGAACGCTGATCTCGGCGTAAACTATTACGGCAATCGGTTACGGCATGCAGGATCTCGTGCTGGCGCTTTGCATGTACGGTTCGGGCCTTTCTGTCGTGATTGGCATTAATTCCGGAAAATTCAAGAGTATCGCTAACGCGGAGAGTTTCTTTCGGCCACCGAGGCCACCAGTGGAATCATCCACACTCTACTGCTGGCGGAGATGACCGGGCTCGTGTACGAAAAGAAGATCGTCCCGATCGTGTCCGGAGATGAGGTTTTTCGTTCTTCCACGTTCTTCCCTGCATCTTCGGTGCAATCAAGTCCCCAAAGAATGCCGATGTCATCATGATCACCCCGAAAAGCTTTGTAACGTAAGAGCACAGGTGCTTCATCGGAAAATTCGATGTGCCTGGTCTCATCGCCATCAAGCAGAATCCGAATGGCAAGGCAAAAGAGATCGTCCTTGTAATTGCAAAGGCTGAGGACGCTGCCCCACAGGAGATCTATGAGAATCTCTTCGGTGAGCAGAACGTGTTCTGCTGCGGCATGATCGACCTCATGTTATGGCTTCGGACCTTTGATCGAAGCGGGTTATCTGTCGAGGATTGCCTACTTCAGGTACATTCACAAGGTAAAGTTCATCGCCGCTTTGATCCACGATGGTGGCATCCAGAAGACGTGATCACCTCGAACACCGCAAGGAGGGGTGAATACAACAACATTTCGTGAATAATCGATCCAATCAAGGAGCACATGAAGGTGTCGCTGCGTTGCATCGAAGCAGACGAGTTCGCGGAAAAGTTGATCCTCCACTGCGATCCCCCGAATCTTAAGGCTAAGTGCGCCGTGCTCGATGAGCATCCGGAGGGAATCATCGGCAAGCCAATCAGCGCAGTTTCTTCTCGAAAAATAACTGAGTTTCCTGCATACAAGTGATTTCAGGCGGTACGACCGGTTCATGCAGAATGACTGCTTCGTCGTTTTTCCATTAGAATTACGTTTTTTCCATTTGCATCCGGCTATTGGTGTGATATTTTGTGAAAATGTAGGTTTCGGCACGACAACTCGGAGCTGGGAGGTGGTGTGCTGACAATGCTCAATAACGTGAGGGAATATTTGCTATGTCTCTGATTTCGAAGCTGGTGTGGAACACAATAGATGTGCCGGAGGAACTGCATGAACTTCTGGCGACGCTGGAGGAGGAATATCCGGTTGCCTCTTACGGCCGGGGTCTGAAACTCAAAGCGAAACGAGTGGAGGGAGAAGGAACGATTTCCCGCGTCAAACGCTCGCCCGGCACGGTGCTCGTGGAATACAACTCGATCGCGGCGGCAGCGCGTGGAATCGGTTCGGCTCTCGGGAAAATCGAGTGCGATGAAAAGAGTCCATTCAAAACGCTCGGAATCATGCTCGATGTCTCCCGTAACATGGTTATGCGGATCGACCACCTGAAAATGTGGTTCCGCCGTCTCGCGCTTTCGGGATATAACATGGTCATGCTCTACACGGAGGATGTCTATGAGTTGCCGGACGAACCATTCTTCGGCTACATGCGTGGCGCCTATACGCTCGACGAACTCCGGGAGCTCGATCTCTACGCCTCCCGCCTTGGAATCGAACTGGTCGGTTGCATCCAGACGCTCGGCCACCTCGAACAGATCCTTAAATGGAACGGAGCCTATGACAAGGTGAGGGATACCGGCAGTGTCCTCAAAGTCGACGAGCCGGAGACTTACAAGCTGATCGAAAAAATGATCCGCTTCTGGAGCGAGGCGCTCACAAGCCGCCGCATCCACATTGGCATGGATGAGACCCACGACCTCGGGCGTGGGCGTTTCCTCGACCAAAACGGGTACGAGAGCGGGTTCGATCTTTTCAACCGTCATCTTGGGAAAGTTAACGAAATCTGCAGGGAAACGGGATTTTCCCCGCTTATCTGGTCGGACATGTATTTCAGTTTCTCGAATCCGGACCAGAACTACTACGATCTCGAGCATACGGTTCCGGAAGCGGTTCAGAAAAAGATCCCCCAGAACGTGCAGCTCATCTACTGGGATTACTATCACGAAGATACCGCAACGTACGAGAAAATGATCCAGCGACATCGTGACATCGGTTTCGAACCGGTCATGGGGTCAGGTATTTGGACGTGGACACGCCTCTGGTATGACCATGAGAAAACCATGAAAACCGCCGTGCCATGCATTCAGGCATGCCGGAAACAGAAAGTCTCGGAACTTTTCTTTACGATGTGGGGAGACAATGGAGCATATTGCAACTACGACTCTTCTCTGACAGGAATCATCTTTTGCGCTGATCTTGCGTTCGGCATTCCGGTGGACGATCCTCACAAGGAGACCTCGCGTCGATTCGCCGCGATCTGCCAGAGTAGTTACGAAGCGCATCTGGTTGCTTCCGGCATCGAAGCCAAAGATGAGTATGCCATGAATCCGGCGCTGATGATCTGGGATGATCCGCTGCTCGGAATCCTCTTTGATGACTGTAAACGGCGCAATCCGGAATTTGACCTCAAGCTCAGTGACCGCTACGACGAAATGCTGCGCAAACTTCTTCCCTATCAGGAGGATTGCTTTGCCGGAGACTTCGAGCACATCATTAATGCGCTTCAGCTTCTGCTGCTGAAACTTGAACTGCGCGGAGCTCTTGAGGCAGCCTACGACCGGAATGACCGGATCGCGCTCCGGCAGATCGCCGTTTCACTCATTCCGGCAGTGATTGCAGCGGTGTGGGAGTTTGATGCATCGTTCCGCCGCCAGTGGCTGAAGTGCGCGAAGCCATTCGGGCTGGAAGTGATTCAGGCACGCAATGCGACGCAGGCGGCCCGCCTCGAAGAAACCGCATTGCGGATCCGTGAATATCTTGACGGGACAGTCGCTTCGATCGAAGAACTCGACTGCCGCCTCTCTCCGGGGGAGAAAACTTTCAACACGCTCAACTGGTTTCATCGTGTCGCCACCGGTTCAGTTGGTCTCTGAAAAAATGAATGCACACATGTTCCAGGAGAACGGATCGTCATAGTTTCTCCCCCGGAAGCGCTCGCGGTGAAATTTTACCGACATAACCATCGGCTGAGTCTCCGCGTTTACCGAAAGCCGTCTCGCCGAACTCTACGGCAGGGGCGGGCTGCAAAAAGATGTGACAAGTTCGGCGCGAATTTATTCGTTTCTCGTGGATCGAGCCGAAATCGGTCGTCGCCACGGCTGAAGCAATGTGCGGTCCATCCGAAAAGAGGAGAGGCTGCGTGGTCGTGGTACTCTGCAGATGTAGCGAAGTCAGCCTGTCTTGCGGTACAGGGCGGCAGATACAGCCGAAACTTTTCGGAATAAACTGTTACTGTGACGTTCGTCCGAAGCGTATTCCGACCGGTATTCTGTGTTTCAACGACTTCCAGAGGGTCGGCAACAACTCCGTACAGCAGCATAGTCGATCCGATGCAGAAAATCGAAAACTCATTGCCGAACAGTTCATCGTTTCGGAATTTTCCTGGCTCGTACCGAAGTTTACGCATACCATGTTTTCCGGCATCACGCGGCCGTTCGAATATGCTCGCTCTCCCGAAGGATTTCTGAATGCCAGCGCGGCCGGGAAGATGCGAATGAATGGCCGCTGGAGTAGATCCCCTTGTCTCAGACAAGCTTTCCCCTGCGATCACAACAGGTCGTGATCCCCAAACATACCGCAACATGAATTTCATCGCAATGCTGGATGGCATGGTGACCGGGCTCAAATCGACCAGATTGCCGTACCTTACCAGTTCTCCTAGTTTGGGCGGCTTTAGCACGAAATCGCGATCGCAATGCTGCGGTCGACCTGTTGGCGCTACTATTCCGAAAACTTATCGTGCAGCGAGCGATGTAGCTTGCATTGCTGTTTCCGGAGAAAATGCTGTGGAAAGAGTTCGCCTCGTTCCATCGTTTTCTCGATTCGATCGGTGTTCTGAAGACTTTGCGAGAGTATCTCGCTATCACGCTGGAACTGCTCGCCGAGTCGGTACGCCGCATTCGGTTTGGGTCGCGGAATAAGAAAAAATCCTTACTACTATTCAGAGACCAACTTTGACCCTGGAGCATATTTCAGACAATTCAACTAGTTTTTTAAGTTATAGACCTTAATAAACACCATCGAATTTTAATATGGAGAAATTGGAGCAATAACAAAAGTTGAAGCTTCATTATGAACCCTCAAAAATTGAATGCTGTTTTTCCGGCATAGAGAGAACGAGCACTCGAACCCCGCGTTTTCTCAACACCGCGACCACGGGGTGTTTTTCCGGATCGAAGTCGGTAATGAGAAGCGAAATTCGGTCTGCCTCCAGGCTCCGGCACAATGCCTTGCCGCCCAGTTTTCCCGAATCGGCGATCACAATCAGTTGCTCGGAGTTTTCCATCATTTTCCGCTGGAGTTCCGCCGCCTCTTCGCGGTTGTCATAAAGAAAATCCCCGTCGAGCGCGGTCCCGGAAATAACTGCGGCATCAGCATGAAAATGCTCCACCGTACGAACCGCCTCCGGGCCGACCAGAATCTCCGACTTCCGGTTGTAAACGCCACCGGTGAGCTGCAGCAGCGGCATTGGCTCCCCAGCCTCCGCACAACTCCGCAGCAGAGCCAGGGAATTCGTGATGACCCGCAAGTCCGGACGGGCGAGAAAATGACCGAGTTGTGCGGTAGTGGTTCCTCCGTCGACAAATATGCATCCCTGCAACGGCAGCTCCGCCGCAGCCGCCCCGGCAAGCCTGCGCTTGACTTCTCGCCGCCACTCCCGACGGAGACCGATCGGGAGAGCCGGGTCTCCACAGAAGTCAGCGGCCCGGATTCCTCCATGAAACCGGCACGCTTCGCCGTTCGCAGTCAGAAATTCAAAATCCCGGCGGACCGTCACTTCACTGACCCCGAATCGATCGGCGGCTCCGGCGCTGGTCAGAATCTCCCCCCGACGCAGCAGCCGGATCAATTGTTGAATCCGTTCTCGTTTCATGGAAATACTGTACTCAAAAAAAGACATTTTGCAAGTGGAAGAATGATCGAACATTCATTTTTTTTGAATGTTTGAAAGTTTTCTGACGGATTCCGGCCAATTCCGATTGTTTTCCGCGCCAATACGATTACACTAAATGGCAAAAGGTCGAAACAATCCATCCTTCAACCGAAAGGGAAAACGATGCCGAGATTCTTCAAAGTGGTAGGTCACCGCGGGATGCCTTCCCGTTATCCGGAAAACACGTTGCCTTCGTTCCGTGCCGCCATCGAAGCGGGAGTGGATGCCATCGAGTTCGATGTGCACCCGACCCGCGACGGGCGGCTGGTCGTGACGCATGATGACACACTCGAACGATGCAGCAACGGCACCGGTCCGGTTCGCGACCGGACGTTCGAGGAACTGCGGATTCTGGATTTCGGCTCGTGGAAAGAGAGCAAATTTGCAGGCACGCAGATTCCATCCCTGGAAGAAGTGATCGATCTTGCCTGTGGAATGAGCGGCACCGTCGAACTGCTGATTGAACTCAAGGAGGACGATCCGGCCTGTGCATTGGCCGTGCTTGAGGAGATTACGAAACGCGAACTGCTTCACCGGGTCGTCGTCCTTTCGTTTTACGCGAATCTGCTGAAACTGCTGCATGAGCGCGAACCCCGGCTGCGGGTGCAGGGATTCCCGCTCGAAACGTTCGCGAGGTCCGAACCGGATGCCTACGAGTGGCTTTTCCGGCTCTGCCTCTGGCGCGACGGAATCACCCGGGAAAAGATCGACTTCTTTCATGCGCGCGGAATCGAAGTGGACGTCTGTCCTGTGGACTCCCGGGAAGAACTCGAAGCCATCCGGAATCTGGAAGTCGACACCGTGACCACCAACGCCGCCGATGTGCTGATGCCGCTGCTGCAGGATCTTGAACTGCGTCCGGCTCCGCTGCCGCGGACATTCGCAGCCTGGCGACTCCATGGGAAAGGGATGGAGCAACTGATCTGCGAGGAACTGCTTCTCCCGGAGCCGGGACCGGAGGAGATGCTTGTCCGCATCGACGCGGTCGGGCTCTGCTTTTCCGACATCAAGATCATCCGGGCGGGCGGCGATCATCCGAAGCTCTATGGAAGAGACCTGGCCGCCAGCCCGCTCACGCCGGGCCATGAAGCGGTGATGACCATCGTCAAAACCGGCGATGCCGTTCCGCTGCATTACGCCCCCGGGCAACGATTTCTGATTCAGTGCGACATCTACGTCAACTCCCGCAGCTGCGCCTACGGTTATGCGATGGATGGAGCATACGCGCAGTACGGTCTCATTGATGCGCGGGGCTGGAGAGGCGAAGGACGCAGTTATCTGCTCGATTTTCCGGAGAGGCTCTCCTGTGTGGCCACCGCCCTCATCGAACCCTGGAGCTGTGTGCGCGGCTCGTATGGCATCCGGCATCGGGACACCCCAATGCCGGGCGGCCGTACGCTCATCGGATCGGGAAAGGGAGAAAGCGGGAGTCTCCGGGCGGGGGAACTTTTCCGCACCTTCGCTCCCGGCGAAATCGCCGCATTTCAACTTTCGGAGACAGCCGTCCGAAATCTGGAAGAGGAACTCGGTCGGCCGGTTGTGCGGTTGACCGACCTTCCCGCCGGGGAACGGTTCGACGATATCGTCTGCTGGAATGTGACCGATCGCGGACAGGCCGAGGCGCTCGCGGAGCTCGCCGGGCAGCATGGCATCGTCAGTTTTCTGGGGAAAACACCTGACGTGCCCTGTCGGATCGACGTCGGCGCCCTGCACTATCAGAACCGTTATTATCAGGGGGCGACCGGCGGGGATATCTCCGCTCTTTACCGCAGGGAACGGCGAACCGGACTGCGTCCCGGCGGCAACGCCTGGTTCGTCGGCGGCGCGGGAGCGATGGGACAGATGCACGTGGAACTGGCCATTTCCGCCCCGGACAGCCCTTCCCGAATCCTCGTCACGGACCTCGATACGCAGCGGCTGGAACACCTGAAACGGCAACTCTCCCAGCGGGCCGCGGCAAAAGGAATCGAATTGAAATTCCTGAATCCCGGCGCCGTCGACCGGGAACGGTTTTCTGAGGAGCTCCGCCGCTTTGCGCCGGAAGGATTCGACGATGCGGTCATTCTCGTTCCGAGCGCGGCACTTGTGGAGGAAGCGGCTCGGTTCCTCCGCGATGGAGCGCTGGTCAATGTTTTTGCCGGAATCCCTGCGGGGGAGAGCGCAGCTCTCGATCTCGGGGCGATCACCCGCCGGGCAGTCCGCTACACCGGTTCCAGCGGCAGCAGTTTCGACGATATGGCCGAAACCCTGCGTCTCGCCGCGACGGGGATACTCCACCCGGAGCGCGCCCTCGCCGCCATCGGCGGCATGAACGCACTGAAAAAAGGTTTGGAAGCTGTAGCGGCAGGAAGTTTCCCCGGAAAAACCGCGATTCTGCCACACTGTCCCGACCTTCCCTTAACCGCGATTTCCGATCTCGGTAAACTGGATCCGGAACTCGCCGCCACCCTCGATGAAAACGGCTGCTACACGCTCGCGACCGAAAAAGCATTGATCCGGAAGTGGGGGAAAGCATGAATCGCCCCTCCCCTGAAATCCTCGTATTGGGCGCGAATCCGGCCTGGCAGAAGACCCTCACATTCCCCCGGCTAATGCCGGGCGAAGTCAATCGTGCGACCGCGCGGGACGCCTATGCCGCCGGGAAAGGCGTCAACTTCTGCCGGGCAGCGGCCTGCCACGGACGCTGCCGGACCCGGCTCTTCCAATTCAGTGGTGGCGGGAACGGAGAGCGTCATGAGGCGGAACTCCGAACCGAGGGAATCCTTTTTCACCGGATTCTCACCACAGCGGAAACCCGTTGCTGCCTGACCTGTCTGGATCAGGCGACAGGAGAAATGACCGAACTGATCGAACCCTCCTCCCCCGTGACCCCGGAAGAAGCCTCGGCGATGGCCGCTCTTTTCGCGGAACATCTTCCCGCCGCCGCGGGCGCCGCCATCGTCGGAAGCCTGCCGGACGGGACGGATCCGGAACTCTATTTCCGCATCACGCAACTTGCGAAGGAACAGGGAGTTCCCATCCTCTTCGATGCGGTTTCCGGAATCGCTCCGGCGCTCGATCTAGCGGAAAGGTTCGTTTTGAAAATCAATCGTCGAGAACTTCAGAAGCTGACCGGAGAAGAGGTTGCGGAAACGGCGCTGACGGTCGCGCGCAGACGCTGGCCGGAAGCGGTTTTCGTCATCACCGGCGGACCGGAAGCCGCATGGCTCGCCGTCGAAAACGAGACGTATCGCTGCAAACAGCCGCCGCTGTCGATTCTCTCCCCGCTCGGAGCTGGCGACACCTGTTCCGTGGTTCTGTTCTCGGAACTGCTCTGCGGAACCCCGGTGAAAGAAGCGTTCCGACTCGCACTTGCGGCGGCCAATGCCAACTGTCTGATTCCGCGAGCCGGGAACTTCGAACCGGAAACGCGCGATGAAATAGCTTCACTCCTCTCCGTTGAATCGTTCAACCAATACGAGGCAAATTATCCTTTTTTTATCGAGGACAAGAATGCATATTAAGGATACCTTGCCTTGGTTCGAGATTGCGCTTATCATGTTGATTTTTTCTGGCACTGGATTCACTTTCTGAACAGGAGTTTTCCCATTTGGGGAATACTTCTGCCTTTCAATTCATCGTTTCGAATTCCAGTTTCATCACCCCAGAAAATATTTGCGTCTTCCGTTTTGGCCTGTTTCTTGATGTCAGAAATTTATGTTCCGAACAACAACGTTGTTTCGCTGATACGCTCGTTTTACCGATTTTGAGAGGTGCCCCCAGCGTCTCAAATATTCGCCAACCATACATCGGCATGTCGATTCCAAACAATGATTGGATGTGCAATTTTACTGCCTGACGAGTCCAGAGCGCAAACGGAAGTTTCAGCTGATCCGGACAATGATCTATCAAATCACTTTTATCTGCGCTTCCTCATGCGGCGACAAATGACGGCAACTTCTGACAGGACGACCTCCCTTGTTTACGTTTTCAGTTGTCGAAGTCCATTTTTTGAATGAAAAGTAACCCCCGTTGGCTTTTTGATATTTCGCTTTTTTTATGAACGTTATGTGAGAAGTGCCGAATGCGACCGGAGAACCGGAGAAAACGTCAAATCGACGATACACCGAAATCGGGCTGAACCGGAGGAGAGTATATGACGGGAACCATCCGGCATCACCAGCAATCCCGCACCACCTTGAGGAACCGTGATGTCGATCTCGAATTCATCGCCATTTATCCTCCAATCGGAGAGGTAGCGGCAATATTCAGAACGGCAGGCGGAAATGACCGGCATCGGTTGTATTTCCAGATACCGTTTGCCGGGCTGCTCCCAACTGTGCCGAAAACCACCAAGATAACGAAACATCCAAGCACTGATATCGCCGTACATGATGTGGTTACGTGATGAAGTTCCATTCCACATTTCTCCGAGAGTGGTCATCCCCAGATCAATCCAGTGCGCCCAGCCGGGGAATTGGCGTCGTGTGAAAAAACGGAGCGCAAGATCAGCGCGGCCGTTTTCCGCCAGGACGCGCGGAATGTACTTTGCGCCGAGAATGCCGAAATCACACGCGTACTCCGTCTTTTCAGCGTATTCAATCAGAAATTCGAGTGCACCAAATTTCTCTTTTTCCGGAACCAGTCCATGATAAAGTGCGCAGCCTGTTGCAGTGAATTCGCCGATGCCGTTGCCGGTTCCATAGCGACCGCCTCCGAGATGAAATCTGCGATGAAATGCCTGGGCAATCGAATCCGCGAGAACCGTATAACGAATCTCGTCAGCCTTGTTGCCGAGCAGTTGGGCGAACTTCGCCAGATATTTTGCATCTCTGTAATAATAACCGGTCGAAGTGATTTGCGCCGGGCAGATTTTCTCCCAGTCAGGCGGGCACCAGTCGCCAAGACCGAAGAAAAGTATATGATCGGTTGCCATGGATTCGCAAAAATCAAGATAGCGTTTCATTCCGTCATAATGTTCCCGAATCGCGCCATCATCCCCGGTATGAAGATAAAGATCATACGGCAGGGAAAAGAGTACACTGTCCCAAGCCGGACCGCTTCCCCAGTTGAACCCGAAGCCCCCAGTCGGCGCGAGTGCAGGAAGCTGGCCGCTCCGGCGTTGGAGATCGCCAAGAATCCGTAACCAGCCGCGATAACCGGAAGCGGCTTCGAAGTTGAATAGTCCCGTTTCGGCAGCCAGCATCACATCGCAAGTCCACCCGCTTTTTTCACGGTGAGGACAGTCAGTCGGAATTCCTACATAGTTGGAACGGTAGGAATTGAGTGTCATGCTTTGAAGGCGGTTGAGCGTTGAATCAGATGTGACAATCTCTCCTGCCGTCTTGAATGCCGTACCGACCTCACGGGCTTCGATTTTGTGGATCTTTGCCCTGCCTCGGATTTTCGCCTCAATATACCGGAAACCGTGATAGGTGAAACGCGGTTCCCAAATTTCAGTTCCGCTGCCTTTCAAGATATAACGATCGGTCTGGAATTCCCCGGAGTGGATATACATATCCTGATATTCCACGGAAAGCTCTCCCGCCGGAGTCAGCCGTTCAGCATAGCGGAGAGTAATTTCTGTTCCTGCTTCCCCCTCAACAAAAATACGAGCCCAACCGGCAAGATTGCGCCCGGCATCATAAACATTGAATTTTTCAGTCGGCCGGGCGATGAATGTCGCCAGTACTTTGCATGGAGGCTGCAGTTCCTGCTCCAAGTCTCCTCCGGGAGGGGCGATCCGCATTGCCGGCGGCCATTTCGTATCGTCGAAACCGTTGGTACACCAGCCGGGCATTTCCAGCCGGGCATCATAGAACTCACCATTACGCAGAGCATTGAAAGTGATCGGACTCTCGCCGACACGCCAACTCTCATCAGAACACAGAACTTCACGCCCGTCCAGCTCCAGCTTCAAGGTCATTTTAGGACAATCCCGCCATGGAGCCGCCCAAAAGCACCATTCATCTTTTGTGTTAGGGTTGTACCAACCGTTGCCGAGAATTACGCCGACGGTATTCCGCCCCGGCTTCAGATAAGCGGTCACATCATAAACCGCATAGTTAATTCGAGTCAGATAGTTGCTGGGAACCGGATCAAGCACACGATCTCCAACCTTGTGTCCGTTGAGATATAATTCGTAAAAACCGAGACCACAGATCAGAATACGGCCATTTTGAAACGAATTGCTGACTTCGAACTCACGACGAAAAACAGGTGAGTTTTCCCGGGTATCCACCTCGTATCCACGTTTCTTTCCTGGAGCAGCAATCCAGAAACCGAGCCTGATATTACAATTTTGCATGAGAACTCCAGACTTCACGGAATTGCGACTTTTGTACCGCCGATAAAAGCGACAGAAACATCGTCAGCCGTCAATTCCCGCAGATTCATGGAATCGACATGACCGTCCGCATAAGCAAGATTTGCCGTTTCATTATGGACAAGGCCGAGGCCGCCGCCGATATCAACACGCGGTTCAAAACAATAGATACCTCGAGATTCATCCCCTTTTTTCTGCGTATCAGCAAAAACCGGTATTTTTGTCGGGGCTTTCATACGTCCGGTTACCATGCCGAAAAAAGAGGGAGAATTTCTAAGAAAAAAATCACCATACGTTTCTTTCTTCATTGCGTACCAGTTGCAGGTGGAACTATTCGGCAGGTAAGCCTGGTCCGGATGATTGATACCCAAAGAGGCATTGAAATTATTCGAGTCGTTATTGGTGGATTGCGGAGTTGTTTTCGGACAATAAACCATTTTCACATCCAGATTGAATACGTCGGTGAGCCATCTGCCACCCCAGACATAATAAATGCCGTCATAATCGCCGGAATACAGAATCTGCGCTTTCATCAACTGATTCAACTTGCCGGAGCAGGAGCTCTTCTTTGCACTTTCCCGCGCCCTGTTCAGCGCCGGGAGCAACATGGCCGCTAGAATTGCGATGATCGCTATCACAACTAATAATTCAATAAGAGTGAAATTTTTTCCCGAGCCGTCTGCCGCCGCAACATTAAATTTGGAATGAAGTTTCATTTTTCTTTCCTTTCCGTTGATTGGAGAATGAATTTCTTTACAACCGGGTCCTCAATAAAACTCCGGGCCATAACTTCGATACCACGAGTGTTAGGGTGGACACCACCTCCATATTCTTTTTTCATATTGCCGTTACCGTCATTCATAACCTCATACCAGTCATGCAGTAAAATCTGCTCCTGCCTGCAATATTGCCGCAGCAGTCGATTCAACTTCACGGCTCGTTCCGGCTGCGGACGCGGCAGAATCGTGCAAACGATTACGTTGATTCGTGCCGAACGGAGACGTCTGATGATATATTTCAGGTCAGTCATTGCCTGAGTCGCAGAAGAATTGTTGGTCCCCAGTAAAAGCAACACCAAGTCAGGCTGAAGCGCAATTACATCGCTTTCAAGACGTTTTCTGGCGTTAATCGTGTCGTCACATGCCATTCCGCCGTTGCCGATCTCAAGCCCGGCCAATTTCCCTGCTGTATCCTGCCATCTGCAGTGATGCGTAATTGAATCTCCAAAAGCCAGAATCCCGCCTTGATGTCCACCGCCGGCAATCTCCAGTTTTTCCACCGATACGGGAGCATCGAACGCCACGAAGCCGGAACGAAACAGCGTCGGCAGCGGTGCGCCCCCTCTCCAGAGCTCTTGTCCGTTCACCTTGACGACAGCCCAGGTGAATTCGGAGATGACCTCCAGACTGTTCAGTGTTGCAGTTTCCAGCTGTCGCTGAAAGATGATCTGTTCCGGCAGCCATCCCGTCCCCTCCCGCCTCCGGACGGAAACGGTAAACAAACCTGTTGCCCCATCCAGTAGAAAATAATAGCCGTTATCCGGTACGCCCACATGTTCCACCAGCCGCAGCCCCGCCTTGCCCTCCGGCTTCAGAAAGCGGAAAGCAGTTTGAATTTTCACTTTTTTCAAAGCAGAGTACTGAGCTGCATAAAGCGCCTCAAAGTCGCCGCCGGAGTTCTGAAGGCCCGCGCCGACATGCCGCCAAGCTCCTTCCTTGCTCAGTTTTTCCTGCAAACTGGCCCGGACCGGCCAGACCGTTTTTCCGGCGATCTGCGGTGTATACGGTTTCCCGTTCACGGTATTTCCATGAAAAGTCAGCTTTTCGGCATTGGTAATTTTAAATGCTTCTTTTTGCGGATTTACAATCCGGTTGTTGATAAACTCAATTCCGGAGGAACTCGCAATCGTAAATGCAGGCTGATGGCAATTGACCAATTCATTGTTCTCGAAAGTGACATGACGAACGTGACGGCCTGTGGCGATTTCGTTATCTGGATTCAGAACATAAAACTCAGTCCGGAGACCGCCGGAATTGCGGATTTTGCAGTTTCGCACCAAAACGTTGATCGGCGGCGGCCCTTCACGCCAGGTCGTAAAAGCACCGATTTTTGAGGCAAAGGACTCGATATTGGCAATTGTTACATTTTCCACCAGTGCGTTATCACACTGAATTACCGGACCGCAATTACGATTGTCGGCAAACACGCAGTCGGCAATGACTTCCCAGGCGCCGGCCCGAAACGGATTGAATGCGACATCCGGCATTTCCCGCCTGGACTTTCCGAAGTAAATTTCTCTTAACTCATCTTCCGCCGGCGGTTCGCTGTTCAGAGAATCAAAAGACTTGATTCGACTTGGAATCTGTTCTTTGACCATGGTTGCACTTACGTTGTATTTACGCCAGTTCCGCCGTACTGTCGTTTCCGTCGCGGTGAGGCCGGCCCGGATTTCTCCCGTGGCGGAATCATAGACATAAGTGATATCGCCGGCAAGGGCTTCTCCGCCGTGTGTAAGCAGTTGATGATCCTGTACGGCGGCGACATACCAGCCCCGGTTATAAGTGTTGATCGGGTCGTCGCCCATTGCACGGAATTCGCAGTCGATTACAGTTGGTCCGATTCCGCTGTACAAACCGGAATTAGCGGCATGGATACCATCGCCGTTGGTGGTAAAGCTCAAGCCCGGCAACGGAACAATTCGTACTTTTGAATAGGTGCTGGCGTGTGAAGCATGGTTGACCAGCGCCAGATCCCAGGAATTGTGAATCGTAATCCGGTCCAACATACAGAAACGGCTGCAGGAAAATACCACCACCGAACCGCCTCGACGTCCCGGACAGGCAATACGCATGCCCGGTCGCACTTTATGAAACGGGCCGCGCCGAACTGTCATTCGGATTTTTCCTGAAGGCAACGTCACCAGACTGTCAGGTACGGGCCAAAGATCTCCCGTAACCAGTGAGCCGTCTCTCCTGAAGCACAACTTGGGGCCGCCGTACCCGGCAACCTGCGGCGCATCTGCCGGCAGGGAGGGAACGATATGCCTTCCGGTTATCGTCTGTGCTTCCGGGTCTACCGATTCCACTTCCATTTCCATGAAAGGAACGGTGCGGTTCAACAGAACCAGATTTCGCAGTTGAATATTTTCCGATTTAAAAACGCGAACCCCATTTTTCTCATTCACACCAAAAATCAAAGTGGTATCGGGCGTTTCACCTTCAACAGTAATATTTTTCTGATTGTGGAAAGCAAGATGGCTCTCCTCATTATCAACCCGGTGAACCTTATTGAGAAGATAACGCCCTTTGGGCAGGAATAGTTTCACCGGAACGCCATTCATTCCGGCGATCTTTGCAAGTGCTGTCTGAAAAGCATCGGAATCATCAGTGATACCATCGCCTCGGGCACCGAAATCACGGATTGAAAGAACTATCTCCTTCTGTTCACTGAACAGCCGGGCGAGTTTCTCTTCATCCGATAGATAAGTGCAGAGATTCTTAAGATGTAAAATAGCACGTTCCGCAAAGAAAATATCATCCTTGTCTGCTGATTTGAAAGCGGATTCGATATAAGCGGCAAGCCGCTCGGCCATTTCCAGACGCCGGGAAATCCGTTTCCGCTGAATCGGAGTGAACGCCTCACCGAACCGGGTTTGAAACCCGGCGATCCATTCTCTCTGTGCGGCAAGCTCTACCGGCAACTTCCGATGCAGCTCTGCAGCACGCGCCTCCGGGAAACCCTCCGGATCAAAACAACGAGCGGATTGCGCACTGACGGCTATCATACTGCAACAACAGAAAAAAGCAGTCAGTAAGAACCTTTTCTTCATCAAAATCATTCCTTATCATTCCTTTCCGGTTATTTTCCCATGATGTCATGGACAAAATCATCTGCGACTTGATTCAAGTCGATATCCCAGTAATCCGCAGGAAGAGAACAGAAGTATTCCAGGCCTAAGTTACGATGCAGAAGCAGCCGCAAATCTTCCGGAACACGGATTCCGAGTTCCAACACTGCTTGAATCGCACCTTGCACAGCGGAATCCGGCATCACGATCAATAAATCCGGCCGCGTCGAGCGAGTCAATAATTCCCTTGTGAAGTCATAAACCGCCGCACCGCAATTTTGCGTAAAGCCACCGCAGAGGGGGAATTGCCGTATATATTTCGGCATCAATTTGATTCCGATGCGCCGAAAGCGCTCTGGAAAATGTTCATAAATGTCTTCCGGTGCTATCAAAGCAACCCGCCTGGCTTCAAATTGTTTCACCAACCCGGCAACATGTTCCAAATGATAATCGATAGTGGGATAAAAGTACCGAATCGGAAAGTTACCGAAAAACTCACGCCAACTGATAACCGCAACAGCTTGAATTCTTCCGGCGGCAACTGCATCGGCCAAGTCCTGCGGCGGACTCTTCTGCTCGGAAAAGTCCCGATAATCATTGAACACAATGCAGGAAGCACCTTTGGCAGTCAATTTCTGTTCAACCAGCGAAGCAAACATGTAAGTGTACATAATGTTGCCATTCTGCCGCATGGAATGATCGATATAAATACCAATCCGGGTAAAGTCACCACGTTTGGGGGCAACAAATGTCCCATGCCCCTGCGAACGGGTTAGATACCCTTGAAGAACCAGTTCGTTAATCGCAAGTTTCACGGAATAGGGATTCGTATTCCAATATGCTGCCATTTCTCGCAACGATGGAAAGCAATCTCCGGTCGAAAACCGATTCGATTCTAGCTTTTCACGTAGATAACTTGCTAACTCGATATGAAATCCCACATTTCGTGGGGGTATAAAATCATCAAATTCTTTGACCATAATCTTTTTCATACCATCTCCTGTACTTCTGCGCCCCTGGAATTAATTATATAACATCTGACGAGAAAAAGCAATACCCAAAGCCAAAAAATATTAAATTTTATTGAAACAGTTATAACTTTTTGCCGAAGATACGACATGGAAAAGCACTGCTGTCCGGAGAAAATCAGCATAAAACTCATTGAAGAGCCAATTTCAAAAGTATTGGCTCTCTCGTGTTAATCACTTGTTTTTTCGTGCGTCAAAACCGTTTCGGCGCA
>CALXOE010000056.1 GCA_944389935.1 uncultured Victivallis sp.
GGTGTCGAGCAGTTTGTTCAGGCTTGCGATCTCTCTTTCTGTTGCCGCGGCGAGATCATGAGTAGAAGCCGGGAATCCCATCGTCGAATGGCAATAATCGATATTTATATCTATATCGATATAATTGCATAAAACGTTTTGATTTCTCCTTGCCAGTAAAAAAAATCATTTTTTTTCTAAATTGCTATTTGCGATTGATGAATCTTGAGGTATAATATTTGTATCTAAATAGATATTATTAAGCTGTCCTCAGGGATGAGAAAGAAAGGGGGGCGGAAAACGAAAAGCAGGATTTGGATTGTCGAGGAGGACGATCTGCATTATTTTCGCATTGGCGGAGCGAGTTGAACGGCAGAGGACGAATGAAGTCACAGAAGAGAGCAAATGTCATCTTCAGCCGGAAGAGAGAAAATATCTGCCGGAGAGTTACAGTCGGGCAGAACATCACTGGGATGATAGTGTTATACAGGAATGAAAACATGGGAATCAGGAGGAACGTATGATGGAAAAGAGTATTTGCAGTCAGACCGGTTTTTCTACGAAACCAGTGAGTTGGAACATGCTTTCAGAATCTGATGCGGGTCGCTCCTCAGAAACTTCACCCTGCTGTATCGATCGAGTTCCGGTTTACGTGGACGGCGGACACGGTTGTGCTGCGCTTCGGAATACATTTACGCTGATAGAGCTCCCCGTGGTGAAAACTTGTCAAAAATATCATTTTCCCCTTGTTTGCGCCGGGCAGTCAAGAGAGGGGTTCGGGGGAGAGAAAGCGGCTGGGGAAGCCGCGTCTCTCCCCGTACCAGCCATCCCTCAAACAACCAATCAGCCGATCATCGCCGCGCAACAGAGTCTCCGCTCGGCAAGCGGCGAAGTGGAGCAAAAACGCGAATGGGTCTTTCCGCAGAAAAGCGGGAAGAGCCGTTCGCGTTTTTGCGGCTCTTTCTCCCCGCACCAGCCGACCGCAGCCGAGTCCGACTCCGCCCCGTACGCGGCACCGGCACCTTGCCGGACGCAGGGGGTGCGGGGGGCGGCGGACACGCCCCCCGCCTCCCACGACCTGGTAACGAGAAAAGCGGCCTTTACGCTGATAGAGCTCCTCGTGGTGATTGCGATCATCGCGATCCTGGCGGCGATGCTGCTGCCGGCACTGAATCAGGCCCGGGAACGGGCGCGCAGCAGCAGTTGTGTGAATAATTTGAAGCAGATCATGCAGGCAACCCAGCTTTACGGAGAGGACAACAAGCAGTTCCTCATCATTCGCCCGGTGAGCGGGAAATCATCGACTGCGTATGGCTTTCAACTGGCCTCCAATCTGCTTTCCGGGGTTTCGTATGCCGGGTTTGTCACGATGCCGGCTTACACCAGTCCGAAAACCATGGCCTGTCCGTCATCAAACTGGACTTTCCCGAAAGAGACCAGTACAAATACGGCTTATTGTTACGGATTCAATGTGGAATCGACACCGGATCAAAAGGAGATGTTCGGAGATTATCTTCGCTATCTGACCGGAGGCGGCGCGGTTTCCGGGCATGCGGTCGGCAATTCAGCCGGATCTGTCTTCTGTCTGAAGCGCATGAAAAATCACTCCCAGCTGATGCTGATCGGGGATTCTTTCAGCCCCAACTTCGAGAAACCATATTTTGACATGGTCTTATCGAAAGCGAGCAATCCTCGGGCGACGAATGCCGCAATGTTCGTGCTCGGTCATGGCAACACCGGCAACATGGGATTTGCCGACGGACACGTCAAGAGCTTGACTCGAAACGAATTCGAGGCTTCTCCCATGAAGCCGACGCAATATTTTACTGCGTACAGTAAAGATAGTTATGGAGGGAAGTAATGTTGAAATTTCCGATGATGGCAATCCTTTTGCTTGTAACTGGCATTTTGATTTCAGGAGATCAGTTTCAGTTGAAGGATTTCGATGCCGCCAAAATCACCGTCAATGGCAAAGTGACTGTCAGGAAAAATGGGGAGAAACTGATTGTCCGCATTCCGGCCGAACAACCCATACACTGGCCCGGCATCAATATAAAACCGCAGAATGGGGCACGCTACTTCGATCTTTCCAGCGGTTCAGTTCTGGCAATCGACCTGCGGAATCTGACCGATCGGCAAATCGCAGTGAAGTGTCAGATCGAAAATCCCGGAGCCAATGGGCAGGAGCACTGCATGCGCGGCGGCATGGCGTTGGAAGCTGGCGAGAAAGCAACACTCCGGGTTCGCTATTACCGCAATGGCCTGGCGCCGGACAGCGTTCGGTTTGAGGGAGGAAAAAACGCTCCGGAGGGACTGGCCGGACGTTGCAATCTCGATGTGAAGAAGATTGCGAACATCATGTTGTTTGTGAGACCGTATGGGAAAGAAATTCGATTTGAGGTGAGCAATCTCCGTCTGGAAGAGCCGTTTCAAGGGGTCTCTGAAGCGGTTCGTTCCGCAGAAACCTTTTTCCCGGCCATCGATCGTTACGGGCAGTACAAGCATAAGGAGTGGCCGGGAAAAACACACTCCGACGCTGATTTAATCGCCGCCCGGGAGGCGGAAACAGCCGATCTTGCGAAAAATCCTCCCCCGCGCGGTTGGAATCGGTTCGGGGGCTGGGCGGACGGTCCGGCTCTGGTGGCAACGGGACGGTTTCGCACAGCGAAATACAAGGGGAAGTGGTATCTGGTCGATCCGGAGGGGAAGCTGTTCTTCTCGCATGGAATTTGTCAATTTGAACAGGATCAGGTCTCTGGAGTGACCTTGCGGGAACATTATTTTGAGGGACTTCCACCTGTCGGATCCCGTGAAGCAAAAGGATATTACCGCAAGCAGGGGTATGCTCCCGGATCAGATAATTTCTACCGGAGAAAGAAAGTGGTTCCGGATGCCTATGACTTCTTTGGCGCAAATCTCCGCCGAAAATATGGAACGGATTGGCAGAATGCCTATCGGAGACGCCTTTACGAACGTGCCGCGAGCTGGGGCATCAATACTTTGGCCAACTGGTCCCTGACCCGGTACATGCAGGATGGAAAAATGCCTTATGTCATTCAGACCGAGTGCCGGAAAGGACCGGTGATCGCCGGCCATGCCGGTGGTGCCATGCGTCGTTTTCCGGATGTTTTCGATCCCGGCTTTGAGGAATCCATTTTGACGGCTTTGAAACGGGACTGGGCTTTTGCCGCAGAAGATCCCATGTGCATCGGCGCGTTTGTTGACAATGAGCATAACTGGGGCAAAGATACCTCGCTTGCGGAAGCGGTCATTGCCAGTCCGGCCGAACAGGCGGCCAAGCAGGGATTCCTGCGATGGCTGAAACAGAAATATCGCTCTCTCCGGCAGTGGAACGAGGCCTGGAAAAGTTCTTACGACTCCTTCGATGCTTTCCTGCAGTCGACACGGATTCCGAATTCCCCCGCGGCGAAAAAGGATCTGATCGCATTCAACGATTTGCTGGTCGAGCGTTATTTCGAGGGAGCGAGACGTGCAGTGAAGAAATTCTCTCCCGAGATGCTTTATCTGGGCGCCCGTTTCGCGGGAATTCCGAGTCGGCGCATTCAGTCTGCCGCCGCACGGCATTGTGACGTGGTAAGCTTCAACCTTTACGAATATACCGTGGAGGATCTGCGGCTTCCGGAAAACGCGGATGTGCCGGTTTTGATCAGCGAATTTCATTTCGGAACCATTGCCAATGGGAATCCGCACCCCGGAGTTCAGGGGAGTGTGGACGATGCAGCCCGCGGTCACGATTATGCTGCCTATGTGACTGGCGCTTTGCGCAATCCGCTGATCGTCGGGACTCACTATTATCGGCTGATCGACCAGTCTATGGCCGGCCGTTCGCTGGATGACGAGAATTTCAGTTTCGGTTTTCTCGACATCTGCGACCGACCTTACCCGGAAATGGTGGCGGCCGCCCGACAGGTAGCGGGAAAACTTTACCAGATCCGCAATGAGAATCAGCAATAATCGGAGGAGTTTCGAGGATGTTTCTGGAGATGATGGACGGTGGGCGCATCGGGACGGAAAAAAAGCCTGGTGCGATTATGGAATTGCTGCCGCCGAGTTTCGAGGTCAATGGACGGGAATTGGCATTTGAGGTCGTGGAGGAAAAGGGCGAGGAGGGGGTTGCGGTTTACCGTCTGCCCTCCTGTGGAGATTCTCAGCATGTGAATGCCCTGGGAGACGGTGTCTTTGTTCCGGGGTTCCGTTTCGGCGGGATGGAGGCATTTGACCAGATCACCCCCATGGGGGATGGACTCTTTGCGATCGACCGCGAAGTGGTGAACAACAGCCCGGTCACCCGTACCGGGAAATTGATCCTGGAAGCGAGGGAATGTTTCATCCCTGTTCGCACATCGATCCCCTGCGTATCTTATGACGGCAACCACATGAGCCGGGAACATGAACCGCACGGATACGATTTGGATGGGGAACCGTGGATTTTCAGCTACGACCGCATGTCGATTCCGGCCTGCACGATTGCCGAGAATCGCTGCGTCGCTGCGGCGCTTTTTGCATCAGACAGGGATCCTGAGAGTTTGCGGTCCTCATGTTCATTCATCGCGGAAAAGGATGGCGGATACCGGCATCGGATTTTCTATCCGGTCACGGAGGCGCCGCTGACCTATTCTGACCATGACATTTTTGCCGATCGTTACGATGAGTATGTGACGTTGCAGCCGGGGGAGCGATTTGCGGTCCGGGCTTATATCTGGATCGGTGTCCCGAAATATGAGAACTACGGAACCATTTCGCTGTTTGACCGGGTCGCGGAGATTTTTCCGTTTCGTCACGGGGTCTCGATCACCCCGGAGGAGGCGTACGAGAGTGCGATTGCGCATGCGAAGTTCATGATGTGCGACTACCACGGCGTCAAAATGTTCCGCAATGTGATGCGCGACAATCCCGAGGATGATTCGATCTATTTCCCGCATCCGGTTTTTGAAGCTGGCTGGTCCGGGCAGTGTTTTCAGCAGTCCCGTATGTTCATACTCGATTACGTCCGACATGGGAACAAAGAGATGCTGGACGCGGCGCTCTCCTGTCTGGATGCCTGGATGGAGACCCAGTTCCCGAATGGACTTTTCCCCACCAATTACGCGCGGCACATCTCCCGGGAATATGTGCCCGGAGATATCTGCAACTACGGATGGGCTGGAGCGGAGGCGGTTCGCTCCTATGCCTTGCTCAAATCTCTTGGAATCAGCCGGGAACGTTATCTGGAATTCGCCGTGCGGCTCTGTGATTTCTTTGTCGAACATTATGACGAGCGGGATGGATTCGGAATCCGGTGGGATATGCAGGGGAATCGGGCGGATTCCGGCAGCAATACCAGCGGCGGCTTCATGATTATGGCGCTCATCGAACTCTATCGGGAAACCGGAGAGAAAAAATACCTCGACTGCGCAAGAAAGTCGTTCGAGTTGTACAAACAACGTGATATCGACCGTTTCATCTTCACCGGCGGAGCGCTCGATTGCGGCGGAATGGACAAGGAGTGCGCCTACCCCTGGATTCTGACCTCTCTGGATCTTCTGGAGATCACCGGTGATGAGGGCTGTCTGGAAACCGCGTTGAAAGCTGCCGGGTACTTCTGGTCCTGGGCGTTTCAGTATGATGCCCTGTATCCGCCGGAGAGCGACTTTTCAAAGTATGGTTATTACACCAGCGGAGGAACGGCCATTTCAACGCTGCATCCGGCGATCGATCTCTGGGGAATCATTGTTGTTCCGGAATATTTCCGGCTCGCCGAGATAACGCGAGACGATATCTGGAGAAATCGCGCCGTCGCCCTGTGGCGGAACGCAACACTCTGCATCACCCCGAAAGGCGGCGCTATGGTACTCGGCCATCGACGTCCGTACGGACTTCAGAGCGAAGCGTTTTTCCAGGCACGCTGGACCCGTTACCGCAGAAACTGTGAAAGTCGCGGCCATCTCAATGACATGTATGTCATCTGGCCGGCGGCCTACCGGTTGGCCGCACTCGATAAAATGCTTCGTCTCTACGGCGAGAAAGGGTGGGATCTTCTGCGTTGATGTGATTCCCGTTTCAGAAAGCCCGGGGTCGGAACAGGTCGCTTGCCGACTCCCGGCTTAGAATTCGAGGTATTCAAGCGGCGGAATTTCCGTGAAGCGGGGCGCCGGCGCGTCCGGATCGCGCAGCAGATCAAAGAGGATCGCCGCCGCGCGGTTCGCGATCTCCGGAAAATTCTGGCGGCAGACGATGACGTGCCGGTAGACGCGCAGCGCCGCCGCATCGCAGGAGTCGAAAAAACCGCCGTACAATTCACTCCGGCTCTCCGGCAGCATGTGACTCGAATTGCCGATAACCGCCGCCGGACATGCCGAATCAATGCGGTTCGACGCGGGATACGGATGGAACGGTATTCCGCGGGCGGAGAGTTCGTTTCTGACCGTCTCCTCCCGGAGGCGGGAGACCGGATTGTCCCCGCCGTATTCGAGGTAAACCTCCTGCGCTCCCCACTCGAGGCAGCGCTCGACCAGACGGCGGGCTCCCGCCCGGTTGTCGGTGGTCACGACCGGACAGGCGGCCTCCTCCCAGTAACGGTCGATCAGCACGTGCGGAATCGGCAGGGCATTGAGCAGCCGGTTCAGTTCCGTGGTCTCTTTCAGCTCCCCCGGCGGGATGATGAGTGCCCCGTCCGCAACCTGCTGGCAGAGTTTTTCCAGCAGGTGCTCGAGCCGTTCCGTCGTATTGCCGTGCAGAACGAGCTGCAGATCGTAGTGTTCCGCAGTCACGATCCCGTCCAGTGCGATCGCGGTTTCGAGTTCGACCGCCGCTTCGGGGGAGCCGAAGCAGAACCAGATGTTGCCGGTTTTTCCGGCGGCGAGCTGGCGGGCCGGGAGGTTCGGAGAGTATCCGTGTTTCCGGGCGAGTTTCCGCACGAGTTCGCGGGTCGTCTTGCGAACGCGCGGATCGTTGCGCAACGCGCGCGAGATCGTCGAGGCGTTCAGCCCCGACAATCTTGCAAGATCATGAATCGTGACCGGCATTCAGCGAATCACCTTGAACGTACGGATCTCGAACGGCTTGAACGTCAATGCCGCCTTGCCGTTTTCCGGTTCGATGATCCCCTCCCGGGTCCACTCGAGCAGATTCGTTTCCTCAAGGTGCGTTCCGGCGGGAAGCGTGAGTGTCGCCTGCGACGTGCGTCCGGCAAGTTCGACCAGCCGGATCACCAGACACTCCTCCTTTTCCGCTTTCTTGAGGACTGCGAGCGCCACGTCTCCCGCCTCGATCGAAACCGGGGAGAGCGCCGTCGCGGCGACCCCCGGAACGACGAATGCGGGCCGATTCAGTTTTGCCGCTTCAGCGCGGACGCACGAGTTGTTCAGACTCCCCGTATGCGGCAGGAATGCGTAAGTGAAGAAGTGCTCCCCCTGATCCGCGTCCCAGTCCGGGAATTTCGGCGAACGCAGCAGGCAGAGGTCGATCGTCGTTCCGTGCACTTTGTGGCCGTATTTGCAGTCGTTCAGCAGCGCCGCCCCATAGCTTTCCTCGGAGAGATCGGCGAATTTCTGGCCGCACACCTCGAAGCGTGCCGCATCCCAGCTCGTGTTGCGGTGGGTCGGGCGGCGGATCGTGCCGTACTGAATATCGAAACTGGCCTCCTCCGTGAACACCGCGACCGGAAATGCGACGCGCAGCATTTTGCGATCCTCGTGCCACTCGGCATGGGTCTCGAAGTCGAGCCGCTTCGTCCCCTCTGCGAGCGTGACACGCTGCGCGAGCAGTGAGTTGTCGACCTTGAGTTTGAATTCGATGCCGGACCGAACCGCTCCCCGCCAGGCGCGCGGCGGTTCGATGCTTCCGGCTGTTCCGAGTTTCTGCTGTTCGTAGTAGATCTCGATATCCCACGCCTCATGATTGTTCGGGCGGTCGACGTAGAGCGAGAAGTCGTTGGCGACCGCTCCGGCCGGAAGCACTTCGCGATTCGCCTCCTTGTCGAACGCGCGGACGAGACGGCCGTCGGCGTCGAATTCGTAGCGGATGAGGCTGTTTTCGAGCACTGGCGCGCTCAACGCGGCGACCGGGCAGGCTTTCGCCTGTCCGCGTTTCAGGACGGTCAGACCGTCGGCCGGGACGGTCGCGGCGACGATGCTGCGGCCGTTCTCCTGCTGAGTCGGCAGTTCATTTCCCGCGGCGTCGAGAACCGCGAATCCGTTCCAGCTCTCCGGCAGCGCGACCGGATCGTTCTGCGGGATCGAGAGCGAGTTCACGAGCGTGAGCGCATTGTCATCAGCGGGCCCGAGTTTCCGGATTGCCTGCTCGATGAGAGACGCGCACGCGGCCTGCGCCTCGGCGTGTTCACGTTCGGTCGTTTCATAGACTTTCCGGATGGATGATCCGGGGATGATATCGTGGAACTGATTGAGAAGAAGTGTCTTCCAGATTCTGTCGAGCTCTGCGGCCGGATAATCGGCCAGTGGAAGCAGTGCGTTGGCGAACTCGGTCGTCGCGAGCAGTTCTTCGAGCTTGCGGTTGTTGCGCTTTGTCCGTGCCTGGACCGAAAGCGTGCCGCGATGCAGTTCGAGATAGAGCTCGCCGCTCCAGGTCGGCAGTTGGTCGCGATGGCGGCTGAGACGTTCAAAGAAGCGGTCGGCGCGGTCGAATTTGACCTTCGGGCAACCCTCGAGATCCGCGAGACGCAGCGCGCGTTCCACATACTCCTCCTTGGGGCCGCCGCCGCCGTCGCCGATGCCGTAAAGGCTCATGAATTCGTCGAGGATCGTATTTTCGTTGAATCTGGTTTCTGCCGGGATCAGTTCACGGGGCACGACCGAGGCGTTGTAGGTGTCCTCGGGCGGGAAGTGGGTCAGCACCTCGCTGCCGTCGATGCCGCGCCAGAGAAATGTGTGGTACGGGAATCGGTTCGACCAGTTCCATGAGATCTTCTGCGTCAGAAAGTAGTCGCACCCCGCTTTGCGGATGATCTGCGGCATGGCGGCGGAGTAGCCGAACACGTCCGGAATCCAGAGGTTTTTGACCTCCACGCCGAACTCGTCCATGAAGAAGTTCTTGCCGTGCAGGAACTGACGCACCATCGACTCGCCGGAGATGAGGTTGCAGTCCGCCTCGACCCACATGCCGCCCTGCAGCTCCCAGCGGCCCGATTTGACGGCGGCTTTGATCTCCTCGTAGAGTGCGGGATAGTGGTGTTTGACGAAAGCGTAGTGCTGCGGGGCGGAGGCGCCGAAAATGTAGTCCGGATACTGTTCGAGCAGCCGCAGCTGGCTTGCGAATGTCCGCGCGCATTTGCGGATCGATTCGCGGACCGGCCAGAGCCATCCCGTGTCGATGTGGGCGTGTCCGACGGCTGCCGCGGTCATGGCCGAGGCGTTCGCCCGGCGGGAAAGGACTTTCTTCAGTGCGGCGCGGGCGGCCGGGGCGTTCGCCGGATTCTCCGCGTAGGCGTTTGCGGCATCGCTGATCGCCATGATGATTTCGCCGGCGCGGCGGCTGCGCGGCTGGAGCTGTTCAGCCAGATCGAGCAGGACTTCGATGTCGAGCCGGAGCAGCCAGAGTTCACGGTTGAAGAGGCCGAGCCGCATTGTCTGTGCGACGCCCTTGTAGTTGCCGTAAGGATAGATCGTGTTGAGCGGCGGTTCGCCGTTCATCTCCATGCCGAAGAGCGAATTGGCGGCGGCTTCGATCCAGAATTCGACCTCTTCCCCGGCGGCGCAGGTGTGCGGCATCTGGTAGAACTCCTTGCGGTAGTTTTCCCCGAAGACGGAGCCTGCGGAAAAGCCGAAATGGGGAACTCCCTGCGCATCGAAGAGCAACGCTTCGCCGCCGAGGTTGAGTGCGAGTGCGAGCGGTTTCCCGGCCCATGCGGCGGGGACTTTCCCGGTCAGATGGAACCAGCCGCTCTCCCATGGACCGCCCCAGATTTCGCCCTCGCGGATCGTGCGAAAGTCGCCCTCGAGCCGTTGTTCATAAGGGACCGGGTCGACACTGTGGCGGAATTCCGCCGTCAGCGGCATGGTTTCAAAGAAAAACTCGTCGGCAAGGCGTTTGTAGAAATGGCGGGCGCGTTCCAGGTAAAAATCGTATTCTCGCTGCTGCATGACCGGGTATCTCCAAAAAAGAGGTTGTTGAAAATGCAATCGGTTGCATTTTTTTTAATAAGATAGCCGTTTGTTTTTGAAAAGCAAGGAGAAAAGGAGGAATGGCCGGGAATTTTTTTGGGTGTCCGGGAGAAAATCGGTATGAAAACGCGGAAAACCGGGGGAAAATCTCTTTTTTTGAGAAAAACCGTCTTGCATAATCGTAATCAAGCTGTTATATTAAAGATTCTTGTATCATGGACATATCAGGACTTATGGTCAATCCTCGGGCCTGTGAGTTCCGGAGACGTGCCCGCCGCGGTTGAAAATAATAACGTGGCTGTTCCCGCGGGCGGAGGTGTCTCCTGTGTTCAGCTGGTGATACATGGCGATCGAATTGGAAAAGCGAGAAATCGAAAAAGAGGTAAAGGTTTTATGGTCAGAGTCAGATTGAAGCGCACCGGTACCCGCAACGCTTCCTGTTTCCGGGTGGTTGTGATGGATCAGCGTTCGAGCCGGGACGGCAAGGCGATCGAGGAGCTTGGTTTTTACGATCCGCGCCGCAAGGACGAGAAGATCAATGTCGAGCGTGCGGAATACTGGAAAGGCGTCGGCGCCGAGTTCAGCGAGACGGTTGAAGCGATTGTGAAGCGCGCGAAAGAGGGTCGGAGCCTGAAAGATATCGTCCGGAAGCCGTCGCTCTCGAAGAAAGCGAAAGCGAAGATCGAGGCCGAGGCCGCCGCCAAGGCGGAAGCGGAAGCCGCTGCGAAGGCCGCCGCCGAGGCGCCCGCTGCGGAAGAGGCTCCTGCCGAGGCCTGATCGGAGGAAAGCGGCGTCTGTCGCCGCGCAGGACGGTGACGGTGGAGGGGGCGATTGCGGTTTCCCCGCCCGTTGCCGTGAAACGGAGGAATAAAGAAAGATGCTTAAGGCATTGTTGAACTTTCTGATCGGGAACTCTTCCGACGAGAAGAGCGCCGCGGCTGCGAAGACCGGCGCTGCTGCCGGAGGGAGCCTGCACGATCTCGAGGGGTTCGTCAGCTACGTGGTTTGCGCGCTGGTCGACAATCCCGACGAGGTGAAAGTCCGGACAGAGGAGACGGAGGAGGGTTGCTCCATCCAGATCAGCTGCCGGAAAGAGGATATCGGCAAGATCGTGGGCAAGCGCGGGAAAACCATCATGGCGATCCGTTCACTGGTTTCCGGTGCGGCGGGCCGTCAGCGCAAGCGCGTGTCGGTTGAAGTTCTCGATTGACGGACACGGTTCGGCAGGATCATGCGGATCGATATCGTAACGTTGTTTCCGGAGATGTTTCCGGGGCCGCTCGGCGAAAGTATTATCGGGCGGGCCGCAGCCAGGGATCTGGTGCGGATCAATGCGGTCGATCTGCGGAAATATGCGGACGATGCGCGCGGGACGGTCGACGACAAGCCCTATGGCGGCGGACCGGGAATGCTCATGAAAGTCGAGCCGCTGGTTCGGGCGGTCGAAGATCTCAGAGAGGATCACAGTGTGGTGATTCTGACCTCCCCGAGGGGGGAGCGTTTTACGCAGGCCGCCGCGGGTGAGCTGGCACGGATGGAACATTTGATTGTGGTAGCCGGCCACTACGAGGGGGTTGATGAGCGCGCGATTGAACTGGTTGTGGACCGGGAGTATTCGCTGGGGGATTTTGTCCTCACGAGCGGGAATCTCGCGGCCATGGTGATGGCCGACGCGGTCGTCAGGCTGCTGCCGGGTGTACTCGGCAGCGATGAGTCGAGCGTCGACGAGTCGCACTCGTCGGGGCTGCTCGAATACCCGCAGTATACGCGGCCTCCGGAGTTCCGGGGGAAGAGGGTGCCGGAGATTCTGCTCTCCGGCGACCATGGGCGGGTTGATGCCTGGCGACGGGCACAATCGGAACGGCTGACCCGGGAACGGCGGCCGGATTTATGGGAAATTTATTTGAAAACAATGGAGGCAGGTTCAAATGAACATACTCGACAAGATTCGTAACGAACAGGTGAATCCGGAGCGTCACCAGTTCAACATCGGCGACACGATCAAGATTTCCGTCAAGATCGTCGAAGGCGGCAACGAGCGTATTCAGCAGTTCCAGGGCACGGTGATCGCGCGTCGCGGTCAGGGGATCGAAGAGACTTTCACGGTCCGCCGCGTTCAGGCCGGTGAGGGCGTGGAGCGCGTCTTCCCGATCAACAGCCCCCGCATTGCGAAGATCGAAGTGGTTCGTCGCGGCGATGTCCGTCGGGCGAAGCTCTTCTATCTGCGCGACAAGATCGGCAAGGCCGCCCGCGTCAAGGAACTTCGCACGAAGTAATTTCCCTTGGACGGGTTTCTGACCGAATCTGATGAGCTCCTCCGCCTGGAACGAGAGTGCCGGGCGGAGGGGTTTTGCTTTGTCGCCGGAGTGGACGAGGTCGGGCGCGGACCGCTGGCCGGGCCGGTGGTGGCGGCGGCGGTGGTTCTGCCGTGCGGAATTCCGCTTCCGCGCGTGAACGATTCCAAACAGTTGAGCGAGAGTGCCCGGGAGGAACTCAACGCGGCGATTCTGGCTCTGCCGGGTATTCAGGTCGGGATCGGCGAGGCGGATGTCGAGACGATCGACCGCATGAACATTTTGAATGCGACGCATCTGGCGATGCGGCGGGCGGTGGCGCAACTCCGGCAGGCTGATTTCATCCTCGTCGACGGACGGCCGGTGAAAGGGCTGCCGCTGCCGTCGCGCGCGATTGTGAAAGGGGATGCGAAGTCGGCCAGCATTGCCGCGGCCAGCATCGTCGCGAAAGTTTACCGCGACCGGTTGATGGTCGAACTTGACGCGGTTTATCCGCAGTATGGATTTGCATCGCACAAGGGGTACGGGACTGCGGAGCATCTGGAGGCGCTCCGGAAGTATGGGGTTACTCCTCTTCACCGGCGGAGTTTCCGGCCGGTACGCGAGATTTTGACGCCTCCGCCGGAGCAGCCGCTGCTCTTTTGATCGTTTGAGAAAATCGAAGAAAGCCAGGGAGGAAGAGCATGATTTTCGATTCAATGAACAATTTTATGCAGTACGGGAAACTTGCGCCGGCGGCGTGGGAGAAGATTTTGAAGTTTCTCGCTGATTGCACGGAGAAGAGTCCAGCCGGCCGCTATGAGATCGACGGCGACCGGATCTACGCTTCGATTCAGGGGTACGAGACGCATGCGCCGGATCCGGACAAGCTCGAGATCCACCGGAAATATGTCGACATCCAGCTGCTGCTCGCCGGAAAGGAGTCGATTCTCTGCCGTCCGGTCGACGACCTGGCGGTGACGGTCCCGTACGACGACGGGAAAGATATCGCTTTCTACCGCGCGGCGGAGGGGAATTCCGTCACCGTGACGCTTGAGCCGGGAAAGTTCGCGGTCTTTTTCCCGGAAGAGGGACACATGCCCGGCCTGAGTTGTGCCGGAGCTGGACGCGAGGTCGTCAAGGTTGTGGTGAAGATCGCCGTGACCGAGTTCTGAGCCGGAGAGCGGGATTTCGGGAAAAATCCCCGCGTGTTGGCAACCGCGGCTTGCAAACGGGCCGCGGTTCATGTATAGTCTGTCGAATCGGGCAAACGGGAATCGAACGGGAGCGGAAATTTTGGGAACGGATCGGGAGCGTCGCGTGGCTCTGCTGCACTACTGGCTGCTGACCATGCGCGGAGGGGAACGGGTCTTCGCCGAATTGTGCAGGATGTTTCCCGGGGCGGACGTCTACACGCATGCGTGCAACCGCGACCGGATTGTGCCGGAGATCACGGAGCACCCGATCTATGAGTCGCTGATTGCCCGGCTGCCGGGTGCGCGGAAAATGTGCCAGTGCTATCTGCCGCTGATGCCCTCCGCCCAGCGGCGCTGGGATTTCTCCGGATATTCGCTCATCGTGAGCAGCGAATCCGGACCGGTCAAGGGAATCCGCAAGCCCGCCGGCTGCCGCCATATCTGTTACTGCCACACGCCGATGCGTTATGTGTGGGATATGTACGAGGAGTATTTCCGCCGGGCTTCCCTGCCGGGCCGGGTGGCGATGCGGCTGTTCCGCGGTCCGATGCGCCGGTACGATCTGAAATCGGCCGAGTGCGTGGATCAGTTTGTCGCCAATTCCCATTTTGTCGCGGAACGGATCCGGCGGATTTACGGCCGGGAGTCGCAGGTGGTGTATCCGCCGGTGGACACCGATTTTTTCGGGGGCGGGCAGGAGCGGGAACGGAACTTCTTCCTGCTGGCCGGACAGCTGACCGGTTATAAACGGCCGGATCTGGTCGTCCGGGCCTTTTCCCGGCTGAACGAGCGCCTGGTGGTGGCGGGCGCGGGAGAGGAGCTGCCGCGTCTGCGGGCGCTGGCCGGGCCGAATGTGGAGTTCGTGGTTTCTCCGGACGACGAGGAGCTGCGTGATCTCTACACCGGAGCGCGTGCGCTGATTTTTCCGGGGATCGAGGATTTCGGCATCGTTCCGGTCGAGGCGCAGGCGGCCGGCTGCCCGGTGATCGCGTTCCGCGGCGGCGGGGCGCAGGAGAGCGTGGTGGAGCGTCGGACCGGGCTCTTTTTCGACGAGCCGTCTCCGGAATCGCTGCTCGAAGCGGTCGAGGAGTTCCGGAGCTGCCGCTTTTCCGCGGAGGAGCTCCGGGAGAACGCCGCTCGTTTTTCGCGGGAGCAGTTCCGGGAACGGATGAGACGCATCATTGATGGTGACGGCGACGGAGGAGGGCGCTGACGATTTCCGCGTCGAGTCTCGGCATGGGGTATTCGAGGATCGTCCGCTTTTTCCAGTAGATCAGCCCGAACGACAATGCGATGGTCACGAATGCCGCGGTGTAGTTCTGCCACGACAGGAATTCCCAGCCGAACGGGATTTCCCACGCCGCGGCGGAGAAAGGGCGGCAATACTCCACTCCCCAGCCGCTGCCGGATCCGAGCAGATCGAGCAGAAAATGCAGATGCAGCAATGCGAAATAGACGAGCCATGCGACGACCCGCGGGCGCGAGAAAAACGCCAGCAGCGTCGCAAGCGCAACTGCAAACGCGAGATTGTGAAGCAGCACGTGGTGGATCTCGTAATACATCCCCCAGCCGCCGAGAAGCGAAAGTCCGTCGAGATCGGGCGCGGAAGCGGCGATCATGCAGAAGAACCGCTCCCGCGGACCGAACGCCGGAATGACGTTCCCGCAGATCCAGCCGGAAAGAATGTGAGTGGGAACGTGCACGCTACATGGATTCTCCATTGAAGATGACTTCAAAATCGGCGTGGGTGTCGTTGTAGAGATATTCGAGTTCGACACCGGCCGGGGCGGTCGCGGTGATGAACAGTTTGTCTCCCTGTTTTTTCCACGCGGTTTCCACGCGGCCGTGGACGGTCGGCCGGGCGCCGGCGGCGTATTCGAGTCCGGTGATTCTCGGCGAGATCCGGAATTTCTTCGCGCCGGGTGCGGCGGGGAGAATGCCGAGCAGCAGCCGCGGCAGGAAGTAGAGCGGCGCGGCGGACCAGCCGTGGCAGTGGCTGCGGGTCGGATATTCCCGGAGATTGAGCGCATTCGGATAGGTCTCCCAGACCGTGGATGATCCGAGTTCAAGCATCGGCAGATAATCGTGCCGGATCGCCTTGAGGATCTCGTCGGCCATGCCGATCTTCTCGAGCGTCTCGTAGAGATAGAGCGAGGCGAACGGGGAACCGACCTTGATGAGTTCCGGCCGGGGAGTCACGGTGTTTGCGCGCGCGGCGGCGACGTGTTCCGGAGAAGCGATGTCGTAGAGAAGCGCGAGCATGCTCGTGTGCACGGAGGCGTCGTCGGAGACGGTCCCGTCGGCGTGAATCGAGTCGGGCCACGCGAGTTTGCGCGAGTCCCACAGGGCGTTGACCGCCGTTTTCAGCGATTCGCGCAGTTCCCGGTAAGAATCCACGGATTCGCCGATGGATTCGCCGAGTTCGATCGCCGCGTTCAGCGCCCCGATGAGAAACATGGAGTTGTACAGCAGAATCGGGTGATCGGTGTCGGTTTTGCTCCAGTCGAAGAGATTCCACTGTTTGCAGCTCAGCAGCCCGGTGGCCGGATCGATCATCGACCGGGCGCCGTCGAGATTGCGGGTGACCATCGGCCACACTTCGCGTCCGAATTCGAGGTCGCCGGTTTCGTCGCAGTAATCCTGGACCGAGATTCCCCACATGAAACTCCAGACCGGGATCAGGCAGCTCCAGCCGGATGGCACCTGGCAGCCGACCAGCGGCAGGCGTTCGAGCGACTGCCCCGCAAGCCGGATGCAGCGGCGCACAAGATCGTAGGCACCGTAGGTGGACATCGCGAAAAGCCCCTCGTTGCGGGCATCGCCGACCCAGAGCGTCTGTTCATAGAGCGGGCAGTCGGTGAACGTGTCCTCCATGCAGAGTTTCAGCGTCCGGGCGGAAATTTCATAGATGCGGTCGAGATGCGGATCGCTGCAGCGGAATTCCCCCTCCGGAATCACGGGGTAGGTCGATTCGATCAGCCGCGCAAGCTGGATGCGCACCGGTTTCACGGCATTCCGGATCGTGAGAAACAGATATCTTCCGCTGCGCCGGCGCATG
Organism: uncultured Victivallis sp.; assembly: GCA_944389935.1. GTDB lineage: Bacteria > Verrucomicrobiota > Lentisphaeria > Victivallales > Victivallaceae > Victivallis. The sequence continues at coordinate 16,628 of CALXOE010000056.1, forward strand.
CTGCTGTAGCGGTTGTAGCCGGCGCGGCAGATGTAACGCATGGTGTTGCGGTAGTTGCTCCCTGTATGCTGAAGCCGCCCGTCCGGCATGATATGTTCGACCGCCGAGACGTCGAGGATGGTCCCGGCTTCCGCGAAGAGGGCGAAGTTCCAGAAACCGACGTTCTGTTCTCCGAGGTCGTAGCACAGCTCGATGTCGTACCCGGGGACTGGATTCACGACTGTGCAGCTGTCGTCGTTGTAGATGAGGGCGTTGGGATCTTCGACGTCGCCCGGTTCGAGCGGCAGCGGCTTCCGCATCTGAAAGGCCGGATTCGGATCGGCCACGAGTTCGGAGCGGTCGAGGAATCGCGGAGAGGGGAAACGATTGCGGAACTCCTCGACGGTCCGGATCGCCAGGGCTTCCGCGCAGATGCGGGTGAACGCCTCCCGCCGTTCTTTCCCGATTTCGTCCGCCCAGGGAAACGGGATATCCTCCGCCAGCCGGGCGATTTCGGGGAATTCGATCATGGCGATTTTGTCGTTGCTGCTGTAGCAGTTGTGGATCGAGACCCCCGCATCGGCGGGAAAAGAAACCTCGCAATCCGGCTGATGGCCGTAAAGGCGCGAAACCGCGGCGACGAACAGATTGGCGCCCGCATTCAGCGAGACTTCGCCGTTGAGGTCGGAGCGGCCGTTGACGCTGACTTTCAGATTCTCGAGTCCGAGGTGGACGATCTGCGCTTGAGGCGATTCCACGATGAATGCCGCCAGGAACGGCAGGAGATTCGCGTTGTTGACCGTTGTGTCTCCCGGGAACAGAAGCTGCTGCACCGGGAATGCCAATGTGAGCGGTTCCGGCTGCACGCGGCTGCCTCCGGCGAAGCGGCGGAACAGAAACTCACGGCGGGAGAGCTGTTTGCAGTCGCGTTCATGCAGGCCTCGCCACGGTCCCGCTTCGGCGCCGCAGATGATCGAGGCCGGTTTCCATTCGAGTCCCGACGCCTGCGAGGCGTCGAAGAGCTCGAGGGGCGGCTGCTGAATGGTCGCCTTGACGGTGCGTTCAACCCACTGCGGCATTTTCGCCGCGAGCCAGTTCCCGTCCGTGACGACGAGCTGATCCGGGTCGGTGAGCTCCAGCTGTGCGAGAAATCCGGCCCGTTGCGGAATCTGATGAAACGTTCCGCAGCCGTAGTAACGGACGGTCGCCTCGATCTGATTGACGCCGTGTCGCAGGAAGCCGTTGAGGTCGTATCGGTCGTACTGATAATGTTCGGGCCATGCGCGCGCCGGGCCGTCTCCGAGCCACTGGCCGTTGACTTTCAGGCGGTAACTGCTGTCGGCCGAGACCAGCAGCCGCGCGGATGCGGGGAGTTTTTCCAGCCGGAATTCCCGCCGGAAAATCGAACAGAGGTTATAACCGCGTCCATCGGAGTCGTCCGACCAGATCCAGGATGCCGAGATATTCATAATGCGCGCCTTTTGTAATCAGGAAAGTGAAACTCTTTTTCGTTAATATAAACTGGACCGCCTCCGGTGTCAATCTTTCTTTTTCTGAAAAGAGCGGGTTTCCGGGTCTCTCCGCGCCGGGATTTGCATTTTCCCGGGACGATGGTATGTTAGAGGAAAAACGAGAGAAAACAAGGGGATTTCGGTGGCATCATGTTGAACTGGGGAATCATCGGGACCGGGCGGATCGCCGGGACTTTCATCCGGGCGCTTCAGGCCGGTGCGAGCGGACGCCCGCTCATCGTGCTCGGGCGCGATCCGGAGCGGACGCGGCGGTTTGCCGCGGAGCACAACGTGCCGGAGTCGACGGCGAACCTGCGGGTTCTGCTGCTCGATCCGCGCATCGACGCGGTCTATATCGCTACGCCGCATGTTTCGCATGCGGAACTCTCGATCGCGGCTCTGAAGATGGGCAAGCCTGTGCTCTGTGAAAAGCCCATGGCGCTCGATCCGCAGAGCCTTGATGCGGTGCTGGACGAGTCGCGCCGGAGCGGCAGGCTTTTCCTCGAGGGGTACATATACCGCTGGCATCCGCAGACCGCGAAACTCATTGAACTGCTGCAAGCCGGAGTTATCGGTGAAATCCATCTGATCGAAAGCGCATTTGGATTCGCCGCGAAATACGATCCCGCCGACCGGCTGTTCGATCCGGCACTCGGAGGAGGAGCCATCTGGGATGTCGGCGGGTATCCGCTCTCGATGGCGATGCTGGTCGCGGGTACGGCGCTCGGACGGAACCCGGGGAATCCGGACCGTTTCTCCGCCGGCGGGGTGACGGCGCCCGGGAATATCGATCTGACCAGCTGTGCGATTGCGGTCTGGGGGGGACGGATCGTCGCTCAACTGAGCTGTTCCATCGGTGCGACGGTGGGGGCTTTTCTGCGGATTCACGGGTCGCAGGGGCGGATCATCGTTCCGAATCCATGGGTCTGCAACCGGACCGACCCGGAAGATGGAGTGATCCGGATCGAACGGGAATCCGGCTGCGGCGAGATCCGTGTCCCCGCCGACCGCACGAGTTTCTGCTATGAGGCGGACGGATTTGCCCGGCTGCTGGAGTCCGGGGCGCGTGAAGCGGTCTCCGCTCCATTTTCCGTGGCCGAAAGCCGCGTGCTGGGGCGGCTGCTCAAGCAGTGGACGGAAGCCGTCTCCGGACAGGGGTGAACTCAGGCCCGGCCGGAACGGCCGCAGGAAAACCCGGGAGCGGCCGTTGCCGAAAACGAATCCGGACCGTCCGGATCAGGGAACCGGAACGGGTTCGGACTCCGCGCCGTACCAGTCTACACTGGTGGCGAACAGTTTCTTCCCGGCCGGGACAGTGACGGAAATGGCCTCTTCGCCGATGGTGGTCGGGAGCTGTTTCGGCGGCAGCCGGAACACTTTGTCGTAGAGATATCCGCGTGACGGGAATGCGCTTTTTCCCCAGTTGTTCCGTGCCGCTGCGGCCATGCGCCGGGTTGCGACGATCGGATCGAGTTCAATGATATTTGCGTCGCCGCGGCTGATGATGCCGCACAGACGGTTGTTGGCGGGGGATTCGTTTTCCGCGAGGGCGTAGAGCCGGATCGAGTTCTGTCTCTCCGGCCAGTTCCGGCACGAGAGCGTGCCGTCCTCGTTGCGGACGAGTTCCGGCGCGGGCAGCGTGGCGTCGCAACGCGATTCCAGGTAACGGGAGTATTCGATGATGTTCGGCCAGTAGGAGGATTTGGTCGCAACCTTGTCCACATCCTGCTGTTTGTAAACTCCGTCCGGCAGAATGACGGTCGTGAGGGCGTAGCGGAATGCGGCTTCGATCGAGCGGTCGATCTCCTGCTGAAGTTCCGGCGAGACGAACCGGCGGCAGATCCGCAGCATCCGGATCGCGTTCATGGTGCTGCCGAGCTGGCAGCCGGAACCGGAGGCGTCCGGGTTTTCCGTGAAATTGTAGGCGGCGCCGGACCAGGCGGCGAGTTCCCCGTTCTTTTTCGACTGGAGTTTCAGCGTGGTCCGGACGATCTGTTCCGCGTGCGGCATGGTTTCCGCCAGGCAGCGGCGCGGATCGGGGACCGCCTTGGCATCGTAGCGTTCGACTCCGAGCGAGAAGAGCATATCCGTGTAGTGAAACGTCACGCTCATGCTCTTCGGAATGGCCTGCGTCCCCCAGTAGCCGGTTTCCGGATCCTGGTCGGCGATGATGAGCCGTCCGAGTTCTTCGAGCCATCCCTCTTCCATCGGCGGGAGGACGTTCGCCGCTTTCGCCTGGTGGTAGCGCATCGGAAAGTACATGATGCCGTGATTCATCTGGTCGAGGTCGGTTTTCACGCTCTCACGGAAGTAGCGGCGCAGTCCGTCGATGGTCGTCAGATCATAGGGCTGTCCGACCATGCCGGCGGCGGGACCGCGCATGAAATTCCAGACGTATTTGAGTCCGAACGGTTTGGCGAAGAAGTGGAAGTTGATCGGTTCATATCGCGGAAAGGCCGCGACACTGCCGGTGGCAGGATCCTGCCTCTCGTTGCCGGAATAGGTGTTTTCCGGACCGACTGGCTCGTAACTGAAACGGGCGAACTCGGCGCGGCCGCCGTTGAGATTCTCGATCTGGAGCCGGGCCCGCGACGCATTCGACGGAATGTGGACATCGCGGTAATAACAGTGCCAGGGATAGGTCCCCACCGCACCGTTGTGGGAGATGATTTTACTCAGGGTGCGGTCTTTGCTGTCCTTGATGAGCACATAGAGCTGCGGGGCGTCGTGGTAGCTGTTGACGACCGGTTTCGCGCCGGTGTCGAAGCCGCGCATCCAGTAGAAGAACCGCAGGGTCTTGCCGCGGTATTTCTCGACGTTCAGCACGGTGGCGGAGAGATAGCTCTTCCCTTTCGGAACTTCAAATGCCTCGGTCTCGCAGTTGAGATACGGGGTTTCGATCTTCACCGGAACTCTAACGGCGTTCCGGAAGCGGGGAGCGAGCGGAGTGGCGAACGTGTCCACCACGCCGTGCATGTAGGTCTCCCAGAGTTCGGCGGGGCGGTTTTCCTTGCGGTTCCCGGGGTCGGGCTGATACGGTTCGGCAGCCGGAGCAACAGCGAGCGCCGCTCCGGTCAGGAGCGTGAGAAGCAGATGGATTTTCATAGTTTTTCTTTCGGGTTATCGTTTGAACAGCCAGGCGGCTTTGTACTCTTCGCTCCCGGTGTCGGTGAGAAAAGACGGTTCTTTGGTGGTTCCGGCGTGGAGATCGGCATAGAGCATGCTCGTTCCGCCGGGATGGGCCGTGACGTCCGGCACGCGCGAGAACGAGTTGACCGAGGCAAGCGGCCAGGGGAAGAACCTCCACGCCCACCGGGACTCCTCGTTCTTCAGGTTCGTGTCTCCCGCAAGGTAGGTGCGGGACGGAGTCTTGAGCTTCGCATAATAACGCAGATAGTCCGAAGAGGCCTCTCCCGCGGCGGAGATCGTCCCGGCGTTTTTGTTCATCGCGTAACTTTTTTCATGTCTCTTGGCCGGGCACACGAGAAGATTCGCCTTGCTTTTTCTTGAGACCTGTTCCGTGTTGAATGCGGAACGGATTTTCCAGGGCCACCAGTGATTGTTGTCGTTGCCGTTGCCGTAATAGACGGGACAGTAGGCGTGATAGGTGTCCTCGTAAAATAGAAAGCCGATCCCGATCTGTTTGAAGTTGTTCATGCAGGAGGCCTGAATCCCCCGGCTGCGCGCCTGATTCAACGCCGGCAGCAGCATCGAAGCCAGAATCGCGATGATCGCAATCACGACGAGGAGCTCTATAAGCGTAAATGCCGCCTTGACCGTCGCGTGGTCGTGGGAGGCAGGGGGCGTGTCCGCCGCCCCCCGCACCCCCTGCGTCCGGCAAGGTGCCGGTGCCGCGTACGGGTCGGAGCCGGACTCGGCTGCGGTCGGCCGGTGCGGGGAGAAAGAGCCGC
>CALXOE010000057.1 GCA_944389935.1 uncultured Victivallis sp.
GATGGTCGGTACGGGGAGAGACGCGCTCTTACGAGCCGCTTTCTCTCCCCCGAACCCCTCTCTTGTACTGCCGGGCGTCGGAATGGGTTGCGGGGCGGTCATTGGCCGATGGAGGGATGTTTGATGGTTGATTGGAACGGGGAGAGACGCGCTCTTGTGAGTCGCTTTCTCTCCCTCGAACCCCTCTCTTGTGGACATCGATTCCACGCCGCGTCGGACGCGGATAAAGTGATGTCTGGTTGGCGTGCCGGTCGATGCCGAACCGCATGCAGAACACTCGTTTGTGGCGGAGAGCGCGTCGTGCGCAGACCGACCCCGGTCGGAGAAGCTGTTTCCCATGATGGTTTTCCCTGGTTTTGGGTCCGTGAAGAAGCGGATATTCCGCCCCTTTCCGGAATTGCAGCCCCCCGACGCAGTTCCGGAGAATTCTGATGGACAATTCCCCCGATTCGTTTATCCCGTCATGCGGAGACGGTTTTCTTCTCCTTTCTGAGGAGACGCCGCAGCAGTCGGCGCAGACGGTGCCGCCTCGGTTTTGCCGTATCGTGAACGAAGATGAAATAAAGTGCCGGAATCACATAGAGTGTCAGCAGCGAAGCGATCGAAAGTCCGCCGACCACCCCCACACCGCAGCTCGCACGCAACTCCGACCCGAGCCCGGTCCCGAGTGCCATCGGCAGCATCCCCGCAACCGACGCGATGCTCGTCATGACGATCGGCCGGAATTTCGACTGCGTCGCCAGCAACATCGCCTTGTGGGTCGTTACGCCGGATTTGACCAGCGTCGCACACTCATCCATGATGAGGATCGCGTTGTTCACCACAATGCCGATCATCATCACGCCGCCGAGCAGCCCCATGAGCGACATCGACATCCCCGTCGCCCACAGCGTCGCGTACATGCCGAGAAATCCGAGCGGAACCGTGAACATGATCAGGAACGGGCGCGTCCAGGACTCCATGATCGCCGCAATCAGAAGATAGGTCAGCAATGTCGCCAGAATGATGACCTGACCGAATTCCCGGGCCGTCTCATTCATGAGTTCGACGTTCCCGCTCATTCGGACGCCATAGCCCGGCGGCAGCGCCTCCAGCGCGATTTCCCCGATCGTCTGGGAGACCGTGCCGAGCGCCATCCCCGGCGCCGTGTTCGCGTAGAGCCACATGGTCCGGATCTTGTCGTAGCGGTTGATGACCACAGGACGGGTGTCCTCGGTGATTTCCGCAAGAGCCTCCGTTCCGAGCGGGTTGTTCTCCTTGACCGCGGGAGCCGCCTGGCGGAGCTGCTCTTCCCCATACTCCTTGGCGTTTTTCACCCGGATGTCGAACGTGCGCGTGCCGCTGCGGAAATCCCCGACTTCGATGCCGTCCAGCGACCCGAGCAGATATTCATACAACTCGTTGGCCGACATGTCGAGATTCTGAAGCACGGTCCGGCGCGGCGTGATGTTGATGTTCGGCTTGCGTTCACGGCGGCTCGAATCAAGATCGCGCGTGATGCCCAGGGTCGGCAGTTTTTCCATGACGGTCATCTCGGCGTTCTCAAGCACCTCAAGATCATTACCGTTCATCACGCAGCGGATCTCCGCGCCACTGCCGCCGAACGTCGACGGAATCGACAATGTCAGACGGCAGTTGTCGAGGTAGGAGAGCTCTTCCCGTACTTGCGCGAGCAGATCGTAAATCGTCTCCTCCCGCTCGAATTTTTCCGAGGTTTTCAACGTGATCTGCCCGAGGTAGACCGCGGAATTCACCTGCCCGGAACCACCGTCCGAGTCGCCGATCGTGATCGACATGCCGCGGATGAAGTCGAACTTTTTCAGATGATCGGCCGCTTCCCGGATGAGCTTGTCGGTCGTCTCAAGATTGTAGTTGGTCGGAAACTCGAGTTTGATCCGGATCTCCCCCTGGTCGCAGAACGGCAGAAATGACAACCCCACCTTCGGCACAATGAAAAACACGGTCGAAAGTGCCAGCGCCACCACCACCGCCATCAGCAGAATCGGATGGCGCGCCGTCCATTCGATGGAGCGGTCGAATCTCCGGCAGAGCCAGTCGTAACCGAGATCCCACGGTATGAACATGCGCTGCAGCAGGCTCTTCTTCTCCGGTTCATTCGCTTTATTCCGTTTTTTCTGCTTCAGCAGCACACATGCGAGAATCGGGGTCAACGTGAAGCTGATGAAAAGCGAAACCAGCGTCGCTCCGACCATCACCCCGGCGAACGGCACCATCATGCTGCCGATCCGGGTCGTCATCATCATCACCGGAACAAAAACCACCACGTTCGTGAGCGCACTGGCCGAGACCGCCGCAATAACTTCCCCCGTGCCGCGTTCGGCAGCGGTTTTAATCGGTTCTCCCTTGTCGATGTGCTTGAAGATGTTTTCAATGACGACGATCGAGTTCGTCACCAGAACGCCGACCGAACACCCGAGCGACAGCAGCGTCATGATGTTGAACGAGTAGTTGAACCACACCATCACCGCGAACGTCACGATCACCGAAATCGGCATCGATACCATGACGATGAAAGTCGATTTCGGTTCGTGCAGGAAGAGGAACAGCAGCACCGCCGTCAGAATGATGCCCGTGATGATGCTGCTCCAAGCATCGTCGACCGACGCCTGGATGAAAGCTCCCGAGTCGGTGAACCAGAAGAGCTCCATCCCGGTCGGCAGTTCGCCGTTCGCAACCATCTGGTCGAATCGCTGACGGATGCCTCGGATCACTTCGATCGCGTTCGCCTCGCCTTTTTTGACGATCTTGAACCGGGCGGCAGGCTGACCGTTGACATAGGCCTTGCTGCGCACCTCCCGGCTCATCAGCTTTACGTCCGCAACATCGCGCAGGTAGACGCGCTTGTCCTTGAATTTCCCGACTTCCAGCGCTTTGATCTGCTCAAAATCCTTGAAGTCGCCATCGAACGTGACGTTTTTTTCGCCCTTGTCGAACTGGATGCGCCCGAGCGGCTCGCGGACGTTGTTCTCGCGCAGTTTCGAGACGACGTCGTTGATGGAAAGATTCATCGCCGTGAGCTTTTCCCGATTCAGCAGCACGTGGATCTGCATCTCGTTCGCGCCGTAGACGCGCACTTCTCCGACTCCGGGAACGGAGGCGAACCGGTCGGCGATCACGTCATCGGCGTAGTCGTAAAGATCATCCTGGGTGCGGTCGCCGACGAGAAACACCTGAGAAACCGTGGTCGCATTCGTGTCGATCTTGCGGATCGTCGGTTCGTTCGCGCCGTCGGGGAGGTCTTCGCGAATGCGGTTCAGTGCTTCCCGGATTTCAGTCGCGGCGATATCCACGTCCGTGCCCATGTTGAATTCGAGCTGGATGCGTGCCTCATCCTCCATCGACATACTTGTGATGTGCTTGATCCCGTCCAGCGATGAGACCGCATCCTCGATGCGTTTGGCGATTTCGACTTCGATTTCAGTCGGACTCGCCCCCTCGTACTCGCAGCGCACGAGAACAGTCGGGATCTCCATGTTCGGCAGCAGGTCGATGCTGAGCCGGGGATAGAGGCTGATTCCGATCATCACCAGAACGATGATGAGCGCCGTCATCGCAATCGGACGCTGGACGGACCATTTGCTTAAAAACATGGCAGTTTCTCCGTCATTCCGCGTTGATCGGCCGCAGCAGCGAACCGTTGTTCACAAAAGTCTGACCCGTCACTACGATGCGTTCTTTCAAGAGATCGTTCGCGTTCACCACCTCGCAGTATTTGCCGTCGACGATGCCGCGCACAACGTCGATGCTCTTTGCGCGGTTGTCCTTGTCGATGGCGTAGACGATGTAGCGGTCATTCGCGCGCAGCAGCATCGCATCCGCCGGGAGCCCGTAGGCCTCCTTTTCCTCGAGGACGATGCTCAGGTCGCACAATGTGCCGCTCACAAGCTGGATCTCCTGCGGGACCTGCACCTTGAGCTTGAACGTCCGGCTTTCCGGGTCGATGCTCGGTGCCTTGTAGGTTACGACGCCCCGTCCCTTCTCCACTCCGTCGAGCGCGAAGATCACCGGTGTGCTGCCGGCTTTGACCAGATCGTAATAACCGGCGCTGATGAAACAGATCACCTCCTGTTCCCCGGGATTCTCGAGCCGGAGAATATTCTGCCCGGTCACGACGTATTCGTTCTCTTCAACGTATTTGTCCGTGACTACGCAGTCGAACGGCGCGTGGACGATGGAGTCGTCGAGATTCTTTTTGGCGATGACGAGATTCCCCTCGGCCTGCTTGAGCTGCGCCTCGGCGTTCACGATCGCGGCCTGGGCGGAATTGACGTCGGTTTCGGCCTTTTTATAGTTCGTTTCGTAGGTTTCAAATTCGCTCTGGCTGGTCGCTTTCGAGCTCCACAGCGAGAGGAACCGCTTGTAGTCGAGTGTCGCCTTTTCCTCGAGGATCTTCGCGCTCTGCAACGCGAGTTTCGCACTTTCGAGTTCGGCCTGCTTGACCTTGATCTCGTCCTCGCGGACCGTAACCTGATTTTTCAGAATCTGGCGGTCAATCCCGAAAAGCACATCTCCCTTCTTCCGGACATCCCCCTCGTCCACTTTCAGGAGTTCAAGCGTTCCGCTGATTTTCGCCGAGAGTACGGCATATTCCACCGGGTAAACGGTCCCCTGTACCGGAATCTGATGCCGGAACACCCGTTTTTCCAGCGGTTGAAGCGTAACGCGGGTTTCGCGTTCCGCAATCGATTTCTTCTCTGCCTCTCCGCAGCCGGCCAGCAGAAGCCCGACCGAGGCGATGCACGACAAAAAGCGCAAGCGTTGATACATCCGTTTCTTTCCCCCGTGTTAGATGTAATACCCTATTTTATAAAATAGCATGTGGAAAGCCGCTTGCAACGACCTTGACAGAATCTTGACAAAATACTGATTGAGGTGAGACAATTCCGGTTTCGCGTGGGGGCGCGGTTACGCTCCGGTCGGAATCCGCAGATGGAAGCACGCTCCCTCGCCGGGGCAGGTCTCCACCGAGACGCTTCCGCCGTGATAGAGCGCCACATGTTTGACGATCGCCAGCCCGATGCCGTTCCCGTTCTGCTTGCTGCGGCTCGAGGGAATGCGGTAGAACCGTTTGAAGATGCGGTCGAGATGTTCCGCCGCAATGCCGCATCCGTAGTCGCGTACCCGGAAGTCGAGATCCCCGTTCGGAAGAAGTTGCGCGGAAACTTCAATCCGGGAAGTTCCGCTGTGCAGAATCGCATTGCGGATCAGATTGTTCAGCGCCTGCTGCAGCAGCAGCGCGTCCCCAGGAAATTCCAGCGTCGGGCACTCGCCGGCCACGAGAGTGATTCCGGCGTTTTCCGCGTCGGGCCGGCAGACGTCGACGGAACTGCGGATGACCGCCTGCGGCTGAACCGGCAGAAAGTCGTTCTCCCCGTCGCGGCGCATGGTTTCGAGCGCGTTCAGTGTGAGAAAATTCTGAAGCAGCGCGTGCAGCCGCTCCGATTGCAGCGTCAACGTGCGGATGCAGCGGGTTTTGTACTCCTCGTTGTCGAGGGCGCCGTTGTTGATTGCGTCGACGGCTCCGACGATGCCGGTCAGCGGGGTTTTCATCTCATGGGAGATCGCGGCGATGAATTCGGTGCGGTCGGCTTCGAGCTTGCGGATGTCCGAGAGGTCCGTGAGTGTGACGAGCACATATCGGCAGCCGTCCCTCGTAAAAGCCACTGTATTGGCGAGCATCTGCAGCTCTTTTTCGCCGCACCGGATGCGGAACTCCCCGGAACGGAGCCCGGAGTCATCCGTGGAGCGGATGAGTTCCAGGAGTTCGGCCGGGCATTCCGGTGTTCCCGGATCGGTCGGATCCGCGCCGGGGTAGAAGAGCCGGCAGGCGGTCCGGTTGCACCGCTCGACCCGCTCCTCGCGGTTGATGAGCAGAATCGCTTCGGTCATGGCGTCTAAGATCGCCTTGCGTTCGCTGGCGTCGTCGCGCAGTGAGACGATCTGTTTCTTCAGCTGTTCAGTCAGACTCTGCAGACACAATGCGATCTCCCGTACAAGGCCGTAGCGCGGAACGTAGATCGGGGACTCGAGTTCCCCGGCCGCGATCTTCGACATGCTCGCGAAAAGCCGGTTCAGCGGCGAACGCACAAGATAGATGAAATAGGCGATGAGAACCACGGCCGAGAGAAGTCCGAGCACAGTCAGAACAATCATGCTCCGCCGGGTCTGCCGCATGAGCATCGTCATGCTGTTGCACTTCGCGGCCATGAGCAGCAGATACTCCTGTCCTCCCGCCCGGAAGTGAGCCGAGTGGTAGATCATGAAAGATTTGAGCGATTCATCATATTTGACGAGAACATCCTCCTGCTCGTTCTGGCGGAAGATTCCGCGCACGACCGGACTGCGAAGGTGTTCGGCCAGATAGTCGGGGGAATTTTCCGTTTCGACCACGAGCCCCCTGCCTCGGGCGATGATCTTGGCGACCATCGGATTCGGCCCCCGGCTGCGGAAGAGTCTCCGCAGATTCTCGAGGTTGCCCGCTTCGAGCTGTTCCTTGCAGAAACGCACGAGGAAGTAGTTGTTCCGCTTGGTTTCGTCTGCGACCTCGCGGAAATAGGTCTCCTGAAAGTTCGCGAGCTGAATATCCAGCAGAAAGATCGAGACGATGATGATTCCCCCGATCAGCGCCGGAATGAAGAGCAGAACCGAATCGCGCCTGGCCATTTTTCCCGCTCACTGCTCCGCCGCGATCCGGTAGCCGATGCCGCGGACGGTTTCGATGTGATCCGCCCACTCCCCGAGTTTTTTGCGCAGATTCACGATGTGCATGTCAATCGCGCGCGCCGTCACCGGGTAGTTGTCGCCCTTGACTTTCTGGATGATCTGATTGCGGGTGAAAACCCGCCCCGGTGCGCCGGCGAGCAGCGCGAGCGTGCTGAATTCGTCCGGCGTCAGGGGGATCGTCTCGCCGCCGATCTTTGCCGAATGCGTTTCAAAGTCGATGTCGAGCGCGCCGAGTGTCACGGTGCGGCTCTCGGGCCGGGGGGTGTTCCGGCCGCGCAGCCGGGCCGCGATCCGCGCCGCCAGAACCTTGCTGCTGTACGGCTTGGAGATATAGTCGTCCGCGCCCATCTCGAGCCCGAGCACGATATCGTTCTCCTCTCCTTTCGCGGTCAGCATGATGATCGGGATCGACGCGAGTTCCGGGGTGTTCTTCAGGCAGCGGCAGACCGTCAGCCCGTCGATCTCCGGCAGCATGACGTCGAGGAGAATCAGGTCCGGCACGATCTTCGCCGCGAGCGCAAGCCCCTCCCGGCCGTCGAATGCGCAGAACACCTGCTGATAGCCGTTCATATTGAGATTCATCTTCGTCATGTCGCAGATGGAGGGATCGTCCTCGATCATCAGGATTTTCGGATTTGTGCTCAAATTTCTCTCCCCATAGCGTTTTTTTTAAAGATAGTATCTCGAGACGTTTTTGTCAAGCTTTTCCCGTCAGAAGCAGTTCTCCTGCGGATCGAACAGTGCGAGCAGCACGCCTGCGTAGATCCGGTGGCCGTAGTCGTTCGGGTGGTTGACACCGTTCCCGGTCAGGTCGTAGAAACTCTTCTGTTCCAGAATCTTGCCCCACACTTTATGCACGTCGGCCAGAGCCGTGTCGGCGGGGGAGCCCGCAACGAATTCCCGCAGGGCGGCGGCAAACTCGGCGTCCGGCCCCGGCCGGGTCGGAATCCATTGCGGATTCCCGCTCATCGAGGCGATGAAGAGATACTCCGTTTCGGGTGAAACGCGGCGGCAGCGCCCGCGGATCTCCGCGAGAGTCCTGATGAATTCCAACGCGGAGAGAGGGGAGAAATCGTTCATTCCGTAGGCGACGATCAGCAGATCCGGCCGGTCGCCGAGCCAGGAATCCGCGATGTCTGCGGCCTGCCGGCAGCCGGTTCCGCCGATGGCGCGGTTGCGGAGTTCGACCGCCGTTTGGAACCGTTCAGACAAGGTTCGGCGGACCAGCTCCGGATAGGCGGGCTCGAATGGCGGAGAATTGGTAAAGGCGGTCGCGTTGTATCCCTCGCTGATGCTGTCGCCGATGACCGTGATATTCAGCAATTCGCGCCGCTCGAGCCGGGCGCGGCAGCGTGGAAGACGCTTTTCCTGGGGCTCAAGTTCCGCCCGGAAGTCGATGCCGCAGCTCCGGTAGTCCACTTCGATCTGGGTGCGGGCGAAGAAGCTGCGATTGTCGAAGCGGAGGTTGCGTCCGTCGACACCACCGCGGATTGCGTCGGCGTCGGGCGCGGGGAAAAAACGAGCCTCGGGTTCTTTCGGGTGGAGCTCCCGCGCCGTGAGGCGGGGAATCCGGGAGTCGGGCAGGAGTTTCAGCGTCCGGCCGTCGTCTGAGAGAGTACAGTCGCGTCCCGGCAGATACTCCGTCCCGAGGGCGGGGCAGCTGATCCGGAGCAGTTCGGCGGCGGGGAACAGCAGCCGGGCGTGGTCTGTTCCGGCGAACATGCAGCTTTCCCGGCGTACGACGCCGGTTTGACGATTCCAGAGTAGAGACATGGTGAATTCCTCAGTTTGAGCAGGGTTTTATCTGGACAGGTTCAAGGAGCTCGGAACTCCGCCGTGAGCCGTTTTCGCCGCGGCACCGGAAAAATGCGGTTGTCGCAGAAGAGCGCTTCCGCTCCCCGGGGCTCGAAACCGGGGACGGGATGACGTCCGGGAATCTGCCGGAATGTGCCGGATTCCCGAACGGGGAGGCGATTGTCGTACTCATGATTCACTCCGTTTCTCCGCTGCCGGAGAGGTGGCGGAACGGTTCTTTTCCTGCATTCTGAAATCAATATAGCGCGACAATCGCCGTCCCGCAACAATTCGGAACGTTTTTTTCACGGGAGTCCGTTGATCTTCCGGCATTTTTCGAGATGGCACGATGGAAGACGAATGGGGAAAGTCATGGTCTCTTTCCATGACACTGGCCTCCCTGGTGTGGACTCGGGTGAAGCATATCCGACAGTAAATTCCATATTGCGTCGCCATTCCCGGTTTCCGGAAAAATCGATTTTTTTTTATTCTGCATATTGTTTTTGATCACCGAATGTGGTATAATTAAAATGTATCGAGAATAGACACACTTCCGTTTTTCCCGTTTTGCCAAATTGGAAAAACTGGAAAAATCGGCAGAGTGTATCGATGATAGACACACTGAGGAGACGCGCGATGCTTGGCGAAAACAAAGGCAGCGAGCTGTTCCGGCTGCTGCGAACGCGGATCGGATCGATGCCCGACGGGGCGGAATTCCCGTCGGTTCGCCGCCTCATGGAAGAGTACGGCGTCAGTCAGGCGACGGTGACTGCGGGGGTGCGGAAGCTGCGCGAGCTCGGACTGATCGAATCGTTCGTCGGGCGCGGCACATTCGTGCGGCGTTCAACGGCGGAAACTCCGCCGAAAATTCTGCTGCTGGCGAATGACTGGCCAAGTCGCAGCATCGCTGAAATGATCGAACTTTTGCGCGATGAGTCTTTGCGTCGAGGAATGCGTTTTGAATTGCGCCATTTCTGTTTCAAGGAGGACATCTGCTCGAAATTGAACGATTTTAAAGCGGATGCGATTGTGATCGACGGGCTCTCCAACGATTTTCTTTCCCTGGAGCAGATTACACGGATTCATCGCTGCTGCGTCCCGGTGGTGATCAGTCGTTCAATCGTCCGGGTGGAGGACATTTGCTATGTTTGCGGCAACAACTCCGAGTCGGGTGTCGTGGCGGCAAACCACCTTTATCAGTCCGGTCACCGGAAACTCGGAGTGCTTTTTTCGGAGCCCCATCTGTTTTCGGTCAACGAACTCGTGAAAGGATTTATACTGAGTGCGCGGACCAACCTCTGCCGGGTGGAGCTTTTCGACTGTCAAACTGTTGCCGGGGAAGATGCTTCGGAGAACGCATACCGGTATATCCTTGAACATTTCCGAAACGGCATTCCGGATATTTCAGCGCTGTTCGTGGTCAGCGACGGGAGCGCTTTCGGGGTGCTCAAGGCCCTCCACGAGCTCGGAATCCGGGTCCCGGAGGATCTGAGCGTGCTCGGGTTTGGCAACAGCTTCGGAGAGGAGTACGCTCTTACAAGCGTCTTTACTCCGCGCAGCGAAATGGCCTGCGACATTCTCGACATCATCGAAGACCGGCTGCGGCATCGGATGGAACTGCCCGGTCACGTGGAAGTTTCTCCCGTCGTCGTCGAACGTAAATCTGTAAAAAAACTCACCTCTCAACCAAAGGAAGTGGCAATATGAAAACATTTGGAATCCGTCTCGGTGTTTCGCAGAAGAATTTTACATTGATCGAGCTCCTCGTGGTGATTGCAATCATCGCGATTCTGGCCTCGATGCTGCTGCCCGCGTTGAATCAGGCGCGGGAGCGGGCGCGCGGAAGCAGCTGCATGAACAACCTCAAGCAGATCGGGCTGGCCGAGACCCAGTACGCCGGGGATTTCGACGATCACATCGCCGTAGGGCGTTCCATCAGCAACGATCTGGCGTGGCCGCTGAACTGCTGGCAGTATCGGTTGAGGAGTTACATCGGGTACGATGGTAACGCCGTGACGAACGAATATAACCAGGCCATTTACGGGCAGCGCCCGGGGTGCGTGATGTTCTGTCCGTCGAACCAGCGAAACATCGTCTCCTACCGGACCAATACGTTCGATTATACGACGACCCGCTCTGACGGCGTCAAACTCAGCAAGATCAACGGGATGAACAATGGGGCATACCGGAATGTCGCTTTTTCAAAAATCCTGCTGGCGATCGATGCCGGATATAATGAAGCGTCGCTGCCGAATTCTTCGTATTTGTACAATATGGATCCGGACAGTCTTTCTCCGGTCCGTCACAACGGGAGGGACAACGTGCTTGCCGTCGATATGCACGTGACGGCGGTCGGTTACAATCAGGTGGGATATTATTTAACCCTGCCGTAAACAAACAGAGAGGAATCAGAGATCATGAAGAAAAGCGGAATGATGGCGGCGGCGCTGGTGCTGGGAGTTTTTTCGGCGCAGGCGGATTTCACGCAGGGGATGCTGGCGCGCTGGAGTTTCAACGACAGCTCCAGTGAGGAGACGTGTCTGACCGACGATGTCGGCGGGCTGGTGCTCAAACGCAGCGCCATCGGCAGTGATCCGAGTTTCACCCGCAACGCGGACGGTTCGGTGACGCTCGGCGGCGGCGTGATTCTTTTCAGCGACGCGGTGAACTCGGCGTCGGAGAAGTTCGCCGGGCTCGCCGATGGCGGCACGATCTGGTGCCGGATCAAGTATCTGAATGCGCCGGCCAACGAGCCGTTTTTCAGCTTCGGTCTGGTCAATGCGGTCACCCCCGGCGATTGGGCGCAGCTGGTCCTTACGCCGTTCTTCACGTCCAAGGGAATCGGTTCACGGGCCAAGGGGCCGGAAAAGCTCGAAACCGGCATGGCGTCCGGCCACCTGCCGGTCACGGTCGGTGAGTACGCGAATGTCGCGATCGTCTTCAACGGCAAGACGAAGAAAGTGACGCTCTTTGTCGACGGAAAAACGGCGGACCGCAACTCTCCGATGACGAAACTCGATGCGTTCCAGAGCCTGATGATCGGGCGGCTCAAAGCGAGTTCGGCGCAGAAGATGCAGATCGATGAGATCCGCGTCTATGCGTCCCCGCTCTCGGCGGAGTGGATCGACGAGATTGAACCGGTGGAGGCGAAATGACGCGTCTGTGGATTCCAGCCGCACTGGCCGCATTGTGTACGTCGGTCGGAGCGGCCGACCGGTTGATCGTGGAGGACTTCTCCGACGTCGGAACCTGGCGGACCAACGGAGTCCGGAATGTGACGCCGGGGAAGTGGTTCGGCGCCGATCTCTGTCTCGGCGGAACGCCGGATGCGTCGCGCGATGACGGTTATGCGGGGAAGCTGCTGTTTCACTTCGCCGATCCCGCGCAGAAAGGGGCGCTCGATTTCCTGCGGGCGAAAGCGGGGCAGCCGGAGGTGTTCGCCGACGGCGTGGAACTCGACGTCGATCCACGCGGCGTGACGGGGAGTTTCTCGTTTACGCTCGAGGACGCCGAGGGGAAACAGTTCCGCACCGTGCCCGTCGCGTTTTCGGGGAAAGGCTGGCGGCGCTGCCGCTCCGAAGTCGGGGAGGCCGCGAAGAAGTTCACGGGCCCGTTCAAACTTGCGAAAGTTCATTTTGAGGCGCAGGGCGTTTCCGGCAGCGGTTACATCCTCGTCGATGACATCGCCATGACCGGGGATGTGAGCCGACGGCGGCGGATCTCGATCCGCCCGGTGCTTTCGCCGCTCGCGACTGCGCCGGGAAAACCGGGGAAAACCTCGTACCGTTTCCGCAACGCTTCGTCGGGACTGGTGGAGGGAAATGTCCGCTGCCGCCTCTTCGACTGGAGCGACAAGGTGGTGATGGATAAAACGTTTCCGGTTTCCGTCAAGCCGTTCGGCAGCGCGGTGCTCGACGTGCCGCTCCCGGCGCTCGAAATCGGCTGCTACCCGATGACCATCGAATTCACATCCGGCAAAGTCCGCAGCGATTACACGGACTGGATCGCGGTGTTCCACCCGAACAACGGGCGGAAGAATTCGCACCCGATGTGGTTCGGCATTCAGGATACCTCGATCTGGAACTGCGAGGCGGAGAATGCGCTCCACTATGAATGGATGAAGCAGGCCGGATTCGACATCGAGCGGCTCGGCATCACCGGCAACCGCCTCGACAACGGCGAGGTGACGAACTTCGAGGGGTACGAAAAGATCCTCCGGGGCAATCGCGATGCGGGCATGATCGCGTGTGTCTCGTACACCGAGGGTGTCCCCGCCTATACGCAGGAGAAAGAGCTGTGGCGCGGACTGCCCACGAAGCCGGAGGCGTTCCGAGGCCATATGGACAAAGTGTTTCAATGTCTGAGCCGCTATCCGAATGTGCAGTATTTCGAGTTCTGGAACGAGCCGGATCTCGGATTCCTGATCGGGACGCTCGACGGCTATCTCGATGCGCTGAAGATCGTGCGTGCCGCCCAGAAAGCGAACGCTCCGGAGATCCGGATCGCGACCGGCGGGGTTACGATCATCCATCCGAAAGAGAAGAAGAATTTCTCGCGCGACATGTACTCCCGCGGCAAGGGACTTTACGACGTCGCCTGCTTCCATGCGCACGGGAGTCTCATGAACTACGTCGAGCGTCAGGAGCTGCTGGAGAAGTGGCTCGATGAGGCCGGAGTCGATCTGCCGGTCTGCAACACCGAAACCGGCGACCGCAGCGGATACACGATCGACACGATCAAGCGCCATGCCGTGACGCTTGTCAAGAAGATCGTCTACGCGAAGAGCCGCCATACGGAGTTTTACACATGGTTCACGCTGCAGGACTACTGGGACATGGACTTCGAGGCGGACGACTCGTTCGGGCTTGTCACGAGCGACAACCGGCCGAAACCGTCGTTCGTTGCCTATAATGAATTGATCCGGCAGCTCGGGAACACCGGGCGCGGCGAACTGCTGACCGGAACGGGCGCTCTGGAGATCTACCGCTTCATCGATGAAAAGGCGAACCGGGAAGTTCTGGTGCTCTGGCCGAAAGTGGCGGGAACCCGTCAGCTCCTCTCTCTGGAGGGGAAAGGGGAAGTTTCCGTCGCCGGAATTTTCGGGAAAAGCTCCCGGATGAACGGCCCCTGCGTGACCATCCCGGTGGAAGAGCCCACCTACGTGAGTTATCCGGCGGGAGCCTATCGAATGGCTGCCGCGGTGGCAGAGCAGAAACAGATCACGGGCGCCCGGGCGGGCAGCCGCGTGC
Source organism: uncultured Victivallis sp. (assembly GCA_944389935.1). Classification (GTDB taxonomy): domain Bacteria; phylum Verrucomicrobiota; class Lentisphaeria; order Victivallales; family Victivallaceae; genus Victivallis. Next base: position 13,788 of record CALXOE010000057.1, read on the forward strand.
GGGTGCCGTTGACGGTCCGGAATCCGTTCCCGGAACCGGTCCGGATTACGGTCACGGGGATGGCGCCGGTTGAGCTCGCCGCCGGCGGGACGCGGGTTCTGTCGATTCCGATGGCCGTTCCGGAGGATGCGTCGAACGGGATTTTCTCGAGTGAACGGACGGTGACCTTTGAAGCGGGGAAAGAGAAACTCTCTCTGACGGTGCCGCTGGCGGTGAATGTTGGCTACCCCGTTGCCGCGGGGCGGAAAGCGGCGGCGCATCTTGTGCTTGACACGCTCGACCGGGTTCATGAGCTGACGTTCGATCCGGCGATTCCGCGCTGGAAAGGGGCGGATGATCTCTCGTGCGACCTCTCGATGACCCGGGAGAACGGCGCGCTGCGGATCGTGGCGCGGGTGACTGACGACCGGCATGTGATGACCTCCAGACCCGAAGAGGGCTGGAAAGACGACAGCATTCAGATCGGGTTCCAGAATCTTGACGGCGCGTTCACGGAGATCACGCTCTCCGGCGCGGACGGCCGGGCGGCGGCCTATGCGTCCGTCGTGCCCGATCCCGCGCTGGCGGGAGAGTGGAAAGTGCCGGTCAGCGTGAAACGCACCGGGAACGTCACGCTCTACGAGGTTTCGCTGCCGCTGGAGAAACTCGGCATCGCCGACTGTTCCGGCACGCTCTTCCGCTTCTCGTTCCTCGTGAATGAGAACGACGGTCAGGGGCGCGTCCGCTGGATCGAATGGATGGGCGGCATCGGCCGCTCGAAGAATCCGGACGAGTTCGGCTGGGGGGTGCTGTTGTAACTCTCCCGGAATATTCCGGAAAAAAGAACCTCCCGCTCCGGCGCTCGTCCGGGGCGGGAGTTTTTTTTGAGGAACGCTCGTTTTCGAATCATACATTCCGAACAGCCGGCCCCCGGGAAAGCCGGAGATGGATGGAGACCGGTCAAAAGCGGTTTGATTGCAATCTTCCGAATCTGTGCTATTTTGGAGTAACGGGCGATTCGAAGTCGAAATGCGAAGGGATGACGCAGGATGATGTGGAACAGGGAGATGCGGATGCTGCGGAGGCTCTGGAACAGTTGCAGAAGAAAAAAGGAAAGATTTTCGGGTGATGTGCAGGAAATTATTGTTGTTCGGCCTGTTGGTATTGACGTTGACATTCCGCATTTCCGGAGCTGAAGAGGAACGTTTCGGAAAATATGAGGAACTTGCGCGGCATGGATATTCCGCGATTCCGCAACTGGTTCGGGCAATGGCGGAGGCGGAAAATTATGAGGAGTTTGCTTCTGCCGGGAAAGCTCTTGAGGCGACTGGTTCGGAGTTCAGGAAACAACCGGAATTCACCGCCGCACTGGCGGAGTTCTGCAAAACGGCGGAGCGGGGCGACGCGACTGCGCAGTTGAATCTTGCGCGGCTTTATCTGAGCGGAATTGGTGTTTCGCAGGATTATGCGAAAGCGCTGAAATATCTCCGCCTTGCGGCGGCACAGCGTCATCCAGGGGCGCTGAATAATCTCGGGACGGTATATGCGAACGGCCATGGAGTTCCGCAGGACTTTGCTGAGGCGGTGAAATGGTATCGTTTGGCTGCGGAACAGGGGAACGCGGACGCGCAATACAATCTCGGGGTGATGTATGCGAATGGCCGGGGAGTTACACAGGATTATTCTGAGGCACTGAAGCTTTATCGCTTAGCGGCGGAACAGGGGCGTGCGTATGCACAGAATAATCTTGGGATGATGTATGCGAATGGCCAGGGAGTTCCGCAGGATTATACGGTGGCAGCGAAGTACTTTCACCTTGCGGCGGAGCAGGGGTATGTGATAGCACAATGCAATCTTGGCGTGGTGTATGCTGATGGGAAAGGAGTGCCGAAAGACGCTGTTGAGGCTGCGAAGTGGTATCGGAAAGCGGCAGAGCAGGGAGACGCGGACGCGCAGAAGGAGCTTGGCATGATGTATTTTTTCGGCCAAGGAGTCCCTCTGGATTATGCAGAGGCTGCGAAATGGTTTCGGAGAGCTGCGGAACAGGGAAACGCGGACGCGCAGTGTTATCTCGGCGTGATGTATTTTTCCGGCGAAGGAGTGTCGCAGGATTATGCAGAGGCTGCGAAATGGTTTCGGAGAGCTGCGGAACAGGGAAACGCTCCCGCGCAATGTTATCTCGGCAGTCTGTATGAGGAAGGCGCAGGAGTGCCGCAGGATAATGCGGAAGCCGCGAAATGGTACCGGAAAGCGGCGGAGCAGGGAGAAACATCCGCACAGTACAATCTTGGTGCTATGTATACGGAAGGGCAGGGAGTGCCGCAGAATTTTGCGGAAGCTGCGAAGTGGTATCGGAAAGCGGCGGCGCAGGGAGATGCGGATGCAGCGGAGGCTCTGGAACAGTTGCAGGATGCTGAATAAGGGTGAGTGCCGGATTCATTGTAGGAGATGGGATGGAACTGCAGAGTGTTTGCGAGCGATCCCGAGGATGGAGCGATTGCGGATGAGGAGGGGCGAACGGCATTCCCGATTCTGGCAGAGAGAATTGCCGGTATGCGTATTCCCTGCACCGGTGGTTCTTGCCGCAGCAGTCTGGCTGAGTACCCGATTGTGTTCCCGGAGCGTGGACGGAGAGTTGTGGCTGGCGGCAGTTCTCTTTGCGCTTATCGGAATTGCGCATGTTGCAGCCGTTGCACTGCCCGCCCGGAGGTGGTGGATTTCGGTGTATTGTCTGCTGTTGTATGAAGCGGCTGCCGCATTCGGTTTTTACGGGAGTCGGCTTGAGGAGATGGGGGGAATCCTTGTTTTTGCGATTCCGGTCTGGCTGTTTTTCGTTGTCGTGGCGGGCGAAGGGATCCGACTGGCAGTCCGGCGGCGGAAGCCGTGAGAAAACGTCAGGTGTTTTCCGTCGATCTGGCAGGGAAAGTGAATCCGGGAGCTCCCGGTGGCGTTTCTCACCGGTCATCTCCGGTTTGAAGTGGCGATCTCAACCTCATTTCGTCGATGTAATCGTGCGTGGAAAAGAGTGATCGGAGAGTGAAGTCCGGAATCTCCCGGCAAGGAAGGGAACGGTTGAACCCGTTCCCTTCCCGGAAAGTTACCTGGCGTAATAAATCCGGATGTTGCGAATCCAGTAGGTGATGTCACGGATTCTCGGATTCATGCCGAACCGGAGGAGTTTCACCTTGCCGGGATCGACGTCGGCGGGGAACTGCGCGAAACGCTCCTCCCACTGTTCGGTCGGAGCCGGGATGCGCAGATAAGCGTCCGGCTCGTTGTCCCGGACCGCCATCACGATCGTCTGGGCGACTGCGTCTGCTTTCGAGACTTTCATCTCGAATCCGATGCCGATCGCTCCGGCGAGCGACTCCTGCGGCAGCTGCAGCACATACTCCGGATAAACCCAGAGACCCTCCTCTTCTGGCGGGAAGACCGTTCGGAAACAGAGCGCCTGTTCCGCCGCGTCGTAGGTGATCTCCATGCGGCCCGAGGCGTTTTTGCGCCAGTTGACGGGATCGTGGATCAGCGGCAGCTCCACTTTACGGCTGGCTGCGGCGATCTCTTTCACGCTCTGCAGCGGGATGACGTGCGGGGAGACTTTCTTCCCCTCGAACACGCCGGTCGTGCGCAGTTCGGTCTTGAAGTCCGGGCCGAATTCGGGGGTGAACGTGAGGTCGAATTCCGCCTTGCCGAACGCGGGGACGGTCACGGTTCCGGGCAGACCGTCGATTTTACCGCCGGTGATCCGGATTTCACCGGATTTCTCCCGGTCCGAGAGATTCCACACCTGGAGTTTGTAGCGGGCATTCTCTTTCCGGACATCCGCGCCGTCTTTGGCGGAGAATACGGTGAAATCATCCGAAAGTTCGGTGCGGAAGAGGATGGTTTTATCGAAATCCGCGCGGTCGGCGGGGCGTGCCGTCGCCGGCTTGCGGAACGGCACACTCACGGAAAATCCCTTGACATTGTGCAGAAAATGCGGATAACGGACCGCCGTCACCTCCCGCCCGTCAATCTCGAACGGAGTCCCGAAGAGATCCACTCCGCTGTATTTCCCGGAGCGCGGCAGCCGGAATTTCCGTTCGTACTCCTCCGCGGCGGTGAGGTCGGGGCGCTGAATTCCGGCGTCGATTTCGGAACAGCTCCAGTAGACCAGAGTCCGGCTGTTGTCTTTCTGCCGGTAGAGGTAGCCTTTCAAACCGTTGCCGAGCGCGACTTCCCCCTCCGGTTCGGCGTTCCCGAGCTGGTCGACGAGGGTGGCGAAAGCGGGGAATCCGGCCTTGACCGTGAAGTCGCGCCGCATGAGGCCCCAATCTTTCTTCCCGTCGTTTTCGTTGTAGGGGAGCAGCACGAAGAAGAAATCCCTCGAGACGCCGAGCATCTGCATGGAGATCATCATCTTCGGGATGAATTCGGCGATCAGCAGCTCCTGATCGGGGTCGTGCATCTTCAACCCTTTCATGTAGCTGTCCAGCCGTCCGGATCCCTCGAGACGGCAACCGCTTTCGGTGAACCAGACCGGGCGGTCGGCGATGTGGTTTTTCGCCATGTGTTCGCGGATTTTCTCGAGCATGGCGGGATATTCGCGGATGGGGGAGTAGGTGTGAATGTTAAAGATGTCGAAGTAGTCGCCGGCCCCGTTTTTCATGACCGTATCGGCATAGGCGGTCGGCAGATAGGCGTAACCGCCGATCGCGACGGAGAGTTCCGGATCGGCTGCCTTGCAGCCGAGAAAGGCGGCTTTCAGGGCGGAGGCGTAATCCCAGGCGGGTTCGGGGGCGAATCCGATGTCCTGCTCGTTCCAGAATTCCCAGTTCTTCATCGCCCCGCGGAACGTTTCCGCGGCGGTTTTGGCGAAACGCCAGGTGGCGGCGAGGTCGCCGGGCAGATGGGTCGTGTGGCTTTTGCTCCAACCCGGCGCCGAGTGGTAGATTCCGGAGACGCCGAGGCCGCGCGCCGCGAGCAGATCGGCGTTGTATTTGTACTGTCTCCAGTCGAATTTTCCGGGGGTGGACTCCACGTCGCCCCAGCTCATGCGTTCGCGGACCATCTGAACGCCGAGTCGCCGGGCGGCTTCGGCTGCAACTTCATAGGCGTTCGGCGGCTGCCGGAAATTGGCCGCGTCGGGCCGGGCGAGCCAGCTCTGGCCGGAGTCGATCGCAAAGAACATCTCCGGGTTGGCGGGACGTTTCGCGGGATCGGGGACCACCGCAAAACTGCGACTCCCCGCGAACGACGCTTTGTCCGAGCTGACTTCAAGCGTGTAATAGCCGTTCGGAAGCTGCGGCAGCGTGAGAGTTCCGCGGCCGTTTTCGGGCCACGATCCCTCACGCAGAAGTTCCCGTCGCCAGTTGCGCAGTTTCCAGTCTGCGGTGACGGCGGCGTAGGGTTTCAGGCGGAATTCGAGCTTCTCGCCCTGCACGAAAGCTGCGGCGGGAGCCTGGACCGCGATGGCGTCGGCCGTATCGAACGTCCGGGCAATCTCTTTCGAGGTCAGGAATTCGAGATTGCGGATGAAGAACGTCAGTTCCGGGTCGCGCGGATTCATGCCGATGCGGATATCCCGCACGCCGGCGGGATTCCGGACCGATTCCGGCACGTCGATGACGATCTGCGTGTACCGGTCCGATTTCGGCAGGGGGATGGCATAATACGGCTGTTCGCTGCCGAACATGACGTAAGCGTTTCTGATTTTCCGCTCCGGATGGCCGGGCTGCGCCTTGTATTCAAAACGGATCTGCTCGACGTCGGCGAGAGAGTCTTCCAGATGCAGGAAGGGGTAGGCCCAGAAATCGGTTCCGGGCGTGAATTTGACGTCGAACCGGACCGCCTTTTCGGCGGAGTCGTCGGTGATGGTCATGTGTCCGGAGGTGTTGGCCTTGAAGCGTGCGGCGCGATTGGTCGCCTCCGACCACGGCAGCGGCCGCAGCTCAGCGGCCGGAAGAAGAACGGCGAGCCCGGCAAAGAGGGCGCAAAGAGCATACTTCCCCATGGAATTTTCTCCTGATTGAGTGAGTGGCTGAATGAAATGTATGGAATAAAAACCGTCACCGGCGGGCCGGTGCGAACGTCTCGTTTTCGGCGAAATGGGCCGCCGCCTGAATGGTCCGGGGCGGAGCGTCCGGATTCTGCACGCGCCAGCGGACCAGCTCGAGCGTGCGGAATGCGTGATCGCGGAGTTCCGGCGTGAACGCGGCCGGGCGCGGACAGTAGAATTCCGACTCCTGGCGGTCGCCGAAAGTCAGAACGGACATATCTTCCGGCACGCGGAATCCGATGTCCCGCAGTCCCGCCATCACCGCCCAGTAGAAACTCAACGGGCAGACTACGGCCGTATATCCGGCGATTTCGCGTCTGTGCTCGTGGAATGCCTGCCGGATCGCATGATGTGCGAGTCGGAAAAACGGGATTTCCAGCGCCATCATCGTCGTGTTGTATTCGATATCGGGATATCTGGCCCGGAACACTTCACCGAATCCGCGCAGACTCGGATGGATCGAGATGAGTTTGTGGTTTTCGCAGATCAGCTGATCCACGAGGAAGATGCGGCGATGCCCGAGTTCATAGAGGCGGTCGCACGGTTCCTCCATCCTCTCGTCGTTCCGGTAGTAGACCGTGTCCCGGCAGATCCAGTCCGCGTCGGCGCAGACCACCGCGACCGGTTTCGGGGACATTTTCAGCAGGTCGCAGAGATTGCGCGGCACTTTGGCCGCCTGCTGAATCATGGTCAACACCAGCGCGTCGCAACTTTTCAGCAGATCGGGGATTGCGCGGTCCTCCCAGTTCCGGACATGGACGACTTTGAGCTGCCAGTTCGCCTCTTCGCACGCCTGGGAAAAGTGCATGACCAGGTCGAGATTTTCCGGCGCCGACCAGGCGGGCTGAATGAGCCCGAGGGTTTTCTGGAGCTTCTGCTCGGGGATCTCGCTGCTCACGAAAGTTCCCCGGCCGTGGACCCGCTCGAGAAATCCATCTTCCACGAGGGAGCTGACCGCCTTGCGCAAAGTCATATAACTCACGCCGATCTGGGTCGCAAGTTTGCGTTCGGGAGGCAGGACGGAGCCGCGCGTGAAATTGCCGATCCGGATTTCCCGGGCAATCCACTCCCTGGCCATGCCGGCCTTTCTGGTACGCTGTTTCTCCATCGCCATTGTCTGCTGCATCCTCAAATCCGATCTCAATTAAAATACCATGATTTTTCCGGATATCAACCCCCTTACAGACGCACGCCGGCGCTGTTGACTCCGTTGACCCCGATGTCGGCCACATGCAGGTCGAACCAGAGGATGTTTTTCCGGCTGTTGTGCCGATAGGAAAATTCAAATCCCGGATCCCCCTTGGTGGAATCCGTATAGTTGCAGAGCTGAGTGCCGTTCTGGAACGCATAATCGTTTCCGGCGGCTCCGGCGTAAAATCCCATTTCTCCGACGAAAACCGTGTTGGATGGCTGCGGAAACACGCCGACACCTCCGTCGGTCCTCGCCCGTGAAGTCGGTTTGACCACATGAAAATCGATCGAATTTCCGCCCGTTCCTCCGCACGGCTTCCACTCCGTCCAGCCGTACCACGCGATCAGCGGTCCAAATCCGTACATGGAGTAGCTGATCCGGTCGAGATTCTTGTCGTTGAACGGATTGGACGGGCAGTGAAGCGCACCGCTTTCGCGCCGTTTGGCTGCGGCGGTCCAGTCATCGGTCCGCGTATTGTCCATGCCGAGATAGGGCATGAGCACCCAGCTCCAGGCGTTGCACCAGGCGCCGTCCGCCTTGGACGGTCTGGACGGCGGATAGTACTCATAATCCTGGGCATAGAGTGCCAGCGCGGTGCCGATCTGCTTGAGATTTCCGGTGCAGGTCGCCTTGCGGCCCGATTCCCGCGCCCGGCTCAGCGCCGGCAGCAGCATCGATGCGAGAATCGCGATGATCGCAATTACAACGAGGAGCTCGATCAGCGTAAATGCCGCTTTTCTCGTTACCAGGTCGTGGGAGGCAGGGGG
>CALXOE010000058.1 GCA_944389935.1 uncultured Victivallis sp.
CCGATTCGCTCCCGTTATTTTTTTTGCAGAAAAAACGTTTTTTTTTTCTTCCTGGCTATTGCTTTTTTTAAATTTTCTAGTATAATTAAAATGTATTCATGATCGATACAATTTAAAAAACAAGGCGACATCATGCTGAAATCAAACAAAAGCGACGAACTTTGCGTCAGGCTGCGGCAGCGGATCGCCTCGATGAAAGATGGCGAAGCGTTTCCTACGGTGCGGCAGTTGATGGCGGAATACAATGTCAGCCAGTCAACAGTGACTCCGGCGATCAACCTGCTCAAAGAAAAGGGGTTGCTGAAAGCCTACGTCGGGCGCGGCAGCTTTGTCTGCAAAAAGGAGACGACATCTCCGCGGCTGCTGCTGCTCCAGAACAACTGGCGGGCGGAGATCTTCGACCTGATGGCAGCTACGCTTCGTGCCGGGGCGGAAGCGAACGGATTTGAATTTGTCCATGAACGTTACGATTATCGTGAGGACATCACACAGTCGTTGGCGAACTACGATGCGGACATCATCGTTCTGGACGGAATCGCAAATGACCTCCTGACGCCGGAACAGATTCTGGCGATCTCCCGGAGTCCGGCGCCGGTGATTCTGAGTCGGAACTCGGTTCCGGTTCGGCAGATCAACTATGTGTGCGGCGACAACAGCGCTGCCGGCTCGAACATTGCGAATTATCTGATCAGGATGGGACATCGCAAACTCGGACTCCTCATCAACGAACCGCACCTCTATACCGTCGAAGCCTACCGGCGGGGATTTGAAAGCTGCGCCCGCGCCAATGGTTGCGAGATCACGATTCTCGACTGCGAAATGGAGCCGGGTGATCGGCCGGATCAGCAGATCGAGAAATTCATCGCGGATTACGCCGCCGGGAAATACGATTTCACCGCGCTGTTTCCGGTGAGCGCCAACGGTGCGCTCGTGGCCCGCAGGTGTCTGGATCAGCACGGGATACGGGTTCCTCAGGATCTGTCGCTCATCAGTTCCGGCTGCATAACCGGTTCGGACTGGCTCACCGTGATCGATACGGGAATGGATGAATACAAGGTTATCATCCCCCGGATGGCGAAGGACATTCTGGAACACAAAACGAATATCTCCCGGCAGATTGAGTTTCCGCAGAGGCTGCTGGAGAGGAAGTCCGTCCGGAATCTGAAACTTTCCAAGTCTCCATCCGGTAAGTTGGCTTCTTTCGGAGTGTTATCTTGATGACAGGTTTCCTATTCACATAATACGAGTTATAAACGAAAAACAAGGAGAACAAAGCGGGAAGATTACGAAAAAGATGAATCATCAGGAATTGATTTATCGCCTCTTCTCTGTTTTACCGGAGGAGAGAGAAATCCAAAAGGTTCTCGAACCTGTTTCACCTTTGCGCGAAATCAGGAGTTTTCATGACGACAGGAGTCATGTATTCAGAAGAAGAAAAACAATACAGAATCAGCAAAACGCATAACGACATGATAAGGAAAGGATCGCAAGATGAAAAACAGCGCCTGCAACTATCACAAATTATCTATTATGCGGTTCAATAACACTTCTAAATTTACGCTAATTGAGCTCCTTGTGGTGATTGCGATCATTGCAATCCTCGCCTCCATGCTGTTGCCCGCTCTCAGCCAGGCAAGGGTTGCGGCAAGGAAAACCGCCTGTACGAACAATCTCAAGCAGGTGGGCAACGCCCTGATGATGTACTCGGGTGATTACGAATACTTCCCGCCCGCCAAAAGTGCGGAGATGGGCAACCTCAACACACGCGGCTGGCACTGGCTGACCATGCCGTACCTGGGGATGGATGGAGTCTACACCGGCGGAGACTGGGCCGTTGCGGCCAAACGGCGCGAAAGCGGCGTGCTGCGCTGTCCGGAGATCGCCCCGCCCACCACCGGGCTTCTCGACCGGGTCAGCTATTCGATGTACGGATTTGGTCCGCTGGTGGTCTGGTTCGGCTTCACGCCGGCAGTGGCAGAACGGGGTGAAGCCGGCCTGACCACCACGATTTACGCGACCAAGCCGGGAGCGAAAACCACCAAGGCAGAGCCGGGATGTGCACCGCGCACTTCGACGATTCCGTTCGTCGCGGAACGGGCGCTCGACGAGGGGAAAGATGCTGCGGATCTCGCATTTCAGGATGGCAACCAGCTCGGTTACTCCTCGACCGCGTCCAGCTCCGTTCCCGTCATCACGGGAACATCTCCGCAGGGATACAGCTATTATGAATTTGCCTACCGTCACAAAGGCCGCAAAAATATCCTCTGGTTCGACGGTCATGTGGAAGACGTCAGAATTGACCAGCTCCACTGGACTGGAGTAAAACCATAATCTCCGGTCATACAAAAATTTGATTCCCCCTGAAAACATCAACATAAAGAAGGAGAAAAGAGCATGAGAAAATCATGGTTCACCTTGATCGAGCTCCTCGTGGTGATTGCGATCATCGCGATTCTGGCCTCGATGCTGCTGCCGGCGTTGCAGAACGCCCGCGAGCAGGGAAAGAAAGCGAAGTGCATCAACAACCTCAAGCAGGTTTTCGGCGGTCTGGCCCAGTATGCCGGGGATTACGGCTACTATCCGGCGGCCAAACCGAAAGTGTATCTCGACTTCAACAAGCAATGGTGGTACTTCAGAGTTGCGCCTTATGTCGGTATGAATCCCGATCCCAAAGACTGGAATGAAGCGGCGAACATCCGCAACGGCGGCGTGTTCAAGTGCGCCTCCCTGCCCACGGACGGAACACTCGACTTCTGCGGATATTCGATGAATGATTTCCAGATCGATGTGAACCCGGCCGTATTCGGGATGAGTCCGGCAGCGAAAGATCCGGGCGGGAACAACTCCTACTACGTCAAACCGGAATCGGTCGCAACCAGAAGCTGCACGAGCACCATCACCAAGCCGACGCCGTCGATGCTTGTGTTCGTCTCCGAAATCGGCCCGACAGATGATAATCCCAATACCATCCAGCCGAATATTGTCGATGGTGCCGCGTTGAACCGGATCGATAAAGAGTGCCTGAATCTCGACAGTTATTCGGCTTCGTTCCGCCACAATCGGACCAAGCCGGTTCTGTGGTTCGACGGGCACGCTTCCACCGTGCGCTATAAGGAAGTGAATTTCCAGCTGTCGCATGCACCGTACATTTAATTTCTTAAATCACAACCAGTTGGAATCATAGATCATTATGAAACACTACCATCTTTCCGCAGCAGCGCTCCTGGCACTGCTTCTCGTCGGGGTTTCGTCTATGCTTCAGGCTTCCCCGCTCACGGTCGACCTGAATGCGGGGATCAAGAAATACATCCCCGGCGGTGGTGCGCCGACCAACTACGCCTTTTCCGGCAACGGCGTCGAAGTGAGCTGGGAGACCGGCAAATCGAAATACATCGAACTGGTGTTCAACCGCCCGCTCCCCCTGCCCGAATTCGACAAAGTCGCGGTCACGGCGAAGATCGAAGCGTCCGCAGGCTGCCCCGTCCGCAGCATCGGACTGCGCCTGACCGATAAAACCAACGAGACGTTCCAGTTCTCGAAGAGCGTCGACTTTTCCAAAGGCGGCGTTCAGGAGGTGACCTGGGAGATCTCCGCCGGGCGCTGGCAGAACAGCTGGGGCGGCAATAACGACAAGAATCTCGACCAGCCGCTCAAAATCTACGGCATGGGCGTCGACTATTCGCAGGCCGTGCCCGAGACCAGTTTCCGGGTCCTCTCGGTCACGGCGCAGCCCTCGATCGCGGCAAAGGCGGCGACGTCCGCGGCGTCCGCGCTCGCGGTTGATCTCAACGCCGGAATCAAGAAATACATTCCCGGCGGCGCGGCGCCGACCAACTATGCCTTTTCCGGCAACGGCGTCGAAGTGAACTGGGAGACCGGCAAATCGAAATACATCGAGCTGGTGTTCAACCGCCCGCTCCCCCTGCCTGAATTCACCAAAGTCACGGTCACTGCGAAGATCGAAGCGCCTGCTGGCTGCCCCGTCCGCAGCATCGGACTGCGCCTGACCGATAAGACCAACGAGACGTTCCAGTTCTCGAAGAGCGTCGATTTTTCGCAGGGCGGCATCCAGGAGGTAACCTGGGAGGTCTCCGCCGGGCGCTGGCAGAACAGCTGGGGCGGCAACAACGACAAGAATCTCGACCAGCCGCTCAAAATCTACGGCATGGGCGTCGACTATTCGCAGGCCGTGCCCGAGGCCAGTTTCCGGATTCTCTCGGTCACGGCAGCGGTTTCCGGCGGAGAGAAAACGGTGGCGACTCGCCCGCTCTACGGTTTTAACCTCACCAATGCTTTCCATCGGCTCTGGGGAACCGGGCAGCCCAATCTCGGACCGGACGGACTGCTGGTCAGCGATATCCGGGGGGAGACCTCGTTCAATGACCGGATGAGCTCTCTGTTTTTTTTTCGGTCGCGTCCGGTCGCGCTCACGCTTGATGCAGCTCTGAATGCGGGAGATATCCGCTGCTACTGGGTGTTTCGCGATGCGGCGAACAAACAGTTCAAAACCGCGGAACTTCCGCTCAAACAGGGAGGAAGTCGCCTCGTCTTCCGCCTGGATGAGACGCTCGCTGCGGCGAAACTCCCGATCCGGGTCGAACGTTTCGCCCTGGTCAACTCCGGTTCAACGCCGGGGTCGGCACTTCTGACCGGCAGCACGCTCAGCGTCGAACAGCCGCTGATCGAAGCGCTGGATTTCGACATTCTCACCGGAAACGCCATCCATGTGCTGAAAACCGGAGAAGAAGGTGCGCTCCGATACCGCTTCACCAACACCTCGAATCAGGCCGGAACGTTTTCCATCTCTCTTCAATTCAAGAGTTTCACGGGGAAAACGCACGAGGAGAACTTCACTGCGGCACTTCAGCCCGGGGAATCCCGCACTTTCGCCACGGCCTGGAAACCGGAGGAGTTCGGCCACTGGGATGTGACGGCAACCATTTCGGAAAATTCCGCTCCTCAGATGCAGAACCGGACTACGCGCAGCTTCGCCTATCTGAACCCGGCCGGACCGACGCCCGGACGTGCGCCGGGGTTTCTTTTCAGTGTCTGTACGCACAGCGGCCGCTGGAGTCAGGTCGATCAGCTCCGGGAAGTGGAAGCCGCATCGATCTGCGGAGTCAAAGTCGTGCGCGACAGCATCGAATGGGGAGGAATCCAGCCGCAGCGCGGAGTCTGGAACTTCGAGAAAATGGATTTTCTCGTGAATGCCTACGAAATGGTCGGCATCGAACATCAGGCGATGTTCGCATTCACGGCACAATGGGCGGCCACGCCGGAGCGGCAGAAGTCGAAGAACTGGCTCGACTGGAACCGCAGCATGCCCGATCTTGACGCCTGGCGCGAATATGTCCGCACTGTTGCGGACCGCTATCGCGGCCGCATCCGCTACTGGGAAGTCTGGAACGAGCCGGATCTCGGCGGCTTCAATCAGATGTCGCTCGAAGAGTACGTCCAGCTCCAGAAAGCGACCTACGAGGAACTCTCCACCCACGTGCCTGAAGCGATCGTCATGACCGGTGGTTTCGCGACCATGACCGACCATCCCGGAAAAAAGAGTCCGACGTTCCACCGCGATTATCTGAATCTCGCCAAAGGTGCTTTCGAGGTTCACGCCTACCATGAGCACGGCTCTTTCCAGCAGTTTGCGCAGGTGGTCGACGAGCGGTTTCTGCCGATGCGCAGGGAGACCGGCACCACCGTGCCGTGGTACTCGAACGAAACGGCGATCCACTCTCTGAACGGCGCTGAACGCAATCAGGCGCTCACGCTCTTCAAGAAACTGATTTTCGCCTGGAGTCGCGGCGCCATCGGCTACACCTGGTACGATCTCCGCAACGATGGATTCGACCCGGTTGACGGGGAGCACAACTACGGAATGCTCACCAACGATTTCCAGCCCAAGCCGGTTTATTCGGTCTACAACATGCTCGCCGGACTTTATCGCGATATGAAGTTCGTCCGGCAGTTTGAACTCGGCACGAATCTCTGGGCGTTTGAATTCACGAACGGCAAAGAGACGCTGCTCCCGGCCTGGGATGAGTCCGGATTCGGTTCGTCGCTCACGCTCGTCGTGAAATCCGATGCGACGGCGGCTTCGACCATCGACATCATGGGCAACGAGAAACCGCAGGAACTGCTCGACGGGATGGCGCTTCTGACCCTCTCACCGATGCCGGAAACGTTGCGTCTTTCCGGAGCAAAGAGTGCGGAAATCGCCGGTCGGCTGCTGGAGGTCTCCTCGGCCGGAGTGGCGATTCCGAATCGTCCGTTCCGCTTCCGCATGAAACTGTTCAATCCGCTCGGCAGCGAACGGACGTTCCGTCTCGCACTGCAGAATCTGCCCGATTCGTTCCACGCGGCCGTTCCGGAGCAGACGATTTCCGTGCCCGCGGGCAAGACCGTCGAAGCGGAATTTGAACTTTCCGTCGATAAAAATTTCAAGGCGGAATACGGCAGTGCCTCCTCGCTGCGCGTGGCCTACTCGCTCGAGGGAACTCCCTGGCAGGGAACGTTTGTTGTTCCGATCAACTCCGCGGTCGCCATCCCGGCCGGGATGAATTTCAACCGCGCTCCGGACTTCGTTCTCGCCGACCGTTCGCAGGTCGTATCGCTGACGGCGGCCGATCCGGCACTGAACTTCCGAGTCTGGCGCGACGCGAATGATCTGAGCGCCAAAGTGTTCCTCGGCAAGGAAAACGGCGGACTCCATCTGCGCGCCCTCGTGACCGATGACAAGCACTGCCAGCCGTTTGACGGCAGCAGCGTCTGGAAAGGCGACAACATCCAGTTCGCGTTCCAGCTTCCTGGCCAGATCGGACACTGGGAGTTCGGACTCTCGCTGCTCGACTCCGGAAAACCTGAAATCCACGTATTCCAGACGCCCACGGGGTTCGACCCGGCCGTGGTGGCACAGGCGTGCCGTCTCAAGGCCAAGCGGAACGGAAACGTCACGACTTATGATTTCTCGCTGCCGAAAGCGGCCGCCGGGATGACGCCGGAGATGTTCAGCAACGGATTCCGGTTCAACCTGCTCGTGAACGACAATGACGGTGAGGGCCGTGACGGCTGGATCCACATCGCTCCGGGCATCGGCGACGCCAAGAATCCGGACAAGTTCCCGTTCATCGTATTCGACTGATCCGGGAACGATCCGGGCGGGCGCTCCAGTAACGGAACGCCCGCCCGTTTTTTGTGTCCGGATAGTGGATATTTTCCGAAACACGGCAACGACCGGATCAGAGGTTCGATTCCCCCGACCGGGAAGAGAGAACAGCTGTGTTCCGAAAGATCACCGCGGGAAGAGCGCTTTGCGCAATCCCTCCCCCGTGAAGTTGAACGCGAGCACCGCAATGAAAAGCGCGATGCCGGGGAAGAGCGTCAGATGCCAGTATTCGAGCGGGTTGTCGAACGCCTGCCGCAGCAGCCCGCCCCAGCTCGCCGTCGGCGGCTGCACCCCGAATCCGAGAAAACTCAGCCCGCTCTCGGAGAGAATCGCTCCCGCCACCCCGAATGTGAAGCTGATGAGGATCGGTCCGGTGATGTTCGGCAGCAGATGCACCGTCATTGTCCGCCACGCCGAAATTCCCACCACTTCACAGCTCTGGATATACGGCAGCGCGCGCTGCTTGAGCACCTCGCCGCGCACGAGGAATGTGAGACCGATCCAGCCGGTCAGGCCGATGACGGCAATCACCACCAGAATCGATTGCTCGAATTTGCGGTCTTTCAGAATCGACATCAAAATCAGCAGCAGCAGGAACGTCGGAAAACAGAGCAGAATCTCCACCAGCCGCATGACCGCCAGATCGAACCAGCCCCGGTAATAGCCCGCCATCAACCCGACCAGTGTCCCGATCACCAGCGCGATCGACGTGGCGAAGAGACCCACCGCCAGCGATGCGCGCGCCCCGTAGATCATGCGGCTGGCGACGTCCCGCCCGATCTCGTCGGTTCCGAGCCAGTGAGTCCGGTTCGGTTTCTCGTAGGGAGTTGCGACAATCTCAAAAGGGCCGTAGGGGATCGGGGCGAAAATCGCCCGCTCTCCGGCCTCCGCCACCGCCTTGCGGTAATCGGTCTTGTCAATGCGCGGTTTCGCCGCCGCAAACGGCACAATCAGCAGCAGCGCCGCAACGCCGCAGAAGATCCATCGCAGCAGTTTCCGCCGGACCAGAAACACGATCACAAACACAACCGGCAGAAACAGAAGAGTGAAATTGAAAAATTGCTCGATCAGAAACTCCGTCGAGTCCGGCGCAAACAGAAACGCCGCAAACGGGAAATACACCCCTTTTTCACCGCCCCAGACAACGAGCGGGCGTCCATTCGCGAGGAGCGGCGCCGCAATCGCCGGAATCAGCAGCAGCAGAATCCCGATCACCCCGAACCACCCCTGGGCGTCAGAGAAAAAACGGCGTCGTGCCGCCGCGAAAAACGAGTGCGGTCTGCCTGCGCCGTCGCTCATAAAAAACCCCGCTCCCGCAGCATCTCCAGCTCGGAGACGAGATTTGGAGTGAAGAGTTTCCGGTTCTCCAAATCGGCAAGCTCCTCTTTCGTCCAGAATCGGATCTCGTCGATCTCTTCGGTTTGAAACCGGAACGGCCCGGCAAACGTGAGCCCGTAGACCCGCACATCCTCCGACTCGATCGAGTTACGGATCTTCGAGTCGAAGAGATACCGGAGTTCGCCGGGAAATTCCGAGACCCCGAGCTCTTCGCGCAGTTCGCGCCGGGCCGCAGTGAGGTAATCTTCGCCGCAGTCGACGTGACCGCCGACGGCGGTATCCCACTTTCCCGGCTGAATATCCTTGTTCCTGGAGCGTTTCTGCAGCAGCAGCCGCTCACCGTCGGGATGGAAAATCACAACGTGACTCGTATGGTGCAGCAACGCCGGATTGCCGTGGCACTCGCTGCGCAGCGCGCGCCCGATCCGGTTGCCCGCCTCATCATAAATGTCGAAATACTCCGCCATCCCGCCTCCGGAGATCGTCCGGTCCGGAGAGAAATCCGCCTCCGGACCGGATGTCAGGTCAACTTATTTGCCGGTCTTCGCCTTGAGCCCTTCGGCATAGGCGGCCATGTTGTCCTTGAGTTTGCCGAGCGACTTCGTGATCTCGGCGATATCGCCCTGGATGCCTTTGGCCTTGTCGCCGAGCATCTCCGTGAGCGGAATCTCCTTGAGTTCATCGGTCTTGGCGGCAAGTTCGCTGGTTTTCTCCGCGATCGCCTTGGAGTATTCGTCGATGACTTTCTGGATCTTCGCGGCATCCCAGTCCGCGATTTCCTGCCGGATCTCTTCGGGCGTCTTGTTCTCGTCGACGCTGCTGCCGCAACCGGTCAACATTCCCGCCGCGACGAACGCACACGCGAGGGTCATTGCGATCTTCTTCATGATTCCATATCCCTTCTTTACATTTCGCACGACTGAACCATTCAGCCGCGGATGAGTTTCAACAATTCGTCGCGCTTCTCTTCCATAAGCGCTTCGGTATCAGCCTCGACAATCAGCCGCAGCAGCGGCTCGGTGTTCGAGCTGCGGACGTTGAACCACCAGTGCGGATACTCCGAAGAGATGCCGTCGAGCTCGTACATGTTGCCGTCGGCATAGCGTTTCCGGATCGCATCGAGAATCGGCTTCGTATCCGCGACTTTCGAGTTGATCTCGCCGGAGGAGAAATATTTGCGCAGCGGAGCAACGAGTTCGCTCACGGGCTTGTTCTTCTTGCAGATGAGGTTCGCGAGCTTGATGAGCGCAAGTCCCTGGCATTCCGCCGTGAAGTTCTCCTTGAAGTAGTAGTGGCCCGAGAGTTCACCCGCGAACACCGCGTCGTTCTCACGCATCTGCGCCTTGATGAACGCATGGCCAACCCGGCTCTGGATCGCCTTGCCGCCATTCTCGCGGATGCACTCCGGCACCGCGCGGCTGCTGCGCAGATCGTACAGAATCGTCGCGGGGCCGTCCGAGAGGATGTCCTGCGCGATCAATGCCGTAAAGAGGTCCATCGGAATGACCTCCCCCTTGTCGTCGATGAAGCCGCAGCGGTCCGCATCGCCGTCGAACGCCGCACCGAAATCGGCGCCCACCTCGACCACTTTCTTCCGAATCGCGTCGAGCGTCGAAAGATGCAGCGGGTTCGCCTCATGATTCGGGAACGTGCCGTCGAGCGTGTCGTACATCGGAACGATGTCGAAGAGATCCGTAATTCCACCGATCTCATAGAGCCCCATCGCGTTCGCATAGTCGACCACGACTTTCAGCTTGCGGTCCATCTTCGCAAACTTGCGCAGAAATGCCGCATACTCCGGCTTGATGTCGTAAGTCGTGATTTTTCCAGGAGTTACATCCTTTTTCCACGCCTCAGTTTCGACGATCTTCTGAATATCCATGATTCCGGTCGCGCCGGAAATCGGAACCGCGTTCGCCTTGCAGAGCTTGAAACCGTTCCACTCGCCGGGGTTGTGACTCGCAGTGATCATCACGCTGCCGTCCGCTTTCAGCGTGCCGTTCGCAAAATAGCTCTGCGGCGTCGAGCAGAGACCGATGTCGATCACGTCCGCGCCCTGTTCGGTCATTCCTTTCGCCAGCGCCTGAAACAGCGGCTCCGAGTGCGGACGCATATCACGACCGACCACGACTTTTTTCGCACCGGTGAACGTGATGTACGCCCGGCCGATCTTCTCAGCCATGGCGGCGTCGAGGTCAACCGGGTAAATTCCACGGATATCGTATGCTTTGAAAATTCCAGACATGTTTTCTCTCCTTCCTCTATCGGGTTAAAAAACTCATCAATTTCCGCTTCCAGCCGGTGAACGGCGGATAACGGACCGGCCAGTCGATCAGCGTCGACTGTTTCATCACCGGTTTGTAATGAGTGAATGTATCAAACGTATATTTCCCATGATAACGGCCGATGCCGCTCGCACCGACCCCGCCGAACGGCAGCCCCGGATTGATGAAGTGCATCACCACGTCATCGAACACCACCGCACCGGAACTCGTGGCCGCAAGCAGCGTCTTCCGGAATGCGCGGCTCCCCCCGAAGCAGTAGAGAGCCAACGGCTTCGGACGCCCGACCAACATCGAAAGCAGCTCCTCCTCCGAATGAAACTCCAGAACCGGCAGAATCGGCCCGAAAATCTCCCGCTCCATCAGCGGATCATCCCGGGAGATCCCGTCGATCACGGTCGGAGCGATACAGAAACGGTCGGGGTTGCGTTCCCCTCCCGCGACGAGCCGTCCATGTTCCGCGAGTTTCGCAAGCCGTTCGTACTGCTTCTCATCGATGATCCACGGATAATCGGGATTGTTCACCGGATCATCCCCGTAAAACGCCCGGATGCTCTGCCGCAGCTCGACCAGAAACGACTCCCGGGCCTCATGCTCCACAAGCAGATAATCGGGGGCGATGCAGGTCTGACCGGCATTCGTGAACTTTCCCCAGGCGATCCGCTTCGCCGCGAGCGCAAGGTCGGCATCCTTGCGGACGATGCAGGGACTCTTTCCCCCGAGTTCCAGCGTAACCGGCGTCAGCGTCCGGGCGGCGGCTTCATAGACCCGCCGCCCCGCAGCTTCCCCGCCGGTAAAAAAGATGTAGTCGAATTTCTCGTTCAAAAGTTCGTCGAACGCAAGCTCCTCGTGAACGGCGATCATCTCGCCGTTCGGGAAACACTCTTCGATCATCCAGCGCAGAAACTGCGTCGTGCGCTGCGATTTATCCGGCAATTTGAGTACAACCCGGTTGCCGGCGGCGAGCGCTCCCGCCGCCGGTTCGAGCGCCAGCAGCAACGGGTAATTCCAGGTCGCAAACACCAGCACCTGCCCGTAAGGCTCCGGCACGATCCGACCGCTCGCCGGAAAATTCAGAATCGAAAGGCCCGCCCGCTTCGGCTTCGCGAGACGCGGCAGTTTCCGAATCATGAAACGCAGTGCGTCGCACGCAGGCATAAATTCGGTCATCGCCGCCTCAAACTCCGACTTGTGCAGATCGGCGTTCAGTGCGGAATAGACTTTGTCCCGGTTCGCCCGCAGAAAATCGAGCATGTGCCGCAACATCTCCCGGCGGCGGCACACCGAGTCACGCCCCCCCCGCCGGAAGAACTCCCGGTTCGCCTCCAGCGCCGCCAGAACCGCTTCCCGGCCGGAACTCTTTTCCGCCATATTCATCGCAGATAGCATCTCCTGACCCGCGTACCGATCGAACAGAGAATATCGTAGGCATGGGTTCCCTTGAGCTGCGCCCAGTCATCGAGCGTGATCCGCTGCCCGCCCTGAGTGCCGACACAGACCACCTCGTCGCCCGGTTGCGCCTCCGGCGCATTCTCGAGCGAAATCGTCGTGTAATCCATCGAGATCCGGCCGAGCACCGGACAGAGCTGCCCGTTCACGAGCACATACCCGCGGTTCGACAGCGCCAGCGGCAGCCCGTCGGCATACCCCGCCGCGATCGTCCCGACCCGCGTATCCCGCAGCAGACGGTGCATGCGCCCGTACCCGATTGAAGATCCGGCCGCCAGCGTCCGCACCGCGGCGAGTTTCGTCTTGAGCTCCACCACGGGAGAGAGCCGCATCGACGGATGCACCTCCGGATCGTAATAACCGTACAGATTGATCCCGCAGCGCGCAAGCGTAAACGGCAACTTCGTACTCTCCGGAAAGTTGTTCAAAGCATCCGAAGCGGCGATGTGAACATCCGGAAACGTCATCCCCTCCGCCGCCAGCTCCGCCAGCAGCGCCTTGAACAACGCCAGCTGCCCGAGCGTGTAATCGTCGTGCCTCAAAAAGGCGTTTGAGCAGTGCGAATAAATCGAGTCGAACACCAGATTCGGCAAGCCGCGCATCGCAAGAATCTCGCGCGCCGCATTCGCCGCAGGCATTCCGAGCCGCCCCATGCCGGAGTCGACCGTCACCGCGCAGTGCACCGTCCGGTTCTGCCGGACCGCCTCGGCACTGATCTTCCGCGCCATGCCGAAGTCGTTCAGAGGGCAGACCACGCCGTGTTCCACCGCCGGAGCGATCTCGTTCGGCAGCAGATTCCCGAGAATCTGCACCGGCAGCCCGAGCGGAATGAGTTCCAGCGCCTCATTGATCTCCGCCACGCCGAAACATGCCGCACCGGCATCGCGCACCACCTCCGCCACCGGCAGGACACCGAGCCCATAGGCGTTCGCCTTGAGCACCGCCATGAGCTTCGCGGGGGCGACCCGCCGCCGGATCTCATGGACGTTTTCCGCAAGTTTCCTCAAATCGACTTCGAGATTGACTCGACTCTCCTGATTCATCTTCACCACCATCGCGCGTTCCGCCGCGCCTGTCTGAACCATCCGGCAGCATCTGTGCCGCCGGGCTTTCCACAAAATTACTTCGCGTACTCCACGGAACGGGTTTCGCGGATGATCGTCACCTTGATCTGACCCGGATAGGTCATCTCCTTTTCGATCCGGCTGCAGATGTCGCGGGCGAGAATCTGCGCCTCACCCTCGCTGACTTTCTCCGGCACGACCACCACGCGGATCTCGCGCCCCGCCTGCAGCGCAAAGCAGGATTCGACCCCCGCAAATTCATGCGCAATCGACTCGAGCTGTTCGAGCCGCTTCAGATAGAGTTCGGTCGTCTCACTGCGGGCTCCCGGACGCGATGCGCTCAACGTGTCGCACGCGCTGATGAGAATGTCGTACAGACTGTCCGGCTCGATCTCGCCGTGGTGCGCCGCAACCGCGTGAACCACATCTTTCGCCTCGTTGTGCTTGCGCAGCAAATCCGCGCCGATCTGCGCGTGCGGCCCCTCGACCTCATGGTCGATCGCCTTGCCGAGGTCATGGAAGAGCCCGATCCGTTTCGCTTTCTGTTCGTCGAGCCCGATCTCCGCCGCAATCATCCCCATGAAATAAGCGGTTTCGAGCGAATGCTGCAGCACATTCTGCGAAAAGCTGTAGCGGTATTTCAAACGTCCGAGCAGCTTCATGATCTGCGGCGAAACCCCCTGAATGCCGGTCTCGAGAACGGCGGCCTCGCCGACCTGGTAGAGCTCCTCCTCAAGTTCTTTGCCGATCTTCTTGGCGAGCTCTTCGACGCGGGTCGGATGAATCCGCCCGTCGCTGATCAGCCGCTCCATCAACTGCCGCGCAACCTCCTTGCGAACCGGATCGAAGCAGCTGATGACCACCGCCTCAGGCGTATCGTCGATCAGGATGCTCACTCCCGTCGCCGCCTCGATCGCCCGGATGTTGCGTCCCTCACGGCCGATGATCCGCCCTTTCATCTCGTCATTCGGAAGCGGGATCGTCGCCGTGGTACGCTCGTAGGTGCAGTCGCTCGCATAACGCTGGATCGCGTAGGTCAGAATCCGGCGCGCCTCGCGCTCGCTGCGCGCTTTCGCCTCTTCAAGCTGATTCCGGACCATGATGCCGGATTCGTTTTTGATCTCGTTCTTGAGCTTCTCAAGCAGCATGCTGCGCGCCTCTTCGCGTCCGAGCTGTGCAATGCGTTCGAGTTCATCGATCTGCCGCGAAATGCTTTTCGAGAGCTCCTGTTCGCGGTTCGAGAGGCGTTCGCGCAGCGTTTCAATCTCCTTTTCCTGCTTTTCGAGATTCTTCGCCTTGGCGTCCATCGAATCGGCGCGCCGGTCAAGCAGCTCTTCGCGCTGCGCAAGCCGTTTCTCGTTGCCGGCCTGCTCGCGACGGCGCTCCTTGATCTCCTGTTCGCAATCCTCCCGCATTTTGAGCGTCTCGCCCTTCGCGGAGACCCGGGCATCGCGCAGAATATGTTCCGCTTCCCGCTGCGCATCCTGGCGGATCTTGTCGGCCGCCTTGCTCGCAGCACCTTTCTGCATCTTCTGAATCCAGGTGTTCAAAATGATTCCGGCCGCGACCCCCGTCACGCAGAAGATACACGCAACCGCAATCAACGCCCAGTAGGAAACCAGTCCGCCCCCGGTCACCAGATCCGGTTCCGCAACATCAATCGGCACCCGGGCTGCCGCTGCCCACAAAAGAGTGTTCATTCCCTCATCCCTTTTCATTGCGGGCTCCTCCCCCCGGAAGCGCCCCTTTTTCATAAAAAAACAATAATTAAAACTCCAATATCTCTTCTTCAGTCACCGCGAAACCGACCTTGCGGTCATGCGACTCCTGAGGCAGATCATCAGCCATCTGGCAGCCGTAGACAACCGCGACGACCGCCCCGCCCTCCCGAGCCAGCATCCGGTCGTAAAACCCTCCGCCGCGCCCGAGCCTGACCCCATGCCGGTCACATGCGACCGCAGGAACCAGAAACAGCATCTGCGCCAGAATACCGGCCGGCGCCGCCGGGAGCTCCGGTCGCGGCTCGAGAAGCCCGAACTTCGCCCGGATCAGCCCGCTTTCGGGATCATCCACCCCGACAAGCTCGTACTCTTTCCTTTCCGCGACGTAACGCGGAAAATAAAACCGTTTCCCCTCCTCGTTCCAGAGCGCGCTCAAGTCCGGTTCCGTCCCGTCCGTGGCGTAGACCGCCACATGGCCGGTCGCTCGAAAGCAGCTCATTTTCCGGATGTTCCGGCAGATCGCCGCATCGGCTTTCCGCCGCTCTTCGACTCCGAGCGCCCGGCGCAAAGCCAGAAACCGGGAACGCAACTCCTGCTTATCCATTCGCAGCCGCCTCTTTCCCGTATTGCCGGAGACTGCGCCAGTAATCGATCCTCTCTTTGATTTTCGACTCGTAACCGATTTCCAGCGGTTCGTAATACCGCTTTTCCACCGACAAATACTCCTGCACCGCAAACCCGCCTGTGGAGTGCGGATTCACGTAACCCGCACCATGTCCCAGCGCCGCCGCACCTTTGTAATGGGCGTCCCGCAACGCAAACGGCACCGGCAGGACCCGTTTCTTCGCCACATCCTCCGCCGCCAGCTCCATCGCCCGGAACGAAGCGTTGCTCTTCGGCGCCGTCGCACAGTAGGTCACGGCCTGCCCGAGAATGATCCGCGCCTCAGGCAGCCCGATCATCTCCACGGCCCGCATCGCATCGACCGCGACCGAAAGCGCCCGCGGATCCGCATTCCCGACATCTTCCGAGGCGAAAATCACGATCCGTCTCGCGATAAAGCGGATATCCTCCCCCGCCTGAAGCATCAGCGCCAGGTAATAGAGCGCCGCATCCGGATCGCTGCCGCGCATGCTCTTGATGAATGCCGACGCCGTATCGTAATGACCGTCGTCCCCGTAGGAAACCATCTTGCGCTGCACGGAAGCCTCCACTGCGGGAAGCCCCACCCGGACCACCCCGTCCGGATCGGCGGGAGTGGTCAAAACGGCGATTTCAAGCGCATTGAGCGTCCGCCGGGCGTCCCCCTCGCAGACCGAAGCGAGAAACGAAGCCGCATCTTCGGCCAGTTCGATCTTCCGCCCCGCAAATCCGCGCTCATCCGCGAGCGCGTTGGCGATGAGTCTGCGCACTTCGGATTCCGCGAGCGGGCGCAGCTCGAACACCAGCGACCGGGAGAGGAGCGCGCTGACCACGTGAAACTGCGGATTGAACGTGGTCGCCCCGACCAGACGGACATTCCCGTTCTCGACGTCCGGCAGCAGAGAATCCTGCTGCGAACGGCTGAAACGGTGAATTTCATCGACAAAGAGAATGGTTTTACGCCCGCCGGCCCGGCGTCGCGCCACCGCAGCGGCGATCTCGCGCCGGATGTCCGCCACACTCGAGGTCACGCCGGAAAGCCGGACGAATACCGAACCGCTCAAATTCGCGATGATTTCACTCAGCGAGGTTTTCCCGGTTCCGGGCGGTCCGTAGAGGATGATCGAACTGAAGCGGTCCGACTCGATCGCCCGCCGCAGCAGACACCCCGCCCCGAGCAGATGCTCCTGGCCGATGTACTCGGAGAGCGAACGGGGACGCAGACGCGCGGCCAGCGGCATATCCGCCCCGGGGAGATCCTCCCCGGCGGACGTCGCCGTGTCCGCACCCTCACTCCACTCGAACAAACTCTCTTCCATCTCGCTGATTCTCCGAACAAACAGATCGTCCCGTCACGCGAAGAACCGCAAAACAACTTGATCAGGCTGGTCAAACAGGAAGAGACCGGGAATCCGTCACCTCTCCTCCATTGCCGGGAAAGGATCGGTTCCATCTCCATTTCGTCACGACACGCCTCCGGCAAAGGAGAGCGTTTATGTGAAGGCGGAGCTGTTCCGCCGTGACCCTTTCATCATGCCTTGACCGCACCGAGGCGATCCCCGCACTGCCCTTCGTCATTCCGCAGTCCCGCCGAAGCGGCCCGCTATCTAAAAAAGCGCACAATTCAACGCCGCTAATATTATAGCACAAATTGCGGCAGAATAAAAATCGCTTTCCCGGATTTCAATAAAAAAATCAAAAAAAAACGGATTGCTTCCCTTTGCAAACAGCAACCGTCCGCAGCAGTTCCTCTGAGCGACCTCCTGCAGAAAAGAATTCCAACGCACCCCGCTTTCCATTCGGAATGTATTTCGCCGGGGAGAGCATGGTTTCGTTTGATGCAGACGCAGACGAATCTGCCGGACGGGATCCCCCCATTTCCGACACAGGAGCTCTTCCGTTTGCATGCCTTGACCGGAAATCCCCCGATAAAATCCATCAGAGCAGTTGAAAAATCCTCTCGAAACCGCTATAATATATGGAATGCGGGAGGAACTCATGAAACATATCCTGATTGCTCTGTTCCTGACGGCTCTGAGCTTTCAAGTTGCGGCGGTGGAACGGAAAACCGCCGCGCAGATCAACCCGGACGAGCTGATTGCCGAAACGCAGCAAGACGTTTCCCAATCCCGGGATCATATCGCCTTTGTCTGGTACATTCCCTCGGAATACTGGACCGCCGGGAGCAACGCAGACACCCGGCTGCCGGGCGAAGAGCAGGAACAAATTCAGCAGACGATGGCAAATCTCACCGTTATCGCCATTGTGCAGGGAGATTATCCCCCGATCGGTCCGGTCCGTTATTACGACCGGAATTATCTGTTGAAAACGGTCCGTTTTTTCCGGGTCGACGCCGAGGGGGAGCGCCATCCTCTGCAACCGTACCAATCCGTCACCCGGCCGGTGCGAATGCTGATCGGCTCGATCGCGCCCGCGCTGGGGGCGACCATCGGCAGCCTCGGAGATAATCTGCAATTTTTTGTATTCAACGACCAGACCCTCGACCGGAAACGTCTGATGGATCCGGGACTTCCCGGCGGTCTGATCGTCGAACTGACCGGGAAAGAGGGGCGGAGTCTCCAGGCGGAATTCGAGTTTCCCTTGAATTCCCTCTATGTCCCGCGCAAATGTCCGAACGGGAAGCCCGCACACATCAGTTGGCGCTACTGCCCCTGGACCGGGAAAAAACTTCCGGAATAAACCGCCTCTTTTGCGTTGCAGGTGCAACGAGGAGTGTCCAGTTCCGGAGGGAGTACATCGGTCATGAAAGACGCTGTCGGATAAGTGCTTCATTGTTTGAAAGCCGGATGTCGGTTTCCAAAGCTCTCAATCAATGGCAGCGAATTGATTCATGAGTTTATTGTCACCGATTTATCAGTAGTTGTATCACATAAATCGTTCTATTGCAGTATCTCATCAGCGTGTCGAATCGGTTGTCTCAAACGGGTCGATGATCCGGAGCGGAAATTTCATACCTGCCACTCTTCCGTTATCTGCGCCTCCCCCCCTGCCCGGACAACTCGAATTGTTGCAAGCCGACGGCGGAAAGAGTCTTGCGTTACTGTATCACGCACTCTGCCGATTGCAAGTTCCACAAGCAGAAACATCCCATCCCGCATGATCCGGACTGCAGCGTCTGCGCCCGACCGGGCAGCCCGGAATACCGCCGCACGAAGTTCCGGCATGAACTCGAACAAAGGGAAATCGCCGATCCCAAATAACGTCGGCCTTTCCGGATTCCGTCAACGGGAGACACTGCCCCATGCAGCGATCCGAACCGGAAGAAGTGGTTTCGGAAGCAGACTGCGGGAGATTCCGGGCAAAGAAAATCCCACTTTTTTTCATTTTGCTCTTGACATGAAACGCCCTTTCTGGTATAATTAATACTGTCTAGACAATATAAAATGATTTTTCAAAATGAGTATACAAAGTTCTGTTTTCAAAAACGAAAATTCCCGGCACAACGAACTCAAAGCGTGCCTGCTCGATCAAATCGGGCGCAGTGACTGCAATATGCGGCTGCCTTCGGAGACGGCGCTGGCGAAGCAGTTCAACGTCTGCCGGGCTACGATGAACAAAGTGATGGTGGAGCTGGAGCGTGAGGGATATGTCGTGCGCCGACCCGGCAAAGGGACTTTCGTCTCGCCGCGGGACAAGACGGTCGAGAGCAGCGCGGCGCGAAACGGCAGCCGGACGGTGATGATCGCATATCCGGACTTCTTCGCCTATCCGCTGTGGCAGGCGGTTCACTTTGCGGAGATGCTCGCATTGAAGCAGAACTTGCGGTTGATCAACTTCAAGATGCAGGCGGAGACGGACTACGCGACCTTGTTTCATGTTATACAGCAGAACCCGGATCTGGAGGGGATTCTGATGATCCCGCCCGCAACCGGAATGCCACGCCCGGTGTTGCGGCAGCTCGACGCTCTCAACATCCCCTGCGTGCTGCAGATTTCGCAGGAGAATGTGTCGATCTACCGCAACTTATGCACGATCGACTGGGATCACTTCAAATCCGGTTATCTGCGAATGAAAGCGCTGCTCGCCCGCGGGCATCGCAAAATCGGTTTTGTGGAGAACGAGCCGGGGCGGCTTGCCGCAACGGACCGCGGCATCCATCATGCGTTGCGGGAGTACGGGCTGCGTCAGCAGCATCTGCTGCGGTCGAAAATAGCGGCGTCCTCCTGGAAAGATCCGGTTGAAACCGGCTATCACCAGACTGCGGAGCTGCTGGAACATCATCCGGAACTTACTGCGCTTCTGGTCGATACATTTCCGGGGGCGTACGGTGCGCTGCGCGCGATTGATGAGCGCGGGTTGCGCTGTCCCGCGGACGTTTCGCTTGTCACGGCAATGGATATGATGAGTTACGGCCGTCTCTCCCGGCCCGCGCTCACGACCGTACTGGGAAACTCCGAGGCGCTGATCGAAAGGATGTTCCAGATGATCCTCGGCGGCAGATCGGATGTTCCCCGCCACGTTGTGCAGGATGTCGAACTCATTGAACGAGAAAGCATCAGGACGCTTTCCTGAAATAAAACTACCAACCCAAAGGAGTTAGAGAAATGCAACACACACAAGTTTTTTCTGCAGCGGGGAACCGCGTTTCGCATTTGCGAAACAGGCAGTTGAGCGTTTCACGGGAAGAGAGAGGAAGAGCGCATCGTTCCATTTTCACATTGATTGAACTTCTTGTCGTAATTGCGATCATCGCGATTCTCGCCTCCATGCTGATGCCGGCATTAAATCAGGCGCGAGCCTCGGCACGTAAAACCAAATGCACCGGGAATGCCAAGCAGATCGGACTCGCCTCACTGATGTATGTCGATAATAATGGCGGATTTCTATTTGAAAACGGTAACAATGGATTCCCGACCTGGCATCAACTTCTGAAACCATACACGATAAATAATCAGACCAATCGAAATTTCTGGTGGTGTCCGGAAGATTTCGTCAATCTGAACATAGCGAATATTTCCGAACGCTTTGACTCCTGTCGCGTTTCCTATGGATTCAACCGTGATTATCTGCGCGGTTACAAGGTCGCGCGGGCCAAATACTTTTCGACGGCCGTGATGTTCGCTGAAGCTGCGACCGACCTCTCCTCGAACCCGAGCGGTTACTTTTTCGCCAAAGCGCTTCCCGACACTTCGCAACCCCAGGCGTATCCGTTCCACAAACGCGATTGCAACGTGATCTGGCTGGACGGCCATGTTTCCTTTGCCCACTCCATCACAGGGACTCCGGGAACGGCGGGCGTCACGCGGGGACTTTACAATAACGATCAACTCGGTCTCAGCTGGGGAGAACCACAGTACAAACCTTATAATAAATGGAATCCGGGCGAGCGGAAATAACCATTTTCCGCCGGTGTTATCAATCATTCAGAAAAGGCCAGTTCATCATGTCACTCACCAAACTCTTCACTTTTCTCCTCCTCGCGGCTCTGGCTCCGCTGCTGCCGGCTGTTGAGGTGGTGCTCGACGGCTGCCGCGCCACCAACAG
>CALXOE010000059.1 GCA_944389935.1 uncultured Victivallis sp.
CTGATCTTGCTGATTCTGCTGATCTTGCTGATTCTGCTGATCTTGCTGATTCTGCTGATCTTGCTGATTCTGCTGATTTTGCTCGTTCTGCTGATTCTGCTGATTCTGCTGACCTTGCTGATTCTGCTGATCTTGTTGACTCTGCTGATTTTGCTGATTCTGCTGGTTTTGCTGATTCTGCTGATTCTGCTGATTTTGCTGATTCTGCTGACCTTGCTGATTCTGCTGATCTTGTTGACTCTGCTGATTTTGCTGATTCTGCTGATCTTGCTGATTTTGCTGTTGAGCCTGTTGAGTCTGCTGCTGCGCTTTTTTCTGCTGTTCTTTGAGTTCTTCGATCTTTTTCTTCAGAATCTCGGCCTGACGGCGGTCGGTCGCGAGCCGGGCGAGGTGATTCGGCACACTCCCCGATGCGGCGAGACTCTGGCGGTACAGCTCTTCCGTGTCGCCGATCCGCTCGAGCGTCTCGTCGAGCAGTTTCAGCGCCGGATCGAGCTGCTGCGCCTGTACGGACTCCACCGCTTTCTTCAGATTCTCCTCCGCGCCCCGGTGCGAGGCAGTGCCGAGATTGAACAGCGAACGAGCCCGGATTTCTTCATCCCCGGCACCCTCGCGGATCGCCTGTTCGTAAAGTTCTGTCGCGTCCTCTTCTCCGGCAAGCTGTTTTTCCCGCGCCTGATTGTAAAGCTCCGCCGGAGTCGCCCCCATTGTTACGAGCGGCAGCAGCGCGGCCAGCGGCAGAACCGCCCGCCACTGGAACGGACGCTCCCCGAGCAGCAGATAGATGACGAACAACAGCACCGCTCCCGCAAGCAGGAACGGAAAGTCGTCATACGGGATCATCCGTTCAACCGCCTCCTGCTCCGCTTTGCCGAGCCGGTTGATCTGCGCTTCAAGCTGCGAGACTCCGGGATCCGTGACCGTACTGCGCAGATAGACACCTCCGGTCTCACGGGCAAACTCCTTGAGTTTCTCTTCATTGAGACGGCTGGTGGCGAGTTCGCCGTTGCCGATGCGCTTGAATCCCCCGTTCTCATCCGGAACCGGGGCCGCGATGCGCGGATCGCCCAATCCGACCACGAAAAGCGGAATCTTCCGTTCCCGGAGTTTCGCGATGGCGGCGCCGCTGTCGCCGGAGAGCTCGTCTCCATCGGTCACGAGCAGAATCGCCCGATTTCCCGCCGCCGCCTCGAAAGCCTCCAGCGCGATGTTGATCGGGCGCTCAAGGTCGGTTCCGCCGACCGGAATGCTGTCGGGCCCGAGCTCATCGATGTACTGCAGAAGCGTCGTCTTGTCCGACGTGAGCGGACACGCGAGAAACGCCCGCCCGGCAAATGCCACAAAACCGAACCGGTCCGATCCGGTTTTCCCCACGAGTTCCCGGAGCAGATATTTGGCATGTTCCAGCCGGGACGGCGCGACGTCGGTCGCCCACATGCTCTTGGACACATCGAAAAGGACGAGAATATCCCGGCCGAATCCCTGCTGTGAAATCACCCGGAATGAACGATATGGACGCGCCGCCGCCCCGACGAGAAGCAGCATCGCGCCGACCAGCAGCGCAAAGCGGATCCTCCGTTTGGCGGGCGAATATTGTACGGCCGCCGGGTCCGAAGCGGATTGTCCCAGCAGCAGATGAAGCATTTTTTTCCGTTTCGAGGCCGCGTAAAACCCCGCGACGGCGAAGAGCAACAGCAGTGGCAATGCCAGCCAGAGCAGTTGCGGATATACGAAATTCATAACAATCATCCCCTCCTTTGATTATCAGGAATATAATGTTTTCTCCTGATTTATCAAGGGGGGGATGACAGGAATCGCACGGAAAAATCACCGGCGAATCCGCATTATCATATTTTTTGGTCCCGGAGAGCTCCCGCGCCGCGGAAAACTCTCCGACTCCCTGCTGTTCAGGGCGCAACGACGATATTGTCGAGGAACTGACTCTGATTCCCGCGCAGATAGATCCGGCTGAAGTTCCCGAATTTCTGATCTTTTGCGGTGGCGATGACTTTCCCGTCGACTTTCAGCGTCAGCACGCCGTCGCGGAGCGTCAGCTCAAACCTGGCCAGGTTTCCATCCTCCAATGCCGGGTGGCCGGAGGGTTTGTTCGCCAGTATTTTTCCGGTGGTGTTCCACGCGAGCGGCTTGGCTTCGTCGAACAGCAGAATGCGCGCAAATCCGGTCCCTCCGGCGATGTCGGAGCGGACCGAATCCCAGCCGACTCCGTAACCGTGTTTCCCCTCCGCATCGGTCAGCGCGACAATCAAATAGCGCTGGAAATTCGTGTGCGCCGCCTCGAACGTGAGTTTGAACCCGCCCTGCAGCGGCTTCGGCAGATCACGGTAGACCAGCGAGTTGCTGATCTGGAACCGGGTTGAACTCCGCTTTTCGATATAGGGGCGGACCTCCGGTTTTCCGCCGGAGACCTGTTTCCAGTCCGCCGGACGCGAGCAGTTGTCCGCGAGCAGTGCGCCCGGGATATCGAGGTCCGTCTCGACAACGGCATCGGAACCGCGGTCGAAGAACTCGTAGTTCGGCACCGCGTAGAGCACCGGGCTGCCCCAGTTGCCGGCGGCGTCCTTTCCGCGCAGCCAGACGAAATGCGCGCCCGGAGTGTTGAGCACCTCATCCGGCAGCGTCAGGCGGAATGTCTTGATTTTTCCCGCCTCGTCGAACGGTTCGCCGTTCGTGATGACGCGCTCTTCCTGCACATCCCCGAGAATCGAGATCAGTCCGAGTTTCGCGCCGTCGGCCTCGAGCGTGAGCGGTTTGGCAAGATCCATCGGGCGCGGATTCGCAGCCACCGCCGTGCGCCAGCCGTTCCAGATCTCCCCCGGGAAACGACTGTCGCGCGGGTAGGGGGTCAGGTTGAATGTGTAGGTCAGCTGTTTGCCGCCGATCGGCTCGCGCAGCAGCACCGGTTCCCGGTTCGTCGCGGTGACTCTCACGGACTGCATCGGCTTTTCCGGGTCGAACGCGGTCGCCACGCCAATGGCGAAATTCTCCGGAACTTTTTCCGGCTGCGGAACGGTGAACGAGAGTCCCCCCGCCCGGACACCGACTGCGTAACCCGGCGAAAAAGTGAATGTGTTTTTGAGCTGCACACTCTTCGGCAGTTCAGCCCCCGGAACGAGCGTCCCGCCCGGTTTTCCGTTCGGCCCCTGCGGGGCAAGATAGTAGACGTCCCCGTTCCAGACCACTTCGAGAGCAACAACTTCCGACGCCGTGTCGCGTACCGTCACCGCGAGTGATCCGCCGCGGTTGTGCGAACGCTGGATTTTATCCACGACCGGGCCGGCGCCGTCACCGTAGCCGAGTTTCTCCCAGATCGTCGGATGGACCGCCTCTTTCGGCGGCGGCGGCGGAGGAACAAACTCTTTTCCGCGCAGGTGCGCAATCACCCGGCAGTAGAGGTAGGGATCTCCCGCAAAACCGTCGAAATCCCAGCCGGGCTCGAAGTTCGCACCCTCTTCCCAGTCGTTCCAGCTCGCGAGCATGATGAAATCGGGATTGCTCTTGAGCGCGTGCAGGATCGTCGTCTCCAGCGTGCGGCCGTCAAGACCGTACTGAGCGACGCCGGTCTGCCGCCACGGCTGGCTCGTCCCGTCGAACTTCGGGTACTGCATATCCGTGATCTTCTTGCCGAATTTGTGGCCGTTTGCGAAAATCACCGCGGGATCCTGCTCCTTGAGCTGCCACGCGCGCGTCTCTTTGTTGCGCCGGTGATGGTTTGCTCCATCGACCATCGAGGCGATCTGCGGAATGGAACCGAACCGCGTCACCGCGCCGAAGACCATCCAGTGAACCGGACCCGCCTCGGCCTCGACTTTCCTGAACATCGCTTCCAGCGCCTCGGGCTTGACCGGCCAGCCGTAGGTCTGGAAGTAGTAGACGGGTTTGCCGTCGATGCGGTAGAAACCTGGTTTGGAGGCGTATTTCTTCAGGAAGCGGATGGCCCGCTGCGCCATGACGTCGGTATTCTGCGCGATCGTGCCGTGGCGGAACGCGACCTCGTCCATGAAGAACACCTGGAAATCTTCCTCTTCGGCAATATCGAGAATCCGCTCGATCATGTCGGTCGGCGCCTCCTGGATGAACGCGATTCCCTTGCCGTTGTCCGGGTGGAGCATGACCGCGACCGAGTCGAGCCCGGCGGCTTTCATGCAGCGGATCTGCCAGCGGATGATCTCCGGATTCGCCGCGTCATAGGGGCCGACCAGCGGATAGCCGTTGCGATTCCAGTCGAGCCGCCAGGGTTCGCCGTCGGAGGTCATCGTCGAATCCATGTGCAGAAACGGAAGCTGCCGGTCAGGATAGGGGAATCCCCACCAGATGTGCCACTCCTGGATGTAGGTCGGTTTGTCTTTCAGAACTCCGAAGCTTTCGGAGCTGAGTTTCGGCCCGGCGGCGGAGAGCGCCAGCGCCGCGGAGGCGCAGGCCGCCGCAGCGAGTTTCGTGATTGGAATCATTTTCTTTCTCCTGCGATAATTGAAATGAGCAGATGTGGAATTCCGGGCGCGCCGGAACGGTCATACGGTACGACCGCGAACGGCCGGGACGGATCGATTTCCCGGGGAAGCGGAATCCGTTCCCCCGGAGCCGCGGCGCTTCCCGCCATCTCCGGCGACCAGACGACGATCTCATGAATGCGGCTCTTCTCCCGCTTGCCGCCGAGGCGGATCAGCAGATCTCCCTCTTCGCCGCTGAAGCGGTCTCCCCAGGCGGGCACCCAGGAGAATGTCGAGCCGTCCGCCATCGGAATGGTGACGCCGCTCCGGAGATTCAGTTCCCGCCGCTCCCAGCGCGAATCGATCCGGAAGTTCTCCTCGACCGAGCGGTAGTTCACGACCAGTGACGTCCCCGGCGGCAGCGTGTGACGGATTCCGACCCAGCGCACCGTCGCGGTCCGCTCCGTCAATCCCGGCGCGTAGAAGCGCAGCTCCTGCGCCTTTTCAATCTCACCCTCACGGTTGACGGCGCTCCAGTTTGCGAGGCGCAGTTTCTGCCCCGTTGTGTACTGACGCTCTTCCGGCGTCCAGCGCGCAAGTTCGTTTTGAACGAGCCGTACTTCCGCCGGCTCCGGACTCTCCTCCGCCCATTTGAGGGTGAGTGCTCCGTCTCTTAAGACGGGGCGGGCGCAGACCGGGCCGAGGTCGCCGGGTTCGCTCCCGCCGTAAAGTTTGCGGCGGATATACGGATCGACCTCATCCCGCGGCGGCAGCGGCGCCGGGACGAACTTCTTCCCCTGCGCGGCCGCGATGATCCGGCAGTAGCGGTAGGGGTCGCCGTTGAATCCGTCAAAATCCCACGCCGGCTCGATGAAAGCGCTCTCTTCAAAATCGCTCCACTGTGTGAAGATGAAGAAATCCGGCTTGAATTTCATCGTCCGTTTGATCGAGTCGACGAAGAACATCCCGTCTTCGGCCGGAATCCGCCCGTTGCCCGGGCGGCCGCGGTCGGAGTTGTTGTTGAACCGGGTGTAGATCATCATTCCGAACTTCTTGTCGTATTTCCGGGCGAGTTTCGCCGCGCGCTCCATCGACTTCTCAAGCTCTTTCCACGGGTGCGGCCCGGCGCCGTGCGGCGGCGTGTGCAGAAACCAGCTGTTGTTGTGAGAGAGCACCGCCTTGATCTGCGGAATCCGGAACGCCTCCTCGATGTCCGCCCCCTCGTAAACCCAGTAGACCGGGCCGGTTTGTTTCTCGACCTCCGCGAAATACCGGGCCAGTTCGGGCGGCTTGATCCAGCTGTTCCAGTTCTGGAAATAGTAGACCGGCATTCCATCGATCTTGTACCAGCCCGGATGTTTCCCGTAGCGCGTGACCAGCTGCGCCGTGCGACGGATGGTGTTTTCGAGTTTCTGCGCGCCGGAGATGTTCGAGCCGCGAAACGCGATCTCGTCGTGGAGCGCGATCGGATAGTTCAACTCTGCTGCGGCGTCGAGCGCCCGTTCGAGGACCGGCTGCGGCGTCAGGTCGGCCCCGTCGTCCCAGAGCGACGGCCAGAGATGCAGATAGAGGCATTCGATCCCCGCGTTGCGCGCGGTTTCGAGCTGCCAGCGGATGATGCCGGGCCGCCCCGGATCGTAAGGCCCGAGCAGCGGATAGCCCGTGCAGTTCAGGTATCTGCGCCACGAGCTGCCCGGACGCAGCTGTTCGATCGTGGTCGCCGGATCGTATTTGCCGAACTTCTTCTCGCCGTCCCAGTGCATCCAGCGCGGAACGGTCGGATTCTCCCCGTACGGAACCCCAGTCCAGATGTGCCACTCCCGCACGAAAACCGGGACGCGGATGTTGAGTTTCGAGGCGGCTTTTACAGCCCGGTCGCCGGGAACTCCGGCCGCGAACTGCTTCAGATGTTCGTCGCCCGGAGCGGCGCAGAGGGTCAAAGCGGCGAAAGCCGCCGACAGCAGAAAGGGAAACTTCGGTGACATGGAATTATTCTCCGTTCAAATTGCGGATGCTTTCGCGTTCGTTGAACTCAACGTCGATGATCAATTCCCTCGAGTGGAAATTCTCCCGGTGCAGGATCAGGTCGAGCGCCATGCGGCTGATTTTTTCTTCCGGAACAGTGACGTTCGACAGACTGGGGAATGTGAACTCTTCGATCCCGGCGTAACTCAGCGCCGTGACGATACTCACATCCCGCGGGCAGCTCCGGCCGCTCTCGGCGATTGCACGCAACGCACCGATCGCGCCGGGGATCGTGTCGACCACAAGTCCGGTCACGTCCGGCGCAAGTTCGAGCACCTCCCGCGTCTGGACGCAGCCGCACTTCATCGGGTCCTGCCAGAATTCGATCGAGCTGGTCGGCAGAATGATGTCGCGCCAGCGCAGGCGATATTCCCGGACCGCCTCTTTCATGCCGCGGACGCACTCCTGCTGGGCGATCGAGTGCGGTTCATTCGGGATAAACGCAATCCGGGTGTGCCCCGCTTTGAGCAGCGACGCCATCTTCAGGTAACCGGACTGAAAGTGGTTGCTGCCGATTGAGCAGAGATTCCGATAGATCGAGATCCGGTCAAGTTCGCCGATGATGACGACCGGCAGGCCGAGTTCATCGAGCCGCCTGAGCACCGGCTTCGGAGTCGGCAGACCCGCGTTCAGAATGACTCCGAGCAGGTTCCGGCAGTTTCCGGCCAGCTCGAACAGCGAATCGAAATCCGACTCCGGATGGATCTTCAGGTTCACCACCTGCAGATTCGAGTGCATTGCCCCGATTTCAAGCTTGTGCTGCTTCTCCCACAAGGGATAGGAGAAGTAGTCGGGAGAGGCGATGAGAACTTCGCCGCGCGCCCTGATCGACACCCTCGCAGAGGTGGTTTCGCTGTCGTGCGGCATGATGAACGTTCCGCTGCCGACCCGGCGCGAGAGATACCCCTCTTTCACAAGTTCTTCGAGCACCCGGGTCATGGTCGAGCGGCTGACCCCGAACTCCTCGGCAAGTCGGCGTTCCGGCGCGAGCCGGGTCCCGACCGCCTGACTGCGGATGTTCTCGAGCAGCGCCTCCTTGACCTGGCTGCGGGCTGTGAGCGGTGTCGCAATCATGGATGGAACTTCCTCACTAGGGGCCGACCCAGAGTCGGATGGCTTCCGTGGACGGATCCACGCAGGCCGAGAACGTCCCGTTGAAACCGCTGCGCGTCGCTTCGACGTGTCCGTCATAGAGCAGCACATTCGCCTTGCCGCTGTGCGAGAGACTCAGACTCTCGAATGAAGCGTAAGCCACCTGGGTCATACGCGCTCCGTTGTTCTGATAGTTGTCGAAAGTCGTGACGAACTTCGACGGAGAGCAGTGCGCGAGCTTGTCGGAGTTCTTGTCCGTGTAATCTTTTCCCGGAGGCGCGATCGATTTGAACGAGTTGCCCGAGACTTTCCAGTAACCGTCCTGATTCTGATTGACCTTGTCGGCGGTGTGGATGCCGCGTTTGGCGTAGCTCTGAAGCTCGTGCTCGAACTTCCCGAACGGATAGACGGAGGGGCACGCTCCAACCCAGTTCACCTGCTTGCGGGTCGTGTTGTAATTCTGCATGTAACCGAGGTTCGCCATGCTGATCGCCCAGTAGTCCACCGTGAGCGTTCCGCTGACCGCAACCTGCGGAGCCGCTTTCAGCCTCGGCCCGTAGAGCCAGCCCTCGTAATCCTGCCCGTACTGCGCGTCGCCGAGTCCGATCTGCTTGAGATTGCTCTGGCAATTCGCGCTTCTCGCCCGCGAACGCGCCTGGTTCAGCGCCGGCAGCAGCATAGAAGCGAGAATCGCGATGATCGCAATCACCACCAGGAGCTCGATCAGGGTGAATCTCTGTTTTTTCATTTTCCCTCCCATTTGTTGAGTTGAACCAAAGAGTGAGACATTTTTTATTTTTGCGAAATGGATTAATCCAATTTCGATATATATTATGGTCTATTTTGATGTCAATGTCAAGAGCCGGAACAAATATTTTCACGAAAAAACAGGAAACGGCCCTCCGGCGTGGAAAAAAGAGTGCGGCGGTGTTATATTAAAATGCCTGTGAAATCCGGTGGCCAGGTTTTTGATGGAAAGGGAAAAAATGGCTGTAGCACTGCTCGATTATAATATGGGGAATCTCGGTTCGGTGCGGAAGGCACTGGAGACGACCGGGGCCCGGGTTGAACTCGTCGAATCCGGCGGGGAATTGGAAAAATTCAACTGCTGCATTCTCCCCGGCGTCGGGAATTTCGGAGACGGAATGGAGAATCTGCGTTCGCGCGGTTTCGACCGGGCGATTCCGGAGCTGTTGAACCGCGGCGGCGCTTTCTTCGGCGTCTGTCTCGGCATGCAGATGCTGCTCGAGGCGAGCGACGAGGCGCCGGGCGTCGCCGGGCTCGGACTTTTCCCGGGTCGCGTGATGCGCTTCCCGGAGAAAAAGGAGAAAATTCCGCATATGGGATGGAATTCAGTCCGTTTCCGGTCCGGGTGTCCGCTCGGGGCAGAGCTGCCGCAGGAGTGTTATTTCTACTTCGTGCACTCCTATTATGTACCGGTTTCGGAAGCGTACACGGTTGCGGAGTGCGAGTACATCGTGCCGTTTTCGGCCTGCATCGGAAAAGGACGCTGCTTCGCCGCGCAGTTCCATCCGGAGAAGAGTCAGAGGGCCGGATTGCGGCTGCTGACCAATTTTCTGCGTTTTGCCGGTGAGGTGGAGTGATGGCGGATCGGAAACAGTGGCGTGCGCTCTACGACGATCTTTTCGCGCTCTACGGGGAGCTCGGCTGCCCGCTCGATCATGCGACGCCGTTCCGGCTGCTCTGCGCGGTCATGCTCTCGGCGCAGTGCCGTGACGACCGGGTGAACGAGGTTACGAAAGAGCTCTTCCGCGTCGCCCCCGACCCGGCGGCGATGGCGGAACTCGACGTCGCCCGGATCGCGGAGATCATCAAGCCGTGCGGACTTTACCACAACAAGAGCGAAAATCTCTCGAAGTGCGCGAAGATGCTCATGGCGGATTTCGGCGGCGAGGTTCCGCGGACGATGGACGAACTGACGAAGCTGCCCGGCATCGGCCGCAAGAGCGCGAACGTCGTGCTCGGCAATGCGTTCGGCATTCCGGGATTTCCCGCTGATACGCACGTGATCCGTGTGCTGAACCGCATCGGCTACGTGTCGACTTCCGATCCGGTCCGGATCGAGGCGGAGGTCAACGCGAAGACGCCGCCGGAACTCTGGACGAATTTTTCCCATCTGATCATCGTGCACGGTCGGCGTGTCTGCCACGCGGGGGCCCATCCCGAGTGTGAAAAATGCCCGCTTTCTGATCGCTGCCGGCATTTCCGGAGTTGCTGAACA
Organism: uncultured Victivallis sp.; assembly: GCA_944389935.1. Lineage (GTDB taxonomy): Bacteria > Verrucomicrobiota > Lentisphaeria > Victivallales > Victivallaceae > Victivallis. The sequence goes on from CALXOE010000059.1 coordinate 9,808, forward strand.
TGGGATACTTCAAACAGAAATTCCGCAGCGTGAAGAAGCTGCCGACCTGGATCTACTGGCTGCCGGCGCGGTTTATGCAGCTTTATGTCAGGCTCTTCTTCCGGGTGCGGATCGTCGACCCGAACGACCATATCGGTCAGGCGCGCGGGGCGGTGTCGGTCACCTGGCACAACCGGCTGATGTTCTTTGCCGTGCTGTTTCCCGCAAGGGCGCGGAAGCGGACGGTCGCGGTGGTCAGCGCCTCGCGCGACGGACAGTACATCGCGGATTTCATTTCGATTCTCGGGCTGAAAAGTCTGCGCGGCTCCTCGTCGAAGAAAGGGGCGAACGCCTATCGCGCGGGGATCAAGGCGATTCGCGAGGGGTATAACGTGAGCTTCACGCCGGACGGTCCGCGCGGCCCGCGCTATGTGATGAAGAGCGGCCCGATCGCACTCGCCTCCGTCACCGGAACCGGCATCATCCCGATCGCCGTGAACGCCTCGCGCTGCTGGAGCGTGAAAAGCTGGGACCGTTTCCAGATTCCGAAGCCGTTTTCCACGTTGACGCTCGTGCTCGGTGATCTGATTCCGATTCCGGAAAATCTCGATGAGGAGGGGATCGAATTCTATCGGAAGAAAGTCGAAGATATCCTCAATGAAATCTCCGTCGATCCGCCGGAGAATCGATGAGCTGATCGGGTTTTTTCCGAGAAATGGAAGCCGGGACTGGATTTTTCCGTTCCGGCGTTGTATATTGCAGAGAAATGAATACCGGCGGTACAGGAAATAAGGAGCGGTTATGCGGCAGAAGATGTTGTTGCTCGGGGCGGTGTTTTTCGGGGTGATCGCGTTCGTTCTCACGTATCAGCAGCTGGAGGCCGAACGGCGCAGCATCCGCGGCACGTCGCAGACCGTCGTCCTGATCCGCCTGACCCGGAACATGGTCGAGGGAGACGAACTCAAACAGGGAGATCTGGCGCGGTTCGAGACCGAACGCCGCCCGACGGAGGGGGGACTGAGCCGCGAGATTCCGTGGTCGGAGGTCTCGCGCGTGATCGGCCGCCGTCTCGAGGTTTCGATGTCCGCCGGGCAGATTCTTCAGAGCACCGATTTGAAGCCGCTGTCGCAGCGGCAGGGATTTTCCGGGGTGATTCAGCAGGACTATCGCGCGGTTGCGATTCCGGTCGACCCGGTCTCTTCCGTGAACAATCTGATTCAGCCGAACGACAATGTCGACGTGATCGGCACATTTCGTTTTCCGGATGTTCGCGGCGACAGTTCGCTCGACACGGTCACGCTCACGATTCTGCAGAACGTGAAAGTTCTTGCCGTCGGCAACCGCTGGGGAGCCAATGCGCTCGACCCGAATGCGGCGCGCAGCTACGGCACGGTCACGCTGCTGCTCTATCCGGAGGAGGTCGAGATGATCGTATTTGCCGCGCAGAAAGGAAAACTGACTCTGTCGCTGCGCAACTTTGAAGATGAACGGATCGAGCGCGACATCGAGTCGCGCAGCGTGAACTTCAAGCTGCTTGAACAGGAAATTCCGAAATACAACCAGAAGCGCGAACAGCGCCGGATGCTTCAATAAGTTGCGGGAGAGCGCTCCGATGCTCGAACTGGAAATTCAACAGCCCGGCGTGCCGACGACGGCCGCGCGACTTCCCGCCGGCGCATATCTGGTCGGAACCGGCAAAGATTGTCACATCCGGATTCCGCGTCCGGAGATTTCCGCGCGCCACGCCCAGTTGATTGTCCGCGACAACCGGCTGATCATCATGGACCTCGGCAGCCGGAACGGAACGGAGATGGAAGATGGCAGCACCCTCTTCCCGAACCAGCCCTATGACATCCCGCTCGGAACCAGAATCAAGATCGGCAAGGCGGTCCTGCGCGTGCGTCTGGTAAAAGAGGAGAATCCGCAGGTCGGCGGAGAGGCCCGGCCGGCGGCGGTTTCGGATTCCGCGCCCGAGACCGTCGCGCCCGCGCCGGTGCCGCCGGTTTCCCGGGAACCCGCCGTGCGGAAAGCTGATCTGGATGTGCTGACGCCGCACAAGCAGGAGATTCCCGTGCTCCGCGTTTCCGGAGTTCCGGCGCGGCTGCGACCGATCGTGCAGGAGATCAAGAAGCACGCGCACGCGGAACTGTTGAAACGGATGAACCTCAAGAAGCTGGCGGTCTCCGGCGTGAGCAGCGATGAGCTTTCGCAGCAGGCCCGGACGATGATCCGCGAGATTTTGTCGCAACTGACGATTCAACTTCCTGCCGGCCTCGAGATCGGGGTGATCGAGAAAGAGCTGTTCCAGGAGGCGGTCGGCCTCGGGCCGCTCGAGTCGCTGATCGAACGGGACGATCTGACCGAAATCATGGTGAACGGTCCCGACCAGGTGTATGTCGAAAAAGGTGGCGTGCTCTACCGGACCGATACGGCGTTTGCGGGGAACGGACAGGTGCTTTCCGCGATCGAACGGATCGTTTCCCCGCTCGGGCGCCGCATCGACGAGAGTTCGCCGATGGTCGACGCCCGCCTTGCGGACGGCAGCCGTGTGAATGCGATCATCCCGCCGCTCTCGCTGGTGGGGCCGACGATCACGATCCGGAAATTCTCGCGCAAGCCGCTGATGGCGGCGGATCTGGTCCGGTTCGGTTCGCTCTCGGTCGATATCGTGAAGTTCCTCGCAATATGTGTGGCGGTGCGGAAAAATATTCTGATCTCCGGCGGCACCGGTTCCGGCAAGACGACGCTGCTGAATGTGTTGAGCTCTTATCTTCCGAACAGCGAACGCATTGTGACGATCGAGGACGCGGCGGAACTGCAGCTGCACCAGGAACATCTCGTGCGGCTTGAATCGCGTCCGCCGAACGTGGAGGGGAAAGGTGCGGTCACGATCCGCGATCTCGTGCGCAACGCACTGCGCATGCGTCCCGACCGGATCGTGGTCGGCGAGTGCCGCGGCGGCGAAGCGCTCGACATGCTCCAGGCGATGAATACGGGTCACGACGGCAGTTTGACGACGATCCACGCGAATTCCGCGCGTGACGCGCTTGCCCGTCTCGAAACGCTCGTGCTGATGGCGGGGTTCGACCTGCCGCTGCGGGCAATCCGGGAGCAGATCGCTTCGGCGATTCAGATCGTCGTGCAGATCAGCCGGGAACGGGACGGCAGCCGCAAGCTGGTCAATGTCAGTGAAATCACGAAGATGGAGGGGGATGTCATCACGATGCAGGATCTCTTCGTTTTCCGGCAGACCGGCTGGGATGAGCAGAACCGCATTGTCGGCGTGCATGAGCCGACCGGGAATCTGCCGACTTTCATGGAGGAGATCGAACGGGCGAAACTCGACTGCGACATCGCGATGTTCAACCCCGGACAGCGGAGGGAGAACGAATGCTGAACAACTCATTCTGGCCGGGACTTTTCGCTTTTTTCAGTGTTTTTCTCGCGACGATGGTGCTGATCGAATTCGGTGTCTATGTCGCGTCGCGTTACCGCGAGCGGTTTCTGGAGGAGGCGAGCACGGAGCTCGACGACGTGCTCATCCAGATGCCGGCGGGCCGGGTGCTGGATCTGAGCCTCGGCGTGGCGACGGCCGGGATGATCGCCGCGGCGATTCTCTTTTCGACCCGGGTGGAATCGTTTTCGTGGAAGTGGGGCTGGCTGCTGATTCTCGGAGTCGGAGTGGTGCTTTTCTGGCTGCCCCGGCTCGTGCTGCGCTATTTGAAAGTGCGGCGGCTGCAGAAGTTCAACATCCAGCTGGAGGAGGCGCTCGGCATGATTTCCAGCTCGCTCAAGGCGGGGTTCAGCATCAACCAGGCGCTCGACGAGGTGGCCGATCAGAACATCCACCCGGTCTCGGTCGAGTTCCGGCTGCTCACGCAGGAGATCCGGCTCGGTGTTCCGCTCGAACAGGCGCTCGAAAATATGAACCGGAGGCTCGGGTCGGAAGATTTCGAGCTTGTGGCAACAGCGATTCTGACGGCGCGCCAGACCGGAGGCGAACTGACCGGTACGCTTGAGCGTGTGGCGGCGCTGATCCGCGAGCGCGTGAAGATCTCCAACAAGGTGCGGGCGCTGACCGCGATGGGGAGGCTGCAGGCTCTCGTGATTGCGTTGATGCCGTTCGTGCTGATGTTCATGATGTCATGGGCGAGTCCGGCGCTGATGGACGAATTTTACGCGAGCCCGCTGGGGATTGTCGCGGTTATCATGGTTGTGGTTCTCGATGTTCTGGGCTTTCTGTGGATCAGAAAGATCACGACAATCGACGTGTAAGGCTGGGAGGACGGCGGATGTATGGGACACTCATGATGTTGATTACGGCGCTCTGTGCGGCTTTCGCTGTCGGCTGCCTGGTGCTTCTGATCGGACGGTTTCTCCTCGAGATCGACCTCTCCGAGAAAGTGGAGCGCATGCCGCGACGGCTGCCGATTCTGATCCGGCTGCTTCTGCCGTTCATCACGGTGACGCGGCCGCTGGCGTCCGGGGTCGGACTGGCGGGCTGGCGGGATCTGGTTGCGCCGAAACTCTGGATGGCGGGGCTCGGAGAGATGCTCTCCCCGGTCGACTTTGTCGCTCTGCGGCTGGTATTCCTGCTCGTGGCGCTGCTGCTGCTCGGGTTCGGGCTGCTGGCGGGATACTTCTGGGGGTGGGCGCTGCTGGCGCTGCTGATCGCGCTGTTCCCGGGGTTCTGGCTCTCGAGCGAGATCAAACGGCGTCATTTGTCGATCATGAAAGCGCTGCCGAACGTGCTCGATCTTCTGACGCTTTCGGTGGAGTCGGGGAGGGATCTGCTGTCGGCACTGCGCGATATTCTCGCCCGGCGCAAACTCGATCCGCTCGGGGAGGAGCTGCTGCGGACATTTCAGGAGATCCAGTTCGGGCGGAAGCGGACCGATGCGCTCCGGGCGCTGGCGCAGCGGGTTCGGCAGACCGATCTCACGGCGGCGCTGAATTCGATCATCCAGGCGGAGGAGCTCGGCGTTTCGATCGCGCAGATCCTCCGGATTCAGAGCGACATGCAGCGGAATAAGCGGTTCACGCTGGCGGAGAAGCTCGCGAATGAGGCTTCGGTGAAGATCATCATGCCGATCATCATCTGCATTCTTCCCGCGGTGATGTTGATTCTGATCGGTCCGTTCGCGCTGCGGGTGGTGTCGATGTTCCAGTAGGGGAGGGTGAGGATGATTTTCAATCTCGACTCACTGCGTTATGTGGCGCGTCGTCCGGTCTGGGCACTCTCGTGGCGGCAGCGGCTTTTCGGGATGATCGGCCGTCGGTTCGACCCGGAGAACGGCATTGACGCGATGATTTTTCCGCGCTGCGGGGCGATTCACACGATGTGGATGTCGATTCCGATCGATGTGGTGTTTCTCGACTCCGGCTCGAAAGTGCTCAAGGTCTCATCCCGCGTGAAACCGTGGCGGTTGTCGGTGTCGTGCCGCGGTGCTTCCACGGTGGTGGAACTTCCCGCCGGAGCCGCAGAGGAGAGCGCGACGGGAAAGGGACATCACCTGAATTTAAATTCGACATTGTCGCCTGAGGCGATTGAAAAAATGCGTAATCGTGCTATTCTAAAAGCGGAAAATGCAACCATCGTGCCGCGGGAAGCTGGCGGGAGAGAGGAATGAAGATATTTTTTGTCAATGGTCCGAGGAGCGGCGAGGAGCTTGAATTCGCTCTGCCGGAGATCACGGTCGGCCGCGAGGATGACAACGTTCTGCGCGTACCTGCCGCGGGCGTCTCCCGTTATCATGCAAAGCTCTGCCGCACAGAAACGGGAAGCTGGATCGTGCAGGATCTCGGCAGTACGAACGGCGTCAAGGTGAACCGGGTGAAGATCGACCGGGAGAAAGAGCTTGCCGACGGCGACACGGTCGAATTCGGCGATCAGATGATCCGGGTGAGCGGGTTCGGAGATACGGCTCCGCATCTGGTATTCAATCCGGTCGGGGGGGACGGCATCCCTGCCGAAACCCGGCAGACCTCAGCCCTGCCGACCGGCGGTTCGTCCGGCGCGGGAGACTCCGCCGCCGCGCCGCAGCCGGAGCAGAAAGGCGGGACGGGGGTCGAGGATCTGTCCGCGCTGTTTTCCTCCGGCGCCGGAAGACTTTTTGATCCGAAGAAAAAAGAGAGGAAAGTCGAGAGTCCGGGCCGGGAGGGTGGGGCCGGAAATGAGAAGAGGCGTCTTTTTTCCGGGATGTTTTTCTACGTGATGACCGGAGCGCTTGCGGTCATCTGCATCAGCGCGGCGGTGCTGGCGATGTCGCCGAAAAACGCTCCGAAGTCGTCGTCGGTGTCTCCGATTGCGACGGGGCCGTTCTCGCTTTATTTTGAAAAGTCGCTCGTGTCGCGGGACAATGTATTTCGTTTTACGCTGCTGCTGGAGGATGGGCGGTTGGAGTTCACGATCGACGACATCAAGTCGCAGCGGCATGTGAGCCGGACGGAGAAGATGAGCGCCGAGAGCATCGAGGTGTTCCGCAGCCGGGTGAACAGTTCCGGGATCTGGAACGAGATTTCGACGCCACCGTCCCCGGGGGCGGACGAGAGCCAGAAGCGGCGGGTGATGATTGCCGACGGGACCCGCGTCCGGGAGCTCTCCTATGTGGGCAGTTATGCTCCGAGCAGTTTTGAATTGCTCGAAAGCCTGATCAGCGATCTTGCCGAAAATTACGGACTTCAGACCATCTCGCTCACGCCGGAGGAGCTCCGGCGGCAGGCCGAGCAGAATTTCGCCAAAGCGGAGGATTATTACGGCAACCGCGAAGCGCGGGGGAGCAATCTGCGTGATGCGATTCGGCGCTATCGGCTGGTGGTCGGAGCGCTGGAGCAGTTTTCCCCGCGTCCCCAGCTCTGGGATCGGGCGCGGAAGCGCCTGGAGGAGGCCGAGTCGCTCCGGGCCCGCAAGTTGAACAATCTGGAAGTGGAACGTGTGCGGTTCGGGCAGATTCAGGATTTTGACGCGATACGCAACGTGCTGCTTCAGACGATGGAACTCGCCGACGAGGATTCCCGGGAGTATCAAACCGCCCGGGAGCGGCTGTACAAACTCGATACCTGGCTGAGGGGGCGGAGACGATGAAAACGGGAATGCGAATGATAATTGGAGCTCTGGCGGCTGTCGGGATTCTGGCCGGCTGTTCAAAAGCTCCGGAGAAAGCGCTTGTCACGGTGACCGGTCCGGCAGGGATGGTGTTGAGCGTTGACGATCAGAAGGTCGGTGTTGCGCCGGTGACGTTCAAACTCAATGGGGGAACCTATCTCTTCAAATATCATGCGCCGGGCTATGAACGCCGCTGGGAGACGGTCAAACTCAAGGATGCCGAACAGCGTAAGATCCACGTCGATCTCAAGCGGGAGAGCGCTTCCGTTCTGATCGCCACGAAACCGCTCGGCGCGCAGCTTGTGGTCGATGGGCGGGTGCTGGGCGCGACACCGATCGTGCTCGACAATGTCATTCCCGGGAACGAATATACCGGGCAGCTGCGGATGCCCGGTTATGCAGAGCGTTCGGTGAAATGGGCGGTGGACAGCGCCCGGCCGAAGCAGGTCATGATCGATCTCGATGCGAATATGGTCAAGGTCGAGTTTTTGAGCAAGCCAGCCCGGGCGCGGTTGATGATCAACGGCAGGGAAGTCGGGACGACGCCGTATCGGGGAGAGCTTACGGAGGGAAAATACAAGCTGCGTTTTGAACTGGCAGGATATTCTCCGCTGGAGCAGACCGTGACTTTGAGCCGCGGTGAGAAATTCAAGATGGAATATCCCCTTACGCCGCTGCCGGGTGGAATTTCGATCAGCAGCGTTCCGGAGGGGGCGGCGGTGTACATCAACGGGCGGAAACGCGGGGTGACGCCCTGCGTGCTGACCGATCTTCCCGCGGCGGTTTACGAGGTGCGGGCGGAGAAAGACGGTTACGATCCGGTGACGCGCAAAGTGGAGATCGCTTCCGGTTACAAGGATGAGATCAAACTTGTGCTTCTGTCGAGCACCGGGGAGTTGGAACTCGATATCCGTCCTGCCGGAGTCGAAGTGCTTCTGGACGGCAAAAAGCTCGGAAAGACCGAAGAGAATCCGGAGTCGAAAGCCGTGACGAAACCGATCCGGGTCAGTGGCCTCGCTCCCGGAGAACACAAAGTGACGGTCTCCCATCCGCGCGCCTATCCTCCGAGCCGCACGGTAAGTGTGATGGTTGAAAAGGGGAAACTCACACGGCCCAGGACGATTACCGTGTGGATTGCGAACTGCGAGATCAAATACCGCGACGGGCGGGTGGAAGTCGGGACTCTTTATCAGGAGGATGACAACTCGATCCTTTTCGGGCCGGAACCGGGGATTCGTTACGAGGTCAGCCGGGGCGATCTCGAGTATGTCAAGCGGTTGAACGTGGAGTAGTCCCCGGGAAGAGGGAACGCCGGGAGGGAATGGAGATCCTCCCGGCGTTTTTTGCATTTACGCTACGGGGTGTTCGAGGGCGTCGAGTCGTTTTTCCAGATGACTGCGCCTTTGAGTATACTCATTGGTGATGAGAGCAAACTCGGTTTCGAGGATCTCAATTTCCTCAAGCAGTTCGAGACGAGCTTTGGTTTTTTCAATCGATTCTCTTGTGTTTGTCTGCGGATTCTGCATACTTCCTCCATGAATGTTGTTGGTTGTTGACAGGGAATTTGTTTATTTTTATGTTTCCGAAAAGAGAGAACGGCGGCGAGTTCCGGAATCTGCTGCAGCCGTTTTTCGACCATTTTGTGCATGGCCTGGCGTGAGACTCCGCGAATTTCGGCAAGTTCGCTGAAATTCAGCTCCGGGCATTCGAGTTTTTGCGCGACCAGAGTGAGGGAGCGAATGTCGAGTGCCGCCATGAATGTGATGACTTCGAGCAGATCTGCTTTCGTGTAACGCCGATCCCGTTCCGCCCGGAGCATCCGGTTTCCGGTATCCGAGCGGGCGTGGGCCAGGATATATCTGGTCGCTTTCTCCGATGGAGCATTCATTGCCATCAGTGGAGGATCTGCCGCCGTCATACAGAGGCGCTTCCATCTGCAGGTCCGGCACTCTGCAAGCTTGTTAAAGGATTTTCCGTAACAGTTCATAGTGTCTCCTCCTTGTGTTGTGCCGGTTTCCCGGGTCCGATTTTGCCTGACGATAATGCGTTCATGTTAGATTGTACTTAAAATATATGTAATTGTTTTCTTAATGTCAATGTTGTAAAAAATAAAATTTTGAAATATTTTTTCAAATTAAGTGAAAAATATATTAAAATGGTGTATATTTAAGGTTAGAATTAATGTATTTGCTCCGGTGGTGAAGCGATAGAGGAGGGCGGAAGATGAAAATGCATGTGAACGGGTGGCGGACGATCGAGCAGCAGTTGATACAGCAGGGCAGGAAGCAGGGTGAAATCGCACAGCTTCTGAAGATCACACCGGCGGCCGTTTCGCAGGTGAAGAAAGGGGTTTTTCTTTTGAATCCGAAGCAGTTGGAGAAAATAGCCTCATTTCTTCAATTTGACGACACCTTGCGGAGTGAGTTTTACACGGAGCTGTTCAATGCCCGGCTTCTAGGCGGTGAGTGTACGCAAATGAATCGTGGAGCACATTACCGTGTATACCGGGAGCGTCATGGCTCGGATTGGATCTTTGAGACGGAGATTCCGCTGGGTGATCTGGGACTGCTGGCAGATTATGCGTTTCCGCTAGAGACGATTCGGAGTTATTTGTTGCGGAACTCCTCGGAACGATACGTGGGTCCGCGGCGTGGTCGTGGGGTTTGCGCGTTGCGAACGGGAGATGAATTTGAAGATGTGGGGATTCCGCAGAAGAGTATTATTCTGATAGAGAGTGAGGGTTATCCGGATTCGGGGATGTTGAGTCTGGCGTGTTTACGTGACGGGCATTACCTGCTGCGGAAATACGTGCAGGATGCGAGTCGGATTACTCTGCGTCCGTTGTTGTTTGATTCAGGGGCGGAGCTGGTGTTGAATTCGCATGAGGTTTCGGAACAGGTGTTGTGGATTCACCCGGTTCTGGAATTGACATTTCGCTTCAACGGTTGAAAATGGCAAAAAAAGCATGGATTCCCGGTTCTCCGCTTTGACTATTGTGAAATCCGGAGTTATTGTATAAAATCGCCAAAGAAAGCGGGGTGTAGCGCAGTGGCTCAGCGCGTCTGCTTTGGGAGCAGAAAGTCGTGGGTTCGATCCCCACCACCCCGACCATTTTTTCGATTCTCCGCCGACCGGACCTCCGGTCGGTTTTTTCGTTTTTGGGGCTGATTTTGAGGTGGAATTGGCCCATTTGCA
>CALXOE010000060.1 GCA_944389935.1 uncultured Victivallis sp.
TTTGAGCAAACTCAAAATAAAGGGCAGATGCACCTCTGTCAAACAACACGTCCCATCACAAAATTTGGGACATTATCAAAAAATTGTCCTAAAAAATCAACGGATATCGCGTTCCTGTATCTGCGACCATGGCCGAAAAACCGCCATGCTGCACGAGCCACCTTTCCGCACCGGAAATTCCTGCCGGACTTTTGACGGACTTTTGACGGACTTTTTATTCGATTTGCACCATTTTGCAGCTTTCGGCAGCAAAAAGCAAAAATGCCTCAGAACCGGGATTCTGAGGCGAAAAAGGCAAAAAAAATGGTACACCCGACGAGATTCGAACTCATGACCTTCTACTCCGGAGGCAGACGCTCTATCCAGCTGAGCTACGGGTGCCCATATCGATTTAAGGTAATATACTCCCCGGTTTGTAATTTTTAAAGTCTTTTTCAGGAAAAAATAGCGTTTTTTTGAGTATTCAGCATTTCTGACCATAAGTCGCAACTCTCTCTTTCGGAATTTCCAGATGTCAACAGGGTTTCAGATGGGGAATTCTCATCCCGTCAGGGCTGAAAAGCAGTTTGACTGAGCAACCATCATTGCAATCGCCCCCGATCCAGCCCCCCAAAAACTAGTATAAGCAGACCTTGTACTATCTAAATTGCAGTTTTTCGGAACTTCTTTTCTCATCCTCTTGCAAAAAAAGAGAGATTATCGTATAATCAACTTGAAAAAGTTCAAAAAAGGATTGATTGCAATGTCGCCTCGAAATTTCATCTACCAGAATATCAGAGAACGTATTCGAACAGGCTCACTCCGTCCCGGAATGCGTCTTCCTACTCATCGAGAACTCAGTCTCGATTACGGCGTTGCGATCGCTACCGTCACCCGGGCAGTTAATCGACTGAAAATGGAAGGTCTTCTGGAATGCCGCAGGGGACGCGGAACGGTCGTCATGCAACCCAAACCACCGGAAGTTAAAGCGGATAACCGCAGGGTTATGCTGATTTATCCCGGCGACATCAATCAGACCATCCCGTTCACCTCCGCCATCAATGAAGTCTTTATCAACACACAGTGGAAAGTTGAAACCTGTTGTGCTTGTGACAACATCAACAGGTTCAGCTCTTTCCTCAAGGATTGCCGTAACAACCCTCCAGCTGGTCTGCTTCTCGTACCGCTGTCAAAAAAGTTCTTCTCGTTCACCCCGGATTTGCTGCCGGCCCCCGGCACAAAAACTGTCATTTGGGGAGTGCCGATACCTGGAATTGAAGCGGACTGCATTTCCGCTGCAGCTTTCGGCGAAGGTGTGGTTCTGGGCGAATATATCGCCTCTCACCAGTTCCGCCGGGTGCTTTACATCTCCCAGTGCAGTATCCTCTGCCAGGAGGAGGAGGAGACGCTGCTCGGACTCAGTCAGGTACTCAACCGCAAGGGAATCCCATTCGATGACAGCCATGTCCTGCATTATCCGGATCACTACTCCTACGGGTCCATGCGAGATCCTCAGCGGGGAGCTTTTGAATTCATTCACAATATCATCAACAACAATGACTTGCCGGATCTTATCGTCACCGGGCACATCTTCATCGCCAACGGAATTGCCCGGGCTTTGAATTACGCAGGAATAAAGATCCCGGAGCAGATTTCTCTTATTTCCGCAGATTCAAATATCTCTGAGAATCTATTTGGCAATAACCGATTGCAGATTACCTCATTTGAGAATCAATACTATATGCGATCCCGCATTGCCGCAGAACTTCTCCTCAGCAGACTCAATGGCAATCACTCTCCGGTGACACATTGCGAGTTGCTGGGACATCTCGTCGAAGGGAATTCCGTCAGAAAAATTTCTCATCTCGTTCAATACAAGGAGGACTACCCATGAAAACCAACAACTTCTTCCGCTCTTTTCTCCTGTTGAGTAAGTTATTTGTTATGAAAATCTTGTCAAATATACCACACTCTCGTCATTCCTGTCCTGAAATCGAAAGTGCGCCGACCGCATCCCTCTGTTCTGCAACGGTTAAGGCCGCATTCACATTAATAGAGCTTCTTATCGTGATTGCGATCATCGCCATTCTGGCCTCAATGCTGCTGCCAGCACTGAGCAAGGCCCGCAGCAGAGCCCATTCGATTTCCTGCCTCAACCAGATGAAACAAATGGGAAACGCCTTTTTTCTTTATGGCGATGACAACGACAATTACATTGCCATTCAAAACAAGGGAGGCTCCTCCTCCCGCCCATGGGACAGCGGCAACTGGCGGGGCGAATACTGCTGGACGAATCAGATCGGAGTCTATCTGCTCGGAGGATACAACGATCCCAAAATCTGGCTCGAAACATTGCCCGGCGCCAGAATCTTTTACTGTCCGGGAGACGAACGCGGCAAATTTCTACTTATGGACGGCAAGGAGCGAACCCGGCTATCCTACGCACAACTTTGCGAATTCGGTATCACTGCTTACAAAATGACCAGCGGAAAACTGCAATCCCCATCGACCATCGTCAATCTGATGGACAATTTCTACGAATCCGATTACAGCAACTCTTACGTCTCATTTTGCGGAACAGGCGGTTACTACTCCATGTTGATGGAGTTGCCGCAACTGCGCTCCTCTCTCCTTCACCATGGCAGCAACAACACTCTTTTTCTCGACGGTCACGTCAGCGCGGTCTCTTTCGAGAAGATGAAAGCAAATTTCTCCAGCTTCTGGGGGATTGCCCGGATTGAAAAATAAGGGGGACATTGCGACGATGAAGGTTTCACTGAAATGGCTTCTGATGCTGACGCTGCTGCTCGGAATACGCACATTGTCTGGAGGAGAGAACCCGTTGCTCAGCGTCGGATTTGATGAGTCACTCCAACCGCGGCCGGGAGGGGGAGAGCTGCAGTCTCCCTCTCCGGAACTATCGTTCACTGCCGGTCGCTTCGGGCGGGCTCTGCAGGTGGAGCCCGGTCGAAATTTTTCCCTGAACTACCGTCTGCCCCGGTCGGTATCTCCCGACTCCGGCTGGTCGCTGCTCTGCCATCTGCGGGCAGAGGAACTTGAAAAAGGCAGGGAGCAGATCCTTTTCCGCCTGCAGAACTCCAGCAGTTGGCAGAAAGGAAACATTCATGCCCTCTGGACTCCCTGGGGGAATTTTCATATCGAACAACTCGGTGATAACGGTCATAAATTGACCAATATCGTCAATGCCTCGGCTCTACCGATGGAGCGCTGGTTTCATCTGGCCATCGTCTGCCGCAATGGTAATACGACTCTTTATATCGACGGCGAACCGCTCAAATGGATCCGACAGGTCAGATTCGAGCCGATTGCGCAACAGGAACTGCGGGTCGGCGAGTTCGGCCTGCCCGAATTGAATTTTCACGGGGCGATCGATGAATTGCAATTCTACGGTTATGCGCTGGATCGAAATGAAGTGCGAGCTGCCATGAATCGCAACCCCTCGGTGCCGAAGTTTCCGGACCCGGTACTGCATCTGCCGTTGAACGGAAGGGTTGATCCAGTATTTGCGCCCGGAATCGATGCCACCATATCCGCTGAGGGAATCGTCTTCAAACCGGCGGTCAAGGGACGGGGTAGCGAATTCCGTCGATTCGGCTACGACCGGGCCTCCCGAATGGAGTTTGGCAACATGGAACAAATACTGGAAACTCAAGGGGCCGTTTCGCTCTACTTCATTCCAGCATCGCTCCCGCCGGAGGACCGACAATTACGCGGGCTGGTCGCAGCAACGGGGAAGAGTAACTCCTGGCTTCTGGCCCGACAGGGCGAAAAGCTGTTTTTTACTCTGAAAAGCGGCAACCGGGAACTCACACTTTCCGCTCCGGTAAAGTGGCTGGCTGGGAAACCTTATGCTCTCTGCGCCATGTTCAATGAACGAGAGGCTGCACTCTGGCTCAATGGAGTTCGTGTCGCACAAGAGACGGTACCGGACCATTTTTCACTCACTGCAACGACAGCGGACGTGGTCGTCGGAGATCTGCCCAGACCGGATATGTACCGAATCAGCCAGAGCGAGGGGATCATTGACGAGTTGCGCATATTCAACCGGAATCTGCCCGAAAAGGTCATCCGGCAACTTGCAGATACTACTGCGGAACAGGCCGTGAACAACCATTTCGATTACTGGAACATTCCCCCATCCGCCGCCACCGGACAGGAGAGGAGACTCTGGGCGTTGGAGGATGCGGAACAACGCGAAAATGAATGCCGAAAAATAATTACACTGAATGGCTTATGGCGATTTCGCCCATTCCGGAATTCCCCGCCTGATCAGAATGAATGGTACTATTTCCCCGTGCCGGGGCGCATCGATGCGTATTCGTGGAGCGATGCGTTCTTCTATCCGCGTGATCGTCAACTCAAACAGCTTCGGGACGGGAAACTGCCGGACGGAACCGAACTGAGAAAAATACGGGAGAGTTGCTGGGAACGGGAACTGATCGTAAAGCCGGAATGGCGCAACCGGAAGCTTAATCTCTTTTTTGACGACTTCAGCGCCGAAACGGGACGAATCTTCCTCAACGGCCGCTTTCTGGCGGAGGTGTGCGGACGCCACTCTCACCGGGTGGAACTGCCGCAGGAGATGATACACGAGGGAAGCAATTTTCTGCAGGTCATCCTCTCCGACTCCCGCACTGCGGGCTGGAGCGGTCACTGGCGGGGATTTCGGGGAAATCTCTTTCTGGAGATCTTGCCGGAAGTACAGTTGGGAAGGACTCGGATCTCCACTTCAGTCAGCCGCCGCATCCTCACGGTGCGTCAACAGGTGTGCAACCGTTCTCCGAAAGCCCGGAACCTGTCCGTGAGGCTCACGGTCTCGGGAGAGAGAGCCCCCCGGGAATCGGATACCCTCATACACTCCCTGAACCTGCAAAGTGGCGAGGAGCGCGAAATAACCTTTCAGATTCCGTGGAGAGACGCCAGACTCTGGTCGCCGGATGATCCCTACCTTTACTCCCTGGAGACCGTACTGGAAGAGGGAGACATCTTGATGGATCGGCTCTTCCCCCAGCGATTCGGATTCCGGGAATTCACCGTATCTGGTCGGAATTATCTGCTTAACGGACGGCGGATTCATCTGTACAACAACGAGGAGTGGCGCGCCCGGACTTTTGACCGGGAGGATTCCCGCCAATTTTTGCGCAAACTCAAGTCGATGAACTACAACAGCATCCGTCTGCCGTTCTCCGTGATGGATGACCAGCTCTCGACGATGCTCGAAATAGCCGACGAAGAGGGGGTTCTGCTCTTTGCCAACGTCGATGGAGTCAACGGAGCGGAATTTGCCGACTGGGACAATCCGGAAACCCGTCAGCGGCTGTATCGGGAAATGAGTGGTGTAGTCCAGGATCTTGCCAATCATCCATCTCTGGTAATGTGGTATCTTTCAGTGAATTTCATCAGCAACAACTATCATCCGCTCTGCATGAATGAACCGGTCTGGACACCGGAGAAACGAGCGCAGTTTCAGGTGATGGAACAAGGGGCGGCGATCCTGCGAAAACTCGATCCGGATCGGCCCTGGTTTTATCAGTCTGGCGGTGCATTCAGTCCGATCATCAACTCGAACACCTACTTTTGCTGGTGGCCGCAGGCGGAACGACGGGCATGGGCACAGGAGTGGAGCCGGATCGGAAGCAAACCATTGCATGTGATTGAAACCGCATTCCCTTATATCCGCAGCTTCGAGGGAATGTCACCGGGGTTGTTCGATGTGGACAAGATCCGGTTCTATTTTGAGGATTGCGCCCGCTATTTCGGCAATGCCGCGTATGATTCTTCCGAACAGGATTTGCTTCATGCGGCGCAAATCTCCCGTTACGGTCAGGAGGTAGGTCATTTCGATGAACGCGCCCGACGCAGCCGACTGCTGATGAAACTCAAGGCGTATCTGATTTCCGACACCATCCCCGCATGGCGAATATCGGGCGTATCCGGCATCTGTCCCTTTGCGGAGTATGAATTCTCTTTCGATCGCCGGGTGGTCAAAGAGCCTCTGAAAGAACGACAGGTGACCGATCACCGTCGCATCGGATGGCAGCCCGACCGTGTCAGCAATGTGGATGCAGGCTGTCGTAATGCGCCGTTGCCGCCGTTTTTCGCTCTGCAGTACAGTTTTGCTCCCCGGGCGGCGTATCTAATCGGCGAACCTGATTACCCCTTTTCACAAGCGGGCAATTACTGGAGTGGAGATCGCCTGCGGCGTCAACTTGCGGTCTGCAGCAATTTGCCGTATTCGCTCCCGTGGCGTGCCCGCATCACCCTGCGGGAGGCAGAGGGAGAGAACGAGATCGGCCGATGCGAGCTTTCCGGAACGCTGGAACCCGGCGGCGAAACGTGTGTTCCGTTCGAGATGACGCTGCCCCGGGTTTCCTCTCGGCACACCCTGCTGCTTCGAGCGGAGTGTGATCTCGGCGGCGAAACGAAGACGGTCGAGGCGACTTTGAGCGTATTCCCAGAACCGGACTCTCTGAAAACGGAAGCGATTGTGGTTTTCGATCCGGCGGGGCTCTCTCAATCGGAATTGAGACGCAGCGGAGTATCCATCACCCCCTGTCGGGAACACCTGCCGGAAAACACCCGTCTTCTGGTGGTCGGCAAGGGGGCGTTGGATCAGCAGGAGTTTTTCCGGTTCTCCCGGAAAAACAAACTCTCTACGCGAGTAAGAAATGGGTTGAGCATCCTTTTTCTCGAACAAACCGCATCCGGCCTGGCAAAATTGAAATTGCAGACAGGGGATGTGGATCTCCGTTCTCTCTTCAAGATTTCCGAAAAAGCTTTTCCCACCGGACTCAACGAGAGGGAACTGGCGGCCTGGCATGGAGTGTCGCCCCAGGTTCCGGGACGAGTTCTTCCCCCTCCGGAGACGTTGTTGCGCCTCAGCCGGCTCTGGCGTTGGAACACCTATGATATGACCTGCTCAACGCCAATCCGCCGCCCATCCGGATTCCGGGCAATCTCCTGGCTGAGCGGAGGGCTTGATCTGGCCTGGTCCGCTCTGCTGGAGCTGCCGGAGGGGGATGGCCGGTTGATCTTCTGTCAGGCCGAACTCTCCGGACGCGGGAAACAGGAACCGGCGGCCGTTTGGCTCCTGCGGGAGATGCTGATCCAGTTCAGCAAACGAACCGAAACAACGGCCGAAAAGCCTTTGCGCGGCGATGATCTAAAGACTCCGGAACAGATCGAGTCATTTCTACAGGAGGTCGCTTCCGGGCGGCGGGCCATCGTAACCAGGGTGTCGCCGCAACTCCTGACCCGGCTCGGTCTGCAATGCAGGGAGGAACAAACTATTCTGTTGAAACTGGGAGTTGCCGCGGGAGTGGAGAGTACGCGGTTCTCCCGCCGGGACCTCTTTTTCACCGTCCCGATATCTTACCTCCGGGTGAGCGGACCAGGGGTGGAGCCTCTGAGCGAACCAGCAATGATATCCCGCCTGAAAAACGGACGTGGAGAGATCTGTTTTTTTACACCGGATCTACAGGAGGTGACCGGATATCTCGAACGACTGCGACGTCGTTCTCTGCGTTCTGCGGATTACTGGGGATGGCATGTCATTTACGAGCGGCTGCGGCAGTTGGA
This sequence comes from uncultured Victivallis sp., assembly GCA_944389935.1. Classification (GTDB taxonomy): domain Bacteria; phylum Verrucomicrobiota; class Lentisphaeria; order Victivallales; family Victivallaceae; genus Victivallis. Next base: position 7,579 of record CALXOE010000060.1, read on the forward strand.
GTTCGCTTTCGGCGGATCGCCGGAAAGCTGCAGCCCTTATCTGGAGAAACCTCTCCCCATCGGACAATTTTCACTGGACGGGGTCTGGGAGGCCCGGCGGGATGCCCGCGGCAACGACTCCGTGAAAAATCTTGCAGGAGCATCTCCGGAGGAGTTTAAAGAGCGCCTGACCGTACCGGGCTTCTGGGAAAAACAAGCCGCTGAATTTGCCGGCTATGATGGAGTCGTCTGGTATCGGCGACATGTTACGCTGCCACAGGATTTCCGGGGACGAAAACTGCGACTTATGATCGAACGAGTCGACGATCTGGACACCGTCTGGATCAACGGAGTTCAGATCGGTTCCACCACCCGGGAGACACCAGGTTACTGGGAGGAGAAACGCAGTTATTCCATCCCGGCCGAACTGACCTCCGCCGCGGAACTGGAACTGTTGATACGGGTGGAGGACCTGAGGGGAAACGGCGGAATCTGCGGCCATGCGAAATTGCAGATCGCCGATGGTGCCGGACCTGAGACTGATATGCCCGGCTATGACACCGAAAGCATGACCATCTGGTAGAAGCACTCTTCCAGGAGAAAATTTCTGCAGGTATAGATTCCGCTGTTGCGCCGGAGCACCATCCGGCCATGACTCCCGCGGAGTTCCGAACATGTTCTTTCCCGATCGGAGCAACTGATGACAGCAGCCATTCCCGTGCACCGGACGGGATAAAAAACCCGGAAGCTTGAATACCTCCGGGTTTCCGTTTTGCTGAAAGAAGAAAATTATTTCTTCTTCGCTGCGCTGATCGCAACGCGAATTTTCGCTTTGCAGCGCTCGAGGTAGGCCTTGCGGCGGCGACGTTTCTGAATCTTGTTAAGCTGCTGTCCCATTTCAACTCCTGAATAATAAAGGGTTTTTCATGACCATGTCCTGATAAATATAGTGCCGGAACTGTAAATTTCAAATAAATCTTGCGTTTTTCATTTCATTTTCCTGGAAAAAGGTTTATCTTATACGGTGCAAGATTGTATTTGAGTTCCCGGCGTCTGGAGGAGATGGTATGAAACGAGTGTTCGGAATGTTGTTTGCGGCGCTGCTGGCTGCCGCTTTGTCCCTGTCTGCGGCGGTCACGCCGGAACAGTTGAAAGCGCAGTCCGCCCTCGCCACAACAGAGAGATTTCCGAACGCCGAGACCGTACTGCTCTATGACTGGCAGAGCGCCGTCTACCAGGCCGACGGGACCGGCGTCGAAACCGACGACTTCTATCAGAAAATCCTGACGGAAACCGGACGGCGCAATCTGCGCGAACTCTCGTTCCAGTTCAATTCCACCTATGAGAAACTCGAAGTCCCCCTCCTCGAAGTCATCAAGCCGGACGGGAAAGTCGTGAAGATCGATGTGGAAACAAATGGGAAAGTCGCCGTCGAACCCTCCCAGATGGGCGCAAACATCTATGACCCGGCCAACAAGATCCTCGCCGTGGCGATCCCCGAACTTGAGATCGGCGATATCGTCCACATCGTTTCAAAGGAGACGATCCTCAAACCGCGCATTCCCGGCGTCTGGAGCAACATCTATGTGTTGCAGTCCGACACCCCGATCCTCCATTACGAAGTGAAAATCAACGCCCCCGAGTCGCATCCGCTGCGCGCAATCCGGATCAAGGACGAGGTCAAAGGCAGCATCAAAGCCGGTGAAGAAAAGAAAGACGGACGCATCCTTTACACCTGGGTCGCGTCGAATGTCCCGCAGATCATCCCGGAACCCGACATGCCGCCGGTCTACATGTGCGTCCAGCGGCTGCTGGTCAGCACCGCGAAAGACTGGCCGGAGATCTCACAGTGGTATTACAATATCTGCCGCCCCCGCCTCGACGCCGTCACTCCGGAGATCCGGGCGAAAGTCGCGGAACTCACGAAAGACGCAAAGACCCCCGACGCAAAAATCATGGCGCTCTTTCAATTCGTCTCCCAGCAGATCCGCTACATGGGCATCACCGCCGAGACCGAGGCGCCGGGCTATGAACCCCATGACGTTTCCCTGACTTACAATCAGCGCTACGGTGTCTGCCGCGACAAGGCCGCACTGCTGGCAGCCATGCTGGAAGTCGCCGGAATCAAGGCGTTCCCCGTGCTGTTCATGGCCGGATATCCGAAAGACGACGAGGTCCCCAACAACTACTTCAACCACGCGATCACCGCCGTGGAAGACCGGCCGGGACACTATATCCTCATGGATCCGACCTACGAGACCACCACCGAACTCCTCCCCTCGACGATGGCGAACATGAGTTACCTGGTCGCGAAACCTGACGGGGATATCCTGCGCCGTTCCGAACTCGTTCCGACGGCGAAGAATCTGCTCAAAATCAAGACCGAGGCGACCGTGACGCCGGATGGCACGCTCGAGGGACGCAGCGTCATCGATTTTCTCGGCGTGAACGATCAGATCTACCGTGACGCTTTCTCGCGCTGGCCGCTCGACTACCGCCGTCAGTTCTTCGCCGCCTGCCTGAAGCGGGCGGTCGCAGGCGCGGAGCTCGAATCGCTGAAGATCTTTCCGGAGAACATCCGCGACATGAGCCGGCCACTCGTTGCGGAGCTGACGTTCCGGGCGGAGAACTTTCTGCCGGAAAAAGGTTCCGCCTACCTGCTGGAGCTCCCCTGTTTCGGCACCGAATTCGGAGCCGCTAATTTTGTGCTCGGCTCGGTCGGGCTCAAGGAACGGAAATTCCCGATGCAGCTTTTTTCAACCTGCGGCGTCTCGGAACGGTACAAGCTGACGCTGCCCCCGACCTGCCGGATCGTATCCCTGCCCCGGAACACCACGATCAGCGTGCCCGGAATCATGAATTTCAATCGCTCGTTCCGCGATAACGGCACGGTGCTGACCGGCGAAAACTACTTCTCGATCGACACGGTCGAGCTCCGGCCGGAGGGGTACGCCGAACTCAAGCGGGCGCTCGCGCAGGTCAATGCGGCCGAGCGGGAACTGCCGATCGCCCGGCCCGATTTTGCCACAGCGGTCCGGAATGCGGCGACGACGGCATTCCCCGCCGCCAATTCGGTTATCCTCTCCTCCTCCATCGAGGTGAAACTCGAGAATGCCTCCACCTGGACCCGCACCGACCGCATGACGCGCAGAATCCTGAACTATGCGGGCGTCAAGGATCATTCCGAACTTAAAATCGCATTCAATCCGGTCTGGGAATCGGTGAAGATCGAGGCGAAAGTGACCGCCCCGGACGGCACGGTCAAGACGCTCTCCCCGCAGGAGATCAACACCATGGACGCCTCGTGGGTCGCCGCCGCCCCGCGTTACCCGGCCGGGAAACTGATCGTCGCAAGTCTGCCCGGAGTGGTACCCGGGTCGACAATCGAAACGACCGTCCGCAGCAGCTGCCGAAACCGGCCGTTCTTCCATCTGGCGGTGGCTTTTGCAGCGGATTCTCCGATCGTGGCGAAGCGTTTCACGGTAGAGGCGCCGAAAGAGCTGCAGCTTCGACACTCCCCGGCGCCGGAGGGCGTGCGTTACTCGGAGTCGCGCGAACATGAACGCGCCAATTATGAGTGGGACGCGGAAAACATCCCGCAGCTGCCGACCGAACCCGGACGCCCGCCGCTCTGGATGTATGCGCCGACGGTTGTGGTTTCGAGCGGCGACTACGCCGATTTCGGGAAGAAACTCGCAGCCGCGCTGAACGCGAAAACCCTGGATGCGCCGGAAGCCGCCGCGCTCGCACGCAAAATCGCCCCCGAATCGATGCCCGCCGATGCCCGGGTCAATGCGATCCGCACCTGGGTTGCACGCAACATCCGCCCGGCCGGACCGCCGCTGAACGAGCTGCCGTGGTCCGCGTTTTCCCCGGCCGACGTGACGCTCAAATCCGGGTACGGCGACTCCGCCGATCGTGCGATTCTGCTCGGGGCAATGCTGAAAGCGGCGAATATCGACTACCGCTTCGTCGCCGCGACGGAACTCGGATATACCGTTGCCTCCACGCGCCCGCTCATGCGTTCGCCCCAGAATCTCTTCTCGAAAGTGCTGGTCTATCTGCCCGCGTTCGACAGCCACCTGAACGACACCGGCGAATACGCTTCGCTGGGCTCCACCGCATCGGAAGAGGCGATCGGGCTCGTACTCGATACCGGGCGGCTGATGACGATCCGGCCGCGCCGCAAGGGAGAGAGCGCACTTGCGTTCTCCTACCGGATCCGTCTGCAGCCGGACGGCTCCGCCCGCATCGAAGCGACCCGCAGCTACTACGGACTCGACTACCAGGCCGCGCGGCAGAAATTCGCGGAGATGACTCCGGCCGAACGCAGCCAGACCTTTGAATCTCTCGCGGCCGGGATTTCACAGAGAGCCGTGTTCAAAGGCGACCCCGTGACGGCGTTCGACAGTTATCCGGGCAAACTCTTTTTCACGCTGGAGGTGCCTGATTTCGCGGCGGTCTCTGGTGGGTATCTGCAATTTGAGCTGCCGGAATTTCTCTATCTCTCGCAACTGGTCAAAACCGCCGAATCGAGCCGAAGAACGCCGCTCTGGCGCAACCGTCCCGCGAAAGTCGTCCTCGAATACCGGATCGAACTGCCGCCGAACTTCGTCCCGGTCGCCACCGGCCCGGAGCGGATTGAACTCGGGAAACCCGGCAGTGCCTCGTACTTCCGCCACATGGAGGTTGGGCCCGGCGTACTTTCGCTGGAGTACGAACTCACGCTTCCAGTCGAAGAGGTCTCCCCATCCGACTACGGGAAACTCGTCGAACTTCAGAAAGAACTTTCTAAACTCTCCGCTTCGCGGATCATCCTGAAACAACAACAACGGACCAATCCATGAAAATCGTGACCATTCCAGCCGGAATTCTCGAAACCAACTGTTATCTGGTTCAACCGGACGGCAGCCGGATGCTCTACATCATCGACCCCGGCGGCGATGCGCCGGAAATCGCGCAGGCGGCCGCCCGGATCGACCACGACCGCTGCGCCGTACTGCTGACCCACGCACACGTCGACCACATCTCCGGCCTCGGAGAGCTCGTGCGACTCCTGAAACCGGAGTACGTCTATCTGCGCACTCCCGATGTGGCTCTTTACGAGAGCCCCGGGAATGCGCTTGAGCCCTACCTCCCGGCAGCGGAAAACCTGCCGAAAACGACCGATCACGTCGATACGGCTGATTTCCGGATTCTTCCGCTGCCCGGACACACGCCCGGGGGAAGCGGCTTTCTCTTTCCGGGCGATCCGGCGACGCTCTTCGCGGGCGACACGATCTTCACCGGCAGCGTCGGCCGCACCGATCTGCCGGGAGGCGACACCCGGGCACTGCTCGACTCGATCCGCACCCGGCTGCTGACGCTCCCGGACAATACCATTCTTTATCCCGGCCACGGTCCCTCAACCACAGTCGGGCGCGAACGCAAAAACAATCCATATTTACAGGACTCCGGTTATGATCAATGGTGAAATTCTTGAAAACAACCGTCTCAAGGGCGACTATTTTCTCGTCCGCTTCCATGCGCCGGAAATCTGCGCAAAGGCGCGGGCGGGGCAGTTCGTGCACGTCCGGATCAACGATCACGGCGACCGCATTCTGCGCCGTCCGTTCAGCATCCACGACTGTGCCGGCGAAACTCTGAGTCTCGTCTACAAAGTGGTCGGACACGGCACGAAAGAGCTCTCGGAACTCGCCCCCGGCGCAGTCTGCGATCTTCTGGGACCGCTCGGAGTCGGGTTCTCCGACCCGGCGCCGGGCATGACGCCCGTACTTGTGGCGGGGGGATACGGTGCGGCAGCGACTTACCTGCTCACAAAGCAGGTCCCGCAGCGCGGACTCTTCCTGCTCGGAGCCCGCAGCGAAAGCGACGTGCTGCTGACCGAAAAGTATGAAAAAGCCGGATATGAGGTCCGTGTCGCGACCAACGACGGCTCGATGGGGTATCACGGTTTCGTGACCGGTCTGGTCGAACAGCTTCTCGCGGAGAAACCGGACGGAAAGTTCTTCTTCTACGGCTGCGGCCCGCATCCGATGCTCATGGCGCTGGCAAAGCTGCTGCGCGCACACCATCAGCCCGGGGAGCTGTCGATCGACCACCTCATGTGCTGCGGCATCGGCGCCTGCTTCGCCTGCGTGGTGAAAGTCAAGGCCGATACGCCGACAGGATGGACCTATGCGCGCGCGTGCGCCGACGGCCCGGTATTCAACCTTGATTCAGTTTATGTGGAGTAAAGAACATCATGGCGGATCTCACCTGCAATCTCGGCAGACTCACGCTGAAAAACCCCGTCATGACCGCATCCGGCACGTTCGGGTACGGCTATGAGTATCATCAATACTACGATATTTCGCGACTCGGAGCGGTGGTCGTCAAGGGCATTCGCATGGAGCCGTCGCCCGGAAACCCGACGCCGCGCGTCGCGGAAGTGACCGGCGGAATGTTGAATGCGATCGGGCTTCAGGGACCGGGCGTCGAAACGTTTCTGCACGGCGAACATTATCTGCCGTTTCTGCGCAGCGTCCACGCGACCACAATCGTGAACATGTGGGGAAAAACCATCCAGGAGTACGGCGAAGTCGCGGCCCGACTCGACGCCGAGAGCGACGGCATCGCCGCGCTTGAGATCAACATCTCCTGCCCGAACGTAAAGGCCGGCGGAGTCGCGTTCGGCACGGATCTCAAACTCGCGCACGAGGTGGTTTCACTCGTCCGCTCCAGAACGAAACTGCCGCTCATCACAAAACTCAGCCCGAACGTGACCTGCATCGCCGACTTCGCGCGGGCGGTCGTGGACGCGGGCAGCGATATGGTCTCACTCATCAACACGATTCCGGGCATGTCGATCGACATTGAGACGCGCCGACCGCGCATCGCGAACCGCACCGGCGGTTTCTCGGGTCCGGCGTTGAAACCGATCGCCGTGCGCATGGTCTACGACGTTGCGCATGCCGTCAAGGTGCCGGTCATCGGCATGGGGGGGATCATGAACGGGGATGACGCGATCGAATTCTTCCTTGCGGGAGCCTCCGCAGTCGCGGTCGGGACGGCGAACTTCGTCGATCCGTATGCGGCATTGAAAGTCATTGACGGAATCAACACCTACCTCGACCGCCACGGAATTGCGAGCGTGTCGGAAATCATCGGTGCGCTGCGCTGACCGGGGAGGCGGAACACAATGGAGAAAAAAGTTCTGCATGTGGCAGCCGCAGTGATCCGCCGGGGCGGAAAAGTTCTGCTGTCGACCCGCCCGGCGGAGAAACCGCCTGCCGGCCTTGAGTTTCCCGGCGGCAAGATCGAACCCGGCGAGAGCCTGAAAGCGGCGGCGGAACGCGAATTGCGGGAGGAACTCGGGGTCGATGTCCTCGCTCTCGATGAACTTTTCCGGATCTCCCACGAGACGGAGAACGCGGTGATTCATCTGCGTTTCATCCGCGCGCTTCTGCCGGAGGGGGAAACGGTCACTCCCCTCGAAGGACAAAGTTTCGGCTGGTTTGACCTGGCGGGAGAAATGCCGCCGGAGCTGCTCTCTCCGGACCGTCCGGTCTGGGAATTCCTGGCCGGGACGCGATGAATCCGGAAAATTTTTCGAGCCGGGGACAATTTTTCACGGTTCTGCTGCGTTATAAGAGATGAACAAGGGCTGAATCATATGGAAAAGAGTGAAGTCGAAGCCGATGACGGCGCGTTGATCGCCGCTTTCGTCCGGGGGGACGAACGGGCGTTCGAGCAACTCTACGGCCGGTATAAACGTCAACTGTACGGGTTTCTGAACAATCTGATCGTGGACAACCCGGCGGAAGTTGACGAGGTGTTTGAAGAGACCTGGCTGCGGGTGTTGGAGAAACTGCCGCGCTATCGGGACGAGGGGCGTTTCAGCGCATGGCTGTTCCGGATCGGGCGGAATATCTTCATCGACCGGATCCGGAAAAACCGGAACGCCGCCGCCGCGATGGAGCTCGACGCGGAAGAGGCGCCGCAGGTTGCCGGTCCGATGTCGATGGAGCCGGACCAGGAGCTGGAACTCGGCGAAGTCGGAGATGTGATTGCGCAGGCCGTCGAACGGCTGCCGGTCGAACAGCGGGAGGTGTTTCTTCTGCGCCAGCAGGATCTCGCATTCAAGGAGATTGCGGAGATTCAGGGGTGTTCGATCAACACCGTGCTCGGACGAATGCAGTATGCAATGAAAAGTTTAAGGCGGTTGATTCTGGAAATCGACCGGGGAGGGATCGTCACATGAAGAATCGGTTTGAAAATCTGAGGGTGCATGATGTACCCGAAGCGCTGGACCGCAGAATCATGGCGGCGGCGGCACACAAGGCAAAGGCGGTGCGTTTCCGCCGTTCGCTCACCCATTGCGTGTTCACCGCTGCAGCTTCGGCGGCGGCGCTGCTGATCGCGGGAACGGTGTTTCTGTTTCCGGAAGCGTACCACGGCGAACTGGCCCGACCGACCAAATCGGTGGACAGCGAGCTGCTCGCTCTGGCCGACTGGTCGACGCTCGAACAGGAGTCCTATAATTTAAGTTTTGAACTTTATTCGGGTCGCCAGGCGCTGGCGGAACTCTCGAGTGTGCGGATGCAGGAGGAGTATTGATATGAGAATCAGAATTTTTGCAGCGGGATTGTTCGCTCTGCTGCTCGGAGTCGGCGCGGGAGCGGCGGATGTTACACCACCACCTCCGCCGCAGGACGAACTTGTTCCGCCGCCGCCCCCTCCGCCGGACAAGCAGGGCAGGAAAGAACGGGGATTCGGGCCGTTCGTCTGGCGCGCGTTCTCCCGGCTGACGGAACAGCAGCGTCTGGAGATGCTCAAACTCCAGAGCAGCGATCCTGAACAGTTCCGGCAGAAGATGCGGGAACTTGGCGAGGCTCTCCGCAATGAGGAAAGGGCGCGATTCGCCGAACTGCGCAAGGCGGTCGAGAGCTATCGGGCCTCGAAAGACGAAGCGGAGCGGGCAGAACTCAGGAAAAAAATCACGGAGCACGTCCGCGAACACTACATGGAACGGCTCGAGGACAACAAGCGCCAGCTTGAAGAGATGAAACGCCGGGCGAAGTTTCTCGAGGGGGAACTTGCCAAACGCGAAGCCAATGCCGATCGGGTCGTCGAAGCCCGGGTGGAGTCCATTCTGAAAGGCGAACTGCCGGAACCCGGCAAACGTCCGCCGAAACGGAAACCATAAGGAAAAAGAGAGAAGAGGAGAAACGGAGCAGGCCGGAACCTGCTTCCCGGTCTGCGACAGGCCGGAAACAGCGAACCTGTTTTTCATCGAGAGAAAAACAGGTTCGGATCTTTTATCCGGGGGAATCAGCGGCCGGATTGGGCGTTTTTCCTCCACCCCTCTTTGAGAACTTTGAGCAACGGTTCATTGATCGGATAATCGCCGCCATCTCTCTTCTGAGCGTGGAGCGCCATGGAATCCGGATTGGTGGTTTCGCGAAAATTCCAGTAGGTCCAGTGAAATCCCGCCTCCTCCATCACCCGAATCCGGCTATCGGCCGTTCCGCTTTTGATTTTCTGAAAAAAAGGTGTATACTGAAAAAGAAAATTCATCTCAACGGTAAGATATGCGGAAAAGCGAATTTCATCCATCCGAGATTCCCGGGAAGCCGGGGGTCTATGTCTATCGGGACTGGTCCGGGAAAGTCATCTATGTGGGCAAGGCCTCGAATCTGCGCCGCAGAATGAGCTCCTATTTTCAGCCCTCCCGGCTCATGCGTGCCGATGCAAAACTGCGGTCGCTGATCAACTCGATCGAGGACTGGAGCTACGAAGTGGTCCGAACCGAGAGCGAAGCTCTGATCCTCGAATCCCGTCTGATCAAAGATTACGCCCCCTACTACAACATCCTCATGCGGGACGACAAACGCTATCTGCTGCTGAAGATCGACTGGAGCGAGCCTTTCCCGACCCTCAAACTCGCCCGGCTGCGGAAAAATGACGGGGCACAGTATTTCGGGCCGTTTCCAAATGGCGGCGCTCTCAGAATGACATTGGAATTTTTGCTCGCACACTTCGGGCTGCGTGCCTGCCGCGACTCGAACCCGGATGAAGAGACACGCAAACGCTGTCTGAAGCGGATTGTGAAAGACTGCTGCGCCCCCTGCATCGGCGCGGTTTCGGCAGAGGAGTACCGGCAGCGAGTCGAGCGGGCTGTCTCGGTTCTCGAGGGAAACATCGGGGAGTTGACCGCCGTCCTGAAACAACGGATGGGCGAAGCCGCCCTCGAGGAAAAATTTGAAAAAGCCGCCCACCTGCGCGACATCATGACGAACCTCGAAACCGTATTCGGCAAAAAAAACCGGATCTTTGCCCGACCCGAACTGCCCGGAAGCTCTCCGGGTCACGAAGCGGTCCGCGCCCTCGCGGATGCGCTCGGTCTGGAGAAACCACCTGTCCGCATTATCGGGTTCGACATCTCGAACATCCTCGGGAAACTGGCTGTCGCAAGCCTGGTGGCATTCAAAGACGGCAAGCCGGACAAGGAGAATTATCGGAGATTCCGCATCCGCACCGTTCATCAAAGCGACGATTTCGCCATGATGCACGAGGTGCTCACCCGTCATTTCGGCCGACTGCTGGAGGAGAAACGTCCTCTCCCGGATCTCGTCATGGTTGATGGGGGGAAAGGACAGCTCTCCTCCGCCATCGACGCCCTTGTGGAGATCGGCTGCCCGCCGCTGCCGGTGATCGGGCTGGCCAAACGCAATGAGGAGATCTACCTCCCCGGCCGCAGTGAACCGGTCGTGCTTGATCGGCACGATCCAGCTCTGCGCATGCTCCAGGCGCTGCGCGACGAGGCACACCGGTTCGCGATCACCTACCACCGCGAACTGCGCAACAAACGAATCGAACTCTCAAAACTCGATGAGATCCCCGGCATCGGCAGCAGTCGGAAACGGGAGCTTCTGCGCACATTCGGATCTTTGCGTTCCCTCAAAAAAGCGACGGAACAGGAGATCGCGTCCAGAGTTCCCGGCATCGGCGACGAACTGGCCGGAAAAATCTACGACGCTCTGCATAAAAACGCAACCTCAGACAGGCAGAAATCATGACCGAAAATCCAAACTGCGAACGACAGAAACGGACCCGTCTCCTCCTCGGCGACGGTCTGGAACGACTGCGGAATGCCCGCATCCTTGTACTCGGAATCGGCGGGGTTGGAGCCTATGCCGCGGAACAGCTCGGACGCGCCGGAGTCGGCACTCTGCTGCTCGTCGATGGCGACAGGGTCGATCCATCCAACTGCAACCGCCAGCTCCCGGCTCTGACCTCCACCATCGGGATGGCGAAAGCGGAAGTCATGGCACAGCGACTCAGAGAGATCAATCCCGAACTGAATGTCATCACCCGGAATGAGTTCATTGCGGACGAGAAAATCCCGGAACTGCTGGAGGGAGGATTCGATTATGTCATCGACGCCATCGACTCCCTGACCCCCAAAGTCGACTTTCTGCTCGAAGCCCGCCGAAGAAAGATTCCCCTCGTAAGTTCGATGGGGGCGGGCGGTAAAATGGATCCTTCCCTCATCACTGTGGCGGACATCTCGAAAACGTACGGCTGTGCTCTGGCCCGCGCTGTGCGAACCCGGCTGCGGGAACACGGGGTAACCCGGGGGATCAAAGTCGTATTCTCACCGGAAGCCGTTCCGCGTTCCGCGATCGAAACCGCAACAGATGGACAGGGGAAATTCCGTTCGACAGTCGGAACCATCTCCTATTTGCCGGCAATTTTCGGTTGCACCTGCGCCAGCGTCGCGATCCGCGATCTGCTCCGGAAAAATTGACTGATCCCCAGTATATGCCCAGTGAGCCCCATCTAGAAATCCTCCCGAAGTGAGATTACCTTGCCTCCGTAACTTGAAACCGGGAGGCACAAATGGAACGAGGTAAGCGCCCAGCCAGCTCCATGGTGATGGTGGATCGAGGGGAGATTTTTTCGAAAGGGGAAATGGCCACAAAATGAATGCCGTCAGACGACGATGACCGCCCGACGGCATTCCCTCTTCATAATAACGAGCCCGAGCTCATTGACTACTTTGCTTCTCCCTTGGGGATCAGCAAATCAATCTGTCCCGCCGGAGTGGAATTCAA
>CALXOE010000061.1 GCA_944389935.1 uncultured Victivallis sp.
GAACGTCCAGTCCTCGATGTAGGGCAGGCCGATTCGGACACCTTCGGATTCCCGTTCAAAACCCGTGACGCCGTTCCAATCGAAACTCCCGCATGGCGGGCGACATCATTCAGAGAAACTTTGCTTTTCATAACTCCATTGCGTTTTGATAACGTTTCATTGAATCGTTTACACAACATTAATTATGGTTCAGAATTTTTCGAATGTCAAGAGGCGGTGCGTTTTTTTTCAAAAAAAATGAATGAGGAAAGAGTTCTGGACGTTCCGGAAGTGCACATCGGGGTGTTTGAATAATTTTTAAGAATTTATTCAAAATAATATTCGTTTTCTTTGCATAAACCATTGCTTTCACCGCTGGAATTGAGTATAATTATAGAGGAAGACGGAATTCCCGGAAAGGAGAAATCATGGCGAAAAACGTGACGACGACCAGCATAGCCAAGCGGGCGGGCGTGTCGCAGAGCACGGTTTCCCGCGTCATCAACAACTATCGCGGCATCAATCGCGTCAAGCGGGAATCGGTGCTGGCGGCGATGCGGGAACTCGGGTATTACGCAAACCGGAACGTCAGGCGACGGGTCGGAATAGTGATCTGCCCTCTGCCGGAACAGAAGAACATGATGGCGCTGGAGTTCTTCGGCAACCAGATCGCCGCACAGGAGGCGTGGCTGGAGGAGGCCGAGGCGGAGAGTATGGTAATCAACCTCTCAGCCGGGGCCGCCTCGCTTGGATTGGCGCCGTCGAAACTCCAGGAGCTTTCGGGGGTGATTCTTTTGAACGCGCCGTCGATGGAACTGCTCGATTCGCTCCGGGAGGCGAAAATTCCCTTTGTCATCAATACGGGAGCGGGGATCCCCGGCGGCATCATCTGCAACACGGTCGGTCCGGATGAGGCGGAGACCTGCCGGATCGGATGCGAATATCTTCTGAAGCATTGGCCGCGGTTCGGGGTGATGTTTTCCGAACACAATGCGTATCGGATCGAAGGGTATCAGCAGGAGCTGCGGAAACGGGGACTTCCGCCGATTCCGGAGGAGGATGTTCACATTGTTTCAACCACGGACATCACGAATTTCATAGACGCGACGCATCAGCTGATCCGTTCGGGCAGAAGGCCGCCTGCGCTGGTGGTTGATTTTTACGACGCGGCGGCGGCGGTTCGTTCGATTCTCGCGTTCAGCGGGATCCGGGTGCCGGAGGATGTTCTGTTGTTCACCTACTCTCACTCCCTTTCGCAGAATGAGATTCCGTCACTGTTTCAGGATCCGGCCGCTCTCGGTCGCAAGGCGGCGCGCCGCATGCTGGAGATCTTGAATGATCCCAAGGATCCCCCTCACCACATCCGGATTCCGATGATACTGGTCAATGCTTCAGAGAAAGGAGATGCCAAATGACACGTCATTCATTCAGCAACACCGTCTTTCCGCTTCCGCAAGCGGAGCTTGTTCCCTGCGCCGACCGGCGGCTCCGGCCCGAGGTCACGGAGGCTTTCTCCAATTCCTGTGAGCGCAGAACACGCAATGCGTATTTTACATTAATAGAGTTGCTCGTGGTGATTGCGATCATCGCGATTCTGGCCTCCATGCTGCTGCCGGCGCTGAACCAGGCGCGGGCGCGGGCGCGGACCGCGAGTTGCGTGAGCAACCTGAAACAGGCCGGAACCATTTTCGCTCTTTACACGGATGTTTCCGACGGCTACTATCCGGTTTCGGACTCGTGGCCGGAAGATCCGGCGATGCCGCGCTGGCCGGTTGCACTGCTGCGTGCCGGACTGGTGACGACGGGGGACGGGCTGAACAACACGGAGCCCGCGCCGACGATGGCGCGCCAGGGGACACTTCCGGCGGGAATCTGGCGCTGTCCGGAAGGAGCTCCGGCGAAGAACGACTGGGACGGTGCGCAGACGCATTACGGGATGAACGGTGAGACCTTCCGCAAATACCGCAAGACGCATTTCACGAAACGCCACTCTTCCCTCGCGATGATGGCGGACACCACAAACAGCGGCGTGGCGTTTTTCACGCTCAACACGGCCAACGAGGGAAGTGACAGCGGCAGTTCGCGCCTTCGCTACAACCACAACAACTCCGCGAATTTCCTGATGCTCGACGGGCATGTGGAGAATTTCGGCTTGCTGCGGGTTCCGACGCGCGTCATCTGGTTCTGGGAAAATTAGGGGCAGGGCGATGAAACTGATCTTGCTGTTTTCGGCGCTTTTCTGCGGAACTTTTCTCTTTGGAGCCGGGCTGATCGATGATTTCGAATCCGGGGTGCGCAGCTGGGGCGGCTGGTGCGACGCGAAGTCGGAGCGGCCTGTTTTCCGCCTCTGCGATGATTCGGTGGGGGGGAAGCATTCGCTGGAATTCACATTTCCCGGTTCTGAGACTTACGGTGGCGTGACGCGGAATCGGTTGACGATTCCCCCGGACGCTGCGGCGCTCGAATTCTGGATCAAGTCGGTGAGCGGTGCGGTTCCGGGGACGCTTCTGCTGGAAACGGTCGCCGGGGATGGAGAACCTCGCGATGTGTTTCGGGCGACGCTGCCCGTAACGGCGGCGGGAAGCTGGCGGAAGGTTTCGATTCCGCTTGACAAGTTCACCTATGCCTATACGAAAAACGGCCCGGCCCGGGACGAAAAAAATCTCCGGCCGGATCGTTCGCGACAGTTCGACCTGATTCTGATCGGTTACCGGCAGCCTGCCGGGGTCTTCCGTCTCGACAATCTGGGGTGGAGCGCGGCGAAGCCGGCGAACCCGGAGGAGTCCCGGCCGGAACAGCCCGTGGGCGTCAACCTCGTGCCGGGCGACACGAGTTTCGAGACCGGAATCGGCGGATGGATCTACTACTATGCGCCGGAAGCGCTCGACGTCTGCCGCACCGACGGCGCTTTCGGGACGAACTGTCTCGAACTGAAGGGGGGGGGCGAAACGGTCTCCTGGGTGAACAACTATCTGATGTACGATGCAATCCGGGCGGGGAACGAGTATGTCCTGAGCTTTTACGCCAAGGCCGCGCCGGGGAAGAAACTCATGGCGCGGGTGATTGATCTCAACTGGAACTATCTGGCGAATCGGGAGTTTGAACTTTCTCAGGAGTGGGAGCGTTACACGCTCCATATTCCGGCGACCGGAGAGGACCGCAGGAGTTTCATCGCGTTTGACGTTCCGAGGGCTGCGGGCGGGAATGTGCGGATCGATGCGATTCAGCTCGAACGCGGTTCGCAGCCCGGCCCGTACCGCGCGAGTTCCGAGGTGGAGCTTTATGCGACGACCGGAGCGAGCGGTGAAATCGTCACCGCCGGAGAAACTCCGGTTCTGGAAATTCGGATGCGCAACACGACCGGAAGAGCGATACGCGCCGGGCTTTCCGTCGAGTTGAACCGAGCGAAGGTTTCCCTGCAGCGGAAGCTCGATCTTGCGCCGGACAAAACCGAATTGTGGCGCATTCCGTGCGAATTTGCCCGGGAGTGCGGCTATTATCCGATCCGCATCACACTTCGGGATGAGCGCGGTGAGCTGCTTGCCAGGCAGTATGCGCCGTTCGTCGTGGTTCCGCCGGTCGATCCGGAACATACGGACGGGTTGTTCGGAATTTCGATCAACTATGTGCCGCAGGATGCAATGCGGAGGCTCGGATCGACCTGGACGCGCGGAAATTCCACTTCCTGGCAGACGGCCGAACCGCGCCGCGGGGAACTGATTGCCGGTGGGTCGCGACGTCGTTCCCCGCTCAACCAGCTCTTCACGATCACCGATATGATCCGGACTCCCGGCTGGGTGGAGAAGAAGAACGGCCTTGTGGCGGATCCGGAGTCCGTCCGCGCCTTTGCGCGCTGGACGGCCGGAAACATCGGACCGTATGCCGGAGCGTTTGAACTTCAGAACGAACCGGACCTGACCATGCTGAAACCCGCCGGGGTCGGCCGCGAAACGGCGGCGGCAAATCTGGCCTCGCTCTACAAGGTTTTCCATTCGGAGATCGCCGCGACCGGCAAACCGCTGCTGCTGAATATCTCCGGCGAAGGAATCGAATTCGCGCGCGAAATGTTCCGGCTTGCCGCGGAGTCGATCGACGGGCTCGCCTCTCATCCCTACACGTTTCCGCGATACATCGGGCCGCGGGCGGGATATTGTTCCGGACCGGAGGACGGCAAGGTGCTCGACCAGCTGAAGGCGGCGGCCGGACTGCTCGAACAGTATGGAAAGGGGCGCGAACTCTGGATCGGAGAGCTCGGATGGGGACTCGATTACGAGGCCGAACCCGATTCGGTCTGGGCGGAACGGCAGGCCGCGTATCTGGCGCGTTGTTTTCTGCTCTGCCGCACGCTCCCGCAGCTCAGGCACATGATCTGGTTCACCGGGGCCGGATGTCTGGAGGGCGGGCGTTATGAATACGGAATCTGGCGGAATGACAACGGATTGCGTCCTCTTCCGGCGGTCGGCGCCTTCGCCGCGTTGCGGGAGATCCTCGATGGAACGGAAAAGAGTGAGATTCTGCTCGACGACGAGTTCCGGGCCGTCGGCTGGAAGAACGGCGGGCGGGAGTATCTCGCCATCTGGGCGCCGGAGCCCGATCCCGCCGCACAGCCGGTTGATCCGTGCGGTGCAAAAGTCCGCGATCTTTATGGAATGTCCGTCTCCGGCGGGTTTGTTCCGGGGGAGGCTCCGCATTATCTGGAGTTGGCCTCTCCGGAGCAGCGGGAACAGATACTGCGTCAGCTTGCGCAGCACAAACCCCTCACTGTCGAAGGACGGTTCCCCGATGACCGGACGCTCGCGCTTTCGGTTCGCAACAACCTTTCCGAACCGTGGAGCGGCACGCTCCGGGGCGACGGAGTTCCGGAGGAGAAGCTTATGCTCAAACCGAACGAATTGCGCGAGATGCAGCTCAAACTCGCCGCGCCGCTGCCGGTCGGCGGACGAAACCTGGAAATCGAGTTTCGCACCTCAGACGGGGGCAGGGGGATTCCGATGCGTTTCTCCGCGCCGCCGATGCTCGATGTCGCGCCGCTCGGAAAACGTGACTGGCGCAGCGTTCCGTTCAGCGAACTTTCCGATCAGGTGGTGCTGGAGGGGCGCAACGAGATTTATCCGCCCGATCCGTTCATCAACTGGCAGGGACCGGACGATCTCTCCGCCCGGCTTTCGCTCGCGTGGGATCAGGAGGGAATGTATCTCTTTGCGCTGGTTCAGGACGATCATTTCGAGCAGCCGTACTCCGGAGAGAACATCTGGCGTGGAGACTCGATGCAGTTCGCCTTCGACTGCGGCAATGACGCCCGCCCGCGCGGCGGCTACGACAACAACGATTGCGAATTTACCGTCGCCTGCGGGCAGTTGCCGTGGTGTCATCAGGCCGTTGCCGGAAAGGAGACCGGGCGGGCCGACCGGAGGCTCGAAACAGTCGTGACCCGGGAAGAGGGGCGGATACTCTACCGGATTCGAGTTCCCTGGAGCGAGTTGACTCCCTTCGGGCCTCGCCCCGGTGCGATTGCGGGATTCAATGCGGTGTTCCACGATCGTGACGAAGGAGTGACAAACTACTTCGCGGCGATGTCGCCGGGACTTTCCCCCTTCAAGAATCCCGCTCAATTCCGCCGTATCCGGCTTGTGGAGCGTTGAATTCCGGGCGCGCAGCCGGAGATTGGCAATCGATGCGGATCTCCGCCGTATTACGCCCCGGGAATTCTGCAGGAGCGTCAAAGGAACAACGAAGCTGCATGTCCCGAATCGGGAACGGATGAAATTCGCCCTCATGTGGGCGAATCGCGACAGGTGTCAGCCCCGCGGCCGGGAGAATGGCCGCGGGGGGACTGTCCTGGGCGAGTGACGCCGGAGACCTTTGAACGCATCTGTGACCTCGTAATCGAGCGCTGCTTTTTACCGTCGAACTATCGGCGGAAGATGACCGCCCGATTGGATTCGCGGGCGAGAATCGCGTGAACTCTTGCGGAAACCGGTTCCAAACTCTCCATCACCACCTCCCGTAGTTCGTTCGGGCAATCTGTGAGCTCAGTTACTTCTTTTTCCGGACGAGCAGCAGCATCATGAGTGCGACGATCACCGCCGCCGCGAACCCCGCCTGTTCATTGTAGATCCAGCCGCAGATGCCTCCCGCGATCGCCGCGGGCAGGAAGATCAGCATCAGCGTGAAAATGCATCCCGCGATCTTGATCCCGAGCGTGATGATGACGACCAGCACCAGTGCCGCGCCCGCGGCGAAGAGAACGGTCATGGGGTCGATGGCTTGAAGATCCATTGGTTTCGGCGATGCTCCGGTTGAATTTGCTGATTTACTATAATGCGATTGCGCTGCTTCCGCAAGCGGAATGGAAATTTTTTTCCGTCACTTTTCCGGACGATACGGCCGCTCTCCGCAGAAAACGCAGCGCATTTGCGTCCGGCGCAGCGGCGTTCCGCAGAAAGGACAGCGCGCCGGAACTCCGATCGCCCGCAGTCGCTTGCCGTTTCGCGCCGACGCCGTGCTCAGGACGAGCAGTCCCGCCAGTGCGAACGGATACGCGGGAAACGGTTTTCGGAAACAGAATATTGTCGTGACGGCCGCCGCCGCCAGTGTCACCACCCAAGCCGCCGCCCATATCCGCGCCTGCCGGTTCCGCCGCAGGACGGCGAGAAACAACGATTCCGGCGGCAGCTCCGGGACGCACGGATTCCGGTGAAACGCGCAGAGCTGCCGCCCGCACTCCGAACAGCGGGCCGTATGCCGCAGAAGCGTGAGGCTCATTTCCCCTCCACAGTGTGGACACGTGAGCGGGAAAGGGTGGAGTCTGCGCATGATCGTGAGCGGCACAAGCAGCACCGCAAGCGCGACTCCGGCGAAGAAGAGCGCGTTCGCGGCATCCTCTTTCCCGAACTTCCAGACACTTCCGAGGAACAGAATGAAAACGATGGCCCCCCCCAGACAAGCCGGGGGCAGAAACCGTTTTCCGCAATGCAGATTCAACTCTTCCGGCGGAGCGGTTGCGGCCGCGTCCGGCTCGAATACCATTTCTCCGCAGCGCGGGCAGCGACCGGTCGCGACGATCTGCCGGAGACGCCCCGGAACAGCGCGGCCGCACCCCGGACAACGGTATCGCCTGAGAAAATTCCGGCGGCGCAGAGTCATCACAACCAGAAACCCGGCCGGCGGAATCACGAGCGCGGCAGCGAGCCACGCGGGCCGCAGTTCGGCGGAGGTCGCGAGTCCGAGCAGCCATGCCGCATAGAACCAGCCGGCGCCGAGCAGAAGTGTCCGACCCTGTTTTCTGTACTGTTTCGCCGCTTCCGCGAACTCTGCGCGTCTCATCATTCGTCCTCCGGGCAATCGAGTTTCAGGAGTTCCGCCGCGTTCCGGTAAAAGATCCGCTCCTGTTCCTCCGATGAGAGCGGCAGCGAACGGATGAAATCAAGCTGCTTCTTCTGGTCGTACCACGGGGAATCCGTACCGAAGAGAATCTTCTCCGCGCCGTGCGCCCGGATGATCCGGGTCAGCTGTTCCGGCGTGATGTATTCCCGCGCCACCATGGCCAGATCAAGGTAGACTTCCATGCCGGCGAGGTATTTTTCAACCGCATCCCACATCGCCATGCCGCCGAGGTGCGCGAGCACGAGCCGCAGCCCCGGAAAACGGCGATGAAACTTCGCGAGCGACTCCGGGTCGCTGTGGTAAGGCGGATCGTACATCGCATCCCACCCCGCGTGGGTGACGACGAAGAGTCCGAGCTTTTCACACTTCTCCCAGACCGGGAAGAGCCGCTCCTCGTCGAAACGGAAATGCTGGTACTCCGGATGCACCTTGATTCCGGGCAGCCCCGCCGCGGCGATCGCGTCGAGCGTTTTCAGCGGATCCGGCTCATCGGGATGGATTCCGCCGAGCATGAGGACCGGCGGATGGTTTTCCCGCACGGCCCACGCATGGATGCTCGCGCTGTTGGCGGGGGTGTTCACGACCGGCAGCGCGACCGCCAGATCGATTCCGGCGCGCCGCATCGACTCTTCCAGTCCGGCGCGGGTGCCGTCCGCGAAGAACCCGATCTTTTCCGAGCAGAACGCAATCGCCTTTGCCGCGACCTTGTCCGGGTAGAAGTGTGTGTGAAAATCGATGACCATCTGCTGACGAAAAAGGGCGGTCCGGTCTCTCCGGCTCCGCCCCGCTCCGATTTTTCCAGTGCCTGTTCCGGTTTACTCCTCGACCGGGACTCCCATCGGGGTGTTCGCGAGTTTCTGCAGCCACTCGACTTTCGGGAAATAGTCCTTGTAGTAGGAGCGGATCAGAATTTCGAGTCCTTTCGTGCCGTACTCCCAGTCGAGGATCTTGTCGCCGAGCGCCTTGCGGACGTTGCTCTGGTCGAAGACGATGTCCGAGGAGAAGTACGGGAAGAGGTCGCCGAGGAAACGGCTCATGAGCTTGTTGTCGCGATTCGGCAGATTTTCGTTCGGATCGATCGACACCCCCTCGAGCCGCAGCACGCCGCAGACCGCGTCCTGAATCTGACGGGTCGTGAGCGGGCTGTCGCCCGTGACATGGTAGGCGGTGTTCGTGACCGGCTGCTGAAAGAGCGCCGTGATCGCCTCCTGCACATAGTCGATCGGCACGAAATAGACGTGCTCGGACGGAATCGTCGCGAAGTTGATTCCGAGATCGACCGGCAGCACGTGCGGAATGCCGAGTTTCGTGCAGCGATGGCTCTTGAGCTTGCCGAGAAATTCGAGAATGCGGTAGAACGCCAGCGGCTTGCGGATCCGCCCGTCGGACCGGCGGCCCGTGATGATCGCGGGACGATAGATCGTGAACGGGATGCCCGATTCGCGCACGAGCATTTCCGCCTTGAATTTGCTCTCTTCGTAGGGGTTGTTGAAGCCGTTGTCGACCGGCTTGTCCTCAAGGGCGACTCCGGCGAGCTTCCCGGCGATGTAGGCGGTCCCGACATAATGGAACTCTTTCACCTTGAGAAGTTTCGCGAGTTCGACCATGTTTTTGGTCCCCTCGTAGTTGATCCGGTAGGTTTTCCCGGTCGGATCCTGTCCGAGATTCACATCGGCCGCGCAGTGGAAAATCACGTCAACGCCTTTGAGCAGCGGATTTTTCGCCAGCTCTGCCGGATTGATGGTGACGACGTCTCCTTCGATCACCTGAACCTTGGAGAGAATCTGATCCGCCAGTTCCGGGCAGCCGTCGAATTTGCACTCGTCACGGATGATTTCCTCAGTTCTCTGTTTCGCGCTTTTTACCGGACTCTTGCGTGCGAGGCAGACGAATTCGCAATCCTGACGCTCCCGGAGCAAAGCCACAACAAATGCACTCCCGACGAGACCGGTAATTCCGGTCAAAAAGATTTTCTTCATGGTCCCTGTTCTTTTTTTGTGAAAATCCAGATTCAATCAATTTATAAATGGCTTTAAACTATACACCTGAATGGAGCTTATTGCAAGCGCAGGGGCGAAAAAAAGTATTCGGAAGCGGGAGACGGGCACTTTTTCACTTGACTTTGAATGCCGGAACGCTTATCTTATGATAATTACAGTCAAGGAAGGTGTTGATTCATGCGATTCCATTTTATCGTTACGCTTGCGACGATTTTTGCCGCGTTCTTTTTCACCGGCTGCGGGGAGTCCGGGAGTGGTTCCGCCGCCTCCGGGCGCATGCTTGTGTACAGCGGGCTGCCTCCGGTTGCCTACATCGTTTCCGCCGTGGGCGGGGACAGGGTGGATTCCCGTTCGATGCTGCCGGAGGGCCGCAGTCCGCACGACTATTCCCCCGGACCGCGGGAGATCCGCGGAGCGGCGTCGGCACGTTTTTTCTTCACGACCGGCATGAGTTTCGAGAACACGGTCAGCCGTCCGCTCGATTCGTCCCGGACGCGCGTGGTCGATGTCAGCACGGGGGTCGAGCGCATTCCGTTCGATGGCGCCGGGTGTGATGATCCGTCGCACCGGCACGAGGGCGCGGTCGTTCACGATCACGAATGCGCGCACCACCACAAGCCGGGCGAAGTCTGCACCGACGACCACTCCGGGGAAGAGGCCGCCTGTGCGACCTGTGCGGAAGATCATGCCCACGGGGCTTTCGACCCGCACGTCTGGCTCTCGGCCGACAACGCCGCGATCATCGCGGAGAACGTCGCCCGGACGCTCAGGGAGGCCGATCCGGACGGCGCTGCCGTCTACGACGCGAATCTCGCAGCGTTGAAGAAAAAACTCGCTGAAAGCGGAGAGTATGCCCGGAAAGAACTCGCTCCTTATGCCGGCCGGGCGTTTTTCGTCTATCACCCGGCTTTCGGATATTTTGCGAAGATGACCGGACTGCGGCAGGAGGCGATCGAGCTCGGCGGGCGTGAAACCACCTCCGGCCGCCTGGCGGAGATCATCAAAAAAGCGCGGGAACACGGTGTCCGGGTCGTCTTTGTCCAGCCGCAGTTCAATCCGGCCAGCGCCCGGGCGCTCGGGGAGGCGATCGGTGGAAAGGTGGCCGGACTCGACGCCCTTGCCGCGGACATTCCCGCGAACATCCACGCGATGACCGATGCCCTGGAAGAGGGTTTTTCCGCGGAAAAGGGGAAGTGAGATCGATGGCTTCTCCCTCGCAGACCATTGTGGAGCTCTCTCACGTGAGCTTCGGTTATGAATCCGGAGTCCCCGCACTGGAGGATGTGACGTTCCGGATCGAACGCGGCCGCTCCGGTTGCATCGTCGGACCGAACGGCGGCGGCAAAAGTACGCTCATGCGGCTGCTGCTCGGGCTTCTGACGCCTCAGCAGGGGGAGATCCGCGTATTCGGCAGAGCTCCGGTCGCGGCCCGGCCGCTCATCGGTTACATGCCGCAGTATCATCAGCTTGACGCGGCATTCCCGGTGACGGTGTTTGAAGTCGTTTTGATGGGGCGGATGCGCCGCGGATTCTGGGGGCGCTACACCGCCGCGGACCGCGAAGCCGCCCGGGGGGCGCTGCGGGAGATGGGAATTCCGGAGCTGGCGCCCCGCCGGTTCTCCGAACTTTCCGGCGGCCAGCGGCAGCGGGTGCTGATTGCCCGGGCGCTCGCGTGTGAACCGGAGCTGCTGCTGCTCGATGAGCCGACCGCGAACATCGACCCCGGCGCCGAGGAGCAGTTCTACGGAACGCTCGACGTGCTGCGCCGCCGCATGACGGTGCTGACCGTTTCGCACGACCTCGGATTCGTGAATCGCGAGATCGACCTTGTGATCTGCGTGAATCGGCGGGTGACGGTGCACGAGGCCGCGGCGTTTTCGGCGGAAACGGCGAACGAGGTCTACCATCATCAGGTGAATCTCATCAAACACGATCACGCCTGCTTCTGCAACTGTGAACACCGCCGGAGCGAACCGTTGACGCCGGAAGAGATGGAGGCGGGAAAATGAGTCTGATCACGGATCTGCTGCGCCCGGAAATGGCGTTTCTGCGTTACGCGCTGCTGGTGGGGGCGCTTTCGAGCGTGGCGCTCGGGATCGTCGGCACGATGGTCGTCACGCGCCGGATCAGTTCGCTGGCGGGAGCGGCGTCGCATGCGGCGCTCGGCGGGATCGGTGCGGCATTGTTTCTTCAGCAGCTTGCGCTGCCGGGACTTTCGCCCATGGTCGGGGCGGTGGTCGGGGCGGTTTCCGCGGCGCTTGTGGTCGGCACTGTGAATCTCTGCGCCCGTGAACGGGAAGATACGATCATCAATGTGGTCTGGGCGCTCTGGATGTCGATCGGGCTGTTGTTTCTGAACTGGACGCGCGGATATGTCGACTGGCAGGGGTATTTGTTCGGCAACATTCTGCTGCTGACGAGGACGGAAGTGTACATGATGATCGGGCTTGATGTGCTGATTCTCGCGCCGACGCTGCTTTTTTACAACAATATTCTCTCGATGTCGTTCGACTGGACATTTGCGGAGCTGCGCGGCGTGCGGGTGAAGCTGATCTATTTTACGCTGCTGGTCCTGACGGCGCTGGCGATCGTGCTGCTCATCAACGTGGTCGGAATCATTCTGGTGATTGCGCTTCTGACGCTGCCGGCGGCGACGGCGGGGTGTTTTACGCGCCATCTATGGTCGATGATGGTGCTTGCGACCGTGTTGAGCTGTCTCTTCGTGGTGGCGGGGCTGCTGGGAAGCTACTGGTTCAATCTGCCGTCCGGGCCGGCGATCGTGGTGCTGGCTTCGATGGTTTATCTGTTCGGTCTCGGATTCAATGCGTGGCGGAAACGCTGTTGACCATTTTTTACAGGAAGGAGGAACGATGAGAAAAGTGACCGGAATTCTCTGCGGCTGTGCCGCAATCGCGTTGTTGTTTCTCGCTGTCGGCTGCGGGCCGGATACGGTGGATGAGTGTCTGAATGCCGGAGCCGGATACGGGGCCCGGGGAGAGTGGAAGAAGGCTCTGAAGATGGCTGAACGTGCCGAGTCGCTGTCTGAGAACAGCGTTCCGGCGCTGTTGCTGCGCGCCATCGCGCACGAGCAGCTCGGGGAGCGGGATCTCGCTCTGGACGCGGCGCGGCAGGCGGCTGCACTGAATCCGGAGAGTTTCGCCGCACAGTATACGCTCGGGCGGCTGTACGCGGCCGATCCGACCCGCTACTCCGATGCGCTTGCACCGCTGACCCGCGCGGCAAAACTGCGGAATTTCCACGATCGGAACACGCTCGTGCTGCTCTCGAACACCACGACGGCGCTGCGTTCGCCCTCGGCGGCGAACTGGTTGAGTTTTCTGTCCCGGGTCGCCCCGGAGTCGGGGAACGACCCGGCGTTCCGGAATCTGCTCGGGATCGTCTGGGCGCGCGCCCGGAAACCGGATCTTGCGAGGCAGGAGTTCACGCGGGCGTACCAGCTTGACCGTTCCAATCCGATGGTGGTTTACAACATCGGGACTTTCTTCGACCGTTACGCCTCGAATCCGCAGGCGGGAGCGCAGTTCTACCGGGCGTTTCTGCGTCTGGCGGGGGATGATGCGCGGTATGCGAATCTGAAGAGCCGGGTTTCCGCGCGGCTCTCGGAGCTCCGCTGAACGGAGGTCGCTTGTCGGCAATGGCTTTCGGCGTTTCCAAGGATGTGATTGAAGAGATCCGGTCGCGTTGCGACATTGTGGATCTGATCGGGAGTGTTGTGCCGCTGAAACGTGCCGGCACGAACACCTACAAGGGGCTCTGTCCGTTTCATCAGGAGAAGACGCCGTCGTTCCACGTCGACGCGGCGCGGCAGATGTATCACTGTTTCGGCTGCGGCAAGGGGGGGGATGTTTTCCGTTTCTGCATGGACCGTGAGAACGTCGGCTTCTCCGATGCGCTGCATATGCTCGCCGCCCGGGTCGGGGTCGTGATTCCGGAGAGCAGTGCGGAAAACGGCGACCCGGCCGCGGGGCGGCGTCATGCCAGCGAACGGGAACGGCTCTACCGGATCAATGAAGATTTCTGCTGTTTTTTCGAGCGCACGCTCTTGTCGAATCCGGATTCTCCTCCGGCGCGCTATCTGGCGGGGCGCGGGATTCCGCGCGAAGTGGCGGAACACTTCCGGATCGGGGCCGCTCCGGACGACTGGACCGCCTGTCTCCGCTACGGCCGTTCGCTCGGTTATTCGGAAGAGGAGCTGGTCATTTCCGGGATCGTGCGGCGCAAGGAGGAGAGCGGGCGGCTCTTCGATCACTTCAAGGGGCGGCTCACGTTCGCGATCACGAATGAGCAGGGGCGCGTCGTCGGTTTTTCGGCCCGCTCGCTCGAGGCGAAACCTGTTGCGGGAAAATACATCAATACGCCGGAGAGTCCGATATTTAAAAAAGGCAATCTGCTTTACGCTCTGCCGCTCGCGAGGAAGATGATGGTCGAGCGGAACATGGCGATCCTCTGCGAGGGGCAGCTCGATGCGATCGCGTTTCACCGGGCCGGACTCGAATGTGCGGTCGCACCGCAGGGAACGGGTTTTACGGAGGGGCAGGCGCGGATTCTCAAGCGCTATGCGAGCCGGGTGTTTCTGGCGTTCGACTCGGATGCCGCGGGGCAGAAAGCGATTCTGCGCGCGGTGGAGATTCTGCTGCCGCTCTCGATGGAGATCCGGGTGATCCGGATTCCGGGCGGCAAAGATCCCGATGAACTGTTCCGCAACGGCGGGGCGGCCGCAGTCACAGCCGCGGTGGAGGGGGCGGTTTCCTGGCTTGAAATTCTGGCCGGGTCGCTGCCGGAGCGGTACGATATGCAATCCCCCGCCGGCCGCGGCCGGGCGGCGGCCGAGGTCGCCGGCTATCTGCTGAAAGTCACCAACCAGGTCGAACTCGAACTCTACGTCCGGCAGGCGTCGGCTCTGTTGCAGGTGAGCGAGGATGCGTTTTACTCCGAACTGCGCCAGGTGCAGGCCGGGGCGCGGCGGGCGGAGTCGTTCCGGGCTGCGCGGGATGAGGAGTCGGTTCGGCGCGATTCTCCGGAACGGGCCGGATCAGCCGCGAAGCGATTCCCCTCCGGGCTGACGGTCGCGCTGACGACGCTGCTGGAACTTGCGCTCGCGTCGGAGGATGCCGCGCGGCGTCTCGGCGAGATTTTCGACGGGGAAAGGGAGACTCTCGAGGAGTCGAACCCGCTCGAACGGGCGCTGAACACCGTGATCGGAGCGGCGCTGAACGGCGAACACGACCAGGCCGCTTCGCTGCTGGCGGACCAGCAGCTGGAGTCTCCGGATGCGGAGATCAGTCGGATTCTCGTGGAGCACAAGGAGTTTCTGGATCCGGAGAAGGCGTTGAACGACTCCGTCGCCCAGCTGCATCGCGAACACTGCCGCGCGAACCGCGCCGAACTTATGAGGCGGTTGCGCAGTGCGGTTGATCCGGCCGAACGCATGGAGATTCTGCAGGGAATTTCAAAATTGAATCAGAAAGAAAAGGAGCGTCTGATATGAAACGGTGGATTCCGGTTCTGGCCGCGGCGGCTTGCGCGCTGTCGGGCTGTGTGCGGGTCGAAGAGGAGGCGAAAGAGCAGAAATTCATGGCCGGGTCGCTGCCGCTGCCGGAGTATGCTCCGATCGAACGGTATAAGCTCGAACTCAATCTCGAGGGGAGGCGCGATCTGGTGGCCGGGTCTCCGGGGGTGCTCCATTTTTCGCTGACGAATGCCGACACGCAGCCGGTGCGGATCCCCGAATGGTATGCGGACGAACCGAAGAACATCCAGCTCTTCTGCCAGCCTTGGTTCGAGGGGGAGAAAGAGCCGAATGAAGATCTCTGGATTCCGATCGAGTATGACTGGCAGCAGGATCTGACCGGAGAGGAGCTCAAGAGCGCCATGACCCGCTATGCCGACCCGAATGCGCCGGATTTCCGCTTCCCGCTGGAGCTTTCGCCCGGGAACAAGGTGTTCATCAACCGCAGTCTGCGGATCGTCCGGGCGCTGAAAGTGGCGGACGATATGGAACGGAGATTCTTCATCAAGGCGCGGCTGAACCTGAAGTCGGTGAATGTCGAGAGTCCCGTCTTTGCCGTGACGGTCCACTCGCCCGCCGCGGAAGAGGCGCTGCAGAAGTCGCGGAAGAAACAGTAGCAGGCGCGGGGAGACGGTGATGGCGACGGAATCGGAGAAAGAGTGTTCGTGCGGAGTCACGGAAGAGGAGTTTGAACGTTTTACCCGCTACTGCTGCATGTCCGACAACCCGGAGGACAATCTGCGCCGGGCACGTCTGCTCGGGTTCGACGACGGGGTACGGATTGCACCGGGCGCGATCGTCCGGATCCGGCCGAACCGGATCGGAGCGGGCAGTTTCATCGGGCTTTACTGCTATTTGAACGGTGATGTCCGGATCGGCCGGAATGTGCTCATCGGTCCGCACTGTTCGCTGCCGGCCGGGAATCACCGGTACGACCCGGAGTCGCGGAGCTTCGCCGTGAAGCGGGACGAGCCGAAACCGATCACGATCGGAGACGGCAGCTGGCTCGCCTCCGGCTGCACGGTCACGAGCGGCGTGACGATCGGTCGCGCAAATCTGATCTGCGCGAACTCCGTCGTGACGAAGAGCACTCCCGATTACGCGATCATGGCCGGAACTCCGGCGCGGCAGATCGGGGAGATCGATCCCGAAACCGGAGAGTACCACTGGTTTTAATGAGGAGAACCGGGATGAAGAAACTCGCTCAGAAGAGAGAGGGCTGCACGGTGTTTCCCGCGCCGGAGCCGGAGGAATGCGTCGCGCTGAACCCGCCGTCGCTGCAATGGGTTCCGGAACCGGGCGCGGCTTCTTACCGCGTGACCGTGCGGGACGATTCCGGGCGTCTCGTCGCCGAACGGGAGTGTTCGGTCAATTTTCTGCGGTTTTCCGCTCCGTTTGCGCCGGGGCGCTACACCTGGAATGTGTTCGCGTGCGGCGCCGAACGGGGAGAATGGGCATTCGTCCTGCCGGAGGACGCGGAGCTGTTTCTGCCGCCGACGGCGCGGGAGCTGCTCGACGCGCTGCCGCGGGAACGGCCGCGGCACATCTATTTCCCGGAGGATCTTGCGCCGCTTGCGGCTGCATATGGTCGACAGCTTGACCGGCTCGAGCGCAACCGGGCGATCGCGTTTGCGGACGGAATCATGCGCTATCCCGATTTCTGGCGGCCCGAGGGGGGGAGAATCGATTACCGCAGCGCCCTCGACGAAGTGCGCCGTTTTCTCGACCGCGATACGGTTGCATGCGCGCTTTTGTGGCTTTTCCGGCGCGACCGCGAGGCGGGGGAGTTCGCGCGCCGCGCATTGCTGGCGGTCTGCGAATGGAATCCGGCCGGGCCGTGTTCGGTTTCGGGCGAGTGGGGGGATGAGATCGGCCTGTCGATCGTGCGGACTCTTCCGGCTGTTTTCGACTGGGTGTATGAACTGCTTTCCGCGAAAGAGCGGAACTGGGCGGCCGCGACGCTCCGGCAGCACGCCCGGCAGGTTCACGAGCTCCTGACCAATGGGAATTACGCGGGGAATGCGGGACGCTCCCACTCGGGGCGTCTTCCGGCTTATCTCGGGGAACTCGCGCTTGTGCTGCACGGGATGATTCCGGAGGAGGAGTGTGAACGGTATCTTGCGTACGCGCTCGATCTCTACGGGTCGATTTTCCCGCACTACGGCGGCCGCGACGGCGGCTGGGCCGAGGGCGTGTTTTACGCTTCGAGCTATACGAAATGGTATCTGCCGTTCTTCTTCGCGGTCGAGCGTCTCAGTGGATTTTCGTTCTTTGCCAAGCCGTTTTACCGGCATGTGGCGGAGTTTTTTCTGCATTTTGCCGTGCCGGGGATGAAGTGTCATCCGTTCGGGGACGGCCACTGGGATACCCGGACGGAGTGGCCCGGATTCCAGGCGCAGAATCCGTTCGGCGTTTATGCCGACCGGTTCGGCCCGGAACTCGCGCGGAACTTTTCGCGCCGCTGCGACGAGGCGATCGACCATTACGAACTGCATCTGCTCGATGTGATCGTGCCGCCGCCGCGGGCGAAGCTGCGCGAACTGCCGCGGATCGGGAGCGACCGCAGTTACGTCTCCCTCGACACCGGTTTGGCGAGTCTGCACACCGATCTGGCGCATCCGGAGCGTGACATTGCGATGTATGCGCGTGCGAGCCGGTATGGGACGCCGAGCCATCAGCATGCGGACCAGGGGGATTTTGCGATTCTCGCGGGGGGGCGCGGCCTGATCGTTCCATCCGGCAGTTTCGGTTATCAGTT
Source organism: uncultured Victivallis sp. (assembly GCA_944389935.1). Lineage (GTDB taxonomy): Bacteria > Verrucomicrobiota > Lentisphaeria > Victivallales > Victivallaceae > Victivallis. The sequence continues at coordinate 17,654 of CALXOE010000061.1, forward strand.
CGGGGAGCCGCATCACCGGGTCTGGACGCAGCAGACCGTCTCGGCGAACTGCGTCCTCATCGATGGCAGCGGCCAGAAAAAGGAGAGCGCCGAGGCGACTGCCCGCATGGAGCCCGAGTTGGAAAGGGGGAAGGTCTCCCGGCTGAAACTCCATCTCGAACCCGCTTACCCGATGTTGAGGCGATATCTGCGCACGCTCGAATTCAATCATGAGACCGGAGTTCTGACGGTGACGGACGAGATCGAGGCGGATCATCCGGCTGTGGTCGACTGGCG
>CALXOE010000062.1 GCA_944389935.1 uncultured Victivallis sp.
CGGAACTTGAGCTACACTCATCCGGCTACGGACCAGAAGGTTTGGGGTTCAAATCCCTATGGGTGTACCATTTTTTTTTGCAATATTCAAATCTCTGGTATTGAACCCCACGAATTTTCTGTGTATTTTGAAGTAATGTGGTCGACATTTCGCCTCCCAGGTTTTCGTTTTCAGAGGCAAAAACTATAAGGCAAAAGTCGGCCTTTTTCCATCGATTCAGATTTTCAAAGCCTGTTTTGATGGAAATCGTGGCTCAAACCGGAGAAGAATCCAAAAGGAGTGTTGCAAAATCGAAAAATTAAGCAACACTCCAGAGGTGAAATCAGCTCCTGCTCACGGAAGCTCGCACCACTTTTTGAACTGCTTGCAACTTCCTGCCGTGGTGGAACTGGAAAGGCAGCTGAAATGCCGCAACTTGCAAGGATGGCTGCCCGTTTCACATTTCACCCGCAACGGCCGGGAACCTCTTACGAGCTCCCGTTCCCCGTCCCAGAACTGACAAAGTCCGCAAACCTTTGCTCCTTCGCAGCGATGTTCCATTTTCGTTTCCTTTCTTTTTGATTTTTGTTCTGCGTCCCGTTGAAAATACGGTGAGATGCCTTATTGATTTCCCGCAACCTGCGAATTACTCATAACCTTTTCGCCAGCAGTCGCGGTTTTTGAAAACTTACGCAAGAAAAATTAGCAAAATCCGTGCCACTTTCAGTTTGAGCACGCATCCATCGAAAAACCGACGACAGGCGCTCAATAAATAACCACATCCGGTCAAATTTCAATCCATGCGCATTCGGAACGCAACCCCCTGAAACAAAATCGCCACAGATTCTCCCTCCGGATTCCCCGCTGGCATAAAATCTGCTCATAATCGATCCCGAATGAACCGGATCAATTTGAAAATCCCTCTTCAACAAGCTAGATTACAACAAATAATATATATATTTGAGGATTGGCGACGATGGAGACTTTGATTCTGACCGGCTGGGGTTGGAGCGATTACGCCTGTGCGGCGGCGCTGACGCTGCGCCATTTCGGCAAAGCGGACATCCGCGGCGTGAGCACCCGGCGGCTGCCGGAGCTGCTGAACGAAATTTCCGGATACAAAACCATTCTGATTCTGGGTGTCGGTTTGACCGGCAATCCGGAACTGCTGCAGAAAGGAGTGGAAAAACTTCGCACCAAAGGATGCAATATCCGATGGATCAGCGCGCTGCCGTTTCCGGAAAATCTGCCGGCTCCCTTGCGTACTCTGCTCAATCCCTTCATCGACGAGGACGGCGTAACCGCTGCGGTGTCGAGCTGTTTCGGGATTCCATACGATGATCTGCTCCCGCTGGTCCGGGAGGAAAACGCCACGCCGGAGCTCCGGCAATTCCGGCAGCTGCTGGAGGCGGCGATGTACTTCTACCGCAACTATCAGGAGGAGAAGCCGTACAGCGATGCGATCCGCCACATCGCCCAATGCGATCCCGAATCGAAGTGGTCGGATTTCGAGCGGCAGATGCTCGAACATTACAAGCGGTTCGGCAACCGGGAACTGGCCGGAAAAAGCCATGCGATGCAGGAACTTCTGCATAAAATCAATCTGGCCGCCCCGCACGACCATGCCCGGGTTCTGATCTTCGGCGAGAGCGGAACCGGCAAGGAAACGGTGGCTCTGCAGATCCACAACAAGTCGCCCCGCAGAAACGAGCCTTACATTACCTTCAACTGCGCCTGCGTCGCGTCGCACCTGCTCGAAAGCCGTTTCTTCGGCCACGAAAAAGGGGCGTTCACGGGGGCGACGGAACGAAAGCGCGGACTCTTTGAACTTGCGGACGGCGGGACGCTGTTTCTCGATGAAATCGGCGAACTTCCGCTGGAAGCGCAGGGGATTCTGCTCCGAGTGCTCGAGGGGGGACGCATCATCCGGCTGGGCGGCAGCGAGGAGATCGAGGTGAATGTCCGGCTGATTGCGGCGACCAACCGCGATCTTGCGGCGATGGTGCGCGACGGGAAATTCCGGGAAGATCTGTTTCACCGGCTGAACGTGATACAGATTCTGGTGCCTCCGCTGCGGGAGCGTAAATGCGACATCGAACAGATCGCCAACGGCTACTGGCTCAAGCAGCACAAGCACCGGCTGACACCGGAACAGGTCGAAGTTCTGAAAACATACGATTATCCGGGCAACGTCCGGGAACTTTTCAATCTTCTGGAGCGGGCCTCCGTTCTGGACGAACAGGATTTCTCCCGGCTGCTTGCGGAACACAAACAAATGACGGCGAGTCTGGCTCCCGCCGCGACAGCCGAGCTTCCCGACGAGCTCGATGCGGCGACCCGGCTGCATGTGCGTCATGTATACGAAAAGTACAACAACAATCTGTCCCGTGCCGCCGCGGCGCTGAAAATCGCCCGTAACACAGCCCGCAAATATCTGGAGGAAGCATGAAAACCGTTGCCTTAAAAAAAGTCCGGGAGTTGCAGGACTTCCATTTTCTCATCCCGTTTTATCAGCGCGGATACCGCTGGAACGAACGGCAGATCAAGCAACTTCTCCTGGATATCGATTCGTTTCAGCCCACCGGCGGGAATTTCTATTTTCTGCAGGCTCTGGTGGTCGTAAAAACAGGCGATGCCTCTTACCGGGTGGTGGACGGGCAGCAGAGATTGACCACCCTGCAACTGATTCTGAATTACCTTGATGAAACTTCGCCCATTCAGATTGCTTACGAGCGGGGAGAAGCGACGGAACAGGGGCTCGACTTTTTTTTCAAGAAGAAGGCAGAGGAATGCATCAAAGAGTTTTTCAAAAACAAGACGGCCAAGGACAGGGAGGAATTCCGGAATAAAGTTCAGGACCAGTGCCGCTTCCTCTTCTACGAGATCCCGGCAGAGAAGGAACAGCAGACGTTCCGCGAACTCAACAGCGGAAAAATCTCCGCAACCGACTCCGATCTGGTGAAATATCTGCTGCTGAAACCCGGTTCCGACGAGGAAGCCGCCGTCACGCATGCCCGCGCCGAAGAGTGGGACGAAATCGAACGGAAAATGAACGACGATGCATTCTTCGCATTCATGACCCCACGCAACACCTGGCGCGAAGAGGATCGCATGACAATCCTGTTCCGATACGCCGGGTTTACCGTTACTCCCGGGTTGGAGGTTTTCCCGTTCCTGATGAAGATCGAGGAAAAGCTCGAAACCTCCTCCCGCGCCGAGGTCTGGAAGAAGATCAGCGCGGCCTTTCATCTGCTCGAGGAGTGGTTCCGTGACCCGCTCCTCTACCATGCGTTCGGCTGGTACGTTCACCGGCGCGGCGGTTCCGCTCCCGGAAAACTGGAGGAAACACGCTGGAGAGACGAACTGAAGAAATCTGCCGATTATCGCATTCCAGCCCCAGATGAAACAAGAGACGATTATAAGCAGGGGAATGATCCGCTCCATCGTTATCTGCTGCTTCACAACGTCGCCTGCTGCTGGAGTCGGCAGACGCGTTACGATTTCGTCCGCCACCGCAGGGTCGGGGTCTGGTCGCTCGAACACATCTTCGCTCGAAATCAACGAGATCTGACGATAAAAGAACTGGAACAATGGCTGCGGCTGCCGGGGTGTACTCAGCAATGGGAAGAATACCAGCAGGAGTGCCGGAACAATCAAGGCAACAAATGGCTCGCGGATAAGCTGGGAAAAAAATATCCGGCGGAGGAAGTGGACAACTCCATCCGCAATCTGGCTCTGCTTCCGCAGGATGCGAATGCCTCTTTCAACAACCAATTGTTTGAGGGGAAAAAAGAACTTGCCACTCAATGGGCGAAAAACAACTGGACACCCTACTGGATCCCGCCAGCGACAGAAGCGGTGTTTCAGAAATCCCTGCCGGGAGTCACAGACGTTCCCTATTGGTCAAACGAAGATAAAGAGGCGTATCTCAAATGCCTGACGAGTTCCATCAACTCCTTTGTGGAAGCCGTGACCCGACGCTTTTCCGAAGAAGAACCCGAGCGCTTTTTCGAGTTGCTGACCCGGTACCGTGTTGAGATTCCCTGCATTCAACGCCATTACGTGCAGGGCGCCGATACGCCGCGCGCCAGAGACGTGCGGACGAATTTTATCGAGACGCTCTATTCCGCCTGCACAAAAGGGACTCCCGTTCCGTTGCATTTCATCTACGGGCCGGTGAAAGACGGCGTCTTTACGCCGGTCGACGGGCAGCAGCGTCTGACCACGCTCTGGCTCTTCGCGAGATATGCCGCGGAACGTTCGTCCGCAGAAAAAAGATCCGCCATACTGCCGCTGCTTTCGCGTTTCACCTATGCGGAGCGCCCCTGTGCGGATCAGTTCTGCCGGGCGCTGACGACGCAGGCCATGGGCTGGCAACCCGATGTCGATCCGGCAGAATCCATCCCTGCCCAACCGTGGTTTCAACAGGAGTGGAAGCTGGACACGACGGTTGCTTCCATGTTGCGGATGCTCTCGGCCATCCACGGGAAATTTAAATCCGACGTACCGGAAAAGATCGAAAAGATCTGGGATTGTTTGCAGAATCAAATTACGTTCCAGCTGTTGACCGGCAACTTCCCGGACGATATCTATCTGAAGCTGAACGCCCGCGGACTTCAACTGACCCAGTGGGAGAACTTCAAGGGGCAATTCGCTGGACAGCTTGATGAACAATCCCGTTCTATTTGGAACGAGAAGATCGAAAAACTTTCCGACGCCTTTTTCATCCATGCGAAAGCTCTCCCCGACGACGCCTTTTTCGCGCTGGCGGCCAGGCTCGCGGTCGCACAGGCAAACATGCAAGACCGGAAATGCGGCGACCAGATCGAAAAACTTGCGAACCAGACGAACTGGAATGCAGATCTGCCTTTTGTCCCGTTCCATGAGTTCACGGAGATTCTTCCGGAGGCAGCCGGAGACGAGTTTGCGATCCATTATCTGCGGATGGTTGAGCAAATTCTCCAAAAGAACGAGGAGGAGACTGCAAAGTTGCCCTCGCCCTACTGGCAGAAAGAACGGAATCTGCTGCAGTCGGTATTTTACCCGCAAAACAGGAAAGAGCGGGAGTTGTCGACGCTCCTGTTCTTCTATTTCGCCCAAAACCGGACTCCCGCCCCGGAAGATTTCCAAAAAGCACTGCGCTGCATGTGGAATATCCTTGAAAACGTCAGTGTGAACCCGCAGATGCCGTATGCTCACATTGCCAGCTTCCGGGAACAGTTCATCAACCGGCGCGGCCCCTCTCTGTATCGGCATGAGAATCAGGATCATATCACGTCCGGCGAGGTCTCCCAGTGGGAGGAGGAATCGGTCAAAGCGGCCATCTATGCGGGAAAAGGCGGCGATGCCGACCTTGCGTTGCTCCAGCAGGCCGAGTGCAATCTGCACGGCCGCGTCCGGCTGGGAATTTTCGACCTGTCCACCGGGAAACCCGAATTCAACCGGGAACGGCTGGAAGAACTCAACAAGCTGTTTGACAAGTGGAAGGACGAAACGGCCCGACGGAAAATCGTTCTGACAATCGTGGCCGCCTCCCCTTACGAGTTGAAAGATGAGATCAAACTTGCGACGGATGACGCCAATCTTCTCGCGCTGCTGACGAACCGGAACGACAAGGCGCTTCAGAAATCCCTGTTTGAGTTGCTGGCGAACCGGAACGACAAAGGTCACGATCCAGACGTGCCCAAAACGTTTCTTCTCCGGGATTGGCGAGAATCGATTCTGACGCTCGCAGAAGCAGAAGAAAGGAAAAGCGCGACGGTTTCAATCTGGAAGCGGGTTCTGAAAAAACACAATCGCGGGGGCTATTATTTGTACAACTCCGCCTCGATCCGGGGAGCGCTCCCGGTCGGTGACTGGCGGATCGAACTGCGTCCCGATGGGAAACTGAGTGAATCTTATCGAAAACTGCGCGGAAAGAACGAACCGGACTGGGATTTTCTGCCCAACGACGGGGATTCCCACAACGAACATTTGTGTGACAACACCGTCATGCTCTACCTCCAGCCCGATAAGATCACCGTGCGCCGGAAAAAAGGCGACAATTTCGGCGAACATGAGACGCTCTGGCCGCTGGCAGATACACCGCGCGGCGAAACCGTCTGGACCGATATCGCAAACATCATTCAAAATTTCACCCCCGGGTCAGCCACAGTAAAGATCGGGTGAAATCTGGCCGAACTGCAAGAGGCGTGATTGGTTGCAGAGAACAGGGAAGAACTCAGGACTGCGGCAAGCCGGATTCGGCGCATGCCGAAACCCGGACAAGTGCAGGAAATTCCGTCCGGGTTTCCGGCTCCCTCCTACAACTGATGCACGGAGAGCGGCGCAAGCCGAAGCGGACAACCGTCAACCCGGCAGCATTGCTCCCGCGGCAGGAAGTTGACCAGAAATTCCCCCCGTATTCCGTCCCCGCTTTCCCACGCCGAATGCAGGAGTGAGGAAACTTCAAGCCGTTCTCCGGAACGCAGCACCAATTTGAAAGTGCCACTTTCAACCCGTTTCTGCGGCTTGACCATCCTGCCGTTCAGCAGCCACTCGGGATGCGCCTTGCGCACTGCATTCAGATTGCGGATCAGAGTGATCACATCATCTTGATCCGGTGCGGGAATATCCCACTTGACCACCCACCCCCAGTGAATTTCTCCGTTGTTCTTGAGCACGATGGAAAGCAACTCCCCCGCACTGAACGACCAGGCGATCCGGTACAGCAGATTTTCCGGGCAGGCCGCAAAATCAAACAGATTCCCCGCACCACATTGATTCCCCATGAAATTCGCCATCCGCTCATGGTGTATGTAGGAACTTGCCGGAACCGGGCGGCCGAAATCATAGCCCCAGACCGAACGGGCATCGTTGAACGGCAGCTGCCCGACATACGGATCCGCCGCCGCGGCCTCGCAGCCGATGACCATTTCCGATCCGGACGCCTTTATCTCATCGTGAATCTCCGCCAGCAGCGATCGCATCGTCTCGGTCTGCCAGGGGCCGGGCGCCGGAGGATGATGATGCGTTCGGCCATAGCACAGATAAAAGGCGCCACCGATGTTCTGATCGAAAAACTGAGCGTAGTCAAGACCGAAACGGGCCAGTTTCCCGATTTCATCTTTTACGATCCGCCGGGCTGTCTCCTCACTCAGGCAGAGGTCGAATCCAAGCCGCTGAGCGGTTTCGCCGTTGCAGATCGCGGCATCGATCTCGCCCCGCGGACCACGGATCATGATCGCCTCGAGATGGTCGCGTTCAAACTCCTCCTCCCGGCTGTAATCCGTGATCGAACTCGTCTGAGTCCACGCCGTGCCGGAACAGTAAACCCCGAGCAGATGATTCTCCCGGTGCAACCGATCACGGAACTCCGCCAGCATGCTCTCCCCGCCCTGCGGAGGCCAGACATAGGGGGGCGCCCAGGGCGCAGTTCCCTCCCAGTGCATCAGCAGCGGCATCAAACGGCTGTCGAACAGCTCCGCATAACGCCGGATCACCGGAAGCGCATTCCGGTATGGAAAATATTCGTTCGGAAGAAGTTCCCCCTTGTCGTCTCCATCACCGCGCACGGGATAGATCACGACGATCGGAGAGTCGCGAAAACACTCCGGAAGCACAGCCCCGGAAATCGCCGGCAGCCAGTTGCGATAAATCTCACACCCGTCCATCCAGTCCCCCTCGAAAACCCCGAGCACATATTCAAACGCCGACACGTAACCGCCGGTGGCGCCGGAGGTGAATGTCTGCAAACTCAGACGGACGCGTCCAGTGCCGTCAGGTGCGAATTCGACCCCTTTCGGACCGAACGCGGGATCGTGCGCCCCGAAGTAAAGCCCGTGTTGTTCATCATCGAAGTGAGCCAGAAACTGATGTTGACAGAAACCGGGATAAAATCCCCCGTAATTCTTATTCCGTTCAGGATAACCGAGCGGATGATAACGAAAGTATTCGCTGCGTTCGCGCCGCGAGGGGTCGGAAATCAAGACTCCCTCCGCATAGGGCCAGAACAACGTACCCCTCTCTGAAACCGCAATCTCCGGACCATCGAACCACTCCAGAATGAAATTCGCAGGAATGCCGTTTATTTCCGGAGTGAAGAAAACAAATTCGCTTTCAATGCGATGCCGGATCGTCACGGAAATTCCGGCAGCTTCGCCGCGACCGGCGTAATGACAACTTCCCGATTGCGCGGTGAAGACAAAATCATCCGAGGTCAGAATCTTCCGCTCTCCGTCCCGGTCCAGCAACGCAAGCTGAAATGCGTGCCGGGCGGGTAGAACTCGAGATGTTTCGCCGTCTCTGCCGAAAAATTCCACGCTGCCGTCGCGTTTGGAAAAAACGATTTTGAGGTTCATGAAAAAGCGTCTCCCGCTGTTGAATGAATCACATGCCGGATGTTGCGGCTTCCGCCGACAGGCCGGACGGTTGTTTCTCGGAAAATTCAAATGCCGAATCCCCATCTGCAAAGACGGCCAGAAATCGCTCATCGCCGTAACAGGCGGCAAAGCCGTCCCGAACCGGCCGGACTCCGGCGCGACGAAGGATCTCCCGGAATTCCCATTTGCTGAACAATGGAACCGCAAATCGAATTACCATACGGTTGTGCCGACGGCATTCCGCTGCCACGGGAGTTCCGTCGGAATAGCGCGCCAGAATCGTAACCCCCTCTGAGTCGGAAACATCGATCCTGAACAGCGGATATTCATGTTCTTCAAGTCGAAACCGCCGTTCCGGCAGTTCCCCGAACTTGATTCCGAACTCCGACGGCGGGACAAAGGGTTTCAACGGCAGACCGGATGAATCGGCGCCATACACCGCTTCGGAGGCGTACATCAGGAGAACCGGCGCTCCCGGAGCGAGTTTTCCGTCCAGGATCTCCAAAACATCGGAATCCGGTTCAAAGGAATTCAAAACGACCACAAGCTGATAACGTCCCAGCTCCAGACTCTTTAAATCGGAGGTGCGATAATGGTCGACCGTCACCGCACAGAGTTGAAGTTCGGTCAGCGTCTCCTGCATGAGATCGTGCTGCAGATCAAAACTCGGACGGTGATACAGAAACGCCTCATCGCTGGACAGGACCAGAACCTGTGCCGGGGAGCGGGTTTCAGAACGCTGCCGCAACCGGCGCGCGAGTTGTTCAAGTCTGCCGATTTCCGCCACGATTTCCGGAGAGTCGAACCAGCCGCCGCCGAGATCCATCCACCAGAAATTGTTGTGATACATCAGACATTTGGAGAATTCGCGCCACAACAGATAACGGGTTTCGGTCCAGTTGGCGGCGCGGGGGCTTTCCTGAGCGAGATGAGTGCGCAGATCCAGTTCATCCAGAAAGAGTTTTCGTCGGGTAATCGACTGGGCGCAAACCTGTTCCCCGCCGGGTTCCCCGACCCCTCTGCGGTAATAGCCGGCGGGCGCACAGAGGAAATCGATCCAGGGCGAATTCAAAACTTTCTCATAAGCGCAGTGACCGGCATAGGCCGCCCGGGGAAGCGTCAGATAATATCCATAGAAACCGCCAGCCGGTCTGCCGTCGACTTCTTTGGCCGTCCGACAGAGAAATTCAAGCGATTCCGCGTCTTTCTCACAGAGAAAACGGTCGTAATCGATGCAGATGCGGGCCGCCGGGGAGATGCGGAAAAACTCTCCGGCATTCCGGGTCGCTCCCTGCCGGAGGGATGGGGGCGGCGGTTCAAGATTCTCCCGGGTCAGATCCGGAAGCTGCCAGACTTCACGCAGATGTTCCAGCGATCCATACCGTTCGAGCCCCCAGTCGAAAAACGCCTTTCGATGGGAGATCCCGAAGTCTCCCGTCCGCATGACCGGCTGATTGAATCCGCCCCATAACGCGGTTTCGCCGCAGTTGCCGTAAGCGATGTGCCAGCCGATTACCATGTCATGCCATGGGGTTTCCTGAACATGCCGGATCAGCCGGGTCAGCGCGTCGGCCGCGTCCCTCCGCCAGAGTTCCGAGGAAAAACTCTGATTGGCAATCACTCCATTGCGGTTGGGACGGTCGTCGTGAAAACCGATCGCATAGTAGCCGTCGCCGTCGTATCCCAGAATGTCCTGCCGCAGACCTCCGGCGAGATTCCGGATTCCGGCCCGATCCCGGGGGCCGTCAAAATAGACGCAGAGCTCCTCCGGATGGTTTTTCCCCCAATCCAGCGGGGCGTTGAATTTGACGCGGGGGAGATAGCGCACCCCCGGTCCCAGCGAGGCTATCGCGGCCAGCACCCGGTCTGTTTCGGTATAGTCGAACTTTCCGTCTCCGATCCAGCCTGAAAACAACAGCGAGGAGTGGAGCTTCACTCCATGGTCGAACATCTTGCGATGATAACGAAGCATTCCGGCGGTGTCGTAGAACCGAATCAGTTCTCCGTCGGCATCGAAGCGCGGCGGATCATAGGTGAATCCGAGCCTGGAAAAGAATGCCGAATGTGAGGCGAGCTCCAACAAATTCGACTCCTGTTCCTGAGATGTACACATTTGATCTTTCATGGGTTTCATGAGCGACAACTTCCTCCCCGGACAACCCGCGACACCGCGGATTGTCCGGAAGTCGTTTGTTTTATGGTTCTGCGATCAACTCGTATACACATACGGCTTGATCTCCGATGAAATTCCGGATGGAAAATGAGATCTCGCCATCATCGCCGGGACTCACTGCAACCGGAAAAAGACGTTTTCCTGTGGTGGAGCAGGCGTAGAGCTTCATCCCGGCTCCTCGTTTCAACGTGATGTCGGCACTGCCGCGCCTCATGAGCATGGTATCCGTCCCCCAGTCGTCGACAATGGACATGCCGCGGTCCAGAAAACGCATTTTCTCCCCCTTGAGATCGGTCAGGTGACAGATGAAGATCCGGCGGCTTTCCGCCAGCGGTTTACCGTCATGGGCGGCGATCAGAACCGCGCCGAAGGTCTCCCGGATCTTCACACGGGCAAAATTGCCGTCCAGTTCCGTCCCGGCATCGCCGAGAGCCGCTTCGCTTCTGTCGGTCGTGACTTTGAGGCTTTTCCGGGTGGAGACAAGCTCGATTTCACCGGTTTCGGCGGAAAACCGCCCCGTGTTCAGGTCGATGAGCCTGGCGGGAAGAATCTGTTTTTTCACCATCTCCGCGAGGATGTCGGACGTATAACGTCCGGAGAATACCGGTTTCCCGTTTATGTCAGGCAGCGATTCCGGAGCGACGAACGCCCGGGTTCCGGCCGGGATCGGACTGCCCTGAACCAGCATGCCGGTTTTCACCAGCAGTCCGAGCCGTTGCATAACCTCGGGAAATTTCCGCCACTCCGGATTTGCCGGCAGCACCTCGGGAACCATCATCGGGATCGCCGTTGTCGCAGAGCGAACGTCGCCGCGCAGGAAAAAACAGCTGCCGGCCCGCATCGCCATAAGCTGCAGCGGATCATTGCCGAAGCCGAACCCGCCCATTTTGGCGCGGTCTGCCGTGATTCCCCACTCGAAACGGCAGAACCCGGCATAATCCTGAAGTGCGCCGTAAGCGCCGGTCAGAAATGCGCCCTCGACATTGTAGGGGTTCGGATCGACAAAATTCCACTCCGTGATGGTGTAAGGCATACCGAACATCCGGGCGGGAAACATGACATTGAGTCCGCCGGCAAAAGCTCCCGTCGCACTGGCGGAGGTGATCGCGACCGGCGGCATCCAGAGTTTCCGGAGATAGGTGGGGTGTCCCCAGTACATGTGGTTGTCGGCGAATTCCAGATCGTTACGCATGATTCCGATGCGCGGATCGCAACCCACGTTGATATCGGTGAGCGGAATTCTGATCCCGAGTTTCCGGATCTCTTCGGCCAGTTCGGTTACGCAAGTGCGGGTTTTCTCCATGACGAAGCGTTCCCGGAGCATGTTCCGGTTTTCCGGGGTGACGGCGAGGTCGTTTTCCTCGGCATACACGGCGAATTGCCGGTCGATGACCTCCTGCAGCAGCGGAGTACGTTCGACTGAATCCGGAAGCATGGTTTCATTGATCAGACCGATGAACGCAAAGGCCGGATCGTCTTTCCAGGCCAGACCGGTATAGGGGTTGACCGGATCCATCAGGGATCGGGTGAAAGTTAAAAAATCGTTCCGCACCGCCGGATCGAAGAGAACCAGAGCCTTGTATTCCATGGGCGAAAATCGACGGTCAGGATAGCCGAACGCCTTGCCGTTCACAAAGCGGTAGGTGTACAAATCCAGAGTCAGATAGATCCCGCGTTTCCGGCAGGCGGCGACCAGATAATCGATCCGGTCGCGACGTTCCGCAAAATCGGTGATTTTGCAGTAGGTTCCAGCCACATATTCCTGATCGAAGTGATGCAGCCGCACCAGGTTCATACCGGCAGCGGCGATCCGGTCGACCATCCGGTCCGTCTCCGCATGGCTGAGGAAGTTGGCCAGAAAAGTCAAGTTTGTCCCCCAGAACCGCACCGGGATCCCCGGCCTGGCCTCGAATTCAAAATGCTCTCCATCGACACGGCAGAATCCATATTTTCCTGCAGGTGCGTCAAGCAGATTCGAGAAATCGACGATGGAACCGGGAATCACGTCATTATCCTGCGCGATGACGCCCCAGGCGGCGTCAGCCCTGATCTCGATGGGACCTGCCAGCTCCGGTTTCATCTCGGTTTTGGCAACCGAAGCCGCAACAATCATCCAGACCGCGCCCCGGCTCCGAAAACACAACTCCTTGAGCGGTAGATCTTTCAATGGAATTCCCGTTGCGTACAGCCCGATATTCGAGGTCGCATTGACATTTTCCCAGACGACGACACCGTTTTTCATAGAAGAGGGGAACCAGAAATTGCCCGTATCGACTCCGTTGCGCAACTCAACCCGTTGCCGGGAGTTGTCCGCATAGACGATTTCGACTTCGCCGCAGACCTGGTTGACTGCCGGAGGCCAGGCCAATCCGTTGAGAAGAAAGAGCATCCGCCCCCGGCAATCGACTGCGACCCGGGCTTCGGCCGGGAAATATTCTCTCTGCGGACCGCGAAGCACAATGCAGGATTTCCCCTGATTCTTCTCCGGGTCCACGATCCGGAATGTGACGCCTCCCATGATCTGGTCGCCGGGTTTCATCATGGAAAGGTCGTTGTCGGGTCCCTGATCGGTCCACCCGCCTCGTTGATCATCGGCGCATTCATCCTTGAACCCCATATTCATCGCGCCGGAAAGATTCAAAGGAACGACCTCATATGGAACCACTTCAAAAGAAAATGCAGCCTCCGCATGCCGGATTTCTCCATTCATTTTCGGGAGAAAGCCAAGTCGCAGCTGCGCCTGATTTTCCCCGTATTTCCGATTGTCCTGCCACATGGCGGAAAACCGTCCCCGAATGATGAGGATTCCAGATGGCAGCGGCAATTCCAGAGTGTTGAGTTTTTTTGTATCGCTCCAGATCTGCCAGTGCTTCTCATCAAATTTTTCGGGAATGGAAAATGGTCGCCCGTTGTATTTCGGCGTGCGTTTCAGAAGTGTTTCCACAGGGAATGTGGCGCAAAGTCCGAGCGTGGCAGTCGGAACCGGCGTGTCGGAGTCCAGCTGATACTCGATCTCGAGGCGGTCAGGCGCGGGAGAGTGCACGGTCTCCGCATAGCGGAATATTCCATTGGCGACTTGAAAAGTTCCAGTGCGTCGAATTCCTTTTCCGGCGATGTTTCCCCCCCCTTCTCCGGGGAGAATCACACTGCGACTGCTCTGGATGGCAGCGGACCAGGAATCGCTCCAGTGAATGATTCTGAAATCGCTGTCTCCGACATGGATGGCGCCGTCCGCGTCGCGGGAGATCGTCATCGGCTGCGCCGCGGCCGCCAGCAGATTGCCGGCGGCAAACGCGACGGCGAGAATCGTGAAAAAATGGATCTTCATATTAAAAACGATCCCATTTGGACAATCCCTGCTGACCGGTATAAGGCGTCGGCAGCCAGGTCGCGGATCTGGCTCGGAACACGGCTCCATCCGCATCGGCCATGGCGATCTGTACTCCGGGGATTCCCGGCTTGGGGAGCGTCTCCGTCACGACGTGGCCATCAACCCATAACGCGTTGATCGTCCGATTGTTATTGTGTCCTGGGTAGACTTGACCGCCATATGCGTTGGTGTTGACCACGACGTAACCGTTCGTGATGCAGTAACCCGTATCTTCGATAGTGGAAGTGCTTCCCCGCCTCGCCTCAATTTGCAGAATGGTATCTGAGGGATTTCGGACCTGCGTGATCTTGCAGTCACTCAAAAAAGCATAATTGAACGCATAATGCGTCCCATAGGCGAAGTTATTTGAATTCCAATCGGTTATGTTGGTCTGCTGTGTGCCGACGATCCACGGACTGGTTTTCTGATTGGGGCAGGCAAACGTGGGAACCGCCAGCATTCCAGCCTTGTAAAATGCGTCACCCCAGGTCTGCGTTATGGCCGTAAAATAATCATCGTTGGTGGATTGATAAAGACTCCAGCTCAAACCGTGCTGCTTGAGATTGTTGGCGCAGGAGATGGTTTTCGCGCGTTCCCTCGCCTGATTCAGCGCCGGCAACAGCATGGAAGCAAGAATTGCGATGATCGCAATGACAACCAAAAGTTCTATCAATGTGAAATTCCCAACTCTTTGCGTGATGTTTTTCATCTCATTCCCTTTCATTTATCTGTCAGGCGACTTCCGATTGCAGATCTCTTGTCAACCGGTTACATCCGGATCACGACTCATTATTTTGCGACCACTCTTTTCCATGACAATGGAAGCGGATATATGTTCAGCGGCATACCGCATTTCCGATTCTCGAAACCGATTCGCGAATCACGAGCTCATTGTGGAAGACAACCGGATCAGCCGGCGCAGTGTCGCCCGCGAAAATCTGATCCAGCCGCTCCATGATGGCGGCGACCATGCGTTCAAACGGCTGCCGGACAGCGGTAATCGGCGGAGAATAGTAATCCAGAACGCTCGGCAGCTCTTCCATGATCAGCGACATTTCCTCGGGAATCCGCAGTTTCATGATGTGGCTGAGCAGAAAAGGAATCCGCAGTTCGTCTTCCGAAAAAACGATGAGTCCCGTAACTCCGTTTGAACGGGCCCGCAGCAGAATGTTGTCCACCGGTTCGGAGTCGGTGAATGCAATGAGGTCGGAGCACAATCCGAATTTGTCCATGGTTTCCCGAAAGCCGGCGGTGCGCTCCTGCATCCCCCAGTCGACAATGCTGCCGACGGCTTTCTTGAAACAGATCAGCATGATGTTTCGGTGCCCCATGGTCAGCAGATACTCCGTCGCAAGCACGGCACTTTGCCGATGATCGGAGTATATCTCATAGAAATCCCCCGTTCCGAGCGGATTGTTGAGCGAAATCACCGGAACGGAATAAAGCGAACTCACCCGATTGACGCTCTCGTTGTAAGCCAGTGAAATGATCGCGTCATAATGATCTTCCTCCGGCCAGTCATCCTGTCCGCTCTCGAGCAGACGAATCACGCAGTTGCGCTGCACCAGTTCCTGCATGGTCAGGCGCAGCAGCTGCGTGACATAACTCGTCAATTTCGCGCCGGAAAGATCGGAAACCAGTACGCCGACCTGAGGAATGCGCTTGCGCATCGTGAAATTCACCGCCCGCGCCGCAGCAAGCACCCGCGCCCGCGTTTCCGGCGTGACCCGGACGGAATTCGTCAAAACCCGGGACACCGTACTCGGAGAACATCCGGCTTTTTTCGCGACAGTATAAATGCTTTGTGAACTCATATCGTATCTCTGAAAATGTGTTGCATAATGCATGAAACTTGTTGCATTAATATTATGAAACATTCCGGATGAAAAGTCAAGACCCGATCGGAAAAAAAAAATGTTTTTTTGATATCGAAAGGGATGGGCGGACCTGAAACCGGCTGAACACCGGGCGGAATGATTTGCATTTTTCATCTCTTGCGTTATATTGAGATCATGTTTTTTCACGAGGCGGATTGAGTTCTCATACGATGATCGGAGGTGATTGAACTTGTGCCGGATGAGTGATGGACAACGCCGACTGCGCACAATTTCCACCATCATCGTGTTATTGCTGCTGCAGATTTTCAATGAACTGGACTGGAACTGCTTCGTCGACACCCATGTTCCGGAGTGCGGTGACAACTGTCGTTCCGAACATCGAACGGAAATCGTCTGTCCGCAGGATATGAATGACACGCTGGACTCGGTCAGGCTGCAGACAACGACGCCTCCGTTCCCGTTCTTTCTCCTGCCGGCGTTGCCCGGAAAACGCTCACCGGAATCGGTCCGGCTCCCGCAGTCACAGCGACTGCGGACGAGAACTCCCGGGGAAACACCGGAAAAACCGGTCCCGCAACGCTGCTGAGAAACTCCCCCTGTTTCATGCGACAGGAATTTTTTTCAGATTTTTTTAGAAACAGCAATGGAGGAAACATATGAACGCATATCGTAAATATCTGGTGGAATTCATCGGAACTTTTTTTCTCATCCTGACGATCGGCTCGACCGGAACCTTGAACGGGTCCGGAGTCATTCCGCCGCTGGCAATCGGCGGAATCCTCATGGTGATGATTTATGCCGGCGGCCCGATTTCCGGCGGCCACTACAACCCGGCGGTGACGCTGGCCGTGCTCCTGCGCGGCGGCATGCCGAAACGCGACGCCATTCCATATATGCTGGCCCAGGTTCTCGGCGGCATCGCCGGCGCATTGGCGGTGCTGGAGTTTAAACACAATCTCTCTCCGGTTCCGCCGTTCAATTTCCGAATTCACGACCTGCTGCTTTCGGAGTTTCTTTTCACGTTCGCTCTGGCATACGTCGTATTGAATGTCGCGACGCTCAAGAAAAACGCCGGCAACTCCTACTTCGGACTGGCGATCGGCGGAACGGTGATGGCGGGAGCTTTTGCCGTCGGCGGAACAGTCTGTTCCGGAGCATTCAATCCGGCGGTCGAAAT
>CALXOE010000063.1 GCA_944389935.1 uncultured Victivallis sp.
ACCACGAGGAGCTCGATGAGGGTGAATCTCTGTTTCATAGTTTCGTTCCTTTGCATTTTAACGAACCGAAATGTTTTGGAGATTGTGTTATTCCTTTCTGTTACGTTATATATTATACCAAAAAATATGCAAATGTCAATAGGGGCGGGGCAATTTTTTCTATTTTTATGCAATTTTTGCATGAAAAAGAAGTGATTATGATGAGATGCATTGAAAACGGGAGAAAACGGCGAGGAATGATTTGCACAACGGGAGCAGAGGTGCTATATTATAGAGAATGGATTTGCCGGCTTAGCTCAGTTGGCTAGAGCGGTTGACTTGTAATCAGCAGGTCGTCGGTTCGATTCCGACAGCCGGCTCCATGTTTTTGATTCGCGGTCTCGTCCTGGAGGGTTGCTCCTGCTGCCAGCCCGATGGCGGAAACAGAAATTCCGAAACTCGAATCGAACAGAGGCACAAGGTTTTTCCGAGCCGGCATATTCCTGCTGTTCGTATCATCCATTCCCTGTGCCTCTATTGTTTTCTTCGATATTCAGTTGCGGCGGATTCATGCAAAGCGAAAGAATCCGGGGACCGATATAAGCTGTCCCGTCGCGTCCCGGCGGCAGTCAGGATGTGTCGATGCCGGACTGACCACGTCACTTCGCTTCAAAACATGGGCTATCAGCCCGGATACAACGTAGATGACTCCCTCCCGGGGAGCCGGAATTTCAAAATGCGGAACCAGTTCCGCATCCGCGATCCCGTTGGCATCGAATTCACCGTAGCGAACCGAAACCCGGGCGATGGAACCGCTCCGCGGAATAACCGTCCCGTTATTTAAAACAATGACATGCGGCGTGAAATTGATGAACTCCATAATGATCCTTTTCGTGAAAAATGATTGCTGTATCGTCGGAAATCCCGGAATGTCAGCCGGCGATCACTCCTGCCGGAAGCTCATCAGCAACGCCTTGGAGTAGAGCGAGGCGCGCCAGTAGGGGATCAGAATGGCCGTCGGTGAATCGTTGGTTCCCTCGGCGATCTCGAAGTCGCAGATGGCGGGTAAACACGGGATTCCGGCTTTGACGCATTCGCTGATGTTGCGGATCGCCGCTTCGCGCGCGTTCCGCCGGAGGTGAGAGATGAAGTCATTGCTGTCATTCCCATCGTAGGTCACCAGCACCGCGGACGCCGCCGCCAGCGTCTCCACCTGCAACTTCAATGACGCCTGCAGCTGGTAATCCGGAAAAGTCGCCCTCTTTTCCGAGCGGGGAGAAAGTCTGTTGTGAGCAGAATCAGCAGACTGCTGCAGCAGCTGAAACACCGGCAGCAACGAATCCATTTGGAAAAGCTCAGACGCGGAAATCTGCTCTCCGCGTGCGGCCAGCGCATTTACTGTTTCCTGCAGATTTCCCCAGGCCGCGGAACCCACTGCGTGCGCTCCCGAGTGAAAAAGCCGCTCCACCTCGGAAGCTCGCCGGTTCGGACGCAGCCGCGGCAGTGTATCGCCCAACTCCCCGAGAAATTCGTTGTAAGGAGAAGTGTCCATCTGCGAAAGATGGGTAAATGCCAGGATCTTCCACTCATTCCACCAGGCCTTTTTGAGATCTTCTTCCGAAGCCTGATTCAATGCCGATTCTTCGAGTCGACACGATTTCAGGAGCGACAGCTGCCCTGATAAAAGCGAGTCCGTGCCGACCGACTCCAACTGGGCCGAGATCTCCGTCTGTCCGTTCCGGAAAGGGTAATACCCGGTGAAAGAGTGTTCGCCCGGATAGTATTTTTTCCTGTATTTTTCGCCGAGAAGCCACTGTTCGTAACAGTACCTCCGTTCATATCCGGGCAGATCATTGCGAAAAGCCGAAATCTGTTTCCGTAATTTGGCTTCGGATGATACGAGCTGATCCCAGAAAGAGTCATATTTCTTGTCGAACTCATTGACAAACGCCAGAGTCTTTTCCCACGCCAGCCAGGCCTGTCTGGAGCGGAACATCAGTTCCGTGGCGGGCAGAAGTTTCCCCTCATGATAGTACGTTTCCGCTTTCGCCGGAGAAAACTGGTAAGCCGGAAGCAGCGGAAGTTCCGCAAGCTCGGGATTCTCCGCAAGTTTCTCCTCCACGACCTGCCGCAGCGCCTTGTAATGTGCGATAAGCACATCTTCCGTTGCGGCAGGAAGTTTCGTCATCTCATACACATTCACGTATCCGTCGCCGGAGTAAGGCTGATTGTGGAGAACGGCATACGCTTCGGAGATGTTCGTCACCCGGAACAGTTCGACCTTGAGCTCTTCCGCAAGTCGGCTCAAGTCAACCTCTTCTCCCCGTGGGTCTTTCACGATCCGCAGAAAGGCGGGGATGAAGATTTTTCGGACACCGGAGCGGGCCGCCGCTCGCATTTTCTCCGGAACTCCGCCGACCACGCCGATCGTTCCGTCCGGCAGGATTGTGCCGGTCATCGCGAAGTCGTTCGGCAGGGGGCGCCCATCCAGAGCCGAGAGGATCGCCAGACAGATCACGCCGCCGGCGCTCGGCCCGTCGATGTTTCCGGAAAACTCCACGGAAATGGTGGCGCCGTGCATCGTGTCGTTGCGCAGCATCGCGGCAGTGACCGCCGCCAGCCAGACGCTGTTGCGGATCGTCTCGCCGCTGCCGCCGGGGGTGTCGTCCCCGATCAGGATCCGCAGCGGCTTGTCATCGCCGGTTCGCGTAAATTTAAGCGGGAGGCGGGAGATATGCCCGTGGCTGCCGTCCGCGTAAACCGTCAGGCAGGGAACCTGATATTCGAGCTTCCGCATTTCCGGCGCGACGACTCCCGGTGATTCGCCTGCTGCTGCGCAAAGTGACACGAAAAGACAAACCACCACTGCCGCGAGCCCGATTGGCCTGCTGAATTTACTGCTCATTGCAACCTCCCTGTTTACATTTGTTCCGCCGTGCACCAATCTTTTCCGATACCGGCACAGATTGTCTTTTGAGAGGAGAGGCGCCGGGGCAGGGACGCTTCCGCCGAGTGCGTGGTACTTTGCAAGTTTCTTCGTGCGTGCGGAAGACGCTCCCTCCCGGAACACCTCTCCTTAGAGCTAACTGACTTGTCGATGGGTCGATCTTGCAGGGAAAGTCGGAAAAAGTGCAGAAAACGCTCCGTTTTCTGTCGAACGAAAGGTTTTTACCCCCCCCGTCACTCAACGAAAAAACAGAACGTGCCGCGGGAATCTCCTCCGGAGTCGAGGCACAATCATCCCGTGCACGCCCAGTATTCGGATCCTTGAGTGACTGATAAGAGTTGCAAGTTTTATCGTACAAGTCCGATGACTGATCTGCGGTTTTCTTCAGCACAACCGGAAAAATCCAGTATATAAAAAATATATTCCATTTCCCGGATTTGTCAAAGTCGATTCTAAATATTTTATCGGAATTTCCGGTTTTATTCTGGAAATAAAACGTTTTTATGTTAGATTAAAAACGAATGATCTGAATGTGGAGGAGCAACAAAATGCGAACCGGAACTGATTTTCACGGGTTGGAATTGCTGACATTCTGCGGCAGCGGCGCACTGGGCGAGGTCTATCGCTGCCGCGATCTTTCCGGCAAAATTCTGGCAGTCAAAATCATTCCGAAACAGAAACTCGGCGGGGAGTGGCGGCGCGAACTCAAGGGCGTCACCTATTACCGTTCCCTCACTGAAACCAGTCCGGAACTGCTGCAGATCCATCACGTCGGGGAGGATGAGGAGAATTTCTTCTACACCATGGATGCGGCGGACAACGCTGCGCTCGACGGCGACTCTTACGTGCCGGATACGCTCGCGTACCGCCTCCGCGCCGGACGGATTCCGCCGCTCGCGCTCATCCGGATCGCACGCGATATCCTCGAGGGGTTGTCCGTCATCCACGCCGCCGGCCTCTTCCACCGCGACATCAAACCCGAAAATATTCTGTTTGTGAACGGCAAGGCCCGCATCGGAGACATGGGGCTGATGGCTTCCGAACAGACCATGCTCACCCATATGGCCGGAACGCTGGCGTTTCTGCCGCCGGAGATGCGGTCGGACAATTTCACAGCAGAGGCCCCCGTCGTTTCCCGTGGCGACTTCTATGCGCTCGGGAAAGTGATCTACTGTGCGTTCACCGGGAAATCGCCGGAGGAGTTCCCCTCGCTTCCCGCGAGCACTGCGATGGACAGCGGCTCAAAGCAGCTCGTTCATCTCTGCCTTGCGCTGTGCGAAACCGATCCGGCCGAACGCTGCGCCTCCCCGAACGAGATCCGCCAGCTGCTCGATCGCGCCGAACGGATCATCCTGCATGGAGAAACGCGCAAGGAACGTTTCCTCAATACGATGCGCCGTGTCGGAGACTCCATGTTCCGCGCCTTGCGCCAGCAGGGGAAACGGCTGCGTCGGCACTGGCTTTCGGCTCTGCTGATTCTCTGCGTGTTCGGCGGGATCGTCTGGCTGCTCCTGCCGGAGAAACCGTACGATCTCGCGGACGAAGAGACCAAAACGTTCCAGAGCAAACAGGCAGACTTTTCCATGACCATCCCTTTCAACTGGGATCCCATCACTGAAGAAACCGTGAAACAAGTCGTTATAGAGGCGGGTCAAAAGGAAATGAGCGAACAGGAACGGAAACGGCTCGAATTCGCTAACACTCTGCTTAAGTTGGGAATAGACTATATCATCATCAATTTCACTGGAGAATTTGCCAACAACATCACCATCCTGCCCGTGCCGATCCCGGGAGGGGAGCTTATGGCTATGTCCGACGATGAGTTGCGAATCTGCGTGAAGAGCATGTTGCAAGGAGAATTTGGCTATAAGACGGAGATTTACGAGATCTCCCGCATTGAAGTCGACGGACGGCCGTGCATCAGGATCTACCTCTCCAACGAGCCGGATAAATATCGGGGGCTGAGTTACTTTTTTCCGCAGGGGAAGAACAGTATAAACGTTGTTCTGACAGCAGCCGTCCCGGTGTTCCCGGAGTTGCGCGAGCAGTTCGAGCAGGTGATCGGGACGGTGAAATTCGGAAAGAATTTTCAATGACTCTGAAAGATCCGCGATGTTGTTTCATAGTAAGTAGTGGAAACAGCATTATGGAGGCACTATGTATACGACCCGAAAATCTCTGCTGCGCCGGGTTCGTTCCGGCGACGAACTCTCCTGGAACGAATTCTATGCCGCGTACAAACCGCTGATTCTGTTGTGCGGCCGCGACTGCGGCCTGACCGACGACGAGCGTCAGGAACTCGTTCAGCAGGTCATGACCGAAATCTTCCGGAAGAATATCCTCGGAAACTACGACATCGACCATGTTCCCGATCATGTGATGTTCCGTTACGATCCGGCTCGCGGCCGCTTTCGCCATTTTCTGCGCGGCATCATCCGGAATCATGCGATCCGCATTTACCACAAACGCCCCCGCTTTGAACTGCGCGAAAAGCTCCCGGAAATGACTTCCGACGAGGCGTGGGAGAGAGCCTGGGACGAGGAGTGGGAGAAACACGTTTTCTCCATGGCGTGCACGGAATTGAAGAAACGGGTCAAATCCGTCACCTGGCTGGCGTTCGAGATGTACGCACTTCAGAACAAACCGCCGGAGGAGGTCGCGCAGTTTCTCGATTTGTCGGTTTCGGGAGTCTACACGGCCAAAAGCCGCTGCGTTGCCATGCTCAAAACCATCATCGGGGAACTTGAGAAGAACTGATTGATTGGCGGATCTTTCCCGTGCAGCATGACTGATTCCGCACTGTTTTTTTTGCGAATCGCATTGAAATCTCTCTGCCATGTGTTACCTTAATAACAGCGGAGGAGAAATCGGTATTTCCGGGAGGGGGGGAGTACCGGAGTCTCTCCGCGGATCGGCGGAACATTCATGTTGCTGAGCGGGAGGTTTTCCGGTGGAACAAAACGCTGACGCGCGAATCCGTGTCCTCATTTCCCTTTGCGGAACGTCTCCGGCTGTCGTGTTGGAAACCGTATTTGCCCTCGCCCGTTCCGGTGATCCACCCCGGAAAGCGGTGTTCATCACGCCCCTTGCGGGGGAAACCTGTCTCAGAACGAAGCTCTTTGAGTCCGGTGTCTGGTCTCAGCTCAGGAAAAGCCTGAATTGCGACATCTCCTTTTCTCTCAACCGGGAACATCTGCGTCTGCCGGCACACCGGACTCTGTCGATACACTTTCTCCGAATGCGTCGAACCGGGATACCCGGAGTTTTCTCAGTGATTTCCGTTATCCCCATTCGATTGAATCCCGGCTGGACGGCATCGGACGGGGCTGTGCGTATCGGGGACTCTGCAACGTGCTTCGCCGGTAATTTGCGTTTTTTGCGGAATGTGCGCGGTCGGTTTGTGCTGCGGGAACAGCACTGCCGGCCGCCGCTCCCGGGGCGGTCGAAATCGGCAACCAACTCACATAAGGAGAAAAGATGGACAAACGGGAAGAACAATTCAAGCGGATGGTTCTGGCGTATCTTCACGATCCCCCGCACAAGGTGCTGGATCTCGGCAGGCATGAGGAGTTTGCCGAATCTTTCATCCGGACCGTGTGGATCGATCGTCCGGAGGGAAGTGAAGATCTGCGGATCGAGGGGATGACGGAAAGCCGGGATTCCTATCCCTGGGAGACGACGCCGGATCATGCCGCAGCGGCTGCGGACCGGGTGATTTTTCCAAATCGATTCGCGAAAGCAGGCGGACCTTTCGACGGCATCATCAAGCATCCGCTGGGGGCGGGGGAGAGGAAGATTTCCTGCGGCACCGTCGGACAGGCGGAACAGAATTTGCAGAACAGTTTCGGCGGGATTCAGGCGGGGTCGTGGCGCGCATTCTTCTTTCTGCTCTGGCGCCGCTGGCGCGAGGAGAGCGCGGCGATCGATCCGGCGCTGGCGGCTCTGCCGGCCGACTCGCGCATTCCGGATCACGCGATCTGGCTGCACATGGATTTGACGGCGGCGTTCGAGGCGTGCCGGAAGAGCGGCGGCTCCCGTCTGGAACCGGCGTTTCTGCTCTTTCAGCTCGGGCCGGTTCAGGAGTTCATTGCCGCGGCCCGGTCGACCCGTGATCTGTGGAGCGGGTCGTATCTGATTTCGTGGCTGACCGGTCATGCGATCAAAGCCGTGACCGACGAGATCGGCCCCGCTTCGGTGATATTCCCCGCTCTGCGCGGACTCGGGATCTTCGATGCGGTCAACCGGGAGTTCTTTGAACACGTTTCCTACAAGGGGAAAGGCGGCCGGACCGATACTTTGTGGCAACGGCTGTACGGCTCGGGCGAGGGGGCGGAAAAAGCGGAACACTCTCTGTTTCATCCGACCATCCCGAACCGTTTCCTGGCACTCGTTCCCGCCTCGCGGGCGGAGGAGCTGGCGCGCCGGGCAGAACAGGCGGTGCGGGAGGAGTTGACGCGGATCGGCGATCACTGCTTCCGGGCGCTGGGAAATCTGGCGGAGCGGGATATCTCCGCCTGGCGTCCGCGCTGGGAGAAGCAGCTCGAGCTCATGCCGCAGATCACCTGGCAGACGTTGCCGTTCAACTCTGATCTCGATTCGGCGCTCGCGGCTTTGGAGAAGATCGATCCGGCTCAGGCGGTGCGCATGCGGGAAGCCCGGTTTCTGGCGGAGAAGATCATTCCGGAAAACGAGCGCGACGGCCGATCCTATCGCAAATGCGAACGCTGCGGCGAATTTCCGGACCGCTGCACCCATCCGGACCGGAGCTGGAAACTCAATCGCCCGGAATTCGCCTGGGGCGCGAACTTCGCGGAAGTGAGCCTGCGTCTTGCGGCGCGCCGCAACACGCGCGACTTTGCCGCTTTCGCCACGGATGACCATCAGGACGGCACGCCGAAAGACATGCTGACCGGCAAAGAAGAGGTGATCGGCGACGAGGCGTTCTGGAGAAAGAAGCAGGATCTGTTCAAGGAGAACGAGGGTCCGTACGGGGCGCTGAACATCATCAAGCGCCTCTGGTGTTCTCCCGATGACGGTTATCTCGTCAAGGCGCTGGGGATCCCGGTGAGCCGGTTCCGGTCATTTCTGCATTTCGATTCGACGCCGGAGCTGGCGGGGAAAGACGGCTATTTCGCGATTCTCGCGATGGACGGCGACGAGATGGGCAAGTGGATCAGCGGGGAGAAGACGCCCGGTTTTCTGGAGCAGCTCCGGGAGAACACCCGGGCGTATTTCGAGCGTCTCGGCGTCACTCCGGAGCTGCGGCGGCAGGTTACGCCGGGCTATCATCTGCAGTTCAGCGAAGCGCTTGCGAATTTCGCCTCGAAACTTGCCGGCGGGATCGTCGAGAAGCACGGCGGCTGCCTGATCTACGCGGGCGGTGACGATGTTCTGGCGGCGCTCCCGGCGAAGAATGCGCTGGACTGCGCCGAAACGCTGCGGAATGCTTTCTGCGGGGAAAGCGGCTGGCAGGATGGGATTCTGGTGCCGGGCTGCCGGGCCGGGGTCTCCTGCGGAATCGCCATTGCGCATGCGCACGACCCGCTTCAGCGGGTGGTGGCCGAGGCGCGTCGGGCGGAAAGCCGGGCGAAGCACGGTTACGGTCGAAGTGCCTTTGCCGTTTCGCTGCTGAAACGGGGCGGGGAGATCATCCACTGGGGCGCGAACTGGGAGGACGGCGCGCTGCCGCTCCTGCGGCGGTTTCGGGAAATGCGGGCGCAGGAGATTGTTTCGGGGCGTTTCCCCTATGTACTTGCTGAGTTGCTGACGCCGTACCGGCTGGAGGCGGGCGAGGAGAGTTTTGCCCCGGAATTCCATCCGCGCGAGGTGATCGCCTGCGAACTCGAGCAGGTGCTGGAAAAACAGATACAGGAAAAACCGGAGTCGCGAAAACTGCGGGATGAATTGAAAGAGAAGTGTCTGGCATATCTGGACGCTCTTGATGCGAAGAAGCGCTGGGGAGATTTTGACAAACTGTTTCTGACGGATGCGTTCATTTGGCGCGACCGTTCCGGGAGTGACAAAGGGGGGAATCAGGCATGAATTACGAACTTGAACTGCATCCGCGGGATGTTCTTTACTTCCGCGACGGCCGTCCGATCGGGGGGAGTTCCGACGGGGTCGGGTCGCTGTGGCCGCATCCGGCATTGTTTCATTCGGCACTGCTGGCGGCGCTGCAGCGCCGGTTTGCCGACCGGCTCGGGGAGTGGGAGAGCGAACACCATCGCTGGACCGACTCGGAGCGGAAAAAACACGAACGCGGCAGAGTCCGGTTTCATCTGGGAGGGTTGAAGAGCTGGGGGCCGTTCCCGAAGACGGATGAGGGGATTCTGGCGGCGACTCCGGCCGATCTGCTGGCGCAGGGAGGCGTTGCGGCTCCGATGCTGCTGCCGGAGCGGGGGGTGTCCAATCTGCCGGAGCCGCTGAAGTATCCGGTCGGGAGTTTTTCCGGGGCGACGAAAGAGAGGCCGGGGGAGTGGCTGTTGCTGTCGGAACTTTCGCTCTATCTGGCCGGGGAGACGCAGAAGCTGCGGACGGTCTCCGCGCGGGAGCTCTATCTCTCCGAGGCGCGGCCGGGAATCGGGATCGATGCCGGGCGGCGGGCCGTGGAGGATGGCCGGTTTTACAGTGCGGAATATCTGCGGCTGGAGAAAGGGGTTTCGATGGCGGCGTTCGCCTCCTGCACGGCGAAAAAATACAACGGGGAGGAGACCGATCTGCTCGGGGAACTGTTCCGGGAGACGAACCGTTGTGACCTGATCTTCGGCGGGCAGCGCGGAACCGCGCACCTCGAGTGCTGCCGGAGTCGGAGTGAGCTGATTGGACCGCCTCCGGAGACGTTTCCGGGGAATCGGGTGAAATGGGTGCTGCTCTCGCCCGCGTTTTTCTGCGGCGGCTGGATTCCGGGCTGGGTGGACCGGAGGAGCGGGGCGGTGATGCTCCGCGAGAACAAGAGTGAAGCCGTTGATGCCAGGATGGTTGCGGCGTTTGTTCCGAAACCTCTGGCGGTCTCAGGCTGGAATCCGGCCGCGGGTGCGCCGAAAGCGACCCGGCTGCTGGTGCCGGCGGGGGCGGTCTACTACTTCGAGTGCGGGAGTCCGGAGGATGCGCAGCGGCTCAGCCGCATTCTGCACGGCAGGACCAAGCCGGATGCGCTGGGGGAGCAGGGGCTGGGACTCGGTGTCTGCGGCCGGTGGAATTATATTCAACTGTAACAGTTTCAACGATAAGCGACAGAGAAACAGAAAGGAATCAGAATGATGGAAAAGCAGATCTTCGCGATTTTTACTCGTACTCCTCTTCATGTCGGAGCGGGAAATTCGGTGGGGGCGATCGACTCGCCGGTGATGCGCGAACGGCACACCCGGATTCCGATTATTCCCGGCAGCAGTCTGAAAGGGGTGCTGGCCGATCTCTGGAACGACGGGAACTTCCGGCGGACGGACGAGGGGAAAAAGCTGTTCGGCGAGGATGATCCGAGAGCGCCGGAGGCGAAAGCCGGGCAGCTGCTGGTCGGCGAGGCGCGGGTGCTGGCGTTTCCGGTGCGTTCCGCGAAAGGTTCGTTCGCCTGGATCACCTGTCCGCTGGCGCTGCGGCGTCTGGAGCGGGATGGCGGTTTCGAGTTGGATGTGGATTCCCTCGACGGGCTGAAAGAGGATCAGTGTGCGGCGGTCTCAGATGAGGTAATTCTCGGCGGCGGTACGGTTGTGCTTGAGGAGTACCAGTTTGCGGTTCAGAAGAAAGAGCTTTCCGCCATTGCGGAGACCCTTGCAAAGCTCGGGGCGGATCCGGTCTGGCAGGAGGTGAAAACCCGTCTGGTGGTGGTGAGTGACGAGATGTTCAGTTATTTTGTCGAGCAGGCCTGTGAGGTGGTGACGCGGATTCGGGTTGATGATGAGACCGGCACGGTTGCTTCCGGTGCGCTGTTCAACCAGGAGCAGGTTCCGTCGGAGACGATGTTCTACGCGGTGCTGGGGGCGGAGGGGAGGAAAGAGTTTTCGGCTTCCGACGCCTTGAGCCGGGTGCGGGAAAAACTCGAATCCGCCGGAAATGTTCTGCAGATCGGCGGCGATGAGACGATCGGCCTCGGCTATTGCACGGTAACGCTCAACTGAGAGGAGGAACAGCATCATGAAGAATCTCGATCAGATCCGCGCTGCAAACGCGATTGAAGCCGCCAGAAAAAAAATGGGTGCGAAAGAAAAAGGCGAAGTCGTCAAGAAGATTCCGACGATGATTCGGGACAACGGTATTCTCGGGGCTCTGGCGTTTGCCCGGGAAGCGGGGGAGGGGTATGCCGACTGCTTTGCGGCGATTATCACCCATTTGCGTTCGGTCAAGGCATCACGGGCAGACGGGATTGATTCTTTTCTGAAAGAGCTGACGGAGGCTGATTCCGGAGAGATGCGCCGCATCACTTCCGAAGCGATGGCATATCTCAATTATCTGCGCCGTTTTGCCGAGAAGCCGGAAAAGGGAGAGGGAGGAAAATAGTATGAGCATACCGACTTTTACGGCAGCAGTCGGTTCGGCATTGGGCGGCGATCTCAAGGCGCTGCAATCCGCTTCGCTGCGGCTGGACAAGCTGACGTTCATCAATGAGCATGACAGGAGAGAGAACATTCAGCGCCAACAGCTTGACGCGGTATGCAAACTTGCCAACAATACCGCATCCCGATACCGGCGGCCTGAAGTGACGGAGGGATTTGTATTGACCACCGGCGGCAGGCTTCTGGTGGACCATTCCGGAGGGTTGATTGAGAACGCGGGGCTCTGCCTGCATCGTTTTTTCAATGAGCCGCAGATTCCCGGTTCGGCGCTCAAGGGAGTTGCACTGCGGGAAGCTGTAAAGCGATTCCGGGAAAACGCTCTGGATCCGGCGACGTTGAAACGGCTGTTCGGTTATCCGACGAACGTGGAGGAATTCGATCGGGTGATCTGTCCGGACAAACGTCAGCGGACGGAATCGGTGAGCTCCGGAAGTGTCGCGTTTCTGCCGGCGTTTCCTGCGGATTCCGCGTGGAAACTGATCGTGGATGTCCAGACTCCGCACGGCGGGAATGATTATACGAATCCGGTGCCGAGTTTCTTTCTCGCGGTGGAAAAGGGTGCTCGTTTCCGTTTTATCGTGAAGAGTACCGCACGGGCGTCCGAAGAGGATCGCAAACTTGCGGAGGATCTTCTCCGCAATGCACTGTTTGAGTATGGTGTCGGGGCCAAAACGGCGGCGGGATACGGCTGGTTCATTCCGGATTCCCCTGCGGTTGAAGCGATTCCGCTGACACTGGTCACGCCGGGCTTTTTCGGCGGGGCGGATCAGGAGAGTGACCGGGACACGGATCTGCGGATTCCGTCGCTGCGCGGGATGCTGCGCTGGTGGTGGCGTGCTCTCTACCGGAACTATCTGGAGGAACCGGTCCTGCGGGAACTGCAGAATGCGATCTGGGGGGACACGTCGAAGAGCAGTTTGATCGTTCTTCGGTTGAAAACGCTGCAGAAAACGGTACGGAAATTCAACTACAAAGACGGTTTTGCCATCAGCAGTCATTTTGCGCGACAGCACAATATTCCGGAACGCAGTACCGGTTTGCATTACCTCGCTTACGGCATGGATGAGAGGAGCGGCGGACAACTCCGGCAGCGGTTTTACGTGGAACCGAATGCCCGGTGGGAGCTTTTTGCTTCCGTGAGGGGAGGTCGCCGGGAGCGGACAATCCGGGTTGGAGGCAGAGAGTGCGTTATCACTGCGCAGGATATTGAAAATCAACTCTTTGCAGCACTTTCTCTGCTTTGTCGGCTGGGCGGTGTCGGTTCCAAGTCCCGCAACGGGTTCGGCTCGCTCCAGTGGGATGGTGCCTGGGATGAGCAGGAATGCCTGAACATGGCCGGGGCTTTCTGTAAAAAGTGCGGATTGCCGAGTTCGCGGAGATCGTGCGAGTACGCCTTTGAACTTAAAAATGTCGTTGATGTGGAGGGGCTTCCGTCTGATGCGTGGGCCGCTCTCGCCCGACTCGGGAACGCCGTTCAGAGATTTGCACAGGAGAACAAGCACAAGGACAGGAAAGCTGTTCTCGGGCTTCCCCGCAAGATTCACGGTCCGAATGCCAGACCGCTGCAGCGGCAGATAGGACACCACCATAAGCCGCCGGAGATTCTGCAGCCGGATCTGGCGGCAGCCCGGAACGGCGGGCAGACCCGCTTTGCTTCGCCGGCGTGGCTTCACCTCTCCCGTAGGGAGAATGGGAAACTGCGCCTTACGATGACGATATTCCCGTCGGGGATGATTCGGAATCGTGATTTGAGCGAGAAAGTTCTGAATGAATATATCGATTTTGTTTATGGAGAGTTGACGGAGGATTGATTGTGACGGAGTCGATGTTGATCGGGAATACGTTTCCGCTGACGTTGATGCGGCGGCGGTTGACGGTCGATGTTGTTCCGCTGGAGGAACTTCGGCGGGCGGCGGCGGGGAGGCGCATCGTCTCATTCTGGGGGCATGCCAACACACTGCGCGCCGCCTCGGCGGCAGTCGGGTTCGATCTCTCTCCGGCGGAGGAGCGTCCTGTGCTGACGCTCTCCCCGGAGGCGTTTCCCTCTCTTGGCGGCGAAGTGTTCCGCGAGTGCTGGATTCTCTCCCCGGACTGCCGCCGGAGCTTCCGGCCGTCGGTCGGCGATGAACTCAAGCCGGAGGAGATCTGCAGCTGGCAGTGTCTGCATCTTGTCTGGCAGTGATGAGAAGAAAGGAGAAAGATGGACCGTTTTCACACTCATATCGTCATGGTCTCCGGGCAGCCGACTCCGAACGTGCTCCCGGTCATGGACAAGTCGATCCGACCGGAGGAGGTCATTCTCTGCACGACGGACGACATGCGCCGGAATGGCGAAATTCTGGCGGATTATTTCAAGCGCCACCAGATCCGGTCGCGGATCTATGAGCTCGGCAGCGCCTACGACTTCGCCACGCTTCAGGAGAAATTTCTGAATCTGGCATTGGAATTTTCCGGCCGCGAGTCGGAAACCGGCGTCAATCTGACCGGCGGAACCAAGCTCATGACCATCGCGGCACAGCAGTTTTTCTGGAAAGATTTTCCCTGTTTCTACATCAATCCGGAGCGGAACACGATTCAGTGCATCACGGAGGACGGCGCACCTGAGTATCCGATTGCCGGGCAGTTGAAGATCAGTGATTTCTTTGCCATTCACGGTTACCGGGTGGTCTCTTCCAAGCGGAGAGAGGCGACCGCGAAGACCGAACTGCTCTGCCGGACTCTGTTCGGGGAGTGTTCCCGGTACAGCGACTCGCTCAGAACGCTCAATTATCTGGCCGGCGGGGCGGAAAAGACGCTTTTCGCCCGGAACGACGTTCCGGAAAAATCCTGGGAGCTGCTCCAACTCTTTCAGGATCAGGGGGCGATCCGTTATTATGATGACAAAAAGATCAAGTTTGCCGATGAGGATGGCCGCCGGTTTTGCCGGGGGTTCTGGCTGGAGGACTGGGTGGGCAGCGAACTTCGGGAGTTGAACCGCCGGGTGAAGCTGCAGGATTACGCCTCTTCCATCGTGATCGAGAGCGGGAGCAACACTTCCAATGAGATCGACGCGGCATTTCTGTACAACAACCGGTTGTATCTGATTGAATGCAAGACCGCCGGTCTGGATGAAGATGCGAAGAGCGCGCCGCCGCTCTACAAGCTGGACAGTCTGCATCTGCGGCCGGGGATTTTCACCGGGATGATTCTGGCGAGCTACCAGCCGTTGGATTCCTACGGGCGGCGGCGTGCGGCGGATCTGCGGGTACGGGTGGTGGAGATGGGTAATTTGCTCGGTCTGGCCACCTGTCTGGAGAAAATGATCTGCCCGGAGGGGCACTGAACGAATGCCGTCACTGGTCATCACCCGGGATACGGTTTCGGTGCGGCTGCAGTCGGAACACCTTGAGCTGATCCGGCATTTGGAATCCGGTGTCGACGGCCTGGACCGTTCTGTGGTTCCGCTTCATGATGTGGAGCGGGTCGTGATTTGCGGCCGTCCGATTGTGACGCTGCCGGTGCTTCATAAATTGATGTCGCTGCGGATTCCGGTGATGTTCCTCTCTTCGCGTGGCAGGTGGCTGGGGGCGATTGATTCGGGAAACCGGGTGAATGCAGCCCGCCGCATCCGGCAGTATCGGCTTTTCGGGGAGGAGGGGGTGCGCAATGCCGCTGCTGCCCGGCTGATTTTTGCGAAGATCCGGAATGCGCGGCGGGTGCTGCAGCGGCTTTCTGCGGCCCGTCGTGAATCGGATCTGCCGAAACAGCGGGACGTTGCGCTGCAGCTTCGCCGTTCCTGTATGGAGATCCGGCGGAGGCGTCTGGCAGGGGATGTTCTCCGCGGGATGGAGGGGATGGCGGCGGCCTGTTATTTCCGTCGTCTCGCGGATTTTTTTCCGCCGGAGCTGCCGTTTGTGGAGCGTTCGCGGCAGCCGCCGCTGAATGCGGCGAATTCGATTCTTTCCTGGAGTTACACGATTGTGCTCGGGGAGATCGAAACCTGTCTGCGGCTGCACGGATTGGAGACGGGCATCGGTTTTCTGCATACGGTGGAATACAGTCTGCCGGCGTTGGCGTTGGATTTGCTTGAGCCGTTGCGGGCGCCGTTGTGTGATATGCTTTCGCTGCATCTGCTGAACCATCGGATTCTGCGGCCGGAGCATTTCCGGTTTGATGCGGAGGATGGGGGGACTTATTTGACGGACGACGGGAAAAAGTTGTTTTTTACGGCGTATGAGCAGACGATGGCACGGAAATTTTCGTTGAAACCCGGCGGGGAGCATACGGATTTCCGGCAGATCATTGAGCGTCAGGTTTGCGCGGTGCTCCGGATTCTGGAGGGGGAGGAAGATGTTGAGTTTTTCCACATGCCCTGATCCGGGGGAATATGGGATCGGGTTTCCGGCGGTGTACGATCCGGCGCGGGAGGTTTTTCGTAATATGCTTCGTCTGGTTGCTTACGATGTTGCGGATGCGCGGCGGTTGCGCAAGGTATCGGCAGTCTGCCGGGACTATGGGCTGCGCATAGAATACAGTGTATTTGAATGCGATCTGGAAGAGCAGGTGTTTCAGGAGTTCTGGGAACGTCTGCTGAAATTGATTGATCCGGAAGAAGATCGTCTGATCTCCTATCGGATTTGCGCGGGGTGTGTGGCGGAGATTCGCAGTGCGGGAGTTGTGGAGCGTCCGCGGAAAGTTCTGCTGTACATTGTTTGAGGGTTGTATCGGGGTTTTCGGCATGGCGGGAAAAAGGGGGAAACAGGCAGTCCCATGCCGAAATGGTGAAAAAGCTTTGAGGCGAATGGATTCCGTTGTTTTTTACGGATGAAAAGCGCACGGATTTCCGGTTATGGCACGGATAAAAACGGCTCCCATGCCGAAAAGTGCTTGTAATTTTCTGATGCTGAGACTATATTGTGTCCCGGTATCCAACCCACCCCCAAAGCCGAAAGGCGTTTGAGACGATTCGCCACGGCCGTGGTCCCTGACCCAATCGACGAATCCAACCCACCCCCAAAGCCGAAAGGCGTTTGAGACGATCTTAGTAACATCTCCTGTTGTAGCAACTTCTTTCAGATCCAACCCCCCCCCACACCGGAAAGGCGAAAGAGACCGTCAACGGCTTTTCCCGGAACATTCCGG
>CALXOE010000064.1 GCA_944389935.1 uncultured Victivallis sp.
TCGTCAAGCCGCTGTCCCAATATTCGGACAATTGCTCCTCCCAATAATCTCGTCCTTCGCGTCCCATGCCGTCCTCCTATTATTCCGGTTTGTGGAAGAACATACCACACTGTCTGACTCAAATCCAGATGGGGCTGGCTGGGCGCTTACATTATTATGAAGAGAGAATGCCGTCTGGCGGTCCACCGCCAGACGGCATCACCTTTTCCTGCTCTAATCTTTTCAAAACTCTATCGCCGATATTTTCCTTTACCCATGGGGCTTGCTGGGCGCATACGTTGAAACGCAAACTGTGGCGATCCGCAATGACTTTTCCTGGGAACTTTGCCAGGGCGTCTGCCGCGGCCTGCGACACATTGGCACTGCCGATCACAAAGAGCTGACGGACTTTCCCGTACTCCCCGGCGATCAGCTGCCGTTCGCTCAGGAACCGCACTTTGTGACCAGTGAAAGCACTCTGCGCATAGAATCGATACCACTCATTCTTCATCAGCGCAGATTGGAATGCGGTCGAAACCGGACTGTACAGAATCGCAATTTCCGGCTCGAACGCGGTTGTATTCCGGATGAGCCTACTTTAGTTGGAATGTTTTTTTACCCTGTTGCAAAAATCTCTCTTAATAGACGGGTGTCAGATCTCCAAAGTAACGCGGATCGACGATTTGTCCGCCCATCTGAAGAAAGTATCCTTCCCAGCCCCTACGCCACCAACCGTCCGATTCATTAAACTGTACACAAAATCCTAAAGGAAAACCTTTGCTGGGATCGAAATCCAGAAGTTCCCATGGAATCAAACACTCGTACAAAGTGCGTCCCGGCTGGTTGTAATCGCCTTTATAGCGAAGGATTTTAATCGGGATTTCTGATATAGGGCCAGCAGCTCGTTTTTGCGTCGCACGTTGAAGGATTGCCGGATTGCCATCTGCTAGTGTAAGAACCAGATAATTAGTGAAATCAGGTCGTTCATGATGGGGGTTAAGACCCAATTGAATACTGTCGGATCTCCAAGCTGCCTGGCCTTTACATTCTATATCATGTTTATCGTCTAGAATTTCAGCACAGAATAGCAACCCCTGCCGATTCCAAGCGAATTTGAATGTGGGCAGGTAGTCTGCTGCACCAGTCCAAAAGCGGGCAAGTGCAGTGTTGCGTTTGCTGCTGCCTCCGATTTGAGAGAATTCTGGTACATTTTTCCACTCGGAGAGATCCGCATCAATTTTAACATTTTTCAAATATGGAATTCCGCGAAGGCAAAGCGGACGCCGGGAGTGGAGCGTCGTCATTGTTCCGTCAGTGTTTGAGAGTTCAATTGCAATACGATACCCTTCTGTCCACCACAATGCGTTATAACCTTTCCCGGGAACAGGATGATAAGGATCAAACGGTTCACCCGTAACTCTACCTTTGGGAACAAACACCAAAGTAATTTTCTCTCCCGGAGACAATTTTACCGGACATGACGTAGGTTCAAAGTACCAGCTTGCTGGTGCATCATTCATGAAATGAGGAGTGGCAATACCTTCAAATTCCCGTCCGGAGTTATTACAGAGTTTGACTGTGATTTCAGATTGTGTCATATTTCGGGCTCGTCCAACAATTTCCATGTCGAATGGCTTTCCCCCGAGAGGATTTTCTTCCGGCAAGATGATGACAGGATGATTGGTCGTTAGTTCTCGCCGAATCAAAGAGATTTTCTTGCCGAGAACGAAGATAGGTGCTCCTCCTACGGTCAGGAAAAGTTGTTTTCCGGAGGTAATGTCGTTGCCAAAACAATCTCGAGCCAGCATCGGTTCCGATGATTCGAGCTGAACCTCATGAAACCCGTTGAGACTCCACAATATTGTGAACGTCTTTTCATCCGAAACCCATTCTGTGATCCAAAGATGATCTGTCGGATTGGTGTTGCGGCGTATAAATTCAGGATGAGGTAACATAGAAGTCAAGGCCGCCAGTGTAACCAGCGCTGGTCGCCGATGAAATTCTGTTTCGGAAAGGGAGTGATTTTGAATGGAATCAAACTGATTGACCAAGGCGTAGCCTGCCATAAACTGACACAGGTATTTACGTTGCAGATAAACAGCATGAGTCAGCTCATCCAGCTCGATCATAGTATGGAAAGGTTGCGTAATAGAGGTTTTTTCCTCAGATTTTTTTTGGGTCAGAGCAAAATATGCATCTTCATTAACGTAAATAGGTTTATCCCCAAAGAGTTCCTTGATGGCAGCAACATCTTCCTCGTGTCCGAATTCCGGACGGCATGGACTGCGATATCCATGTACAGCAATTATATCGGCAATGTCTGATCCACCAACAATCGCCATTTTTTTAAGGAAAGAAAGATTTACGTGGGTAACTCCTGGCGTCATAAGCAGCAGGTTCGATTTAGCCGCTCGCAGATTCTGCCGTACCTGTGCAATCAGTGCGGCAAATGGGATTAAATCTGTTTCCAGCGCTGTCGGTGGCCAATTTTCAGGTTCGTTGTAGATTTCTTGGCAATAAATAAAATCTGAATAATTTTTTTCCAACTTCAGAAGCTCGTTAGTGATCCATTGCGCTTTTTCTTGAAGCTTTGCTGGCGTTTGCGGATTGAATCCAACATTGAGACATGGCCCATTAATTAACAAACCGTTCGCACGTGCCCTTTCTGCATATCTCTGTTTTTCGAACTCTCGTGAATCATACCAAGTCTGGCGAACCTTCCGAATTCCGAGTCTTGCAGCTAAATTCCAATCTGCAAAATAGTTACCACTGTAGGGCGATTTCCTGTCATATTTGCCAGAAGTTACGATGGAAGCTGGAATCACTGCGAATTGCTGCATTATTGAACCAAGATTTTTCCCTTGGTTCACAGCCTTGATACAGAGCTGATATACGCCATTCTTGTTTATTTTTTCTGCGGGGACGTGTCCTCTCAAAAGTAAAGGTTTTTCAGTCAAAGTAAAACGTTGGGAATCACTCCAAAGTTCATTGCCTTCTCGATCCTGACAATGAATTTGAAATTCTATTGGGTGGTTTACCAGTTCTGTTGTACGACATGAAAATGCGAATTCGGCATTCTGTCCGCGATCGAAAACATTATTCCCCGAAGCTGGTCTTTCCCATTTCATTTCCAATTCAACCGGGTGCAAAAAAATTGCTCGTGAGGTTTCTGAATGCTTCCAAAGCGCAGACTTGTTTCCGTCAAAGCAGTCAGATTGAGCAGGGCCATCTCCCGTGATTCTAAATTCTTTGACCACAAGGTTCTTGCAGGGAGTTGAATGAAAACTGTCCAGCGTAATACCCACCAAATTGGGAGAAAATGGCTTTTCCGGAATAAGACAAAGCGCCTCTTTGTACTCTGTCCCATCTTTGGAGATGGAGTATCGAATGGATTCTCCGTCAAAATCCGCTTTCAAAAACAAATTCTGTTCAGAACAGATCCAATTCAAATTGCTGCGAATGACGGTAAAATTGCCTTTTTTCAGATAACTTACAGCCGCATATGGAACTTCTTTTGGGTTGTTTTCCCAGCTTGGATTGAATGGCCCGAAACTAAAACGGGTACCATTTCGGGTGTCTTCTACATATAAGCCGAACCAAGTTTCCCGGGGCAGAAACCCGGTAGTTCCTACAGAGGGGCGCGCCATTCGTGTCTCCATGACAAATGGTTTTCCATTCCACTGTTGTGTCGCGGTTGCATGTGTTGCACTGTATCCCCATTTGTTGTGCCCTGTATTCAGGTTGATTATCAAATCAGCAGAAACATATAATGAAAAAATGCTTAATAAAACCAATGTTAAACAGTATCTTGCAGTATTCATGATTCGCCTATTTAATGGAAATATTATTTTGTTTAATAACACTCCAGCTGTTATCGCTGCCTATTTTCCCTTCGTATTGGTTTCCCACAAACAGTAGTTTCCCGGGAGTTTTCTGCGACAACTCATATACAAGATTCCATCCAATGAACAAATTTCCGGAAATAAATATGCGTGCATTATGGTTGGCAAGATTTAAGGCCGGAGCAGCATCATTCCCTCTCAACTTGAAAAGATTTCCAGAAATGACGTGTTCTTTGCCTCCAGTCAGAACTACAGCGGAACCTGTATTCTGTAACGTTGTTTCAAAATCGTTTCCGGAGATAACAATACGTTCTGCCTGCTGATTGGTCGCGACAATCACGCCATTGCGGAAAGTGTTTCCTTTGATAAAAATCTCCCGGGCTGTCTCCACAATGAATGTGCGCTTTTTTCCCGTTTCGGCGATGAATTGATTACCAGTAACTAGAATCTGACCATTCCCGAAATGGGTTGGACTTCCTCCGCTATGCAGCCGAACGAAATTTCCCCGCTGAGATTCCGTCCCTTCTTCGAAAATGAGAACCTGATTGTTTGAAATCAAAATTCTTTCTCCGTAGAAATAGCAACCAATTCCGGCGCAAGCGGAATTGATGGAAATATTATCAGAAATGATGACATTTTCCCCGCCTTCAGTATCATATGCCATATCATTCATGTAACGCGCTATATTTCCGGAGATTACGATATTGCGCCCTTTTGAGCCCCAGACAAGAGTAGTTCCATGTTCTGCAAAATTATTTTGAACATTGATGTCATAGGTTCCGAGAACATGATTATCCACATTGGGAGAACCAAATTTCGAGTCTCGCTTGACGATTCTGGCCGTACCGGGCGTAACGTTTGATTTTGTATCATTACTATCTCCTCCCCACCACATGCATTGGTAGACTACATTGCGACTCCAATTTCCGACGTGATTCAAGAAATCACTGCCATCAGCAACAGTGGTTAAAGTTCTGCATCGTTCAGCTTTATTGTCACGCACAATGATCCGGGAACAGTTCTTTGCATTCAATACATCAGAGAGATCTGCAAAAGCGCCATTGGCAAGTATAATATCTGAGCAATTGGTCAAAGAAAATAGAATAGGTCCTCCTGATTTATATGGGATTGCATTAGTTTCTGTTCCATTCCATGTTGCTGTTGAACAATTCTGAAAACGCAGGTTAGAGCGGTTCTTGGCAACAATTAATGGCTTATTGTGCCAAGCATATTCGAAGCAGGCTCCATCGATTGTAATATTATCTCCAGTAAGTTCAATGAAACCGGATATCTGTATACGTGTCCCGGGAGCAAACCGCAGTGTTGTATTTCCTGGAATTTT
This sequence comes from uncultured Victivallis sp., assembly GCA_944389935.1. Classification (GTDB taxonomy): domain Bacteria; phylum Verrucomicrobiota; class Lentisphaeria; order Victivallales; family Victivallaceae; genus Victivallis. The sequence continues at coordinate 5,164 of CALXOE010000064.1, forward strand.
CAGATTTTGTACGATATAGTGTGCTTGGGGAATGAAGAGCTCATTTTTGCCAACACTAATTTTTTCCTGCAAAGATTCATCAACTCTCAAGGTAGTAGCATCATTCCAAGTGAGTATTGCTCTGGAGGACGAGTTATGCCATAATTCACTTTCAGAAAAATAATACTTTTGGGTTTGATTTTCTGTTGTCATCGTTAACGTTCGAAACTTGATAGGGACAACAGGTTTTGCATGATAACAGTCTACTGTAATTCCTACTTTGTCTGGGGCAAAATCTTCAGGGACATTATATTCCTTTTCGGAATACGGCATTGCCCCCATGGAAGATTCGTATCCTGCATATAATTTCCCATTAGACAGTTTTAGAGTTAGTTTGTATTCCCCTTCTGCCTGACTTGGATTTGTAAATGTTTTACGTTGCATATTACCACCATTGTCCCAGAAAATCATGGAGGGAACAAGTGTTTTGGGGATGTCCCCCCAATCTAAGTTGCAGAATCCCCATATATACCGGGTATGTTGTTTTGTATCTTCTAGGTAAATTCCAAACCAACTTTCCCGGGGGATAGGAGCTGTACTCCCTTTTTCAAGCTTCAATTCCACTGCTACCTCCAACTTCTTGGAGGAGGGGACAGGACGAGTTAGAGTACAATGTTCTCCGGCATATCCCCATTTGTTCGTTCCCTGGGTGATGCCGAATTGCACAGAAGCATAAAGCACTTCGGCAATTGATAATAATGTAATAATCGACAATATTCTATTTCTCATAATTGCCTCTTTCTTATCTTTGTGTATTCAATTTCATGTAGTCGAACTTGCTGATGGTTTTCAAATATCCGAATAAGACGGGAATAACTGCTCCGTCAATATAGCACACGTTGGTGGATGCTCCGTGATAAGGGGGCTTTCCGGCGTGAACGTTCCAAATATCGTTTTCACAAAATAGAACGTAACAACCTGATGATGGGCGTGCGGTAATTTTATAATTGAAATTATAATTGCCGGAAGAAGGTACAAATTGATAACTGCTCAAATGCGAACTTATCCAGCCATTTGACTGGATACTCCCCAATACCGAAGGATCGGATGGACACATAAATGTTTTGGGAGCAATATAACCCAATTTATTTAACAATCCGTGATTGATTTCTCGTCCCCAGCCCACATCTCGCATATCTCCCATATTCCTTGTCCATGGAATATGATCTTTATAATCCCCTGCATACATAGTAACGGCATGTCCAAGGGCTTTTAAATTATTCTGGCAACTGGTATTTTTTGCTCTCTCTCTGGCTTTGTTCAATGCGGGCAGAAGCATCGATGCGAGAATCGCGATGATCGCAATCACCACAAGCAATTCGATCAATGTGAAAAGTCTCAGCTCATAAATCTGGATACGCTCATGGTAACGTCCTTGTGTCATGATACAGCTCCTTCTATGGTTGGAATGGTTAGAACTCACAGAATGATTGAGGGTATTGTCTTGTTCTTCTTCCCAGAGGGAAGTGCTTTTTTTCTTCTTCCCGCCGAAATCCGCTTCCGATCGGCCACGGAGTGGCGGATCACCAACGGCATGTCCAGAGTGATCTGGCCTGGCGGAAGCGTCTCCTGCCGTAATTTGGCGATCAGCAGTTTGACCGTGTGAGTTACCAGTTCCTGAACCGGAAAACGCACCGTCGTCATCGGCGGAATCAGCGTCGCGGCCTGCGGAACATCATCGAAGCCGATCACGGAAATATCGTCGGGAATCCGGACTCCATTCAGATACGCCCAGCGATAGATCCCGAAAGCGGTCTGGTCATTCCCCGCGAAGATCGCTGTGATATTTCCGAGTCTCATGATCTGTTCTGTTCCGGCGATGCCTCCCTCAATGGAGTCGTCACCCTCCGCGATCATGCGAGGATCAAGCTCCTCACCATGACTTTTCAGAAATTCCGTCATGATTTGTCGGGTCGCTTCGCCGTCAGGCCGGTGGGGGTCGCGGGATGGCGAGGTGATGTAGCCGATCCGGCGATGGCCGAGATCCCAGAGGTAATTCAGAATGTTTCTGGTGAGCTGATCGTAATCAAGTCGGACCGGAATCAGTTTCTCGCGGATGTTCGTCACGACCGGCGTCGAGCCGCAGAGAATCTGCGCCTCCTCCGGCGTGATCTGCGGCAGCAGATTGATGACCCCGTCCACGAGTCCGGCGGAGAAGTGCCGCAACAGCTCCTCTCCCTTGCGATGATCGAGACCCGCCAGCCCGATCACGATCTTGTAAGAGTATTTTTCCAGCTCGGCCGCAAGCGTGTCGAGGAAGAGCGACGCACTCGGATTGCGGCACTCGTTCACCACGACGCCGATCATGCCGGTGGAGTTTCTCTTCATCGCCTGCGCATAGAACGAGGGACGGTAGTCCAGTTCCCGGATCTTTTTAAAGATCCGCTCTTTCACCGGCAGGCTGATCTCCCGCTTGCCGCTGAGCGCGTGGGATACCGTGCTCGGAGATACCCCCGCGGCTCTCGCCACATCCACGATTGTCGCCGCCTGTTTGCCCACCCTGATATCCTTTCCTGAAAAATTCTCTTTCTCATCAATCAAAACGTTTTGAAAAATAAGCTGTGATTTTTATCAAAACGTTTTGACGATCTGTTTATAATTATGGACATTTTTGATCCGTTTGTCAAGAGGGAAAATAAAAAAAGTCCGTTTTTTTCGTGTTTTTTGGGTTCTGTCGATTCCGGAGATGAGGAACTTCAGGAGTTGATTTCCTCCGGCTCGGGCGGGAAAATAACCGAGAAACAGCTCCCTTTCCCGGGGGAGCTTTCGAGCTCGATCCTGGCGCGGTGCGCGTTGGCGATCGCCTGCACCATTGCGAGGCCGAGTCCGTTGCCGGGGAGTGTGCGGCTCGCGTCGCAGCGGTAGAAACGTTTGAAGATCTTCTCCGCGTCCTCCGGGGCGATTCCGCAGCCGGAGTCGCGGACCGCGATGACGGCGGCGCCGTCCCGCTTCGAGAGCGAAAGTGTGACCATCCCTCCCGCCGGAGTGAATTTCAGGGCGTTGTCGAGCAGATTCGCCACAAGTCGCTGAATCTTAAGCTTGTCCGCCCGGATCTTGATCTCGTGATCCGCCGGAAATTTGGTTTCCAGCCGGATCTTCCGATCTTCCGCGAGTTCGCTGAAGAGAGTTCCCGCCTGCCGGACCAGCTCTGTGAGCGACAATTCTGTGCGCTCCAGCCGGTTGATGGAAGATTCGGTCCGGGTGATTTCGAGCATCTCATTGATGAGCTGCACCATCGAATCGCACTCCTCCGCGACCGCGCCGCACATTTCGCGGAAACTCTCGATGTCCGGTTTCCCGGCCGCCGTGACCTCCGCAAGTCCGCGCATGCGCGTTAGCGGCGTGCGCAGATCATGCGCGATGTCGTCGGTGACGGTGCGCAGTTCCGTCACCAATGCTTCGTTGTTTTCGCTCATGGCGTTGAATGCGTTCACGAGCTGGTCGACTTCGTCGGCCTCATGACAGAGTTTGACCCGCAGCGAGAGGTCGCCGTCGGCGATGCGCCGCGCCGCGTCACTGACCCGCTCGATGCCGGAGGTCAGTTTCCAGGCGATCAGATAACCCGCCGCGGTTCCGAAAAGCAGGACTCCCGCGAGAAACAGCAGAAAAATCCGCGTGTAGGCAGTGAGTCTCTCATCGATCCCCTGCAGAGAACTGCCCGCCTCGATGACCGAGCCGTCGAAAAGCGGCTGCTTCATAACCCGAAATTTGCGGCCGTCCTCCGTGATGGTGGAGAGTCCGGAACCCGCTCCGCCGCCGCCCTTGCGCAATTCGTTGCTTTCAAAGCCGGAGCCGTCCGGCGCCCGGAATCGGAAGTAGATGTTGTCCGACCCGAACGACTGAAGTTTATCCTCGAATTCCTTGCGCAGAAACGGCAGATTCTGCTCCGGATGCAGCAGCCGGCTGTAAGCGCGCCCGTCCGATCCGAGCCGGAATTCATAAAGCTCCTTTCCCCGGCTGCCGAACAGCGTGTAGAATTCCAGATCTTCGAGTTTGCTGCGGTAGGCCGCCAGCAGTTCGATCCCCGGCAGATGAGCTTGAAACGCAGCCAGATCGAGCTTCGGAACCTCCGGAAACGGAACCTGCTGTCCGTAGCGTGCGGTATTTTTCCCGGTCAGGTACGATGCGGTGAAATCCCGCACCGTCGACTCCAGCAGCCAGTCCGTAATCCGGAGCATGTCGTTGGCCACATAGCGCGATACCAGGAAAAACAGCAGGACGGAAGAGGCCGCAAACAGAATCAGAAACCAGAACGCCGCCTTGAACCGCAGCTTGGAAAAGAGTCTGATCCTACTCCAGAACATATCCGAATCCCCGGACCGTCCGGATCAGTTTTTTGGCGAAAGGCTTGTCCACCTTGTCGCGCAGTCGGCAGATTCTGGTCTCCACAATATTGGTCTGCGGATCGAAATTGTACTCCCAGACGTGTTCCATAATCATCGTTTTCGAGACTACCCGCCCGGCGTTCCGCATGAGGAATTCGAGCAGCGAGAACTCCTGCGGCTGCAGATCGAGGCGGACTCCGCCCCGGTTTGCCTTGCGGCTCAGCAGATCAAGCGTCAGATCCTCATAGGTCAATACCGTCGGCTCGGCCGCGGCGGTGGCCCGCCGCAGCAGGGCGTGAATTCTGGCGAGCAGTTCGACGAATGCGAACGGTTTGGTCACATAGTCGTCGCTGCCGCACTGCAGCCCCTTGACCCGGTCCTCGACCGCGTCGCGCGCGCTCAGGATGATAACGGGCACCGCGGGTTTGGTCTCCCGCAGTTTCCTGACTACGCTGAAGCCGTCGAGCCGCGGGAGCATCACATCGAAAATCCCGAGATCAAACTCCTCCTCCTGCGCCATCACCAGCCCCGATTTCCCATCGCTCGAATGCGCCACGGTGAATCCCGCCTGCTCAAGTCCTTTCCGGATGAATGCCGCAGTCTGCAGATCATCTTCCAACAGCAGTATCTTCATAAATCCGACCGCCCTCTGGTTCATGTTTCTTCAATGTACCCCGGAATCATCCGCTTTTCAAGACCAGATGAAGATAAAATCCAGATTTGTCAATCATAACAGGTAACATTTGCGCCGCAACACTTGACTTCGTCGATAAACATATTATATTGGCTTTCAAGTGAATCATGTTTTATCGTGGGGAGAGTTGAAACCATGTCGCCATATCTGGATAAACGGCGGGAGCTGGGTATCTGGCTGAAAGTGCTGTTGGCGAAATACGGCATCCGCCAGACGCAGATCGCTTCGCGGCTCGGGATCACGCGGCAGTATGTCTGCCAGATCTGCGGCGGCAAGAGTCCGCTTGCGCCGGAACACTTCAAGACGATTTATGAGATGCTTCTGGAGATGCACGCGGCCGAGGCGGATCTCCGCCGTTTCGTGCAGCTTCACGTCGATTCCAAGATCATGATCCCGTACATCGTCGGCGCCGACCTCGCCGATATCGAGATCACGCTGCTGCGCAAATTCCGCAAGCTCCCGCCCGCCCGGAAAGATCAGGTCATCATCTATATCGAGCGCTGCCTCGAATCGGATGAACCGTGATTCTTTATTTTTTCTCACCGCCCGGGGGCGGCTGTCGCAATGATTCTGTTCTTACCTCGTCCGGAAAGAATCCAGCCGGACCGGCTCCGTCAAGGATGAAATTCCTCAATTTACGGGCATGACCTGCGAAGAGTTTCCGACTGCCGCGTTGCGTTCGGAGCGTCGTTCCGGGCGGGGAGGAGTTTCAGGGCGGCTTCCAGTTGCGTATCCCGTACGGCGTCTTTCCCGTCCGGCTGGACAACGCCGGGCCGGCTCATGAGCTGGGCGTTGAGTTTCCACTGCGTCGGCAGATCGAGTTCGACCGGCACGTCCGGAGCGAGCCCGTTGCCCTCGATCGCGCGCCCGGAGGGCGTCAGATAGCGCCCCGCCGCGAAACGCAGCGCCCCGCCGTTGGCGAGCGGCAGAATCCGCAGCAGCGTTCCCTTTCCGAACGTTTTCGCCCCGACGAGTTTCGCCCGGTTGTGGTCGCGGAGCGCCCCCGCGAAGAGTTCGGCGGCGCTTGCGGTATAAGCGTTCGTCAGAATCACGACCGGGAGCGTCTCCTCCCGCAGTTCGCCTGCGACGGAACGGACGACTTCCACTTCCGGTGAATTGCGATGTTTCGCCGAAAAGATCACGCTGCCCGCCGGCAGAAACAGCGAAGCGGTTTTCGCGGCGCCGTCGACGAGGCCGCCGGGGTTGTTGCGCAGATCGATCACGAGCCCGCGGCTCATTCCCGCCGAACGGAGGGACTGCAGCGCCTTTTCCCCCTCGCCCGGCGTATGGGCGTTGAAACTGCTGATCCGGAGATAACCGATGTCGCCGTCGAGCAGGTGAGCGGCCTCCGGCGGGACAGAGCTGCGCACGACCTTTTCGCGCCGGAGTTTGACGCTGCGGCTGCTTTTTCCGTCCGACGCGAGCAGTTCGAGTTCGAGTTCGCTGCCCTCCGGACCGCGAAGCAGATCCATGCACTCTTCGAGCGGCAATGCCTCGACCGGACGGCCGTCGATGCGGAAGATCTGTTCGCCGGGGAGAACGCCCGCCTTGTCCGCGGGACCGCCCGGGATCACCGCGGTGATCAGCGCCGGAGCATTTTTCACCTTGACCGCGTCGATGCCGATGCCGGACTGTTCGCCCGTGCGAGACTCCTCGTTGACCGTGAATTCGGCCGGGGGTTCGTAGCCGGAATAGGGGTCGAGTTCACGCATCATGCCGCGCAGTGCGGCGGTGAGGAGTCGGTCGTATCCGACCTTGTTTTCGTCCACATAATGACTGTTCAGGAACTCCACAACCTGTGCGAGCATTCCGGCCTGCTCATAGGTGGAGGCCGGGTGAGCCGCCGATTGTTCCGGCAGCGGATTCGGCGATGTGCACCCGGTCAGCGCCGCCGCCAGGCACGAAATGAAAAAAAGCCCGAATCGCTTCATATGGTGTTTCTCCCTCCTTTTGTGGAATATAGTGCCTTGCCGGACAAAATCCAACTTGATAAATCAGGTTTTGCGGATTATTTTATTAGAGAGTGTCGCAACTGAACAACAATGAACCTGACAGGATGGATATCATGAGCATCTCTCCGCTGCAGAAGGCGCGTGCCGCCTACACCCCGAAACTCCCCCCCGCGCTCGCAAAGGGCGCGAAAGTTAAAGTCCATGAGGGCGCGCCGACCACGGCCGTCGCCGACGTCGACAAGATCAAGGCGATCTTCAAGACGACGTTCGGCAGCCCGGTGCTGACGTTTGAAGCCGCCGACGGCGGCGAACTCCCCGCGATCAACGTCGGTGTGATCCTCTCCGGCGGCCAGGCCCCCGGCGGCCACAACGTCATCGCCGGTCTCTATGACGGGCTCAAGTCGCTGAACAAGGGGTGCCGTCTTTACGGCTTCCTCAAGGGACCGGACGGGCTTGTGAAAGATGAGTACGTGGAACTTACCGACGCGATTATCGACGCGCACCGCAACACCGGCGGCTTCGACATGATCGGTTCCGGCCGCACGAAACTCGAGACCGACGAACAGTTCGAGGCTGCCCGCAAACATTGTGAAGCGCTGAAGATCTCCGCGCTGGTCATCATCGGCGGTGACGACTCCAACACGAACGCCTGCATGCTCGCGGAGTATTTCAAGTCGCACAACATTCCGATCCAGGTCATCGGCTGCCCGAAGACCATCGACGGCGACCTCAAGAACGAGTGGATCGAGACGAGTTTCGGTTTCGATACCGCCTGCCGCGTCTACAGCGAACTCATCGGCAACATCGGCCGCGACGCGAACTCCGCCAAGAAATACTGGCACTTCATCAAACTGATGGGTCGCTCCGCCTCGCACATCGCGCTGGAGTGCGCGCTGCAGACCCAGCCGAACATCGCGATCATCTCCGAAGAGGTCGCCGCGAAGAAGATGACCCTCGGTCAGATCGTCGATGAGATCGCGTCGGTCGTCGCGGCCCGTTCCGCCGCCGGGATGAACTTCGGCGTGGCGCTGATTCCGGAGGGGCTCATCGAGTTCATTCCGGAGATCAAGGTGCTGATCGCCGAGCTGAACGATCTTCTCGCCGCAAACGCGGAAAAAGTCGACGCGATGGAGAAAGCCGACAAGGTCAAATTCGCGCTTGAGAACCTCTCGAAAGAGTCCGCCGCCGTTTTCGCGACGCTTCCGGCCGGAATTCAGATGCAGCTCTGCAACGACCGCGATCCGCACGGCAACGTCCAGGTCTCTCTTATCGAGACCGAGAAGATGCTCGCGGAGATGGTCGCCACGAAGCTCAAGGCGATGAAAGCTGAAGGCAAATACAACGGCAAGTTCAGCACGCAGGTTCACTTCTTCGGCTACGAGGGACGTTGCGCGGCCCCGTCGAACTACGATGCCGACTACTGCTACAGCCTCGGCTACAATGCCGCGGCGCTGATCGGCGCGGGCCGTACCGGCTACATGTCGAGCGTGCGCAATACGACGAAACCCGCTTCCGAGTGGGTTGCCGGCGGCATTCCGATCACGATGATGATGAACATCGAGCGTCGTCACGGTCACGACAAGCCGGTGATCCGCAAGGCGCTCGTCGAGCTCGACGGCAAGCCGTTCCGCTATTTCGCCTCGAAGCGCGGCGAGTGGGCGAAGGAGACCGCCTACGTCTATCCCGGTCCGATTCAGTACTTCGGGCCGTCGGAGGTGTGCGATCTCGTGACCAAAACTCTGATGCTTGAACAGAGCAAATAATCCGGGCCGAACGATGGAAGAAGCCCGAATCGATATCGGATATGTGGCGGCTCTCGCCCGGCTGGAGCTTTCGGAGGAGCAACTTCCGAAGCTCCAGAAAGATCTCGACAACATCGTCGGTTACATCGCCTCGCTGAGCGAGCTCGATCTCACCGGCGTGGAGCCGACCGCGCACGCGGCCGCGCTGACGAACGTCTGGCGCGAGGATGAACCGAAGCCGTCTTACGACCGTGACCGGATGCTGGCGAATGCTCCGGCGCTGATCGACGGGGACTTGATCCGGGTGCCGCAGGTGCTGCCCGGCGAAGGGAGCAACTGACCATGGCGATTCCGGAAACGAAAGGGCGGCCGATTCACGCGCTTGCGCAGGAGCTTGCCTCCGGCGGCTGTACTGCGGTCGAACTTGTATCGACCTATCTGTCGCGCATCGACGCGGAAGACGGTGTCATCAAAGCGTTTTTGAAACTCGACCGGGAGCGCGTTCTGCGCGCCGCGGAGGAGTCGGACCGCCGTCGTGCGGCGGGGAAAACTCTGAGCGTCTACGACGGCATTCCGATCGGCATCAAGGACTGCATCGTTGCGGAGGGCGAGACCTGCTCCTGCGCGTCGAAGATTCTTGAGCCGGTGGTTTCGCCGTACGACTCGACGGCGGTGGCGCGATTGCGTGCGCAGGGATTCATCCCGTTCGGCCGTTTGAACATGGATGAGTTCGCGATGGGCTCCTCCTGCGAGAACAGCGCATTTCAGAAGACTGCGAATCCACGCGATCCGCAGCGGGTTCCGGGCGGTTCTTCGGGCGGCTCGGCGGCCTGTGTGGCCGCAAGTTTCGCGGCGGGAGCGCTCGGAAGTGACACCGGCGGGTCGATCCGCCAGCCGGCCGCGTTCTGCGGCATCGTCGGATTGAAGCCGACCTACGGGCGCGTATCGCGCAGCGGACTCGTGGCGTTCGCTTCGAGCCTCGATCAGATCGGGCCGATGACGCACGATGTGGAGGACGCGGGAATTCTGCTCGACGCGATCGCCGGGCATGATCCGATGGATGCGACTTCGCTGCCGGATCCGGCGGGCGGATTTGCCGAGGCGGCGCGAAACGCTCCGGAGTCGTTCCGTGGTGTGAAAATCGGGCTGCCGAAAGAGTATTTTGCAGAAGGCGGACTCGCCGCAGGCGTCGAAAAGGTGGTTCGTGAGAGCATCGAAAAAGCGAAGTCGCTCGGAGCGGAACTCGTGGAGGTTTCACTGCCCCACACGAAGTACGCGGTGGCGGTCTATTACATCATCGCGACTGCCGAGGCGAGTGCGAATCTCGCGCGGTTCGACGGCATGCGTTACGGGAAGCGGGTCGACGGAAAAGATCTGGTCGACACCTATTTCAAGTCGCGCGGCGAAGGGTTCGGCGACGAGGTCAAGCGGCGGATTCTGCTCGGCACCTACGTGCTTTCGAGCGGATATTACGATGCGTATTACCTGCGGGCGCAGAAAGTCCGCACGTTGATCCGGCGTGATTTCGAGCAGGCGTTCAAGCAGTGCGACGTGCTGCTGACTCCGGTTACGCCGACGGTGGCGTTCAAGTTCGGGGAGAAGAGTGATCCGCTGCAGATGTACCTCTCGGACATCTTTACGATCGCATTGAATCTCTCGGGCAACTGCGGGATCAGTCTCCCCGCCGGGCTCGATGCCGAAAGCGGCATGCCGGTCGGCGTGCAGCTGCTCGCTCCGGCCATGGGCGAGGCGAAACTGCTCGGTGCCGCTCAGACGCTCATGCGCTGAGTGTTCCGGAGAGTGAATACAAGGAGCTGTTGCAAAACCATGAGGTTTTGCGGCAGCTCCTTTTCTCATGATTCATGCGGAACTCTCTGTATGTTTTAATTTCACTTTTCCGTCAGAAATGTTTTTCCCGGCGTGGCGTGAGGGCGACAGACGGGAGAAGCAGATCAAGTGCTGTTTGAGGAAGAGAGCCTCTCCACTTCCCCCGCGTTCTCTATCCCCGAACTCCTGCCGGGAGTGAATCGGAAAAGTGACAGTTATGTCCATCGATAAGCGTTTGCCATCGATGACGTTCGGCAAATACGAAGTGTGGAGTTCGCCCCCAGAACCTCTTTACCGGCTGGAGTAACTGATACTTTCGCCGCAATCGATCACGCAGATCGGCGTGGCGAGTCCGGCGTCGTCAATGCGCTTGAATACGGCACTCCAGGAGTCGCGTCCCGAAGCCTGGTGTTTGAGTTCATGCTCGTGCCCGATGAGAGCGAGCTTCGGTTGGACCGTCTTGAGACAGAAAGCGAATCCGGGTCGGCCGTTGATCATCATCACATCCGGTTTGATCCGGGCTTTTTCGAGCAGCTCATAGGGTTGCGGATTCTGATTGTCGCCGCTGTGGGCAACGGTGATGCCGTCCGTGGTGACGGCGTAGACGCAGCAGGGAACTTCCTGATTGGGGATCTCCTGATAGCCAGGGAACGCCCGGACGAGCAGCCCGTCGACTTTCACGGCCTTTCCGAATCGTCCGTACAGATTGCGCAGGTGGGGATC
>CALXOE010000065.1 GCA_944389935.1 uncultured Victivallis sp.
ACGTGTAAGTTAATCGCCATAAATTACACGCCGCAAGCAGAAACCGCGAACGTCAGCTATTTATCATACCATCTCCTGTGAATTTATCATTCGGGCTTCTTTAATAAATAGCGCCGAAATTTCCGATTTCAAGCGTCCCCGAGGAAAACCATCCCATTTTTTTTGAAAAAATATTTTTACGTAACTCCTTTTAGTTTAATTGATAAAAAAATATCAAACTCTTGCCGCTTCGTTTGTTTTTGCTGGAAACTCATTGATAAAAATTTATCAAAACAGGGATGACGTTATTCGCGGGAAAGCCCGGAACGGGAGGCGCGGCACCGTGGTTCGATTCCGGGACACAAAAAAACAGCGGGAGAAATATTCCCGCTGTTGCGATAAGTGCGTGTATGGTCGGGTCAGAAGACCGTCTGCTGCTTTTTCTGGAGAAACGCTTTCACTTTGGGATTGGTCGCCTGCTCCTCCAGATATTGCAGGAGATCCGTGACCGTCTGAACCGAATCCGGCAGCGTGATGGTGTTGACAGCGCCACTCCCATAGAGAACGTTGACCTTATTTTCGGAATGTGACCCCGGCCTCTCGAAAGCAACGGGGCAATCGGATCCACCGTCAAAATAAGGCATCAATCCGCCGAGATAGATGTAGTCACAGTTCGCATCGGTCAGCGGCTCATTCCCAGATCCCGCCGTGGTTTCGGTCGAGGGACAGACATAGACTGCATGATCCGTGAGGATACCCGTTCCCCGGAGCAATTCCAATCCGGCTGCATTGTCCTGTGGCGGAAATCTGTTGTCGTAATCACCGGCATATTGCGCCAATCCCATCCCGATCTGCTTCAGGTTCGACACACAGGTGATGGTATCGGCGCGACCGCCTGCCTGACTGATTGCCACGCCGATGGCAATTCCCAGCATTGCGAGCACCCAGATAACGGCGAGGGCGATGATGAGCAGCAGTGCGCCTCCGCGCATCGGCACTCCTTTGCCGTCGCGTGTGACCACGAACATTTCAATGAGCACCCAGATCCAGACGATTCCGGAGAGAAATCCGCAGGAGAGCAACGTAATCAACAGCTGGGCGATTCCACAGCCCGTGCGGCCCGCGTAGAAGTTGTGAATGCCGAGACCGCCGAAGAAGAACGCCAGAATCACGTAAATCGTCCGGGATTTCGGCACCGGAGCCGGTCCCTGCTGAACCACGACGACGGTCTGCTGAACGGGCGGCGCGCCCTGCGGCGCCTGTTGCTGGGAAGCCGCCTGCGGCTGCTGAATTGCCCCGCCGCAGGATGGGCAGGTCAGAGATCCGTCCGGTACCTCATTCCCGCAATAATTGCATTTCATGATAAAACCCTCCTGTGAATGTGAGTTGTGGCTTCAGTTTCGTTCATTGTCTGCCGGCTTCGCATCAGGTCAGACAATGGGAAAACGGCTGCTATTCTGCCGCATGAGACCAGCACCCGCTTTCCCGGAGTTTCCGGTTTCAGCGGGCGCTGGACTCTTCTTACATTTCGCTCAGAGCCGAGAGGAATATAACGGCGAAAAACAGCACCGCCCAGACAATCGCGAGAATCGTGGCCAGCTTCGTGTCGGCGTCCTGCATGGGCACTCCTTTGGAGTCCTGCGTGACCGTGAACATTTCGACAAGTGCCCAGATTCCCGAAATCCCGCTCAAAAAACCGCAGGAGATAATCGTAATCAGCAACTGCACAACCCCCTGGACTATGCGGCCCGCATAGAAGTTGTGGACTCCCAGTGTTCCGAGGAAGAACGCCAGAAGAATGTAGACCGTCCGGGATTTCTGTCCGGGAATCATCCCCTGTTGAACAGGCGGCACACCCTGTGGCGCCTGCTGCATGGGAACCCCCTGCGGCTGCTGAACTGGTCCACCGCAGGACGGGCAGGTCAGAGACCCGTTCGGTACCTCATTCCCACAATAATTGCACTTCATAATGACACCTCCTGTGAGTGCGAGTTGTGACTGCTATTTAATTTACAGTCAGTTCGCCTCGTGTCAAGTCGGGCAGGATGGAAAACAGGGAATTTTTTGTTGCATGGAGTTCCTCACCAGCTCCGGTCGCAGAACTGCGCCGCCGATGCTCCGCGCAGCATGGAAGTCGCAACTCCTCTGCTCCCGGCAGAGTGCGGGAACACAGAGTATTTCCACAATCCGGGCTCCGGCTTCGGGGACCATACCGATCTCCGGAAGTCGGCGGCAAGCTGCATGAGAAAAACGGCGGGCCCCGTATGGAACCCGCCGCCAGTCATGCGATTGCGCGGAACTTTACCAGTGGATCAGCTCCTGCACCTTGACGGGGAGCCCCGTCTGCATGGAGATGTTCGCGCCGATGCCGGTCAGGATCGACTTCGCACCGTCGACGTAATCCGCCGCCAGCCCGAGCGGATCATCATCCACTCCGACAAAGAGATGGCGCAGCAGCCGCGCGTCGCCGCCGCCGTGGCCCGCGAGCGAATCGACCGAGTAATCGATCACCTGCGGCTTGCCCCAGTGCGGCTGGAAGATGATCTCCGGCACGAGCTTGGAACGGTCCTCGTCAAGTTCGCGCATTCCGAAGCTGTTGAAATCCTCCCCCTCGGCCGAGCAGAACGAACGCTCGACCACGTTGAATTCGAGCCGCCCTTTCGTCCCGTTGAACACCACGCGATATCCCTCCCACGGGCAGTGCGCGCAGAGACTGTAGGTCATGACCACGTTGTTCTTGTAGCGCACCATCACGCCCATGTTGTCCTCGATGCTGATGCCGTCGCCGAAGACGCTCTGGTCGCGATAGTAGCCGTCCTCGTCCTCCGCGTTGTAGTAGAGTCCCATGAGATTCTCATCGTCCTCCTTCACATGCAGCGCGAACGGATCCTTCTCGGCGATTTTGCTGCCGCGGGCACGGCTGTAGAACTCCGTGATCCCGCGCTTTTCGGCGTTGATCTTGCCGTAGAACTTCAGATCCCCCATCGCGAACACGGTCACCGGCTCGGAGTCGATCCACCAGTTCACGAGGTCGAAGTGGTGCGTCGCCTTGTGCACCATGAGTCCGCCGGAATTGACTTTGTTGCGGTGCCATCTCCGGAAGTAGTCCGCGCCGTGGCAGGTGTCGAGCAGCCATTCAAAGTGAACGCTCGTGATCTCCCCGACGATGCCGGATTTCAGCACCTCCTTGACTTTGCTGTTGCGCGGCGCGTAACGGTAGTTGAACGTGACGGTGAGGTTTCTGCCGGTTCGTTTCTTCGTATCGATGATCTGCTGGCACTTCTCCGCGTCGATGGTCATCGGCTTTTCGCTGATGACGTCGCAGCCGAGTTCCATCGCCCGGCAGGTGTATTTGTGGTGCGTCCGGTCCATCGAAGTGACGATGACGGTGTCGGGCTTGCACTCCGCGATCATGCGGTCGAAATCCTGCGCCTTGTAGGTCGGCAGATCGGGATGGTTGTTGCAGTGCTTCTTGATGAAGATCTTGTTGTAATAATCCATCCGCTTCTGGTTCGAGTCGCAGATTCCGACGAGTTCCGCCTGTTCCGGGAACGTGTTCAGAATCGCCTTGATGTACATTTCCGACCGGCCGCCGGTCCCGACGATGCAGTAACGTTTTTTCATTTCCCTGTCTCCTGTTGATGAGGGTTGTTCGGTATGCCTATGCTCTCCCTGCGGACCAGCCGCGCCGGGTAGACGATCAATTCCGGTTCAGACTCCGCCGGAGAGAGCGCTTTCTCCACGGCGCGCCGGACGGTCTCGGTATCCGGGTGCGCGACCGTCGTCAGGGCCGGAATCGCAAACGCTCCGGCCGCGTCGTCGTCGAAACCCGCCACCGCGACCGTCCCCGGTATCGAGATCCCTTTTTCACTCGCATAGCGGTAGAATCCCAGCGCCATGCGGTCCGTGTCGAAGAAAACCGCGTCGGCCCGGAACTCCTCAAGCGCTCTGCCCGCCGCAAATCCATCGGCGAATTCCAGTCCGCTGCTGCTGATGAATCTGCTCTCCACGCCGTCGCCCGCTTCCGCCAGCGCCTGCTCGAAGCCGGTCCGCCGTCCCGCGGCATGGTCGGTCCCGACCCGCGCGATCCGCCGCCGTCCCGCCCGGAGCAGCTCCGTCACCGCAGCAGCCACCCCGCTGGTCCGGTCGGTCTCGATCCGGTCGAACTCCGCAGATTCCAGTTCGCAGTCGATGAAGAGAAAACGCTGCGGCAACGCATGAAGTTTCTCCACCGGCCACGACGACGGCCACGCCAGAAAGATCACCGATTCGGCGATTCCCGTCCAGCTCCGCAGCAGTTTCATCAACTCCTCGAACGACTCCGGCAGCGCCCCGAGCAGCGTGTGCCGCCCCGCCTCGCGCAGCGCCCCCTCGAGCAGGCTGATCCGGCGCAGACCGCATTCATTCTGCAGATTCGCTTCTGAAATCACCCCGACGATCCGGCACGCGCGCTGCTTGAGACTCCGCGCCGCCGCGTTCGGCACATAGTGCAGCTCCCGTGCCGCCGCGAGCACCCGGCGGGCAACTTCCGCCTTCACCGGGCCGGAACCAGAGAGTGCCCGACCCGCCGTGCGGATCGATACTCCCGCCTTTTCCGCAACCATTTTCAGCGTCGTCGCCATCGTTCTGCTCCCGGATTCGCCTCTTGTGTGCCATCGTTGGCATAGTTTACAATATGCCCGTTTTCGGGAAAAGCAAGCCGGATCTTCGTTTTTTTTTCAAAAAATGCTATCGATGGCACAATCCCGGCCCGCCCGATGACGGGGCGGGATGCCGCAGAGGTGCGGGGAGGGGGTGTTTCAATGTCTGAGCCAGATTCCGAGGTTGGAGCCGACCGGACGCTGATAACCACTCTTGTCGTGGCGGTTGACGGTGACGGGTTCGTCTTTTTTCTCATCCCAGTAGCAGAGCGTGGCCGAGCCGCCGCCGTCCATATTGATCGCATCGTATGCGCCGGCATCCTGAAGAAAGGCGGCGGTTTCCGGACCGGTCGCGCCCATGCTCCACTTTTTCTGGCGGCCGTCGATCGTGATGATGTAAAGATAGTGCCGGTCTTTCGAGAGTCCGTAGGCGATGCGCGGCATCTTCTTTTTTTCATAATTTCCGCCGGGGAGGATTTCGCCGTCGCGCATGATGATGGCGAATCCGGAGGCGGCGACGCGGATTTTTCTGTAATCCTCTTCCGGAACAGAAGATACGATATCTACTTTTCCATTTTCATAGACCACGAAAACGGCGTTGTGCGGCCGGGTGTCACAGATGACTTCTCCATTCAGAATTCCGAGTCCGGCCGGATGCGCGTACTTGTGAGTGAACGGCTTTTCCCACGGCAGCCAGGGGGCGGAGTTCGCCGCGACGATCATGTCGAGACCGAGTCCGCCCTCGTTTACGGGTTTCCGCGCATTCAGCATGAAGTCGCGGGTGCGGATTCGTTTGGTCCGGATCGGCTTTTGAGGGTAGTCGGGCATCGGCTTGCCCCAGTCGGCGTCGCGGGCGCTGCCGGTGAATTCGAGTCCCGGGAGTTTGAGGTCGATCCGCATGAGATTGATCTTCATCAATCGAGGCTCTTCGCGCTCGAGCTTGAGCAGCCGCACGCCGGGGCGGAGTTCCGGCACCTGCTCCCAGTCGATCTTCTCCGCAGCAAGTGTGAATGCACACAGCAGCACCGGCAGGAACAACCAGCTTTTCCGCATAGGACTCCCCTCCACTCCATTCAGTTGTTGTTGTTGAAGTCGATTTCGTCGATCGCCGCGCGGCAGTTGTCGCACGAAAACCCGCGGCTCAGGAGAAAGCGGAACGCCTTTTCCCGCTTTTTGCGCGGATCGGTCTCGCGCGCGAGCAGCCGCAACTTGTATTCAAGCGCTTCGCGGGCGCGCTGCGCTTCGCTCTCCGCGGCGCTTTCGAGCGGCTGCTCCTGCAGCGGCTGCGGGATTCCGCGCTGCCGGAGTGCGAGCCGGATCCGACGCCCGCCGAGACCGCGCGACGCGAGAATCTCCGCATAATCCGCCGCAAACTGTTCGTCGTTGACGAAGCCGCGACGGCGGCACTCCGCAACCGTGTCGCGGATTTCCGGATACGCATACCCGGCCGCGCCGAGTTTCGTCCGGAGTTCGCGTTCGGTCAGAGCCCGGCGCGAGAGCAGCCGCATGGCTTTCTCCATCGCGCTGATTTTCGGTTTTTCCGCAGATTCAGCCATGCGGTACTATACACAATGTCGCGCGGATTTGCAAGGATACATGGGAGGCGGATAGAACACTTTTTCCCCTGTTTTTGCAAAAATCCCTTGCTTTCGGACGCGATCGGATTTATTGTATGAAACGATCAGGAGTTGGAATGCTGACCCCGGAGGAACGAATGAGTGTGGAAGTTGTGTTGTACCGTCCCGAGTGGGCGGAGATGTTCGAGACGTTGAAACAAGCTGTCTCTGAAGCCCTTGATGGAATTGATTTCCGGATCGAACACGTCGGCAGCACCGCCGTTCCCGGGCTCGCGGCCAAACCGGTTATCGACATCGATGTGATCCTGACTCGCTGGGAGGAGTTCGAGGAGGTTGCCGCGCGGCTCGAGTCGCTCGGATTCCAGCGCCGCGGCGACCTCGGCATTCCGTGGCGGGAGGCGTTCACCCGCTCTCCCCGGTTCGCATTCGCGCACAATCTCTACGTCTGCCGTGACGGCATGCCCGCCGTCGAGAACCATCTGAAACTGCGCGACTATCTGCGCACGCACCGCTACGATGCGGAACGCTATTCGGCACGGAAGTTTGAACTCGCCGCCCTCCATCCCGGCGATATCGACGCCTACTGCCGTGGCAAAACCGAACTCATCGCCGAATTTCTCGCCGCCGCGGGGATGGATGAAGCCTCCATTTCCGAGATCGAGGCGGTGAATCTGCTCTGACCGGGAGCGGGGGAGGGGACGCAGGGCGTCCGCAGCTCACTCCGCCCCGAGGGGGGATTTCCGGTAGTTGATCGCCTCGAAGATGTGTTCATCCCGGATCGCCGCGCTGCCGGCGAGATCGGCGATTGTGCGGGCGACTTTCAAAATCCGGTCGTAGGCGCGCGGGCTGAGTTTGAATTTCGCGATTGCCGCGCGCAGCAGCTGCGCGCTCGACGGGGCGAGCCGGCAGAACTCCTGCAGATCGCGCCCGCTCATCTGGCTGTTGCAGTAGAGCCCGAATTTCCCGAGCCGCTCCCGCTGGATTGCGCGTGCTTTGATGACCCGTTCGCGAATCGTCGCGCTCGACTCGCCGTCCGGTGCGGCCATAAGCTCCTCCTGCGAGAGCTGCCGGACCGGAACGAGCAGGTCGATGCGGTCGAGCAGCGGCCCCGAGATCCGTTTCTGATAGCGGCGCTTCTCCTCGAGTTTGCAGGTGCAACCGAGTTCGTATTCCCCGCGCCCGCAGGGGCATGGATTCATCGCCGCACAGAGGATGAACCGCGCCGGAAACGTGCAGCTCCCCGCCGCGCGGCTGACCGTTATGACGCCGTTTTCGAGCGGCTGACGCAGCACTTCGAGCACGTTGCGCTTGAATTCCGGCAGTTCGTCGAGGAAGAGGACTCCGTTGTGTGCGAGACTGATCTCCCCCGGCTTCGGGTCGCGCCCGCCGCCGATCAGCCCGACGTCGCTGATCGTATGGTGCGGCGCGCGGAACGGACGCCGGTTCAGCAGCGGCTGCCCGTCCGAAAGCAGCCCGAGCACGCTGTGAATCCGGCTCGTCTCGAGCGTTTCCTCAAGCGTCATCGGCGGAAGAATGCCCGGCAGTCGCATGGAGATCATCGATTTCCCGGTCCCGGGGCTGCCGTTCAGCAGCAGATTATGCCCGCCCGCGGCGGCGATCTCCATCGCGCGGCGCGCCATCATCTGCCCTTTGACTTCACAGAAATCCGGTTCGCGTCCGGAGGGTTTCCCAATGTATTCGCGCAGATCGGCATGACATGGCAATGCGTTGCCGTCGAGCAGGATCGAAACAGCTTCGCGCAATGAGCCCGCCGCGTAGACCGGCATTCTCCCGCCCGCGGCGAGGGCCGACTCCTCCGCGTTTTCGCGCGGGACGATCAGACCCGTGAACCGGTTCTGCCGCGCGAGCCGGTCCGCGATCGGCAGCGCACCCCGGACCGGACGGATCGAGCCGTCGAGCGCGAGCTCGCCGATCACGGCATATTGCGCGAGCGTCTCCGGCGGAATCGTCCCGGTCGCGGCCAGCATTCCGAGCGCGATTCCGAGGTCGAACGCACCTCCCTCCTTGCGCAGATCCGCCGGCGCGAGATTCACCACCGTGAACCCTTTCGGCGGCTGGTAACAGCTCGAGAGAATCGCGGAACGGACCCGGTCGCGGCTCTCCTTGACCGCCGTGTCCGGCAAACCCACGATCGAAACGCCGTTTTCGTTTCCGGCGCTCTTTCCGGAGACCGCGGCGTTCACTTCGATCTCGACCGGATAGGCGTCGATTCCGATGACGGCGGCGGAAAATGTTTTCGCAAGCATGGGATGCTCCTTTCCCGGCTACATGAGTTTCGCGATGCGCTTTAAATTGAAGAAACGGACTCTGCCGTCTCCCCGGCCGCCGCCGAGCCAGTCGGTCAGGCCGGAGGGGAGATCGAACGCCGTCATGCGCTCCTCCTGATCCCCCGCCCGGGCCGGAACCGCTCCGCCCGGAACCGGTTCGAGGTAGAGCTTGCCGTTTTCCGGATCGTATGCCGCCGCCCGGCGGTGCGGAATCAACGCCAGCTGCAGGAAAAAGTGCGCGAGAAACATCTTCTCTAGCAGTTCCGGATCCTCCCCCTCGATGACGACGCTGTCCACATTCTCTTCGATCTGCCGCAGAGGATCAACCGTGTGCAGAATCCCGTCGATGCGGCGCGTGAATTTCGGGTAGCCCGCGAGGATCTGCCGCCGCCGCTTCGGCCACTCGTGCCACAATGCGTCCGCCTCCCGGTCGAGCGCGTGATCGAAAAACTCCGCGGGGGAGGGGATCCCGCACTCCCCGATCAGCGCGATCATGCGGTCGCGGCCGAGCGGTTCGCGCAGTTCCATCGGGATGCGCCGCATGCGGTATTTGCGGAAGATCCGGTCGCACAGCGTCGCCCGGCGGATTCCCATGGCGTCGACCATCACGAACGATTCGTTCTTCCGGTCGTACAGGATGTTGCCGATGTGAAAGTCCGGGTGGAAGAGACCCGATTCGAGAATCTTCCGCACGAACGGCGCAAAGCGGTTGAGAAACGGCTCCGGATTCTCTCTGCCGCGCACGAATTTCCGCCAGTAATACGCCCCGACCGACTCCGACTCCGGCAGCGCCCGCGTGATGAGACATCCCCCGTTCGGCGAATCGCCGCATGCGAGATACTCCACCACCGGAATTCCGCTCTCCCGGAGCAGTTCCGCCCCCCGCCATTCACGTCGGAATCTCCCGGCTCCGCGTCGGTCGCATTTCAGAAAGTAGCCGCCCGCGCGCACGACGCGCCGAACCGGGTTGGATTTGACCTCATCTCCGGTTTCGAGCATGGTTTCAGGTGTTTCGCCGAGTTCGGCGCGCACGGCGTCCGAAGCGAAGCGCCAGCGGTAACGGTTCGTCATGGCGCAATCTCCCCGAGCAGAAAGTCGGTCCCGCCGAATTTGCGGATCTGCCGCCGGGCGAGTTTTTCCGCCTGGAGGAACGCTCCGACGCTGCCGGGCGAGTCCGGAATCTCCCAGACGAGCAGCGCTCCTGCGGCGAACGCGGTGAAATTCCCGTCCGCCAGAAGTTTCCCGAACAGCGCCGCCGACTCCGCGTAAGGGGGATCGGCGAATATCACGTCCGGTTTTCCGCAGAGTCCTGCGTAGGCGGTGACCGCCTCGGCGCGGCCGTTGATGAGCCGGAAATCGCACGCGACTCCCGCCTTTTTCACTCTGGCGACGTTCTCTTCGATCACCCGGATGTGACGCTGATCCGCCTCGACCAGCGTCGCGGCCGCCGCTCCGCGGCTGGCCGCTTCGAGCGCAAGCGCGCCCGAACCCGCACAAAGATCAAGCACAACACTCCCGGCAAGGCGGCTCCCGATGCTGTCGAAAAGCGCCTTGCGGGCCCGGACCGCCGTCGGACGCACCCCGATTCCGGGGGGGGCGGCCAGTTCGATGTTGCGCGCGATTCCCGCTATGATCCGCATGCGGAACTCACTCCCATTCGATCGTCCCGGGCGGCTTGCTCGTGATGTCGTAGACCACGCGGTTCACGCCGTTGACCTCGTTGATGATGCGCGAGGAGATCCGCCCGAGGAGATCCGCCGGGAGCGGCACCCAGTCGGCGGTCATGCCGTCCGAAC
This sequence comes from uncultured Victivallis sp., assembly GCA_944389935.1. Taxonomy (GTDB): domain Bacteria; phylum Verrucomicrobiota; class Lentisphaeria; order Victivallales; family Victivallaceae; genus Victivallis. Next base: position 10,281 of record CALXOE010000065.1, read on the forward strand.
TGTCGACCGCGCGGACCGCGATGACGTAGTCATAGGTGCGTTCGTCGCCCATCACGCCGACCGTGCGCAGCGGCAGGAAAACCGCAAACGTCTGCCAGATCGTGTAATAGAGTCCAGCTTTCTTGATTTCGTCGACGACGATCTCGTCGGCGTCACGCAGGATGTCGAGCGTCTTGCGGCTCACGGCGCCGAGGTGTCTCACCGCGAGGCCCGGCCCCGGGAACGGCTGGCGCATGACCACGTCCTCCGGCAGCCCGAGCTGGCGGCCCACTTCGCGGACCTCGTCCTTGAAGAGTCGCGACAGCGGTTCGAGCAGTTTGAATTTCATCTCTTTCGGGAGGCCGCCGACGTTGTGGTGACTCTTGATCATCGCCGACGGATTTCCGTCGATCGGGACGCTCTCGATCACATCGGGATAGGTGGTGCCCTGCGCGAGGAATTCGGCGTTCTCGATCTTGGCGGAGGCGTCGTCGAACACCTCGACGAACTCTTTGCCGATGATCTTGCGCTTCTGCTCGGGCTCCTCGACGCCCGCGAGTTTCTCGAGGAAGCGGTCGGTCGCGTCGACGTAGATGAGTTTCATGTTGAAGTTACGTCCGAAGAGCTGCTGTACGCGCTCGGCCTCGTTCTTGCGCAGCAGCCCGTTGTTCACGAAGATGCAGTTGAGCTGCTTCCCGATCGCCTTGTGGATGAGCGCCGCCGCGACGGAGGAGTCGACGCCGCCCGAGAGTCCGAGAATCACGTTCGATTTCCCGACTTTCGCGCGGATCTCGCGCACCTGCTGCTCGATGAACGACTCCATCGTCCAGTCGCCGCTGCACTTGCAGATGCGGCGGCAGAAGTTCCCGATGATGCTCTTCCCCTCGGGAGTATGGACGACCTCGGGGTGGAACTGGATTCCGTAGAGGTTGCGCGACGGCATGTGCACGGCGCAGAATTCCGTGTTGCCGCTCGAGCCGAGGACTTTGAATCCCCCCTCCGGCATTTTCGAGACCTTGTCGCCGTGGGACATCCACACCTGAATGCGCGGCGAAAGCCCCATGAAGAGCTCCCCCGGTTCGACGATGTCGAGGATCGCCTTGCCGTATTCGCGTGCTTTTCCGCGGGTGATCTCTCCCCCGAGGGTCTGGATCATGAGCTGCAGCCCGTAGCAGATCCCGAGAACCGGAATTCCAAGTTCAAAGATGGCCGGGTCGCACTTCGGCGCATTCGGGGAATAGACGCTCGAGGGGCCGCCCGAGAGGATGATTCCTTTCGGATTCTCCGCCCGGATCGCCGCCGCCGTCGTATGGTACGGCATGATTTTGCTGTAGACCCGGCATTCGCGGATCCGGCGGGCGATCAGCTGACTGTATTGAGAACCGAAATCGAGAACGATGATCGTTTCACTCATAGACGTGATTTTCCCTGCTGGTAGGTTTCTTGCAATCGCTTTTGCTTTAATATAGCACAAAAAAACGGGGTTTTAAAGGGAGGAGGCTTTCATTTTTCCGGATTTCGGGTTATAGTGTATGATGCCGGGGGGAGAACCGGTGGTTTTTCGGTTCAGTTTTTTTGGGGATACATACGATGGATGATATGCTTTACTGCATCAAACTCGTCGACGATTCGGACAATTTCGATCTCGCCGCCGAGATGCTCGCCGCACTCGAACTCGATTCGAGCAGCTATGAGGACAAGGAGAACAAACGGGTCTACCACACGGTTTACGCCGCCGACCCCGAAACCGCGCGGGCGAATCTCGCGGCGCTCAAGGCCGCTGTCGAGGAGTGGAAGGAGTTCGGCGTGCGCATTTCGGCGCTCGAACCGTTCGAGCTCAAGAAAGAGGATTGGGCCGAGGTCTGGAAGAAGTATTTCAATGTGATTCCGATCTCGGAGAAGCTCGTCATCAAGCCGAGCTGGCTCTCCGTCGAGCCGAAGCCGGGACTCGCGGTTGTGGAACTCGATCCCGGCATGAGTTTCGGGACTGGCCAGCATGCGACGACCTATTACTGCCTGAAGACGATCGACCGTCTCGCGGGGAAAGAGGGGGTGCGCAGCATGCTCGATGCCGGGTGCGGGTCCGGGATTCTCTCGATCGCCGCCGCGCTGCTCGGCTACGATCCGGTCGATGCGTTCGACAACGACCCCGACGCGGTGCGCATCGCCGCCGAAAATCTCGAGCGGAACAACATCCGCAACGTGGTTCCGTTCGTCGGCGATGCCGAGGTGTGGCAGGGCAGTCACCAGTATGATCTGGTGTGCGCGAACATCCTCGGGCATCTGCTCGTGCGGTTCCGGCGGAATATCGCAAGCTGGGTGCGCCCCGGAGGATATCTCACGCTCGCGGGGATTCTCTCGACCGAATTCGACGGCGTCGCCGAAGCGTTTACGCCTCTCGGCTTCGAGGAGCTCGACCGCGAGACGCTGCGCGAGTGGACCAGCGGGCTCTTCGTACGGAAAAGCTAATATTCGATTGCGTTTCTTTCGGGGAAGAACGGAAATTTTCTGCGCATAAAACCCGGAAGCGGCGTTGAAAAATCAGTATCTGAGAAGTATATTCCTCTGATACGATCCGGCCTCCTCCGGTTCGACGGAGTGCGCGGGGGCGGAAAGAGATTCACACCCGGTTCCGCCCGGGAATCCGGTGATTGGTCGCGCCGTTCGCGCGGCGGAAAGAAGTTGCGGGTTGCAAATGGCGAAAAACTGGTATGTCGAAAAGGGCGGTGAGCTCATCGGTCCGGTTCGGGGCCGGGATCTCATAAAAATGGCGGAGGAGGGGGAGATCGTTCCCGGGACCCGGGTGCGGTACGGGATCGACGGCGGCTGGTATCACGCCTCCGATTTCAAGGAGATCGAATGGCCTGCGGCCCTGCCGGTCGGCGGGCAGGGAGGGAACGCCGCTGCCGGTGGCGGAGGCGCGGGCAGTGCTTACCGTGGGAGTGCGCGGATCATCTGTCCGCACTGCTGGAACTCTTTCCCCCTGGAGGAGATCTGCTACATCTCCCGCCATCTGGATCTGCTCGGAGACCCGATTCTGGGGGCGGATGCGCAGCAGCGGTTTCTGCCGATGCGGTTCAGCCCGCGCGGGCTTGCGCTCGATGCGAACGGCATGGAGTGCCCGGAGATGGCGTGTCCGCACTGTCATTTGAAGATTCCGGAGAGCATGATCGATCTGCCGACCTCGTTTTTCTCGATCGTGGGGGCTCCGGCCAGCGGAAAATCGTATTTTCTCACGTCGATGATCTGGCAGATCCGGAAAGTGCTGCCGCAGTGGTTCGACTTCACCATCGCCGACACGGACGCGACGTTCAACTCGGTTCTCAACAATTACGAGAAGATTCTCTTTCTCAACAACGATCCGGACGACTACGTGGCGCTGCCGAAGACGGAACTTCACGGCACGGATTTTTCCAATCAGATTCTGCTGGACGGGATCAGCGTCGATCTGCCGCGCCCGTTCATCTTCAATCTGAGTCCGATGAACACGCATCCCGATTACGATCTGCGGCGCGGGGAGCTCGAACGGAACATCGTCTTTTACGACAACGCCGGGGAGCATTTCGAGCCGGGGCGCGACTCCATCACCAATCTGGCGACCATTCATCTGGTTCATTCGGACGGCATCCTCTTTCTGTACGATCCACTCCGGGATGCCCGCATGATGCGGGAGTGTTCGGCCGCAGACCCGCAGATCTCGCGCGGCGGCGTCGGAGAAAATCAGCTCGCGCTCTTCCACGAGATGACCGGGCGGATCCGCAAATACGCCGGACTCAAGGCGACGGAAAAGTACGGAAAGCCGCTGCTGATGGTCATCCCCAAATACGACGCCTGGCAGCAGAGCTTCGATCTGGATCTTCCGGCGCGGGAGTTCCTGTTGTTCGATGAGAAGACGATGTCTTACAAGCTCGACATGCAGACCATCTGTTCGGTCTCCTATCAGCTCCGGAAACGGCTGCTGGAGATCTCTCCGGAAGTGGTCGCGGCGGCGGAGGCGTTCTCCCGGCAGGTCTATTTCATCCCGGTGAGCGCGCTCGGACGGATTCCGGAGTACGATGAGAAGCGGGAGATGATCGGAATCAAGCCGGACCATCTCAAGCCGATCTGGGCCGAGGTGCCGTTTCTGCTGCTGCTCCATCTGCGCAATCTGATCGGCGGTGCGGAGAGGCCGGTCGAGCATGCACTTGAGGTCACGAATTACAGATTCGTCCACGATACGATCCTCTTTTCTCTCCCCGGCGGGGCGAAACGCGAGCAGCTGCCGCGCAATTACTGGGGAAAAACGCTCTCGTGCGGGGAGGCGGGGCCCTGTTTCCGACTGCCGTCCCCGCCCGCGGAGGAAGATGGCGCCGGACCGGAGGGAAAAGAGGGAATCGGGGACTCCTCCATCGACCGGAATTTCTGGGTAAAGTGAGATGGCGTTTGAACTGATCTACACTTCGGCACCCCGGGGAATCCGGCAGGGCAGCAGCGGCTTCTGCGTCGTCGCCTGCACGCAGGGGATGGGGGCCGGGATGATCGCCAAACTCGAGACGTTGAGCGCATACAAGCCGGTGTTTCCGCATTACGATCCCGACGCCTGGAAGAATCCCGTTTCGTGTTCGCATTGCGTTGCGGGCTGCGGCGGCGAATCGCGGCATGTGCTCAGCCGGATCTGTTTCAACGGGCTGGATTACACGAAGCGCTCGAATAAGCTCGCGTCTCACATCGTCTTGAACAGCGGCGAACTGGAGGTGCTCGCCAGTGGTCCGGCCGCGCCGTTTTTCCAACCCGGTTTGTTTCGCGGGGAGTCCTGGCGGATCGAGTCCGGACTGTTTCCCCGGCAGGCCGACATTCTGCCGTCGGATCTGCCGGCGGGGAAGTGTTCCGCCTGGGAGCGGCTGGCGGGGGACGGCGGCTGGGGAGCGGTTCCGGCGGAACATTTTCTCGCCTCGCCGCAGGGGGTGGTCTGCGTGCTGTTCGATCCGCTGCGTCACGAAAATCTCATTGAGCTCGTTCAGGAGAGCCTGTTGCTGCTGCCGCGCGAGATGAGGTGGCAGGTGACGTTCAACACCTATTTCACGGCGCTTCCGGCCGGGATCAGCTGCAGCTGGAGATTTCTGGTCGCGGGAGCGGAGGCGGAGCGGATTCTCCGACGCACCCCGGGAGCGCTGGTGATCGATCTTACGAGCGAACTGCCGCCTGCGTCGGGCGGTCCGCTCGTGGAGCTGGCGCGGACCGGCGTTCCGGCCCGCGTTCCGGTCGCGTATCCGTCGCAGCCGCCAGCGGCAGCGGCGGATGAGAGCGTGCGGAAGCGAACGCACTCTCCGGACGTGGAAGTGCCGTTCCGATCCGGTTTCCCGCCGCGTCGGCCGACGCCGG
>CALXOE010000066.1 GCA_944389935.1 uncultured Victivallis sp.
GTCAACAACGCGAGCGGAAACGGCAGTGTAACCTCCTCCGGAATCGTGAGCGGACAAGGGAGATGCAGCAGCTCCTTTCCGTTCGTCACAGTAATGCCCTCCGGCGAAAGGTTGACGCCCCGCAAAATGAGCCGCGCACCATCGCGATCCGTAACCGGAGCCGCCAAAGCGAGCAATTCCCCGAACGAAGCCGGAAGCTCAACCGTGACCGCCTCCTCGGGAACCACCTCCAGCTCCGGCCATTCAAGCGGCTTCCCCGTAACCTCCACCTCCCCACCCCGCGTGGAACGGATCAGCTCCCGCAACGCCCGATATTCGACCGCAAAATCGACCGCCTCCGCAACCTCACACTCCACACGCAATGCGACACGCTCCACGCCGTCAGTCGCCATGAGCCGCAGCCGCCCGCCGTCCCCGACAAAGCGAACCGACCGCACCACCACCTCCGGCGAAGTCTGCGCCACGACCTTCCCCAGTACCTTCAACGCCTCCAGCAACACACTCTTTCTGATCTTCATCTTCACCACCTCCATGCGATTAAAACCAATCAGCCCCGCCGGTCACAAAGACCGACAGGGCTGATCACTCATTCAGGCCGTCACTTCAGCCTGCCATCACTAAGGTTATATATAGATGAAATCAGTTTGAACTGCACAACATCTTGTTCCTTCCATGTTAGGTTTTGTCAAGCTACTTTTGCAACTTTTTCCTATCGGCAGCCGCGCCGCGCTGCGCCAGCTGGCTGAAGGCAGCAGCCGTTTCGGGATCATCGACACCATCATCACCACGCTCAGCAACCGGGAGACCGCACGCGGCTACCGCGAAACCCTCCTGCTCCACGGAGTCCCGGCTGAGGAGGTCTGCGAAGTGCTCCTGTACACGCCCGGCCACGAAAAAAACCTTGCGCCGCTGGCCGGAGCCGACGGACTCCTCTGCAGTTACCTCATCACCCTGCCCGGCTGCCTGCCCGCACTGTCGAAACTCTGCAAGGCGGAGGCGATCAACGTCGACGCGCTCTGCTCGACCGAAACGCAATCCCTGTTTCAGTGGCTGCTGCCGGCCGCGACCGGAGAAAACGGCAGCCGGCAGCCGTTCCGGACCCTCCAGCTGCACATCAGGGATTTATTCGACATCGGCGTACGGTCGGCCGAATTCGCCCGGAAGCTGATCGACAATCCCGGGTCCGCTCCGTATACCGAATACCTCGACGTCGTCTCGGACAGCTACGAAAACGCAATCGACGCGGATATTTTCCGCTGACCCCGGAGCAGAGAAGCCGGTCAGCAGCACGTCTGCGCGCGCAAAGGCGGCAGAGCTTCCCGTTTGAAACATGCGGATTCGGAAGTATATTTCCCGCCTTGTCCGACGATGGAGAACTGCGGCGGCATACCGGGATTTTTTACGGAGCAACAGGTGAAAATGCGTCAGGAGTTCCTGACGGCATCTGCCGCACAACGGTGAACATTGCGGAAACATGGTGCTTTGCACGAAGCTGCCCGACGGATACCGGCCGCACACGGAACGGGAGTTCACGATCCGAACCGGAAACAACCGGCAATCTCCCTGCCGTACAGGAAAATCAATTTTATCGTCCGCCATGCCCCTCCGGGGGACGGGGCATCGAATAAAAATGCAAAAAAAATCTTTTTGCTCTTGACTTTTCACATCGATTTGAATATAATATTAATAGCTTTCAAATCGATGTGAAAAGGTTATTGAGCCATGACAATCTACGATATCGCAAAAGAACTGGGCGTCTCGCCGACAACGGTGTCTCAGGCCTTGAACGGCAACACCCGCGTCGCCGCCAAAACCCGGGCGCGGGTCACCGAGTTCGCAATGCACAACGGTTTCCGGCGCAGCGAACAGGCCAGGAATTTCCGGCTGAAGCGCACCTTCAACATCGCAATCGTCGTGTATAATATCGACAATGATTTCTGGTGCGGCTTCGTGAAAGCGGTGGAGGACGCGCTCGGCGAAGAGTATAATGTACTGCTCTGCAATACGGAGGGAAATCCGGAAAAGGAGAAGAAAATCTTCTTCAACCTGATGCAGCGGAATGTGGACGGCGTCATCGTCCAGCCCGCTTCGGATGAAAAAAAACATTTCATGGACATGGTCCGGAACTCCATCCCCGTCGTTCTGCTGGAAGAGACGGAGGAGCCGGAACTCTCCTTCGTCAAAGGCAACGATCATCTGGCGGCATACCGTTCCACAAAGGTCTGCATCGAACAAGGCTACCGTAAAATCGCTTTTCTGTCGATCCCCCCCGACTGCGTCGGAGGCCGGGAATGGATTCGCGGTTTCAAACAGGCTGTCGCGGAAGAGGATTGCATCGGGGAAGTCCTTTATGTGAAGGAAACCACCTGCGAGGAAGTGAAAAAAGTATTTCTGCCGCGGGTCGGGGAGTTCCCCCTGGTGTTCTGCGACACCCATCTGATCTGCATGCTGCTGCGGGTGCTGTTTACCCACCATGTCCGGATTCCGGAAGATCTGTCCCTGATCGCCTGGAGCAACAAATATTTCCTCTCTTACATGACGCCGTCCATTTCGATCATCTCCATCCCCGTGGAGGAGATCGGCAGGCGGGCGGCCGGCATCATTCTCCGGAATCTGAACGGGGAACCGCATGTGGAGAAAACTTTTATCGATGAAACGCTGATTCTGCGGGAATCGTTTCAGCCGTCTGCCGGCTCTCCTCCGGCCGGCGTTTCCGGTCAATACAGCACCGGCTGATTTCATATAACAGCAATCCGTGCGGAAACTCGTTTTCCAGCCGCGGCAGGGGCGTTTTGTGTCCGGCCCCGGAAAGGAAGTGTCCATGAGAGAAGCGGCCCGTTTCACGCTGTCCGAATTATTATTGACAATAGTAATTATTATGCTGCTCTTTTCTCTGGCAGCGGCGGCAGCCGGTTCGGCTCAGGGAAGTTCAAAGGCGGCCGGCTGTGCGGACAATTGCCGCCGCATGGGAATGGCGTTCCATACATATGCAAATGATTTTGAAGGGCTTCTGATCTTCATGAACTGGACGGAAAAAGACGGGGTCATCCCGTGGACAAGGGTTGTTTTCAAACGCCCGGACGATCCGCGAAGCCTCGGCTATGCGGAGTATGGAATCGGGAGCTGTCCCGATGATGAAAACAGGACAACCGATGGAATCTGGGTGGGGATGAACGGTCTTTACAACTATCGCCGCGATGCCGGTTACTGGGAAAAACAGCGGAAGACAAACAGGAACGGCCGGGATTTCCCGGGCGAACTGGTCTACCGCATGAATGACGACGACGGCTTTTGCTATATCCGGCTGTTCAGTTCCTTAAAACCCGGTCGAACCATTCTTTACGGGGACTCATACCATAAGGCGCACCGGGCCGGAGCCTGGTATTTCACCGGAGACGCGCTGCAGGAAAACGGCAATATCGGCTTTATCCGCCGGCACGCGGGGAAAGGGACCGTACTGATGTTCGACGGCCATGCCGAAATGCGGGGACGGAAGAGTTCTCAGTTGAAAATCTCCTTTGCGGAAGACGGAACGCCGCAGGACGACCGTGAAAAGCCATAAACGAAAGAAATCAGATGAATTTATTCCGGACAATACTGCTCTTCATCCTGCCGGCCTGCCGGGTGCTCTGCGCCGCGGATGCCCCGGCGCGGGTGATTCTGGACGATTTTTCCACGATCAGCTCCTACTACTGGGATGACGGCCCCGGCTCCAATCCGGACGCGGAGCGTTACTGGTGCCCGCTCGGCAGTGCGGAGGACTCTTCCCGCGACGACGGCTGGTGCGGACGCCTTGAATTCGATTTCCTGCAGGACAACGGCGAAGGCTACGCCTATAAGAACGAGATTTACAAAACGTTTCTGGATCGGAACGCCGTCGGACTCCGGTTGTGGGTGAATCCGCAGGGATTTTCCGGCCGCATCAGTCTGGATCTGGAACGGAGCGACAGGAAAAAGGTCCGCACCGTTCCGGCTGCCGTCTCCGGCAGCGGTTGGCGGGAGATCTTCATTCCGTTCGAACCGGCGCTGGAGGGGAAGGCTCCGTTCGTCATTCACAACCTGATCTTCACGGCCGACAAGGCAGGCAAAGGCGAAATGCTGATCGACGATCTCCAGGTGGAATATTCCACGCTGCCGGAAGAGTCTGCACCGCTCGGAGCGCTGCCGGTTTACCGGCAGCTCGGCTGGCGTCCCGGAGAGCCGGCCGTGCCGGAATACCGTTTCCGCAACCGTCTCGGGAAGCCTTTCCGCGGCATCGTGAAAATGCGCGTCGGCGAGCGCGAGGTCAGCCGTGAAGTCGACCTGCCGCCTTACGGCGCAAAGGTGATTGCATTTGATTTCGGCGTATTCGACCGGAAGACCGCACTGCCGCTCGAGCTGACATGGGAAGGAAAACTGCTTCACCGGGGGTGGGTTACGGTCTTCGAGCCGAACCGCGGCCGCCTCAACCGACGCCCGATGTGGTTCTCCGTCGAGGACCAGGAGCTGAACAACGCTCCGGCCGAGAACGCGCTGCACGCTTCCTGGCTGCCGCTGCTCGGCGTCGACATGATCCGCGCCGGAGTGATGGGGAATGTCGAGATGACCAAAGGACGCTTCAAGGCGGAGGCGCTGCGTAAACTGTGGCAGCCGCATATCAGGGCCGGCGTGATGCTGCAGATCGATTACGCCGGATATTTCCCCCCCTGGGTGGCCGCCCGCCCCCAGACCTCGCCGATGGATTGCAACTGGGCGGAATTCGATCTGTTCATGGAGCATCTGGCGAAATTCTTCCATACCCTTCCCGGCGCGCGTTACTTCGAGTTCATCAACGAACCGAACTTGCACGACGTGACCACACCGGGCAGCAGGATGACCGATCACTACATGGCCGCCATCCGGCGGATGTATCCGATTTTCAAAAAACATGCGCCGGAAATTCAGGTGATGACCGGCGGCGTCTGCCCGGATGTCCCGTATTCGCAGCCCGGATTCATCGAACGGCTGATGGCGCAGCCGGAAACCTTCGACGCGGTCGCCTACCACGAACATTCGGAATATCCCCGTTATGCCGATACCTTCGGCACCATGCGGCGGCTCATGGGGGAGATCCGCAAGCCGGTGTTCAATACCGAAGCGGGCTTCCGGTCGCGTTACACGGAGCCGGATCAGTTTTACCGCCAGGCCGCCCAACTGGTCAAAAAGATCGCTTACAGCAAAGCCGCCGGGATGGAAGGATACAACTGGTTCATGGTTCAGGACTTCTGGGACAAGGGGCGGAATGCCGAACGGGACGACACCTTCGGTCTGGTTACGATCCACAATCAGCCGAAGCCCTCCTTTGCCGCTTACGCCGAACTGATCCGGCAACTGGCCAACCGCATGCCCGGAGAAGCGGCAGAGCTCGACCGGCGGCTTGACGGCTGCCGCTTCGAGGGGGAGACGGACGAAGTGTTCGTGCTCTGGCCCCGGCGGGAAAACGAGACCTTCGACTTCATGGTCCGCTCCGACGTTCCGGTTGAATACCGCGACATTTACGGCAACAGCGAAATGCTGCCGCCCCGGAACGGCATCGTCATGCTCAGGGCTTCGGAACTGCCGTTCTACCTGCGGACGCCGAAAAAGGCGCTGACGGCGATTGAACCGCTGCTCTCGTTCCGGTCTCCCGTATGCGGGATGCCCGGTGATAAGGTTCCCGCGGTTCTGCTGCTGAACAATCCGTACGGAGAGGAGCTCGCCTGGTCGTTGGCGGTGGGCGGAATTCGCCGATCCGGACGGATCGGACCGGGAGAACAGCGGGCTGTACCGGTGACGGTGGCGGTCCCCCCGTATGCGCAGTCGGGAATGCGCACCCTGACCCTGCCGCTCACGCTGCAGGGGAAGCAGGAAAAGCCGGTCTATCAGGGTGGAATTTCGCTGAACTATTTCTGCTGCGGAAAAATCGCCGGAACCAGCCGGAAGGCGCAGCCGATCATTCTTGATTCCGCATCGTCGCTGCGGGAGCTGGTGTTCGATCCCCGGCTGCCCGCCTGGCAGGGGCCGGAGGACCTTTCCGCCGAAATTGCGGTATGGTATTCCGAAGCGGGGCTTTCCTTCGATTTCAAGGTCACGGATCAGGAGCATTGCGGAAATGAGAACGGCATTTACCTCTGGCGGAACGACTGCGTCCAGATCGGCATTGCCCCGATGGAGGGAGAGATGAGGGAATATGCATTTTCCCTCACCTCCGCCGGGCCGGAAGGCTACTGCCATATTCCTCCGCCGGGCATGGAAGCGGGGCCTTTTCAGGGCGGCTTTTCCATCGTGCGCGAGGGTAATCTGACCCGGTACCGAATCACCATTCCCGGTAATCAACTGGGTTTTCCGCTCCGGCCCGGAACGGCTTTCCGGATGGCGCTGCTGGTTTGCGACAACGATTCCGGCGTGCGTCTCCGCACCATGAATTACTTTGCCGGAATCGACGGCGAAAAGAATACCCGGCTGTACGGAGTCATGCAACTGAGTTCGGAACAATGATTTTTCCATAACGCGGCCGGCGCCGCCTGCCACCGGCGGCGCCGATCCACCCAACATGAAAGGAATAGGAATGAAACAGAGCAGCAAACGGCCGTCCGGAAGCGGGAGAAACAGCTTCGGATTTACACTCATCGAACTTCTGGTCGTGATCGCGATCATCGCGATTCTCGCAGCCATGCTCCTGCCGGCGCTGAACAAGGCGCGGGCGCGGGCGCACAAGATATCCTGCGCGACCAATTTGAAAACCATGGGCACCGGCATTGCGCTTTATGCCGACAGCTACGACAGTTATGTGCCTTACGGCCACTGGTCAAGCTCTTGGGATCACCACTCCCGCATCTGGACGCAACTGCTCTACGGAGTGATCGGCAACGCCAAGGTCTTCCAGTGTCCGGCCGATTCAAGTCGATTGCCGCTGGAACACGAAGTTTTCTATTTTTATGATCAGAACGATCAGGAAATTTCCTGTTATAACTCCTATGGCGTGAATGGTAATATCGCCGGTTCGTTTTCCCAGCCGAACGATGCAAGCGACAACTGGCTGACCTGGCCTGCCGTAAAAATCGTCAGCCTGAAAGCTCCCTCACGTCAGGTATATGCCACAGACTATGCCGGTACCGGAACTACGGCAAAATTCATTTATGCCGCTCCAGAAATCCCGTTGGATTACGCCTTTGAAAGTTTGGTGAAATCCCACGGGGACAGCATCAATCTTCTTTGTATAGATGGTCATGTTTCTTCTGCCCGGCCGCGTTTGACGGATGCGAGCTGGAGCAATGAATTCCGTTGGTGGCGTGATACGACGCGCCTCGCCGGCGGAGCATACGAATAGTCGGGGCGGCAGACACATCCTGATGAAACTCGTCACACTTTTCAACGTTAATTTACCTGAAGACATTCTCATGAATTTAAAATTTCTCAAACTCAAGGGGTTGCTGTTCTGTTGCCTGACGGCGGCCACCGCAACCGCGCAGCCGCCGGCCCGGGTGATGCTGGACGATTTTACGCGCATTACCACGTGGTGCGATATGGGCGGCACCGTAAATCCCGAGGAAAACATCTACTGGAACCGCTGCGGCAGCTTTCCGGACGCTTCGCGTCCCGACGGATACTGCGCAAAGCTCACCTTCGACGCCGCGGGACGGGAAGCCGAGTTCGGCATGGGCAACAACCGCGTCTTTCTCCAGAAGCTGGACGAAAATGCGGAAGGCATTCGCCTGCAGGTCAATCCGTGCGGGTTCAACACCCGCTTTACGTTTGATCTCAAGTTGAGCGACGGACAATTGATCCGTACTGCTTATGTACCCGCCTCCGGCGACGGCTGGCGCGAAATCTTCATTCCTTTCCCGAAAGAGAAGATCGCCGGGCGCCATCCCTTCTCCGTTTACCGGCTGGTGGTGTGGTTTTCCGGCCCGGCCAAAGGCGACATCTTCTTCGACGATGTCGAGGTGGATTTCAAAAAACTGCCGGAAGATCTCGCTCCGATCACCGCCGAACCGGTTTACCGCAAGCTCGGCTGGCGCCCCGGCGAACAGGTGACGCCGGAATATCTGTTCCGCAATCGTCTTTCCACGCCGTTCTCCGGCGAAATCACGGTAAAGGGAGCCGGGAAGGAATTCACCCGGAAGATCGAACTTCCTCCCTACGGGTTCTGCTATCAGAAATTCGACTTCGGCAGCTTCGACACGCAGGCGCCCCATCCGGTCACCGTCGCGCTCGGCGGCGAAACGCTGCATTTCGGCTGGATCTCGGTTTTCGAACCGAACAACGGCCCGGTCAACAAGCGGCCGATGTGGTTTTCCGTCGAGGACCAGGAGCTGAACAACTGTTACGAAGAGGGAGTGCTGCACGCCTCCTGGCTGCCGCTGCTCGGCGTCGACATGATCCGCGCCGGCCTGATGGGCAACGCCCAGATGGCCAAAGGCAAATTGCGCGCCGAAGCGCTGCGCAAACTCTGGACGCCTCCGATCGAGGCCGGCGTCAAACTGCTGATCGATTATGCCGGGTATATGCCGCCGTGGGTGATCAGGCCGAACCCGACTTCGCCGCTCGACTGCCGCTGGGAGGAATTCGACGCGCTGATGACCGAATTCGCCAAATTCTTCGGCGCCATGCCGGAAGCGCGGTATTTCGAGTTCATCAATGAACCGAATCTCAACCACTCCCGGACGATGACGGATGATTATCTGACCGCCCTGAGCCGCCTGTATCCGATCTTCAAAAAACATGCTCCGCATGTAAAGATCACCACCGGCGGCTTCTGCCCGGCGATCCCCGGCTCGCAGCCGCAGTTCATCGAGCGCCTGCTGGCCCGCCCGGAGATCTTCGACGTCATCGCCTACCATGAGCACGGCAATTACCCGCACTACCGCTTCACGTTCGACATCGTGAAGAAAATCGCGGGCCCCGGCCACAAGCCGATCATCAATACGGAGGCCGCCACCCGTTCCTTCATGGCCGCCCCCCGGGAATTCTACGCCCAGGCCGACCAGCTGGTCAGGAAGATCACCTACAGCAAGGCGGTCGGCATGGAATATTACAACTGGTTCATGATGCAGGATTACTGGGACAAAGGCATCGGCGCCGACGACACCTTCAGCCTGGTGACGGTCTACAACCAGCCGAAACCCTCCTTCCTGGCTTACGCGGAACTGATCCGGCAGCTCTCCAACCGTGATTTCAGCGGCATGGCGGAGCTCGATCCGCTGCTGGAAGCCTTCCGCTTCACCGGAGAAACAGACGAAGTGACCGTCGTATGGGAAAAACGCCGGGCGGATGGGCTGAAATTCGTCCTCCGTTCCGACGTTCCGGTCCTCCGCACCGACATTTACGGCAACACCCGGACACTGAAGCCGCAGAGCGGCCTGGTCACAGTGGAAAGCGCAAGTCTGCCCTTCTACCTGAAAGCACCGAAGGGAAAACTCCAGGCACAGCCCCGGCTTCTTTCCTTCCGGGACGGTTTGGCGGCGGTGCCGGGAGAACGTGTAAAGACGGTTGTGACCCTCGCCAATCCCCTGCCGCAGGCGCTGCGTTACCGGCTGAAGCTTGCCGGGCGCTCTTTCTCGGGTGAACTCAAGCAGGGAGAAAGCAAAGAAATTCCGGTGAATGTCACGATCCCGGCGGAGCAGCACTACGGCGAAAGCGTGATTCCCGCCGAACTGATCCTTTCGGACAGAAACGGAAAGGTGTTCGAGGATTCGCTGCCGATTCCTTATGTCTGCTGCGTCGAAATCCCGGAGAAAGGCTCGCCGGAACAACCGATCATGCTGGATTCTCCCGCCGCGCTGCGCGAACTGGTGTTCGTGCCGACCATCCCGCGCTGGAGCGGCAAAGAGGATCTTTCCGCGGCGCTCTCCTTCAGCTGGTCCCGGGAAGGGCTGCATGTCAGATGCCGCGTAACCGACCAGGAGCACAACGCCCCCCATACCGGCCCCCATATCTGGCAAAACGACAGCATCCAGTTCGGCCTCGACCCGATGAACGGCAGGAACTGGAGCGAATACACCTTCTCGCTCACCGGCGACGGTGCGGTCGGCTGGAGCCATTATCCGCCGGAGGGATTCAAAGCCGGAAAATTCGACGGCGCCTGTTCCGTCACCCGCAGGGGCAACCTGACCGAATACAGCTTCACGATTCCTCCGGAGCGGCTCGGCTTCGAGCTGAAGGACGGCACGCAATTCCGCATCGCCCTGCTGATCAACGACAGCGACGGCGGCATCCGCTCGCGCACGATGCTGTTCTTCGACGGGCTGGACGGCCACAAGGACACCGGCAAGTTCGGCCTTGTGCAGCTGCGTTCCGGGCGCAGGAAATAACCCGGACCAAAAGACCGGGACCATCGTGTTTCGCCGGCCGGAGAAGAACGGCGAGACACAATCGTCCCTTTTTCACTCGCAGACAACCATATTGACATCAAACCTGAACCGGAATAAAATGCTTGACTCTATTCTCTCCCGTCTGCCGGCCCCCGGCAAAGAATTTCGCGGCGCTCCCTTCTGGGCGTGGAACGGCAAACTCGAACCGCAGGAGCTGCGGCGGCAAATCAACGATTTCCGGGAAATGGGCTTCGGCGGATTTTTCATGCATTCGCGCGTCGGCCTCAACACGGAGTATCTCGGGCGGGAGTGGTTCGAGTGCGTCCGGGCCTGCATCGACGAAGCGAAAAAATGCGGCATGGACGCCTGGCTCTACGACGAGGACCGCTGGCCCTCCGGCGCGGCGGGCGGGCTCGTCACCCGCAATCCGGAATACCGCAGCCGTTTCATCCAGTGCATTTCCGGGGACGAAGCCCGGGCGGAGGACGGGTGCCGGACGCTCGGTTGTTTCGCCGCGGCCGACCTGAACGCGCGCCGCTGCTCCTCCTTCCGCCGCCTGGAAAGCGCCGGTGAACCGCTGGCCGAAAATGAAACGCTGCTGCGCTTCCGGCTGTCCGTCGCCCCCGACAGCTCCTGGTTCAACGGCGAAGCCTATCTGGATGTGCTGAATGAAAAAGCTGTGGAGGAATTCATCCGCGTCACCCATGAGAGATACCGGGCTGAACTGGGTTCGGAATTCGGCGGCACGGTCCCGGGAATCTTCTCCGACGAACCGAATTTCCGGACCGGGTTCCTGCCGGGCAGCATGAGCATGCCGTGGACGGAATCCCTGCCGCAGACCTTTGCAGAATTGAGCGGCGGTATGAAGCTGTCCGACCGGCTGCCGGAGCTGTTTTTCAAGGTGGGTGACGAAGATTTTTCGCCGGTGCGCATGCACTACTACAACACCCTGACGCATCTCTTCGTCAATGCCTTCAGCCGCCGGATCGGCGCGTGGTGCGAAAAAAACAACCTGCTTTTCACCGGCCACGTCCTTCTCGAAGACAACGTCGTCAGCCAGAGCAGTTTCGTCGGCAGCGCCATGCGTTTCTATGAATATATGCAGAGTCCCGGAATCGATCTCCTGACCGAGCATTGGAATATTTTCCTGGCGGCCAAGCAGTGCGTTTCGGTCGCCCGCCAGTTCGGGCGGTCTCTCCGGCTCAGCGAAACCTACGGCTGCACCGGCTGGGATTTTCCCTTCGCCGGGCACAAGGCGCTGGGCGACTGGCAGACCGCGCTGGGAATCAACTTCTTCTGCCCCCACCTGGCCTGGTACACGATGGAGGGGGAAGGCAAGCGGGATTATCCGGCCAGCATCTCCAGCCAGTCGCCGTGGTTCGAATCCTATCACCGGATCACAGATTATTTCGCCCGGATCAACCTGGCCCTCTCCGGCGGCGCCGAGGTGCGCGATCTGCTGGTCGTGCATCCGATCGAATCGACCTGGGGCGTCTTTTACGAAGGACGCGACAGTGCGGAGCCGGAGTGGAACACAGCGGAAGAAAACCGGCTGGTCCATCTGACCAACTTCCTGCTCGGGCAGCATCTGGATTTCGATTTCGGCGACGAAGAGATCATGGCCCGGCACGGCGCGGCGGAAGAGGCCGGACTCCGCATCGGCCAGGCAGTTTATCAGGCCGTGCTGCTGCCGGAAATGCGCACCATCCGCAGGAGCACGCTCGAACTGCTGACTGCGTTCCGCCGCAACGGCGGAACGGTCTGTTTCCTCGGCGCGCCGCCGGAACGGACAGACGGCGCAATTTCCGGGGCGGCTGCGGAGGCTTACCGGAATTTCCGGAAGACGGCGGAGCACGAGCTCGCAACGGCACTCGGCCCGGCAGTGCGCCATCTCTCCATTGCCGCCGCCGGAACGGAGGCGGAAAGCATTCTCTGTCAGTTGCGCCGCCATGACGATTGCGAAGTTCTCTTCTGCTGCAACACCGGAGTGGAAATGCGCGACCGTCAGATGGAGATGCCGCTGGTGCGCGACCGCAATCTGGAATATCCCGCAGTCCGGATCGCCTGGAAGCTGCCGGCCGCTTACCGGATCTATGAAATCGACCCATCCTCCGGGGAGATTTTTCCGGTCGACGGCTTTTATGAAAACGGCTGCCGGGCGGCGGACACCTCCTTCGCCGCGCTGCAATCCCGGCTTTTCATTGCTGCGCAGGAGATTCCGGCCTGCCGTAAACGCCGGGACGCCGCGCCGGGCGCCCCGGTGGTGGAAATCCCGGCGGGCGTTCCGCTCCCCGTCCGGCGCAGCGAGCCGAACGTGCTGCTGCTGGCGGAGCCGGAATACCGGATCGACGGCGGCGGCTGGCAGGCGTCGGAACCGGTTCTGAAGCTGGACGACCGTCTCCGGGAACGGCTCGGAGTCCGGCCGCGCGGCGGCGAAATGATCCAGCCGTGGCTCGCCCCCCGGCGGGAACCGGAACGCAAACTGGCGCTGGAGCTGAAATACGAGTTCGACTGCCGGGATATTCCGCCGGAAGAGTGCCGTCTGGCGCTGGAGAGGCCGGAACTGTACGAGGCCGAATTCAACGGAGTTCCCATCGCGCCGCTGCCGGATGCGTGGTGGGTGGACCGTTCCCTGCGGCTGCTGGCGCTCCCCCGTGCGCTTTTCGTACAGGGCCGGAACCGGATTACGCTCAGAACCGCCTATCATGCCGGAATGCCGGGGCTGGAATACTGTTATCTGCTCGGCGAGTTCGCGGTCGGGGAGAACGCCGTTCTGACCGCTCCGCCGCAGACGCTGGTCCGCGGGGACTGGACGAAGCAGGGACTGCCGTACTATTCCGGCAACCTGACTTACCGGTTCGACCTGCCCGACGGCACGGCGGATGGAACGGTTCTGGAGCTCGGCCCCTGGCGTGGAACCGCAGTGCTGGTATCCGTCAACGGCGGAAAGGCGGCGATGGCCGCCTGGCCGCCGTACCGCACGGTACTGACGGGGCTGACCGGCCGCGGCGACCGGGTGGAGGTCACCATCCTCGGTCACCGCCGCAACTCCCACGGCCCGTTCTACCTGAAGGACAAGTGGCCGGTCTGGACCGGGCCGTTCGAGTTCCGGAAGTACGAGACCGGAGAGCCGCAACTGGTGCCGGCAGGGCTTCTGTAACCGACGGGAGCGAACGCATCCGGCAGGGCGTGTCCGCTCCGGCGCTTCCGGAATCAGCGGCCGCGGCGCCAGGACGCGACGGTTTCGGAATCGTAGAGAAGCCGGATGAAAAGGCCGCCGACCACGGAACGGGCCTGAAAGCCGACCTGCGCCCCGTTTCCGGTATCATACCAGTCGGTCATCGGCACCCGGCTGGGCGACTCCTTCAGGAAATCGATCACCGGAGACAGCAAGGCCTGGAAATCGTCATCTTTTCCGGTCAGGCAGGCGCGAAAGCGCCCAGCCCGAGGATCGCCTTCAGCGCCAGATTGGCGTTGTGCGCCAAATGCCCGGCGAAATCGTCGGTACAGAGCTGGGAAGCCGGGCCCATGCCGTTGCCGACCAGGTAAACCGCCCACTTCTGTGCTGTCCGTAGTGGCGGCCGACGAATTCACTGCGGTCGCCGAATTTGAGCAGAGCTCCGGGCCAGAAGCAGCATGTTGCCGCATTCTTCGATCGGCATCTGCGTTTCCGGGTTGCAGTCGTACTGGCAGTTGGCCAGCGGATAAGTGCCGAGATCATGCGGGGCGAAATCACATTTCCAGCGCCGCGATTCGAGAAACTCAAATATCGGGACCAGCATGGCTTCGAGCAACTCCGGCGCGACGAGCAGAAACAGCGGCGCCGAAGGATAAATCACGTCGACCGTCGCAATGCAGCCGTTGGAATGGTTCTCCTTAGAGAAGAACAGCGGCCTGCCCCGCCGGTCGGCGGCCAGCTTATGGGCGGCGACTGCCTGCCGGTAAGCGCCGGCGCAGAGCACGGCATAGTTTTCGCCCCCGAGTTTCCGGCAGTCGACAAGCAGCCGGTCATCGAATTCCGCCGCACGGCGCTCGATTCCGGGGTAGTCGGCAAAAGCCTTGCTCAGCATGGCGGCAAAACTTTCTCCGTCTTTGCGCCAGTAATCGACCAGCTTCTCATTCAGGAACTCAATCGCGAAAATATCATCGCAGGCCACCGCCAGCCGCAGCGTCTCCGGGTCGGCGCCGACTCTGCCGAAATTATGTGACGCCGCACAGACCGGCCAGTTGAAAAGCTGGGTGGTCATCGGGTCAAGCAGATCGTCGCAGCCGTCGATGGAACCGTCCCAGCAGAAACTCCCGCGCAGGATTTCGGCTTTCTGATACCGCCGCACGGTTGCCGGATCGGCCGGAGCGGCCAGATAGAGCCGCCCCAGTCGATCTTGACGATATCGCCGCATTCGCGGAGCGGATGGTCGTTCAAGCCGTCGGCAAACGCCAGCTTCAGCCCGACCGCTTCGCCGCGACCGCCGGCAACCTGACGCGCGGCGCCGTTGACGGTCCAGTCGGCGCCGCAATCCAGGTAGAACTGCACGTCGTGTTCACCGCCGTCGATGGCGCGGACCTCCGGAACCAGATAGCAGCGCGGGCGGCTGAGAAGTTCCGGATCATCTGGCAGCAGCGGCGAAAGGAAAGTGAATTTCAGTTCGACGCCGCCTGCCGAAAAGGTGTAGATCGTCCGGGTCGGCAGAACTTCGCAGCCGGTCTGCTCCATCGCCTCGCCGCCGTCGAGACCGGAGAAACGCAAACTTCGGCCGTCGATCCGCAGAATGCCGGAGAGCCTGCTGTCGGCTCCTCCCCAGTGGCAACTCCAGCTTTCGGTCAGCCGGTCGGAAAAGCTCCAGACGCTGAAAAAGGGGTCATGGACGACCAGCGGAACAGCGGGATAACGCCTCTGTTGTGTCATAATCGAAAATCCTTTTCTGTAGAGGTAATTTCAAAAGTTTTTAATTCGGCGGGATGAAAAAAGAGGCAGAAGGTTCATCTTAACTCTGGGACTATC
>CALXOE010000067.1 GCA_944389935.1 uncultured Victivallis sp.
ATGATCGCAATTACAACGAGGAGCTCGATCAGCGTAAATGCCGCTTTTCTCGTTACCAGGTCGTGGGAGGCAGGGGGCGTGTCCGCCGCCCCCCGCACCCCCGGCGTCCGGCAAGGTGCCGGTGCCGCGTACGGGGCGGAGTCGGACTCGGCTGCGATCGGCCGGTGCGGGGAGAAAGAGCCGCAAAAACGCGAACGGCTCTTCCCGCTTTTCTGCGGAAAGACCCATTCGCGTTTTTGCTCCACTTCGCCGCTTGCCGAGCGGAGACTCTGTTGCGGGGCGATGATCGGCCGATGGGGTATTTGATGGTTGGTTGGTACGGGGAGAGACGCGCTCTTCCGAGCCGCTTTCTCTCCCCCGAACCCCTCTCTTGACTGCCCGGTGCAAACAAGAGAAGAATGGTATATTTGACAAGTTTTCACAACGAGGAGCTCGATCAATGTGAAAAGACAATTTCTCATGGCACTCTCCTTTCGATTATGTGGTTTCCCGGATCATGAGCATCGGTTGAATCAACTGAATCGTCCGCGGCGAATCGGGACGGTCAAGGCGACGCAGCAAAAATTGCAGTGCACAACGAATCTGCTCGGTAAACGGCTGCCGGACGGCGGTTATCGCAAGTTTAAGCATGCGCTGGACGCCGATGTAGTCGTCGTACATGACCAGAGCAACATCTTCAGGAATACGGATCCCATATTCCCGCAGGACGCTCACCGCGCCAAACGTCGCCCAGTCGCCATGGATCAGCAATCCGTCGAACTTCTGATCCTCCTCCAGCAACCGGCGAATCACCATCGCGCCGGACTCCTCCTGGTACGGAATCATTTCATAGTGTCTTCTCCGCAGCGGGGAGACGCAACCGAATTCGTCCAGCGCGGCAAGAAAGCCATCCACCTTTTCGCGGTTGATCCTCTCGTCGAGATTGCCGTGCAGAAAAACGATGTCGCGCCGACCGCGTTCGAGCAAATGGCGGGCTCCCATGTAAGCTCCATTGAAATTGTCGATGGAGATGTACGAGATTTCCTCCTCCCCGGCCGGCGGCTGGAGCGCGACGAAATTGCGGCGCTGCCCCTCCAGCGCGGCGATCTCCGCAGCGGAAAGCTGCTTGGCGAACACGAGTCCGTCGTAATCGGAAATGTCGATCGACTGCCGCTCAAAGGAGTCGATGAAATTTTTTTCGTCCTCCGCCAGAACGATGAAATTCGCCGAAAAATCAAGCATGTTCCCGTGTCGGAACAGCCCCATCATCAACTGACTGAAATAGGGATCGGTCTCCGTGGTTTCGGCATGGACCTCGGAGGCGACCACCGCGATGTTGCGGCGGCTCGAAAAACGGATTCCCTCGGTGTTCACATAAGTGCCGTTGCCGCGAACACGCCGGATCAGTTTGAGCTCCTCAAGCTGACGCAGGCTCGAGCGCACCGTGATCCGTGAACAACCGTAACGGTTCGCCAACTCCAGCTCCGTCGCCAGACGAGCCCCGTTCGGAATCTCCCCGTTCCGGATCGCATGATAGAGATCCTGAAAAAGTTGCTCATTCTTGTTCAGCGGCTTTTGAATCATTCTGATCCTCACCTCCCTTTTCCAGAATAATTATACCTGAAATGAAAGTCAACCGCAACCTTTTTTGAAAAAAATATGATCTTTTCGAGACATAATAATACAAATCTATAACAAACCAGGCCGACCACTCCCCCATTCATGCCGTCGCTTTCTCCGCAGCTTTCGACGAACGCCGGAAGAAAACGGAAAAAAACTTTTGTATCGGTATTGCATTTCATTTTGTATTGAATCATAATATTGTATGACTTGACAAATACAACAAGGAAATACAATGGTTTACAATACTGTTACAAAAGCCAATCACCTTTGCGTACTTCTCCGGGAGCGGCTCAAAACCTTTGCGGTCGGAGATCAGTTCCTGACCATTCGGGAAATCATGCGCGAATACGATGTCAGTCAATCGGTTGTGGATCGCGCGCTCGCCCGGCTGCGGGCGGACAACCTGCTCGCGGTGGAGTCTCCCCGCAATGGGCTCATCGTGGCGGCCACTTCCGTGGTATCCGAGGAAACCGCCCCGGCCGAACCGGAAATCCTGCTGGTGGTTCCTCACTGGAACTCATACGAAATCAGCGAAATGACCCGGAAAGTGGCCGAGATCAACTCCCACGCCGAATCGCTTCGCCTTAAAACCAAACTTTTTGAACCCGTCGCGCCAATTCCGCGCGGGCTGGACAAGATTCTCGCTCATGCGGGAGGATTGATTCTGCTTCCGGCCGCGGGAGTTTGCAACCGGGAGGATACCGAAATTCTGAGCCGTTACGCGGAAATCTGCCCGACCGTGGTTTTCGGACACCACTACGCTCACACCGGCGCGGCCAGCATCGGCCTCGACGACGTCGCCGCCTCCTGCCGGGCGATTCATCATCTGCACAGTCACGGCCACCGCCATGTGGGAATCCTCGTGAGCGAACCGTTCGGCAACGTCATCGCGGAACGGGTTCGCACGCTGGAGGTTTACGCGGCCATCCACGGGATGAGAGCCGAAGTCATCGACTGCGGAATCATGCCGTCGGAGAATCCGGTGACCAAGACCTACGACACGTTCTGTGAACTGATCAAACGCGGTTTCTCTTTCTCCGCCCTGATCGGCATTTCCGGAGAATCCCTGCTCGGTGCAGTCAACGCCTGCCGCAACCACGACATCGAAATTCCCCGGGACCTGAGCATCGTGGCCATCGCCGGGGAAGATTTCAACCGGACGTTCTCCCCGCCGATCGACACCGTCGCATGCGATGTCCCCGGTCAGCTGGAAGAGGCAGTGAAGTTGCTGCTTGAACTCAAACAGGGCAATCTCTCCCGTCCCTACCCCGACCGCTACCGGCTAACGGAGCTGCTCATCCGCGGTTCCGTCGCGCGGCTGGAACATCCCGAAAAACCGTAATCAACCTTAACAGGAGAAACTCATTCATGCAACTGTTCCGCTCACTGCTTCCGGGTCTGCTTCTTGCGGCCGCCCTGTCACTGTCCGCAGGGTCTGTTGATGTTTCCTGGGCCGTCGTTCCGCAGGCGCCCTCCGGGGCGTTCCTCGAACAGGAGCCGCTGCGCTTCACTCTGCGCGAGGGATTTCAGAAAGCGTGCCGCTTTCAGGTTTCAGACGTCTACGGAAAAACCGTATCCGAGGGAGAATGGCCCGAGGGAGGGAAAGGGACACTCACACTCTCCGGTCTGCCCCGCGGCTACTACACGATCCGTCTGAGCGCCCCGGGAAGCGACTATGAGGATTGCGCCACGTTCGGCGTGGTTTCCCGGCCGCGCCGCCCGACACCCGGAATGCCTTATGCGCTCGACTCGGCTCACAGCTGGTGTGCGGAGGCGAACCCGAAAAACGTCCGTTTCCCGGGGCGCGGCATGGACCGGGTGATTGAGCTGGCCCATCGCTCGGGAGTCGGTTTCGTCCGCGACCGCTGGGGCTGGGGATCGATCGAACCGAAGCCGACGATTCGCGGACGTTACTGGCACTTCGTGGAAAATGCGCAGAAACTCGCGGTTCACGGCATCAAGACCAGCGTCGTCTATCACGATGCACCGCAGTGGACCAAGGATACCGTCTCCGATCTGCCGACCGATCTTGTCGCAAATTACAACTTCGCGTTCAAATCCGCGGCGGACACCCGCGGATGCGTCGGCGCCTGGGAGTTCTGGAACGAAGAGGACGCCGGATTCACCAACGAACCGGCCTGGGAATATGCCGCCCAGCTGAAAGCCGCCGCACTCGGCTACCGGAACGGCAACCCGGACGCGACCGTCCTCAACGGCGCATTCTGCGTGGTTCCGTGGAGGAAATTCACTTACGCCGCACTTGAAAACGACATTCTCCCCTACATCGACGCCCTGAACGTCCACACCTACAATCCGCTGAAAAAATATGACGAATGGAACGCGGAAGTGCGGAAACTGCTTGAACAATACGGCCGCCCCGACATGCCGGTGTGGATCACCGAGTCGAGCACGAACTCCCCGCGCGACGCCCGCAGGAAAAGCTACATGCCGGGCCTCTTCACCTACTCCCCCTCGCAGGAGGCGGTGATCGCGGAATTCGTCCCCAAGGCGCAGATCCTGATGCAGGCAGCCGGAATCGAAAAGGATTTCTTCTTTGTACTCTCCCCCTACAACGAAGGCTATTCCGACTGGGGACTGCTGCGCAAGGATTACTCGGCACGCCCGGGCTACTTCTCGTTCGCGACGCTCGTGCATGAGCTCGGAGACGCGAAGTATCTCGGGGAACTCGCAGCGCCGGACGGGATCCGGGCGTTCCTCTTCCGGAAACCGGACGGCAGCCAGAGCATCGCTTTCTGGCGGCAGTCGGAACTCGACCTCCTCGAAAACGCCGAAATCGAACCGGACAATTTCAAGCCCATGCCGCAAACCTGGACACTCCCGGCTGCAACGGGCGTCTACTCCGGCTGCAACCTGTACGGAACGCCGATGAAGCTGGCGGCGGAAAACGGACAACTGCGTCTGACCGCCGACCGCTGGCCGGTCTACGTCCACGGCCTCTCCGGATTGACGCCGGCCGCTCCGGCCCGCGTTCGCCCGGCCAAACCGGCCCCCGATCCGGAGACCGATCTCTCGATCGTGATCCGCGCAAAGCTCTCCGGGGATTTCATTCAGAACAACGGCCGCGACAGCGTGGATATGAAAGGCGCAAGCGGCGCACTGACGCTGGAAGTCTGCAATCTGTCGAATGAAACCAAGCGCGGCACACTCTCTGTGGCAGGCGGAACGGTCACCGGAATGCCCGGGACGATCGAACTCAAACCGATGCAGAAACTCTCGTTCCCGCTCGTATTCACTCACGCGATTCCGGAAAAGGAGTTCAATGGGAAGATCGAGTTCACCGGCCGCTTCAACGGCAGAAAAACCACCCGGTTCCACATTCCGATCCGGCTGCTGGGCCGTGAAATCCTCTCGATGAAGCGGAACGTGCTCGACGGAATCTACAACCCGAAACGGTGGCATTCAAATTGCGCCGGCGGCAACCACATGACGACCCGGTACGATGAGAAGGAAGGCGCGCTCTGCATCGAAGCGGAGTTTCCGCCGGGGACGAACGACCGCTGGGTCTATCCGGAGATGGAGCTTTCCCTGCCGCGCGAAAGTTTCAAGGACGCCGTCGGCGTCAGCTTTGAAATCAAACTCGAAGCGGATACCGCTCCCAAGGAGTCCTATTTCATGCTGGTCATGGAGCCGAAAATCAAAGCCGGGGACCACAACCGCCACGGCCAGGGGGAATTCCATGTCCGCTACCCGATTCCGGATCAGAACTGGCAGACCCGCGTCGTCCAGTTCGAGGAGTCGGTCAAGGCCGACCCGGCCGACACCCGGAAAATCCGCATCGGTCTCAACCCGAAAAGTGACCGGGTCCGCTACTGGATCCGCAATCTTCAGATCATCTACCGATAACCGAAAGAGAGGATTATCATGAGAAAAACATGGAATTTCACTTTGATCGAGCTCCTGGTTGTGATTACAATCATCGCAATTCTGGCGGCGATGCTGCTGCCGGCGCTGAATAATGCGCGGGCCAGGGCCAAAACCTCAAACTGCCTGTCCAACATCAAACAGATCGTTGCGGCGAACACCGTGTATGCGGGAGACAATGACGATTTCGTTCCTTACTCCCGCTATCAGGCGGACGATACAATCTGGTCGGTCTGCTTCCTCTATCGCAACTCGACGACGGCCGACGGCGCGGGCCGTCTGATCGACGGGAAATATCTGCCGCTGAAGATCTTCGGCTGCAACGACGAGAATTCGGAAGCACCGAGGCAGATTGAAAGTTCGACCTTTACCTACTCCGGTTACGATCATATGCCGATGCCGACGGATCCGACCGTCATTCCGCAGTTTGAACACAAATATCACCGTCCGCGGATCACGCAGTACGCCCGATACCGCTGGCCGCTGGTCAACGACAACACGTGGAGTTCCAGTTCACAACGACGCCTGAGCCGTCACAGCAATGTCTGGAACGTCGGCTATCCCGACGGTCATGCGAAAGGATGGACGGGCTGGACCGTCCAGCCGATCCGCTTCTCCTCCTGGACGGGTACGTTGTTCGGCTGGCTTTCGATCAATTCCAACAGCGGCGGCGTGGCGAACTCCGCCTGTGTAGCCAAATACTGGGCGGAAAATCACCGCTGAACACTTTCGTTTCCCAAGGAGTATCATGAACAAAAAATATTATCTTCCGCTTTTTGCCGCCACCCTCTTTGCGACGGGAACGTTCGCCGCTCCGGAGCTGCCGCCCGGCGATCCGTATGGAGTCTGCACCCATGTGGACGCCTGGGAGTTCAAACTCGCGCCGCAGATGTTCACCCAGATGAAAGAACTTTCCCTCAAACAGGTGCGCACCGATTTCACCTGGAGAGCCGTGAATCCGAAACCGGGCGAGTGGAACTTCAGCCGGCACGACGCAGTGGTGGATCTGGCGGAGAAAAAGGGGATCTCCCTGCTGCCGATCCTGACCTACGACGTCGCCTGGGCGAGTCCCGCCCACCGGCATCTGGACGCCTGGGGGGAATATGTCAGGAAGACCGTTTCCCGCTACCAGCGGAAATTGCGCGCCTGGGAGATCTTCAACGAACCGAACATCGGCGGCTTCTGGAACGACACGCCCTCCGGCAAAGATTACGCGAAGCTGCTGAAACGCAGTTACGAGGAGATCAAGAAGATCGATCCCGAACTGACCGTGGTCTACGGCGGCGTGAACGGGGTTCCGCTCCCTTACATCGAGGAGAGCTTTCAGGCCGGAGCCGGAAAATGGTTCGACGTGATGGCCGTTCACCCGTACAGTTCGAAACCGGAAGATATGCTCGAAACGATCGCCGCGCTGAAAGCCCTGATGAAGAAGTACGGGATCGACAAGCCGATCTACGCCACGGAAATCGGCTGGAGCACCATGGAGCAGCAGAAGTCGTTTGCGCCGCTCCTCTCCGAAGCGCTGAAACAGGTCGGCATCGTTCCGGCGGAAACGCCCCTCGTCATCACGGACGTCTCAACCGGGACACTCGCCAGAGCGGAGTGGCAGCTTCCCCGTTTCAAAGAGCGCATCACGATCGGTCTGGATGAGTTGAAAAATCTCGATCCCGCCCGTTATCCGGTACTCATCCCCTGCATCGGGGAGCGGTTCGAGATGAAGTATTTCCCGGATCTGGTTCAATATGTCCGCAAGGGGGGAACGCTGCTGCTGATGTTCGGGCTGCCGTTTTACTACGATCTGCAACCGGATGGGAAAGGCGGTCTCCGGGAGGTCAAAATCGAGAATAGCGCCTGGCCGGAACTGCACATCGGCTGGGAAGCGTTCTGGACGAACAAAGACGTCCCGTTCAAGGAGAAAACCCAGAAAGCGGCTCCGGGATTCACGCAATGCGGCGAAATCTCTTTCATGCCGATGGGGAGGTTTCTGCATGACCGCAACCTGAAACCCGGCGACCAGTTCATTCCGATCATCGAGGCGACTGCGGATCGCTACCATTCGGCAGCGGCCGCCCTCTACAAATTGAACAGCGATTTGAAAGGCAACGTCATCGTCTGTCCGACGATGAAATTCAAGCGGGGAGTTTCGGAAGAAGAGCTGTCGGAGCTGGTTTCGCGTACATTTCTGAACGCGAAAGAGGCGGGCATCGACAAGCTGTTCTTCTATCAATACCGGGCGATCGAGGAGAACCGGCACGAACCGGAAGATCATTTCGGCATCGTCCACCACGATCTTCAGCCGAAGAAGGCGTTTTACGCCTGGAAACTGCTGTCTCAACTTCTGCCGCCGCAATCGAAGGAGTTCCAGCTGGAACAGCAGACGGCTTCCCTTTTCCACGCCTCCTGGCGCCGCCCGGACGGGAAGAAAATCCATGCCGTCTGGAGTGCGGGCGAGCCGGTGAACGCCCGGATCTCCGGAAGCAGCGCCCCGGAATCGATTCTCCGCCACTGGGGGCCGAAAGTGCAGCCTGCGGCCGATCAACGGTACAGAATCGGCGGCGGTCCGCTCTTCTTCTGCGATGTCGAAACGCTCTCGATCGTTCCAGATTCAGGAGTTATACAATGAAAACTCCATCTATCCCTCAGACTCGGACCGTTGAAATCACCGAACGACTTCCTGTCTCGACAGGTCACGAAGTCATCGTCGCTGGTGGCGGAGTCGCCGGAGCGGCAGCGGCTCTGGCGGCCGCACGAGCCGGGAAACGGGTTCTGCTGATCGAAAAGGCGACTCTTCTCGGCGGGTTGTCGACCATCGGGCTCGTCAACTGGTTCGTTCCGATGTGCAACGGCAGAGGGCGAAAAATCATGAGCGGCATGGTGGACGAATTTGTCCGCCTCGCCACCCGGGACAGCTACGACACCATCCCGGAAGGATGGCGGGACGGCGGAGCGACCGGAAATCCGGAAGTCCGATACACCACCTTGTTCTCCCCGCAGATCTTCGCCTATACCCTCGCCGAATATCTGAGTTCCGCCGGAGTCGAGCTCATGTTCGACACCATCGTAACCCGGCCGCTGATGAACGGGAAACACTGCGACGGACTCATCGTTGAAAATAAATCCGGGCGAAGCATTCTCACAGCGGAGATCTTCATCGACACGACCGGGGACGCCGACATTCTGCGCCGCTCCGGAATGCCGGTCGTAATCGGCCGGAATTATTTCACCTACACCGGAATGGAAATCACGCTCGAAAGCTGCAGACGGGCCGTGGAGCATGGCGACATCCGGTTTGTCTATCAGGTTCTGGCGGGCGGTGAGGCCACCCTTTACGGGGATCATCATCCGGAAAATCTGAAAAAATTCAATGCGACCGATGCCGCGGATGTGACAGAGTATCTGCTGCTGGGGCAGAAACGGATGCTCGAAAAACTCCGCACAACCGACCGCCATACCCGCGACATCTGCACGCCGGCAACCATGATGCAATCGCGGACCTCCTGCCGGATCGACGGCGATTACACGCTTCAGGAACAGGACCACTACCGCCATTTCCCGGACTCGGTCGGCGCGATCTGCGATTTCGACCGCAGGGATTATCTCTACGAGGTGCCGTATCGGACGCTCGTGCGAAGCGGATACGACAACCTCATCACTGCGGGTCGATGCGCCTCGGGAAACGGTTACGCCTGGGACGTGCTGCGGGTGATTCCCCCCGCGATCCTGACCGGTCAGGCGGCGGGGAGCGCAGCCGCCCTTGCGATCGATCAACATTCGCCCCTGCCGGAACTCAAAGTCGCGGATCTTCAAACGGTTCTTCAGGAAAATCGGGTCAGCCTCCACTTCGACGACTCGCTGATTCCCCGGGACGGGGGCGGCGGCAGCAACGAAGGTGGAGAACCCATTTAAAATTCACGCTCTTTCCGGGATCGGCTCTCGTCACTCGACGCGACCGTCGTCGCTCTCGTCCGGCGGCGTGTCGCGTATGGTCTTCAGGTGGCGGAAGAGCCGCCGCAGGTCGCGCACACCGCCCCAGGTGAACCAGATCGTCGTCACCGCGCCGTAAAGCAGCCCCTGCCCGACCGTGATCCACTGCCACCAGAGAAACCACTCCTCGTTGCGCCAGCGCGTGATGAAGAGATTCACGAAAACCGCAAACAGAAACTCCCCGAAACACAACAGCGTCCAGCCCAGCACCGAATAAGCCAGAATCCGGTCGCCTCGCGTATATTCCGGCGTGATCCCGAGCAGCCGCCGCAGAGGACGGAGCCAGTCCCGGCCGCGGACGACGACATTCTCAGCGTCCGGGGCATTTCGATGTTCGAGATTGTATTCGCCGCGATGCAACATCCGTTCCAGATTGAACGGCTTCCGGCAGGTCAGCAGCGACACGACAATATACATGGCGATCGACAACAGCGATACAAAGAAAAACAGTTCCTGCCCCGAGATCGGGAAATTCGTCGGCGACATCTTCCAGTTCAGAATCGGCAGAGCCGCCCCGATCGTCTCAAGCGTGTTTCCGAATGCCGTCAGAAATTCCGGGACATGCTCGCTCAAAAACGGATAGATCGGATCCTCCCAGAACTTCTGCACCAGAAAACCGCCCAGTCCGCCAAGCGACCCGACGATCATCGCGGTCCAGGCTCCCGCCGTCGTGCCGCGCCTCCAGTAAAGTCCGCCGATGATCGCCGACCCCGCCCCGCCGAGGTAGATCGTCCCGGTGATCGCGAAAAACATCAGGATGTATGTGACCTGCCCGAAGTAAAAGCTGAACACCCAGGCGAAAAGCGCCACCGCAAAGATCGCAATTCGCAACGCCAGCAGATGCGCTTTCTGACTCAACGGCCGGCGACGGAACGGAAGAATCACATCCTGCACAAGAATGCTCCCCCAGCTGTGCAGATAGGTGGTGTCCGTGCTCAGCATCAGAAACAGCGCCAGCGCACAGAACACCCCCGTGACTCCGGGCGGGAAAATACTGCGCAACGCCATCGGAACGGTCATCTGTTCGCGGATCGTCTGCGTCGTCTGCACCGAATTGAATTCGATCTTCGACAATCCGGCATTGACTTCCGCAGCCTGGGCGCTGAAATCCGGATGATTCATGTAGACGTAGGCGCCGAATACCAGCAGCAGCAATGCCACGGTCTGAAAACCGTTGCGCCAGACACCCAGCACACCGCCCATTTTCTGTTCATGCGGCGAAGCTCCGCAGGAGTTGTAACCCTGATTGCCCTGCCACGCCATCCGGCAGTAGATCGAGTAGAAACAGCCGATGAGCACAAAGAAGATATTGAATCCGGTCATCTTTCCGGTATCAAAAGGATTCAGGAACGAATACCCCTCCGGCCGCGCGAACATCACGTCTCGGAACTGCGAAAAACGGAACGTCAAGAGAATCACCCCGACGAGCAACGCATAGGCGAAATAACTGTAAATTCCCTGAAGACAGTCGGTGATCATCGTTGTCAGCTGGCCGCCGGTCATCACGATGAGGAGCGCCAGCCCGAGAAAGAGCGCCATGAGCGTCCCGAACGTCGACCACTCCACCCCCAAAAAAGAGAAATGCTCCGGAAATCCACAGTAGTAGAGGAAAAAACGTCCTCCGATCGCCGGGAAGAGCGCATAATTCAGAATCCCTGCGAGAAACGAAAGCAGCCCCGCGAACACGCGAAAGCCGCGACTGTAACGCATCTCGAAGAACTGAGCCAGCGTCATCGCCCGGGTTTCGCGGTAACGGTAGGTGACGAATCCGGTCATGGTGAGCGTCATTCCGACCAGAATGCCGATTCCGCTCCAGAAGCCGATCGAATTGCCGGTCCGGTAATACATTTCAAACATCCCGACCATGGTGATGAGTCCGAGTCCGGCGCATCCGTCGGCGACGCTGAGCAGATAGCGACCCGCGCAACGCCCGGCGGAGAGAAAATCCGCCACAGTGCGAATATAACTCTGCGCCTTGAACCCGATCCAGAACACGGCCACAAGCGGAATCAGAACCAGCAGATAGTCGATTGCGTGCATGAAATCACCTCTCCCCGGCCGGAATCATGAGTTCGGCGTACCGTTCCCGCAGGTGAAAGTTGGTCACCGGCAGTTGCGGGAAAGCGGAGTATTCGATTGCCGGCAAAGTCGCGGAGTAGTTGTAGCGCCCGACCAGGATCCGCCAGGAACCGGACTCGAAACGATCGCCGAACCGGGTCAGTTCCGCCAACGGGATCGCCGCCTCGAGCGACCAGCCGCGATCGCGATCATTCCAGTCGTTCATGGTGCCGTCGACGTGAGCGGCGACCTGCAAAGAAACGTTGTTCCGGGCGGCGGAGCAGAAGATTTTCCGGCCCGGGCTCGGAAAGAAGAACACGGAGTAACATCCATTCGGAGCGAGCAGGATCTCCCAGTAGCGAAGCGTTCCGTCCGGGGAGAGAAAAAGTTCGACCACATCTCCGGTCTCGTAAAGATTCTGATGATGGTTGACACCGTGTTGAACGACGTCATCATCGTCAAGCTCGGCGTAGAGATAGAGATACGTTTCGTCGCAGAGGAATCTGGCCGATCCGCGCTGGACACACTCGGGGGAGCCGGGCCGGTCCGCCGGGACGAGGAGCGGTACGGCAACGGCGGAGCTCCAGGCCTCCTCCGAATCGATTCCATCCGGAACGATCGCCCCGGAAGCCACCGGAACAGAAATCAAACGAAGCGTCTCAGATTCCGGCAGCCCGGCACAGCCGGCCGCCAGCAGCGCGACCGCGGCGGCAAGAATATGGTTCTTCATTTTCCGATCTCCGTCCCCGGATTGCGCCGGATGTACTCTTCAATCAACCCGGCAATTTCTCTGCGAATCTCCTCCAGTAGTTCTCCATTGAAATCCCTGGCTGAACCGCTGCTCTCCCCGGCAATGACTGCGGGAATACGAGCTTCGATCTGCTTCACTTTCTCCAACCACTTCCGATCAGTCGGGGAAGTACTGTTTCCCACCCTCTTCCGCATTTCGTCCAGCATCAGAAAATACTCCATATCTTCAAGTCCATCACGCAATACCGCGAGCCGGATTGAACGGTAAATCTCCCCATTTTTTCGATCCGGATAAAGCAGATACCCGTCACCGTTCGCATCCGGGAACTGATTTGCCTCCCAAACGGCCTCTGGCCAGACCTTTCCGGCCCGACATGCGGCAGCCGCCCGATCCCAGACACAGACACCCCAGTAGAGCAGCCCCTGCATCTTCCGGGAACGGCACCACCAGAGCAAAGCCCGGTGAGTGAACGCCTCATGATCGACGAACAGATTGTAACGGTTTTTCGGAGAGACGCAGACATAGGCCCAGGACTCATTGTCCGGGTGTTTCCGCTTGCGTTCCGCGATGAATTCCGGCTTGAAATTGGAGGTCAACGGACACCAGATATCGACAGCGTCGCGCACATTCTCCGGCATCCGGGAGGAATTGTAACCTACGGCCAGATTCTTCAGCTCCGGCGCGAATTGTTTGCTGAGCAAATGGAGTTTGTTCCACTCTTCACCGCTGGATTCGTCCCAGATATAGTGGTAGGCATACCTCTCCCAGTTATTTTTCTTCGCATTTTCCCAGGCCGCAGCGAGAAACTGCCGGTAGATTTTTTCAAATTCCGGAGAGTTCATCGAATAATTGAGCCTGTGGTCACCGCCAGTGGCCGGATCTGTAATCCACATGTAGCCAAAGTATTGATCCCAGGTCGGACTAGGCGAAACATTGTAACCTGTCCCGTGAAATTCGTCCAGAATCATTCTTGTAAGCTCATTTTCCCTACTGAAGTCGAAGTGGTAATTTCCTTCGGAATCAGCCGTGGCCGTCCAAAGCGGACGCAGCCAGTTCGGGCGGTGTTCAAGCATCGGCATCAACGTCAACCGGTTTTCGGCGGAAAGACGGATGATTTTGCGTGACAACGCCTTTTCCGCCTCCCAGTTGTTGCGGATTCCGAAATAATCGATCATGGAGTGGCGATTCAAAAAGAAACAGGTCCGAAACTGCGATCGCTCCGGCAACGAAAAATCACGTACGGTGATATTGAGTGGAATACGCTGAAGCTGTGTGCCGTTCTCGTTGCGGATCTCCAGAACACCCGGATAAATTCCCGGACGGGCGTCTGCCGGGGCCTCGATAGAGACCCACAGCGGCAGATTTTTTCCCTCCAGTCGAATCCCGCCATCAACCACGGGCAGAAGCGGATCGGGATAGGAGGCGGTCCGTTCATTGAGTTGCGGATAGGCACGCCGGGCAGACTGGATGTAGCTCACCGTCTCGAACGACACGTTCAGCGAATTTCTGGACCGGGATTTCCAGGCTATCTTCAGATTCTGCTCCTCTCTGCCCCGCGGGATGAGAACAAACTGCAGATGCTCGGCCTCACGTCCGGCCAGAGAGACGTTCACAGCCCC
Organism: uncultured Victivallis sp.; assembly: GCA_944389935.1. Classification (GTDB taxonomy): domain Bacteria; phylum Verrucomicrobiota; class Lentisphaeria; order Victivallales; family Victivallaceae; genus Victivallis. The sequence continues at coordinate 13,897 of CALXOE010000067.1, forward strand.
AGGCTGAGAGCGGCTCAACCACGATTCCGGAATCTCATACTCAAACACCTTTCGCATGGTCGATTCCCGGCGGATCTGAAAGGAAACATCGTTCGGAGATGAAGAGAACATCTTCTCCCGTTTCATATTGTAGTTGCTCATCTGGCGGAACTCTCCGAGCTTTCCGTTCGGACTGATTGTGTCGAAGCAGTTTACCTGCCCACAGGAGATCCGCCAGTCAAAAATACGGAAATCGGCCCCTTCGGGATCGGCGAAAGCGATCGCGGCAATCGTGCGATTTCCTCCTCCGGGGACGAGGAATTCCAGTTCCACCACAGGGTCGTCCGACGTACCCGGTGCGACAGTCAGCTCGGAGTATCCGGATTTGACCGGATAGACAATGCTCTGCCCGGACTTTTTCCGGGCAAGAAGTTGAAGAGACGGATTCGGACAGAATTCATTCTTCCCCATGCCGGTGACGACCGTGAGCGGTCTCCGGAAGATTCCGTTCAAAACAATAGATGCTTTCTCTGCGGCATCAATGTGAAATCCGGGCAGATTCCGTTGACGTACCGCCAGCTCCTCATCGCTTTCAGGATGTGCGACAAACGTGACTCCGCTGATAAAACCGGGTTTGCCGAAACCGCTTGTCGTGAGATAATCACGGGGATGGAGTTTTTCGCGCACAATCCGAATCTCTTTCCAGTCAGCCAGAGAGATGGAGCGATTTCCCATCACATAACCGGAACGTTCAACGCCGTACATGCCGAGCGTAAACTCGCCGCGACAGCGGACGTAGACGTCATAAGTCAAAGAATAATCCAGGGCACGCGGTTTCTGCAGTTCCATGGCCCATTCAACGCTCCAGTCGCGTCCGACACGGGCGACTTTCGGGCCCTCGCCGTCAGGGCAGTCCACCAGCGCGCCGCCGCGCCAGAAACGAACTTTCATCTGATCGGCGGAAAACGACTGCCGTTCAGCAGCCGGACAGACTGCTCCGAGGCAGACAGTCGTCACAAGCAGGAAGAATTTAAAATTCATGATCTCTCCCGACAAATTGTCAATTCAGCAGAAAAGCGCCGAAACCGTAGGCATTCTGAGCCAATTTCAAAAAGATTGGCTTTTTCCTGTAAATAACTCTTTTTCTCATGTGCCAAGCCCATCTTGACACATC
>CALXOE010000068.1 GCA_944389935.1 uncultured Victivallis sp.
GTCAAATTCGAGGGAGGCAAGGCGATCTTCACCGAACTCCCGCTCGAACAGACCGTGCTGCTCGTGAAATTCTTCCGGTAAATTCATAAAAAAATAGAATCTTGACTGGAAAAACCTCCTCCGGGATGCCAAAGTATTACAAATACGGCGAAACAACCGGAGGAGTTTTATTTTGATGATCGACCTGAAGCAACTCGCTTCCCCGATTCTGCTGCAAGGGGATGCACACACCGCCTACCGCGATCCGGCGGTGTTTTTCCATGACGGGCGCTTTTACCTCTATTTCACGCTGGTCGAAACCGAGCCGGACGGCAGGGTATTTCTCTATCTGGCGATGACGACCACCACCGATCTTCTGACGTTCACACCGGTCAGGAAACTTTCCGTACGCGATCAGGCGTTGAACTTCTCAAGTCCCGGCAACATCATCCGGTTCGGCGGGCGCTTCTGCCTCTGCTGCCAGACCTACTGCCGCCCGAACGGCGAGAAGTACGGCACGGCGGATTCCCGCATTTTCCTCATGCGTTCCGACGACCTCATGAACTGGGACGCTCCCGAACTGCTCCGGGTCAAAGGCGACGAGGTTCCCCGGGAGGAGATGGGCCGCATGATCGACCCCTACCTGCTCGAAGACAAGGATGAACCCGGCAAGTTCTGGTGCTTCTACAAACAGGCCGGCGTGTCGCTTTCCTGGTCACGCGACCTCGTGCACTGGAACTACCACGGCCGCACCGAAAGCGGTGAAAACGTCTGCGCCGCAGTCGTCAACGGCGAATACTGGCTCTGGCATTCGCCACAAAACGGAATCGGCCTGCTGAAGAGCACGGATCTCACCCACTGGCACGACACCGGAACCCTCATCACCCTCGGTCAAAAAGAGTGGCCGTGGGCGCAGGGGCGTCTTACGGCGGGAGCCGTCATCGACCTCCGGAACGAACCCGCCGTCGGCAGGGCGCTGCTCTTCTTCCACGGCACCGGCCCGGAAGACGAAAGTGTCGTATTCGATCAATACGCCTGCATCGGCATCGCCTGGAGCGACGACCTCATCCACTGGGAGTATCCCCGCTGAGATCACCTTTCAGCGGGCGAGAACCGAGTAGCACGCCTCGGCAGCCTGACGCCCCGCGCTGCTGCTGTTTGGAGAGAGCAGCTCTTTCACTTCGCGCATGCCGGCTTCGACTTCCGCCCGGCGCGAACCGCCCGGCAGAATCGCTTCGACCGCCGGCACAAGCTCCGACGCCCGGAAGTGATGCTGCAGAAACTCCTGAAACACCTCGCGATTCGCGATGATGTTCACCATCGTGAAGAATCCCCGGTAAAGTTTCACCACCAGCGCCGCCAGCAGAATCGTGATCCAGTTCAGTTTGTACCCCACCACGAGCGGCAATCCGGCGATGGCCGACTCCACAGTCACGGTTCCGCTCGCGGCCAGTCCCGTCCCGGCGCGCTGCTGCCAGTCGCTCGTATCGCCGCAGCTGATCGTCACCTCCGGCGTATCCGGGTGGCGGCGGCGGTAGTTCGCGAATTTTTCGCGGCAGAGCCGGGCGATCTTCTCCCGCGGCGCGGAAAGATGGAATTTCAGTTCCGGATGGCGTTTTGACAGTTCGGTGACCGTGTCGAGCATCGGATCGAGCAGAAAATTGATCTCCATCGTCCGGCTGCCCGGCAGCAGGAGAAAACTCTCCGGATCACGCACGATCTCCGGCTTGCGCCGCTCCTCGACGATATCCACGAGCGGATGGCCGACGAACTCCGTCTCCAACCGGGTCGGCGCAAACACCTCCGTCTCAAACGGGAAGATCACGAGCATCTTCGTGCAGATCTTCGCCAGCACCGGCAGTCTCCACTTGCCCCACACCCAGAGGTGCGGGCAGACATACCAGATCACCGGAATCCGGTTCCAGTACATCATGAGCGCGAACAGCAGATTGAACCCCGGATAATCGATCAGCACGACCGCACCGGGACGTTCCCGCTTCGCCTGCTTCACGAGCCGGAAGAAGATCCCGATGAACGTGAAGATGTGCTTGAGCACCTCGATCACGCCGACCACGCCGAGCTCCGTGGAGTCGACCCGGATATCGATTCCGGCGGCGATCATCTTCGGCCCGCCCATGCCGGAAATCGTCAGCTCATCGCCGCGCTCAGCAGCGATTTTCCGCAGCTCCCGGGCGAGTTTCGCACCGTAGACGTCGCCCGAGGCTTCGCCGGACAGAATCCAGATCGACCGTTTCACCGCCCGTCACCCCTGCCGTGTTTCCTGCTTGAACTCTTCGACGGCGCGCCGGGCGACTTTACGCAGCATCGCCGCATCGCGATCGTCGAGCTCCTCCGGCACAAATGAAATCGCCGAAACCGGAACCTCGAAGAGGAACGCCGTCCAGACGCACGCCTGAAGATACTGCCCGCGGCAGTTCAAATGAATCAGATCCCGCCCGATCCGAAGCTCGCCGCTCTCGGGATCTTTCCGGTAGAAGCACTGACCGACCACATCTCCCGCCTGCGGCGGCAGATCGGGCCAGCGCAACGTCTCGAGAATCGCCGGATCATAGTTCGTAAACGGCTTCTCCTCGGCCGCGCGCGAAAGCTGCACCGCAAACCCGGTCGGAATGATCCGCAACCCGAGTTCCCGCGCGAGATTCCGGTAGTTCGCCGTCAGACGCTCGTACATGCCGCTCTGATCGATTCCCCACTCGCCGCCCGGCATCAGCCGCGGATCGTCCGCCCGATACGCCCAGGTCTGCTGAATCACCACCTCAGCGCCGGGCGCGTATTTCCGGACGTAGTGGAAGATGTTCGAGGCGAACGGCTGGAACGATTCCGGCCGCCAGCTCTGGTGGCTCGCCTGCTGAATCGTCACAATATCCCACCCTTTCGCCAGAAGATCGCGCAGCTTGTACCGTCCCGACTGGTAGATCCGGCAGATCGGCGACGCTTCCTCGGCTGCGATGTAACTCCAGTGGCGTTCCAGCTCACACCCGCCGAAGTTCGCACGGTCGAACACCAGACGGCATCCGGCCGACTCGGCAACCGACTGAAAATAGTGGGTCAGACTGTCGGTGAAACTGTTCCCGATGGTCAGAATGCGAAGCGAATCTTTCATGTTTTCTCTCCTCCCAACCGGCTTTCCGCGGCTCACTTCAATCCGAGCACATCCTGCATATCATAAAGTCCGGGCTGCGCTTTCACGAGAAACTCGACTGCGCGCAGAGCACCTTTCGCAAATGTATCGCGGCTCGACGCCTTGTGCGTGAGCTCCACGCGCTCGCCGTTGATCGCAAAGATCACACTGTGGTCGCCGACGACGTCGCCGCCGCGCAACGAATGCATGCCGATCTCGTGTTTCGTGCGCGCGCCGACCAGCCCCTCGCGACCGTGCCGCACATCCTTGTCGTAATCCCAGTTCCACGCTTCGCAGACCACTTCGGCGAGCCGCACGGCGGTCCCGCTCGGAGCGTCTTTCTTCTGATTGTGGTGCATCTCGGTGATTTCAACGTCGTAAGCGGGGCCGAGGATCGTCGCGGCCTCTTTCACGAGTTTGAAGAGCAGATTCACGCCGACGCTCATATTGTAGGCCGAAACGATCCGGGCTCCGTTCTTCGCAAGTTCAGCCAGTTCCGCTTTCTCCTCCGGCTTCAGTGCCGTGGTTCCGATCACGACCGCACACCCCTTTGCAACAGCTGCGCGGGTGGTTTCAATGACACCGGAAGTTGCGAAGTTGATGACCGCGTCCGCCCCCTCAAGCGCCTTGTCGAGATCCGCCGTGATCTTGACTTTCGCCTCGCCGCATCCGGCGACCAACCCCGCGTCCTGCCCGAGGAACGGGGAACCGGCGTACTCCGTCGCGCCTGAAAGCGCCAGCGTCGGACTCTCCATGATATTCGCGACCAGCCGGCGGCCCATACGGCCCGCGGCTCCGATGACTACGGTTTGAATCATGCTGTTCTTTCTCTAAAAAGTTGTTTACAATCCGGGAACCGGCCGCTGCTCATTCCGGGGCACCCAGAAGAGCGACTCCGGCATCCCGGTCGGGAATACCCGCACATTGCGGTAACGGCCCGACTGCGCCACGAGACTGTACGGCACAAAGAGGAACGTGTACGGCTGCTCTTCATGCAGAATCCGGCAGAACCGGCGCGCAAGTTCGATCCGCTTCTCCATATCGAACGTCCGGCGCAGCTCCTCGATGATCGCATCGGCCTCGGCATTCCGGAAACCGATGTGATTGCTGCTGCCGCGAATGCCCGCCTGACTCGAGTGCCACACCTGATACGGATCCGGATCGATCGGGCTGGTCCAGCCGAGGCAGCACGCCTCGAAAGTCTGCTCCTCGAGCCGCTGCACGTAAACCGACCACTCGACGTTCTGAATCTTCATATCGATCCCCGCCGCAGCGAGAGTCTCCTTGATCATCGGCATCATCCGCTGCTGCGTGGGACTGGTCGCGGCCTGGAGCATCGTGAACGAAAATTTCCGCCCGTCTTTCTCGAGAATGCCGTCGCCGTCCTCGTCCCTCCAGCCCGCTTCCGCAAGCAGTTTTTTCGCCGCGGAGGGATCATACGGCCAGGGTTTGATTTCCGGATCGGTATAGCTGCTGGTCGGCGAAAACGGTCCGGTAGCGGTTTCGACCAGGTCGAAATAGACATCTTTCCGGATCTTTTCACGGTCGATGAGCATGGTCAGCGCCCGGCGCACTTTCGCATCGGCAAAGAGCGGATTGCGCAGATTCCAGCCGATGTAGGTGTAGGAGAACGCGAGGTATTTGTACCGTTTGAGCGTTCCGTCCCGGAACGGTTTTTCATCCGTTCTCTGCACCCACTGTTCCGGCGTCAGGTCGAGGCGGTCGAGATCCCCCGACAGCAGCGCCTGAAACCGGGTGTTCGGATGTTTGATGATTTCGTAGACGATGTACTCAAGCGCGGGCGCGGCGCCGTACCGGATTCCGAAATAACGCGGATTGCGGCGGAAGATCACGCGCCGGTCCTTGTCCCAGCGGACGAACATGTACGGGCCGCAGCCGACGATCATGCGGTTGCGGACGTGGTCGTCGTTGAATCTCCTCCCGTCGAACGGTCCGTCGTAGGCGTGGTAGAGATGGCGCGGCATCGGCGACAATCCGAGCGTCACCATGAGCGACCCGTAGTAAGGGCGGCTCCAGTGCACTTCAAACTCATAATCGTTGATGATCTTCACCTCTTTCAGGTCCTGCAGATAACCGCGCATGGGTTCGCAGTTCACGTCGGGATTCTTCACCACATCGACGTAGAATTTGAAATCCGCGGCAGTCACTTCGACATCGGTGTGCTTCTTCCCGGTCACCGGATCGGTGAAGTCATGCCAGTAGATCCCCTTGCGGAGTTTGATCCGGTAGACGAGATGATCCTCCGAAACGCTCCACGATTCGGCCATGAGCGGCTGGAACTCCTCAGGCTTCTCGTAATTCCGTTCAGCCAGCGAGGAGTTGCACAGTGCCGAAAATTCCGCCGCCGCGGCATCGTTGTTGATGAGATAGTTCATATTCGCGGTATCGGCGGCTGTCGCCAGGATCAGCCGCCCGCCGGTTTCAGCCTGCGGATCAAAAAACACGGCATTCGCAACGGGACTCCCCTGCTCCGCGGGGGAAACGGCAACCCCTCCGGGGAATCCGCCCGCCGGCACGACCGCCGGAAACTGAATCCGACCGGGGAGCGCTTCGAGCTTTTCCAGAATCCGCAGATTGCTCTCGCGCACCCGGTCGACGGCCGTCACGAGCATATAACCGAAAAACGCGATCACCAGCACCAGAACCGTAAGGATGAACTTCAAATATCCGTGATTGTTCACGCTTCCTCCTCTCCGCGCCTCTCCGGCGCTACCGCTGGCTGATCCGGTAGGTCATCACCGCGCCTCCGATCTGGAAGATGATGTTCGGCAGCCAGAGCAGATACTGCGGGTAAAGGTGCGGGAACATCGACAGCGACTCGCACAGGATGATCGACAGAAAGAACACCCCGGCGAGGATCACGCTGAGGAACAGCCCCACCGAGGTTTCCCGGCGGCTGGTCCGGATCGCGAGCGGCAGCCCGAGCAGCAGAAACGCGATCGGCGAAAGCGCAAATGCGATCCGCTGGTTCAGCTCGACTTCGAGCTCAGTCGTATCCTGATTGAGCTCCTTGGTCAGCCGGATGCGTCCCATGAGGTCGGTCAGCTTCATATATTTCGGCCGGACGCTGACACGCATTTCGTTGGCCTCCCGGCCATAGTTGAAACTGAACGAAAGCTCCTCGGAGAAGAGCCGCTGCGGTCCGTCCGTTCCGAAATCGGCGCCGGCACCGGCACCCTTGTTGATGAGCAGACAGTCGAACAGCTGGACGGTCAGGATCTGTTTTTCCTTATCCACCAGAAGCTTGCCGCGCTCGGCGGAGATATCCTGCGCCACTTCCCGGCCATTGGGGGTCAGCGTGTAGATCTGGACTCCTTTCAAGCTGTTGTCCCCCTCCTTGTCATCGATGTAGATGATGGTATTTTCGATGGCGATCTGCCGCCCCGGCTCAAAAAGGGCGAGGGGTTGATCGATCGCGGCGGTTTTCATGAGGTCGCGCGATTTCCCCAGAAACGGCGGCCCGACTTCAACCTGAAGATAGAGGCAAAGCAGCGTCAGCAGGAACGTGAAAATCAGAATCGGGGAGACGATCTGCAGAATCGAAATTCCGCAGGCGCGCATTGCCGTAATCTCGGAATCGGCCGACATCCGTCCGAATACCAGCATCACGGCGACCATGACCGCCCACGGCACCGTGAACGTCAATACGATCGGCAGAATGTAGCCGGTGAACTTGAGAAAGGTCCAGAAAGAGATCCCCTGCGACACCAGATCGAACACCTTGATCAGGTTCGCGCCGGTCATCCCGAAAGTCAGAATCGCGATCGCCATGCCGAAGGCGAGCAGAAATCCGCGGGTGACATACCAGTTTAAAATTTTCATAACGAGTCGCTGTTCGTATGTTGTAACATGAATGAAATTCTGAGCGTACGCAGTAAAGATACATGCAAAACGGCATTTTGGCAAATCGGATTGTTCCGAATTCCTGAAAAACAACCTTGAATATTCCGGAAATCGGGCGTATTGTATCTTATAATGGAATAAGCGTTATTTTCGTTAAATCTCATTGTTTAGGAGTCTGGATGTTATGAAAAAGACCGGGAACCGGGTTTTGCTGGCGATTCTGCTGATTCTGGTCGCAGCAGGATGTTTTTATCTGATGAACTATCTCTTCGATCACACGGAACTCGTGCCGGAACTCTTCATGGGCGGAGCGAAAGAGCAGGTGCTCGGCCGGGTTGAACCGGGTTCGCCGCAGACGCTCGCGGCGCAGGAACGCGCTTTCGGCCGCGCGGCGATGTGCGTGTTCACCGGGATCGGGCTTTTGCAGCTCTTCTCGTTCGTCATCGCCGCAATCGTCGTGAACGGCATCCGGCGCGGAACGGCGGCGGTGAAGATCCGGCTCAAAGAGCTGGAAAATGCGGACATCTTCTTCGACGTGCCGCTCTACATCGGACTTTTCGGAACGATCTCGGGATTTCTGCTGATGGTCTTCTCGAAGCACAGCAGCCTGGTGATCGCCTATTCGTCGACGCTTTTCGGCATCATTCTGAGTCTGGTTCTGCGGCTTGCGCTGCTCTATCCGCTGCGCAAGAAACTGCTGTGCAGTGGAGGCGATGAGAAGTGAATCGGTCGATCTTAATCGTCATGTGCGACTTTCTCGTCTCGGCGATGCTCACGATGCTCGCCGGGATGTCGTCGCAGTGGGCCCCCGGCGCGACGGTGGGCAAGGGAGCGATCCTCGACCGCGGCTCCACCGCACTGATCCTCGAGGAGCTCCACCGCCGCAGCGCGGAACTCGAAGCGATGCGGGAAAAACTGCGGCAGACACAGGCTCGCGAAGGGTTCTCCAAAGAACGCGAAGCCGAGCTCAAGGCTCTCGCCGAACAACTCGCCGAAACCATGACCCGGGCCGAGCTCATTGAGCGCAAACTCGAACTCCACCCGGAAAACACCGGCGCGCTGACCCCCGAACAGCTCCAGAAAGCCCTGGAACAGGAGATCCGCAAACGGACACTCGCGGGCGTCCAGCGGAAAGAGGCGGAAGCGGAACTCGCCCGGATGCGCAACAGTCTGCAGTCGGTTTCCGGCAATCTCGCCGTGCTCAATACGAACTTCGCCGTCAGTCAGCAGCAGCTCACCGACACCCGCAAAACCCTTGAGGAACGGGAAGCGGAACTGAAACAGACCGGTGGAGAACTCATGAAAACCCGGGAGGAACTCGCCGCCCGGCAGAATGAACTCGCCGGAGTCCGCGCCTCCCTCGAAGCCGAACAGGCGAATTTGTCGCGGACCCGCAGGGAAGCCCGGACGCTCGAGAGCGATCTCTCGTTCGCCAAAGGACAGCTCAGCGCCGCTGAACGCGACCTTGCGCTCGTTCGCGGTCAGGCCGAGCGCAGCCGGAAACTCGCCGAACAGCGCGAAACCGAAATGCGCGAAGCGCAGCGCCAGCTCGCCGACGCGAAAAACATGCTCAAAAACGCCGTTACGGAACTCTCCCGCACAAAGGCGGAGTTGAACCAGAGCCGGGAGCAGATCGCCCGGACCGCGGAGGAAAAAGCCGAAACCGAACGCATTCTCGCGGAAAAACAGGGGCAGGCCGACACCGCCCGGGCTCAACTCGAGGCGGCGCAGCGCGAACTGCGTGCCGCCGAGGAGAAACTCCGCAGCGACGTGCTTGAACGTTACGACGCGGCCGTCGTCAGGCTGAGCCTGGCCTTGAGCGAAAGGCGGCTGCTGCTGAATCAGAAAGGCGGCGGGGTCTACTATCTGCCGCTGATCAAGGTCGCGGGGAAAACCGTCATGCCGGGATTCCACAAACAGCTCTTCGGCGATGAAAAGTACGCATTGAATTTCGACCGGATCGACCAGCTCGAATACCGGGTCAACATTTCGACCGCGCCGCTCGAGCAGCCCGGGACGCTGCTGCGCGGGCCGCTGCTGCTTCTGCCCGGCGAGCCGCGCATTGCGGCGATCGAGTTCACGGTCCGCGGCCGCGAACCGCTCGCGGCTCTGACGATCGATGCGCTCAAACAGCGCGGACTTGACGACCTCTTTTTGTTCAAGTCGGGCTCGTTCGGCAAAGAGTCGGTCTCGCTGAACGGCCGCTGTTCGCTCGACCTCGCCGCCGGCAAACCGCAGCTCTACATCCGCAATACGGGGCGCGGCCCGGCGGGTGAACTCAAAGCGGAATCCGGCGACTTCATCATCACGAAACAGGGCGACTTTGTCGGGATCGTGACCGGAATCGAGAATTTCGACATGGGACGGAGACAGGAGGCGAAATGCTTCGTGTTCCCGGAAGATTTCAAATGGGACGGCGCAAAAACGATCCGGCTCGACAAAGCGCCGGACGCGGAGTATTTTGAGAACTTCTCGAAAGGTGTACGCGAAACCCGCGCCGGATATGACCAATAGCCGGAGACGGGAAACAGAGACGTGAACGAGGACGGGAAACATCAATCCCCGGAGGAGCGGGATGACGACCAGAAAACCCTGATCTACGGCCTGGCCAGCGAAACGATGCTTTCGCCGGAGGAGCTGCGTCGCGCCCTGGGACTCCCATCGGGCGACCGGATCGAGGATTACGAGGGGCTCTCGGCCATTGGGATCGGCGGCGTCGGTGCGGTTTTCTCGGCTCACGAGCCGGGGCTGAACCGCGAAGTCGCCCTGAAGATTCTGCGCCCGCAGTACCGGAACAAGGCCGAACGGATCGAATGGTTCATCCGCGAAGCCCGCGCGACCGCCCAGATCGATCATCCGAACATTCCCCCCGTCCACCGGCTCGGGGTGTTCGACGATGTCGGCGTCTATTTCACGATGAAGCGCGTCGAGGGAGAAACGCTGCGGACGATCCTGCGCAAACTCAATGAGGACAAGGAGGGATACCGCCGCACCTACACGCTGCACCGTCTGCTCGAGATCTTCATCGGCGCCTGCAACGGCGTGGCATTCGCCCACAGCCACGGAATTCTGCACTGCGACCTCAAACCCGGCAATCTGATGGTCGGAGATTACGGCGAGGTGCTGGTCATGGACTGGGGCATGGCCCGTTATCGCGCGGATCTCGACCAGGGCAAGTCGGGCAGCAAAATGGATCTCGACCTCAACTGCGAACTCGACAGCGATCCGCCCGCGCCCCCGAGCGAAAGCAAGGTCGTGCTCGGCGGCACCCCGGCATTCATGCCGCCGGAACAGCTCACCGGCGAAGTGACCGACCCGACGGAGGCCGCGGACATCTACGGGCTGGGGGCGATTCTCTACACCATGCTGACCTGGAAAACCGCCCCGATCGACACGACCCTCCCGTCGGAAGAGGTCATGCGCCGAGCCGTGGCGGGGCGAATCGTCCCGCCGCGCAAGGCGGCGCCGCGGGGAGCGGTGGTACCGCTTGAACTCGAAGCGATCTGCCGCAAAGCGATGGCCCGCGACTACCGCAAACGGTACGCGAAAGTCTCGGATCTGCTGCGGGATATCCGCAATTATCTGGACGGTTATCCGGTCGGAGCCTATTCACCGACACCGCTCTACCGTCTGACCAAGCTGATTCGGCGCCATCCGCTGATTCCCTCCACGCTGATGGCCGCGGTGCTGACCTGGGCGGGATATTTCGGCTTCATCCATTTCTCCAATCTCTCCCAGAGCAGTTCGCTCATCAACCTTGCGGAGTACAACTACACGCAGGCGAAAAACTACAATACGCTGGCACTGAGAACATTCAATCTGCTCAAGGAACGCTCCGAAACACTCAGCAGCGACGGGCGGGAACGGGAACTCGAAAACGAACTCTTCCGACTCATATCGGAACAGGAGAACGGTTACAACTCCGCCCTCGAGTTCATCAGCCGCGCGACGGAGCTCGGTTTGCGCGAATCAGCGGTGAACAGAATGTGCCGCGACATCTTCAAGTCAAGCCTCATCTTTTACCTGCGGATCGAAAACTACGACGCGCTCGAACGGTTTCTGCGTCAGGCGCGGGCGCGGTGGCGCGGGATTTTTGAGCAGGCGGTCGAGCAGGATGCGGAACTCGCCATGCTGGTGAACAAGATCGACAACCGGATCGGCACACTGCAGATCCGGGGAACAGTCGATCCCGGACGCAGAATGACGATCCGCGACGCTTCGGGGAAGATCATCTGGTTCCGCACCTCCACCTACAGCAGCAGCGGAGTGAGCGGCCCTCCCGCCGCCAATCTGCCGATCGGCGAAAAATCCCATTCGTTTGAACTGCCGGCGGGGAATTATCTTCTGGATATCTCTCTGCCGACCGGCACCGAAGTGACGGCTCCGGTCACGATTCCGGTCGCGGGAAACGCATTGGTTGAGCTGGCAATACCCGACACTTTTCCGTCAGATGTCCGTTATATTTCCGGCGGAGAGTTCTTTCACGGCAGCAGCTCCGGGCGTTTCGGCGTCGGGAAAAGTTATCTGCCGCCTTTTCTCATCGGGGCGACAGAGGTCACGTTCGCGGAGTATCTGAAGTTCTGGCGTGAGCTGAAAACGCCGGAGGAGAAGCGCAGATATCTCGGCTGGTTCGCATTCGATCCGACGTCGGAGGAGCGCCGCCCGATCTGGAACGAAGACGGGGAACTCGCTCCGCCTTTCACGCCGGACCTGCCCGTCACCGGAATTTCCGGCGAAGCGGCGGAGGCATACTGCGCCTGGCTCGGCCGGAAACTGGCCATGCCATGCCGACTGCCGACCCGGCTCGAGTGGGAAAAGGCGGCACGCGGAGTCGACGGCCGCACTTACGTCTGGGGTAACGTCTATGAACCCGGCAGAGCGCTGCTGGCCGACAATCCCCGGCGCGGAAACTATCCGGTCGGAGCTCCTCCCGGCCAGTTTCCGGGAGATGTTTCGGCCTACGGCGTGTTCGATCTGACCGGGAATGTGAGGGAATTCGTCCGCTCTCCCGGCGAAAGCGGGCGGATGTATATGGTAATCGGCGGCTCTTACGCCTCCAAAGCGGAACAGGCCAACTGCACGGAAGTCAACTATGTCAACGGCGGCGCGGGGGATCTCGGCTTCCGTTATGTACTCGAGCTGCCTCCCCTGCCGACGGAAACGCTGAACGAAAATCCGCCGTCGCCTGACGCAAAGCAATAAATTCTGGTGCGATTGTGATTGATTTCAAAGATGTGACAAAAACCTATTCAGGGGAAGTGATTCTCGACGCCGCCACGTTCCGGGTCAACACCGGCGACCGAATCGGCGTAGTCGGACCGAACGGGGCGGGCAAAAGTACGATTTTCGGCATCATCACCGGGGAGATCGTTCCGGACCGCGGGTCGGTCAGCATTCCGAAAGATATGCGTCTGGGCATTCTCAAACAGCATCTGCCTGACGACGAAGTCGCGCGGCCGCTGCTCGAATTCACGGCCGACGCGATTCCGGAACTGCGCGAGATGCAGAGCGAACTCCACCACCTCGAGGAGCTCCTGCACCAGGGAGTCGACGACGACGACGAACTCCAGAAACTGCTCAGCCGCCACGGCCGGCTGCAGTCGACGATCGAGCATCTCGGCGCCTACCGGCTCAATGTGGATGCGGAACAGGCGCTCAGCAATCTCGGATTTTCCGAGGAAAAGTTTCAGCAGCCGCTCTCGTCGTTCTCGGGCGGGTGGCGGATGCGGGCGGCGCTCGCGCGCGTGCTGATCTCGCGGCCGGATATCCTGCTGCTCGACGAGCCGTCGAACTACCTCGACATCCCCGCTGTGGAGTGGCTGTGCAAGTTTCTGAAATCGTTCCCCGGAACGCTGCTGCTGATCTCGCACGACCGGTTTCTGCTGCGCAAGCTCACGAATCTCACGCTCGAGGTGAACGCAGGACAGGTGACCCGTTATCCCGGCGATTACGACTATTACCGGCGCGAACGCGAAGAACGCCGCCGCAACCTCGAAGCCGCCAAACGCAACTCCGATCGCAAAAAAGAGCATCTCGAACGTGTGATCGACCGTTTCCGCGCCAAAAGTTCCAAGGCCGCGCAAGCGAAAAGCTGGCAGAAAGCGCTCGACAAAATGGAGGAGATCGAGCTGCCCGACGATCTGAGCTATCACGGGGCGATCCGTTTCCCGGCGCCGCCGCCCGGCGGGACCGAAGCGGCGCGCATTGAAAATCTCTCGTTCGGCTACACGCCGGAAAAGCTGATCTTAAAGGATGTGAATCTCTCGATCGACGCGGGCGACAAGCTCGCATTCATCGGTTACAACGGCATGGGCAAAACCACGTTTCTGAAGCTGCTCGTGGGAAAGCTGAAACCGACCTCGGGGCGGGTTGTGCTCGGTCATCACTCCGTAATCGGTTACCAGGCGCAGGAGTTTGCGGATCTGCTCATTCCGGAGCAGACCGTCTACGACGTGGTGCGCGGCAACCTCCCGGCGGGGGCGTCGACGGCGGGCCTCATGAACGTGCTCGGCTCGTTCGGCTTCTCGGGCGATGCGGCTTCCAAACAGTGCCGGGTGCTCTCCGGCGGGGAAAAGATCCGGCTTTTGTTCGCGCGGATCTTCGTGAACCCGCCGAACTTCCTCGTGCTCGATGAACCGACCACCCACCTCGACGTCGCCGCGCGTGAACTGCTGCAGGAGGCTTTGAAAAACTATACCGGAACGGTCTGCGTGGTCAGTCATGACATCGAATTCGTGCGGAACGTCGCGACCGGCATTATCGCAATGGAGCCGCCGGGAATCCGGAAATATTTCGGGAATTACGACTACTATCTTGAGAAGTCCGCCGAACTGCGGGCCGCGGGCGTGACGACGACGCCGGAGCAGGAGACCTCCGTCTCCTCCCCTGACCTCGCCCGCAACCGCCGCCGCGCCCGCGCCCAGGCACGCAACGCGATCGCCGCCAAAAAGAAAGAAGCGGAGCAGAAAGTCGCCGCGCTCGAGAAAAAGCTCGAAAAACTCGAAAAGCGCCAGGGTGAACTCTACCAGGAGCTCTCCTCCGACGGGAAACTCGACTTCGCAACGCTCAACCGCGAACTCTCCCAACTTCAGAAGTCGATGGAGTCGACCATGAACGAGTGGGAAAAAGCGGCCTCCGAACTCGAAGAGATCCGCCAGGAGAACGAACGGATTCACCGTGAACTGAACTGATCCGGAACGTGCCGGTCTGCCCCAGAACCGAAGCGGGGTCGTGAGTGGCTGGGGGCGTATCCGCTGCCCCCCCGGCAGCACTCCCTGCGTCCGGCAAGGTGGCGGTGCCGTGCACGGGGTCGCTCGCCGATACGACTGGAAATTCAATCAAGGTAAAGTCAATCCTCGACATGTTCCAATCCTTATCCTGCTAGAAACAACGTTGATCAATTTTAACACTGCCGCCAGATTTCAAAGTTGTCGGAATCGTGATTGCATGGGGTTCAGAATTTCCGCCGATCGCCTGCAGCAACTCCTCGCCCCCCGCTTTGGCCAGCAACTTGCTGTCCTGTTTGATCGCCGTCAATGGCGGGTTGTAGAGTTCCGCCCAGCGGGTTCCGTCGATTGACACAACCGAAAGATCCTCCGGAATCCGAATTCCGCGTCGGCCGAATCGGCTGACCGTCATGGCTGCAACATAATCAGAACTTGCAATAATCAGTTCCGGACGTTCCGCGGCAATCCGATCGATGCAGGCGATCACCGACACGGAATCCCCGTAGCGGAATTCGTATTCACATGGAATAAGATCAAACCGGCAACAGGCAGAACGGTATGCCTCGCAATCCACAGTTGGAAACACTCCCGAGAAATACAAGCGCCTGCCCGGAGTAACAGAGTTTTTCAAGTCGTTCCCGGAGCGTTTCTCCGATCATGAGGAAAATCAAAAATTGAAAAAAAATCATTTTTTTGATTTTCCCTCTTGACAAACCGCATGTTTACGATCATAATATATATGCAACGAATGAAACGTTTGGTTTCATCGAAAACAGCACGATCAAAAATGTTCCGTTGAGCTAGTTGTGGACATGATTCCATCGATGATATGTAATCA
>CALXOE010000069.1 GCA_944389935.1 uncultured Victivallis sp.
CAGGCCGGCCGATTTCGTCCGCAGCCGTTCCCTGAACGGCGAGTGGCGTTTTTCCGGCGTGACCAACTCCGCGACGCTGTTCCCGGCGGATGTGGATCTCGCTTCCGGCTTCATGAATCCGGGGTTTGATGACACGAACTGGGATACGATTCCGGTTCCGCAGAGCTGGTTCTGGAAATATCCCGAGGCCAGAAATCAGGCGAAACCGCACACCCGGGGGCTTTACCGCAGGAGTTTCGAGCTTTCAGGCAGCGACCTTGAACATCGCCGCGTGATCCTGAAATTCGGCTGTGTCGGCTATGAGGCGAAAGTGTTTCTGAACGGCCGGGAAATCGGGAATCACCACGGCGACTTCACTCCGTTTGAAATCGATGCGACCGATGCGGCGAAACCCGGAAAAAATGTACTTGCGCTTCGAGTCCTTTCAAGCCTTGGCCCCACTTTCGGGCGCCGGGAAAAGATCAGCCATGTATATGGGACTCAGTGGAGTCTCAACAGTTACAAGGCCGGGATCTGGCAGGATGTGACGCTCTCCCTGGAACCGGAATTGCGGATTCAGAAACTTTTCGTGAATCCGCGAATCTCGGACAACAGCGTCGGCGTGAATTACACGATCGTGAACCACACGGGAGAGACGTTCCGCGGAACGCTGGACGGCATCGTCACCGATGCGATGAAACCGAGTGCCAATGTTCAGGCAGGGAAGCACTCCATTCCGGTCGAACTCAAACCGGGAGCAAACACCGGTTCGTTCCGGGTCATGCTGGAAAATCCGCAGCTCTGGTCAGTCAATCGTCCCTGGCTTTATTACGCGAATTTGCTGCTGAAGAAAAACGGCCGTACTGTTTCGGCCGCAAACACCCGGTTCGGATTCCGCGAGTTCCGGGCAAAAAACGGCAGATTCTATCTGAACGGGGAGAAGATCTACCTCTTCGGAGAGAACATCCCCTCGATCAGTTACGGCGGCAGTCCGCGATCCGCGGCGGATGATCGGCGCGCATTAACCGAATATATTCTTACGATGCGCAATTTCGGATACAATATCATGCGCACGTCGCATCAGCCGATCATTCCAGCCGCGCTGGAAGTCGCCGATGAATGCGGCATGATGATCTTCCACGAATGGGGCTGGAGCTTCAATACCGAGATCGACGAAAAGGAGTTCCAGAAGAACAATCTTGAGGAGATTGCTGAATTCGTCGAAGCCTCTTATAATCACCCCTGCGTCACAATGTGGTCTCTCGGCAACGAGGTTCCGCATGGAAACCGCCCCGAAATCGCCCGGCAGCTTAATCTTCAGGTACACCGCGTCCGGGAGCTGGATGAACAGAAGCGTCCGGTCAGTGTCTTTTCCGGCTCCGCCGGGTGGCGGAGCTACGGGCGCACGAAGCTCGACACCGATGTGCATGACCTGCACACTTACGTGTCACTGGCAGGCCCGTGGACGGAACGCAACGAGGAAGCCGATTTTATCTACAAGGGACTGCTGGAAATTTACGGAGAAAAAAAGCGGCTTTCCCGTCCGCTCGTGGCATGGGAAAACGTCGGATTCTCCTGGGGTTTTCTGTACAGTTCCAATAAGAATCCCGAATTCAAACGCAACAGCCCGGAAGAATATCTGCGTTACGTTGACGGCGAGACTTCCTGGGCGGATCCGCGCGGCATCGGTTACACCGGCTGCATGAGCCTCGCGGAGGCAGTCGATCCGAAAGTGAGCGATCTTGTGCCGATGACCCGGTTCGGGAAGCGGATCTTCGAACTTTACCGCCTCGACCGCCGCTTCTCCGGCTTTGCGCCGTGGTTCGGGAAAACGGGACTCAAAACCGCGACCTTATGGACCCAGCCGGTTCTGCCGGTGATCCGCAATGAGGAATACCTGTTTCCGCGCAACCTCTATGCCGGAGAGAGTTCGAGCTGGACACTCGAAATCGCGAATGACTCGAAACGCGATTACCGGAATCTCCGGCTCGCGCTGACGCTGGCTGATGCGTCCGGGGAGATACTCCCCGTCTCGGAAGTGACGATCGCAGAACTCCCGAAACACCGGAACACGGCACAACCGCTGACGCTGGCGATTCCGGCCGTCGATCCCGGATTCCGGCAACTGCGGCTCACACTGTTCGATGGGGAAACGGAAATCGCCCGGAACTACTACAATCTGCGGCTCGCGTCTCCCGCAATCCGGACGGACGCGATCACTCCCAAGCGAAACGTCTATATTTACGACACGGGCGCGTCGAAGAATGTCGCGCAACTCCGCAAATTGCTCGATTCCTTTCGTATTCCGTGCCAAATGACCCGGGACTTCAGCGGTCTGAAACAGCCGGCGACCGTCATCGTTCCGGCAGAAAGCGAACAAAAGCAGAAACTTGCGCTGCGTGGAAATTCCGGGATCAAACTCTTTCTGAATGACGGCGGAATTCTGCTCGTACTGGAACAGCGCAATGTGTACAGCACTGCCCCGGCCTCCTCACAACTTGTCGAGCAGCCGGTTGCGTTCTGTGACCCGATCGTGCTGACGCACCCGGTCTTCGAGGGTCTCACGGCGCGGGACTTCGACAGCTGGAACAACTCCGAACGCGGCTATGTTCTGCAGCTCAACTATATGCCGTTCACTGTGAATGCGCTTGCGGCCAAAGGGACCATGATCGGCCGCAAAGAGGTCGGTATGGGTCTTGTCGAAGCGGCGACCGACGGGGATGGACGGCTGATCCTTTCACAGCTGCTTGCGACCTCTTCCGCACCGCAGGACAGTTCGGCGATGCTCTATCTGCGCAACCTCATCAGCTACGCGGTCGGAGCGAAAGAGCGGTGGAAAGAAGCACGGCCGCTCTCGAAAATGGAGGAGTCGTTCTTTTCCATTCTCCCCGAACGGATGGAGAGCATCGATCTTGCTCCATGGGCGACGCACAGCTTCTCTGACGAGCGGGACGGCGACCGGCAGGGCGGCTGGACCGATCAGGGAGCCAACGACTTCCGAATGATGCCGACCGGAAAAGTCATGGAAGCCGACAACATCCCGTTCGAGATCATCGATCCGGCGAAGAACGGCGGCAAATCCTGCATCGTGCTGGCCGGAACCGAACGGCCATATTTCCCGCTCGCGGTCAAGGGAATCAAGGTCGACGGAATGTTCAACCGGCTCTTCTTCCTGCATACTGCGGCGTGGGGAGACTCTCCGAACGCCGGACGTTACCGCATTCATTATGCGGACGGCAGCTCGATCGATATTCCTCTCATCGGGAAACGCAACATCGGCGACTGGTGGAACGCCTCGCCGCTGCCCGAAGCCCGGCCCGGGATTTACCGCAAAAACCCGGACGGACGCAATGTCGGGACCTTTGTGATGGCGTGGAATAATCCCCGACCGCAGACAGCAATCACCGCGATTGATTTTCTCTCGCCGCTCTACCGCGACAAGGCGGGAATCGACTGGGCGCCGACCGCGACCGCCGTCCCCGTGCTGATCGCGATCAGCGGCGAAAAAGCACATCCGAATCCGGTGGAGATCACGGGGAAAGCATACAAACGGCTGCTGCCCGCCTGCGAAACCGGCTCGAAGCTGCAGGGGAAAGTTCAGGAGAAGCAGAACCACGGCCGCCGAGAGTGGAACATCCTCTTTCCCGCCTCTCCCGCCGGAGAAATTCCCGCGGCATTTTTCCAATTCAATCCAGCTGGACTCTCAGAACAGTATGATCTGCTGACATTGACGATCCGCAGCCGGAATGATGGAGCCGTCGAATTGCGGCTGCCGCAGAAAGATTGGCGCGGTTATTATCTGGGCACCCTTCAACTGACCGGAGACAACAAGCCCCGCACCTATCGGCTGCGGGTGGGGCGGGAACTGACCCGGAGCGCAGCTTTCACGTTCCGGGATCTGCGCGGCGAACTTTTCTTCTTCCACCGTTCGGGAGACTCCGGAAGCCGGCCTCGCCCCGTTCTTAACTTCACAGTAGAAGCCATAACATTGGAATGAGGGGGAGAGATCAAATGAATACCGACTCCATCGCTGAATTCTGCAGCCGAGTAAGGGAGAATACCGGAGATCACGACCTGCTGTTCGGCCTGATTACCGATACGCACTTTGAAGAGAAAGAGGATCTGCGCGGGTACGGCGCGAATGCGCTCTCGCACCTCCGCGACTTCGCGGCTGCAGGGCGGACATGCGGCGCGCGGTTTCTCTTCCATGCGGGCGACCTCAGCAACGGCAACCGGCCACTCGCGCAGACCCGCCGCGAAATCACCCTCAGCACCGAAGCGATGCGCAGCTCAGGACTCCCGGCACTCTTTGCGATCGGCAATCACGATGACAATACCTACTTCTGCCGCGACAACGGGCCGGACGGAAGCCATGCGCTCTCCGGCATCGCATGGCAGCATCTGGTCTACCCGGACGGCCTGCCGCCCGGTGCGGTCGCCGCTCCGGGCGTCGGCAACTGCTTCTATTTCGATCTTCCCGACTGGAAGATCCGACTGCTCGTGCTGAACATGATCGACCTGCCGCTTGCGACCGGGCGGGACGGGAAGCTGAAATACTTCATGATCAACGATCACGGATTTTCCAAAGTGCAACTCGAATTCGTCGCACACCGGGCACTCGATCTGTCTGTTTTGCCGGATTCAGGAAAGTGGAGCGTACTCGTTCTGTCGCACATGAGTCTCGGTTTTCTGCCGAACGGCGGAGCAATGGGAACGATCTTCCGCGCTTTCCAGACCGGAACACGCTGCCGAACCGGCGCAGCGGACGTAAAACCGTGTCCGTTCTCGTTCGACGGGCACGCATGCTTCCCCTCCCCCGCCGATCCGGCGGACCTCGTTCACGAGGTTGAAGCGGATTTCACCATACAGGGACCGCATGAGCTGATCGCCCATCTCTACGGCCATGAACATCTCGACATCGTTCGCACCGGACGCGGATTCCTCGAGGTTGCGCTGCTCTCCTCGCTCTGTTACCAGAACAGCCCCCAAGCACCGGAACGACAGTTCGGCACATCGAACGAAGCGGCATGGAACATGGTTGCAATCGATCGCAAGCAGCGTCAAATCAAGATTTTTCGCTATGGAGCCGGGCACGATCTCACTCTTCCCTTTCTCCCGTCCCGCAGTCGTCTCTCCGCGGAATCGCTACCGCTCCCCCGGGCAATGTCCTCGATAGAGATCGCCTGAATATCGCTTCTCTTCAGAGAAACTCCGCATCACCCGGCCTCTCCTCCGGGTGTTTTTTATTGCAGCGGGTGGAAGAGCTCAAGTGTGCGCAGTCACCGGGAAACTCAAACTCGATAATGAGGCCGAAACCGCCTACCGGAGTCAGCCGGCCCGGGTCAAATGAAACATAATCAATCTTCACGCAAATTTTCACGGCACGTTTCTCCCGTAGAAAAAGAACCGGAATTTCGTTTTTCCGATATTTGGGCGCTTTGTCCGACCCGGTTTCTCCGTTTCGATCCCGCATATGGGGGAAAAAGAATATTTCAAGTGCTTGAATAAATAATTCAAACCAGTTACAGAAAAAATTCAGACATTTACATTTATTATTTATAATTAAGATGTTGAGACATGAACGACCACAGAAAAATAATTGCAGAAAAAAATTTCAAGTACTTGACAAACGAGATTTTTTTGGTATAATTAATGTAAAAGAAACATCAGGAGAACTTCTGACATGATTTCGATGAAGGAGATCGGCAAAATCTGCGGAGTGACGGAGTCCACCGTCTCCAAGGCGCTGCGCGGGCATGCCGGGATCAAGCAGGCGACCCGGGAGCGTGTGATGGAAGTCGCACGTAAATACGGATATCAGCCCAATGCGATGGTCGAATGCATGCAGACCGGTAAAAGCCGCAGCATCGGCATTGCCTGCAACAATTTCCAGTGCATGTTCACCGGCGCGGTCATGGATGGAATTCACAAAACGCTGCACGACTACGGTTATGACTCCTACGTGATCTGCTGGGATAAACTCGTGAAAGACAAGATCGATCTTCTCTCGCGCTTCGCACGCCGCCGCGTCGACGGACTGCTGTTGCTCCCGATGGAACATCTTCCCGAGCCGATTCATATTGCGGCTCTTCATGCTTTCCACAATCCGGTGGTTTTGATCGACCAGGCGTGGAGCGGAGCGGATTTCGACTATGTCGGCAGCGACAACCGCGGCGGAATGGCGACCCTTGTCGAACGACTGATCGCGGCGGGACACAAAAAAATCGGTTCGGTGTTCTTTCCGGAAGTGAGCTCGGGCGAGGAACGCAAGGCGGGATTTCTCGATGCGATGTTCCGCCACAATCTTCCGGTTGATGCCCGTTCCCTCTGTAAAGTTCACGACCCGAAAAACAGTTACGAAGAGATTCGCCGCGCCCTTGATGTACCAGAACGCCCCGATGCTCTCGTCTGCTTCAATGACTATCTCGCGAATGACGCGCTCAATGCGGCATTCGACCTCGGAATCCGGGTTCCTGAAGAGCTTGCCATTACCGGATTCGGGAATCTCCCGTTCTGCGAAAAATTGCGTCCGATGCTGACAACCGTCGATCAGCATGCGTTTCAAATCGGCCAAAGCGCGGCCCGGCTGCTCATGGAACGGATCACCGGAAACGAAACCGGGCCGTACCATACGCAACTGATTCCGACGGAAGTGATCATTCGCCAATCCTGCATCTGTTGAAAGTTTCCCGAATCAAATTTAAGGAGAAAAACATGAAAAGGGGATGGAATGCTTTCACGCTCATCGAGCTCCTCGTGGTTATTGCGATCATCGCAATCCTCGCCTCAATGCTGTTGCCCGCGCTGAACCAGGCTCGTGAACGCGCCAGAGCTGCTCAGTGCATAAGCAACCTCAAACAGCTCACTGCCGCCTGTCTGATTTATGCGCAGGACTTCGACGGGACGCTGACTGCCGCTCATCCCTACGGAACCACCTACTGGTCCAACATCATGGTCGACAGCAAATATCTCGGCGAAAGCGACCTCTTTCTCTGCCCGGACCAGAAGATCAAGCGCCCATATAAAAACAACTCCGACGCACTTTACACCTACGGACTGAATCGCGATATGGACCGGGATTCAAGCCGGCGCTCTGAACCCGCAGGGGGCGTCCCCAACAACATTCTGAAACAGCGCCGTCAGGCAGCTTCGATCACCTGGCTGGTCGGCGACAGCATCCGCGCCAGCAAACAGGCCGCGATCGACCTGGGGCAGACCTGCGCCATCCTGAGCTGGAACAGCGGCGCGGAAGGACTCACCTCATTGCGGCACAGTCGCAAGGGTAATATGGGTTTCGTGGACGGCAGTGCCAGAGCCATCGGCGAGGACATGGTCCATAACATTCATCCACAACTGGAGGAGTGGTTCCTTTATGATTCGATCCGGGTCACCCGCGGTCCGTCATTCAATCTCTGAGAAATGAGTCCAGCCGGAGCGGAGGGGAAACGCCTCCTCCGCTTTCACACAGCATCTGAAAATCGGCGGAGAAGCGTTTTTCTCCGATCATTGATTCCTGAAAATGGGGAACCACCATGTTGTATAAGCGCCACAAAAATTTCACGCTCATCGAACTTTTCGCAGTGAAAACTTGTCAAATATACCATTCTTCCCTTGTTTGCACCCGGCAGTCAAGAGAGGGGTTCGGGGGAGAGAAAGCGGCTCGCAAGAGCGCGTCTCTCCCCGTACCGGCCCTCCATCAAACAACCAATCGACCGCTCATCGCCGCGCAACAGAGTCTCCGCTCGGCAAGCGGCGAAGTGGAGCAAAAACGCGAATGGGTCTTTCCGCAGAAAAGCGGGAAGAGCCGTTCGCGTTTTTGCGGCTCTTTCTCCCCGCACCGGCCGACCGCAGCCGAGTCCGACTCCGCCCCGTACACGGCACCGGCACCTTGCCGGACGCAGGGGGTGCGGGGGGCGGCGGACACGCCCCCAGCCTCCCACGACCTGGTAACGAAAAAAGCGGCATTTACGCTCATCGAACTCCTCGTGGTTATTGCGATCATCGCAATTCTTGCTGCCATGCTGCTGCCCGCATTGAATCAGGCCCGGGAAAGCGCCAAAGCGACCAGCTGCCTGAGCAACCTCAAACAGATCGGCGCGGCGCTGATCCAGTATTCAGGCGACTACGGCGGGATGATTCCCGCAGGCATGGGCAAGAAAGACGGCGCCATCTACTACTGGAGCAACGCATTGTGCGACGGCCGCTACCTGCCGGCGAGCGATATCTTCGTCTGTCCCTCTTTCCCGCAGAATAAAAAGTTCAAAAACGACGCCACGGCATACAACACCTACGGCATCAACCGCGATATGGACCAGTCGGAACGGGACGAAAGCAAGGTCATCTACAACAACATCGACAAGATCCGGAAAAATAAGAGTGCCTCCCAGACCTGGCTGGCGGGAGACAGCATCGGCAAAGGCGGGTGGGCCCCCGAACTGCGCCCGACTCCGATGATCAGCTGGAACAACGGCACCAATCACAACGCGACGCTGCGCCACTCGCGCCGCTGCAACCTGGTATTCACGGACGGAAGCGCCCGCAAAGTGGACGAACCCTCTTTCGTCAACATATATCCGCGCATTCAGGAATATTACGTTCTCGACGCAATCAAGGCAAACAATCTTTAAGATAAGGAGTATCCATGATCCGAACCAGAACCATCACAACAGCATTGTTCGCGCTGGCGGCGGTCGCCGTTGCGGACGAAGTGCCGTTCCAGAACAGCTCGTTTGAACAAGGTACCGGCGGCTACTGGCTGAACCGTCCGGCCGCGGTCCGGGTCGACACGACCGACTCGACCGATGGGATGCAGTGCATCGCCATCACCCCGCCCGCCACCGGAACAACGAGCGTCGTACAGGGGGTAAGACTCATACCAGAAAAGGTTTACGTCATCTCCTGCGATGCCCGCGCCTCCGTAGCGGCCGGCGGACCGAAACTCACGATGAGCGCGATGCTTCAGGGCGATAAGCCGATCATGATTTTCGACGGCGTCGGCGACCAGCGCAAAGCGCTGAAAACCCCCGCGGCCGTGACCGATAAATGGCAGACATTTGCGTGGAAAATCGGACCAGTTCCCGCACAGGCGCAGGGAAAAGAGGTGAAAAAGGTCATGCTCTACTGGGATGTGAAACCCGGAGCTCCCGATTCAAAACTCTATCTCGACAACATCAAGATCACGACGGAGGACGCGCCAGCCGCGCCGGCAGCAAAGAGCGGCGCGCCGCAGAACCGCGGATTGCTGAACAACGGGTCATTTGAACAGGGAGTCGCCGGGTACTGGATCAATCGCTCCGCTGCCGTGAAAGTTGAGAAAGAAAATGCGAGCGACGGGAATCAGTGCCTCGCGATCGAACCGCCCGCCGGAGCGACGGTCAGCGTGACGCAGGGGACGAAATTCCAGCCCGATCAGGTGTATGTCGTCACGTTCGATGCCCGCACGACCGTCCCGGAAAACGGTCCGCAGCTCACGCTCACGGCGATGATGCAGGGCGATCGTCCGATCGCATTCTTCCCGGGTGTCGGCGACCAGCGCCAGACCCTGAAAAAACCGGTCGCACTCACCGACCAGTGGCAGACGTTCACGCTGAAGATCGGCCCGTTCCCGGCAGAATCGATGGGCAAACAACTCAAGAACATCATCTTCTACTGGAATACGAAATCGGGCGCAGCACCCGGCAAAGTCATGCTCGACAACCTGCGGCTCACAACGGAACCAGCCGCAGCGGCGGAAGAGAAACCGGCGGAGGAAATGAAAAGCGGAGCAATCCGCTTTTTGCTTCCCGATCCGGTGCGGATTTACGAATCGGTTCCGGCATTCACGGTGGAAGCGCCGGCGATCGGAAACGGTATTCTCCGCGTAACCGGCATCGATGCTTTCGGGCGTCAGGTGTTCACGACTGAGGGGGCCCCCCGGGAAATGAAACTCGCCGTCACGCTGCCCGGCCCCGATTACTACGAAATCGAAGCTGAAATCGTTCGGGACGGGAAAGCCGTACAATCCGCGAAAACCTCGCTCATGGTGACGACGCCGCTGCCGAACGATTACTACGACACTTCGCAACCGGCATTCGGCGTCTGGGGCGGCCTGACCCCGGAGCTGCGCAGAGTTGCCGGCGCCAAGTGGGACCGGCAACTTTTTTTTACCTTTTTTCAGAAGCCGAACGCTCCGGCCGAGCCCCCGTCACCGGACAAGATCGCGGCCCGGGAACCGATCAAGATCATCCGCTGCATGAACGTCATGCACCCGTTCAAGCGCATGGTACCTCTTACACCGCAGGAACTTGAGGAACAGCGCGCCAAACTGACGAAAGAGATTGTCTCTCAACGCGGCCTCGTCGATGTGTGGGAGACTCAGAACGAGCCGATGGTCGGCGAGAACTTCCACGGAACCATGAGCGATGTCATGAACATCATCCGCATGGAAAGCGAGGTCGTCCGCAAGAACGATCCCGGCCGCACGATCGCCGGAATCTGCATCAACCCGATGAACGCGAACCAGTACAATCAATACATCGGCTACTATCGCAACCACGGGATAGACAAACACATCGATGCCTTGATGCTGCACCCGTACATTCCGGGGGCGCAGAGTCCGGACGCCTCCGGCTACGTCGGGACGCTGAATCGTCTGGATCGTGATATTTCCGCGATCGCCGGGAGAAGCATCCCAATGTATATCAGTGAGATCGGCTATTCAACGAAACCAGGCGGCGAAGTGACCGAGCTGCAGCAGGCCGCCTATCTTGCGCGCGTTGTGCTGCTGAACCGGCAGATTCCATCGCTCAAGGCATGCGTCTGGCACATCGGGCTCTGGAACGACGCGACAAGCCGCCGCGAACTCGACTTCGGTCTGCTGCGCGGCCATCCGAAAAACTCGAAAATCCGGGAACCCAAGCCCGGATTCGCCGCCTGGGCGACCGTTTCGCGCATGACCTACGATGCGGAATTCGTCCGCGAACTGAATATCAGCCGCCAAGTCCGTGTTCTGCTCTTCAACAAGCGCGGCAAGGCGATGATCGCGGCTTATTCCATGACGACGGAACCGGCAAAACTTCAGCTCCCGCTGAACATACCCGAAGCCGTCATCACAGAAGTGTGCGGCAAACGCTCCTCTCTGCCGTTGAAAGATGGAATTCTCACACTCACTCTCGGCGAAGCGCCGGTCTACATCGAGGGGGGCGAACTCGAAGCTTTCAATGCCGACCGCTTCTCCGCCGTGTTCGAGCCGGAAACCCCGGTGACGGGAGTCGGTTCGCCTGTCACGATCAAAATCACACTGCCGGAAGAACTTGCCAAGGGGGATACGCTGTTGAAAGTCCCCGCCGGCGAGTTTGGAACGCCGCAGGTCACCGGCTCGGGGCGCAACTGGCAGGTGACAGTCCGTCCGGATGCCAGGCTGAAACCGGGGAGCTACGACCTCTTTTTCCGGCTCGAATCGGACGGTCGCAGCCGCTACATCTGGCAGAAACCGCTCGAAATCGTTCCGCCGATGACGCTCGCCGAGATTGGCAGTTCCGATACCGGCGGCGTGCCGGCAATCACGTTCCGCACGGTCGGCAATGACGGAAAAACCACCGATGCCGTGGTTGAAATCCTCGAAAATGGCAAACGGACGCTCGCGATCGCTCCGATCCGGGCTGGACAGAAGTGCACGATACCGCTCTACCTGACCCGTTCGGGGCGGCCGGTCAGCTACCTCGCCCGTTTCACGCTGCAGGACGGAACGAGCTGGACGCAGAAACTGCCGGAGGGAATTGTTCCGGTCCTGATTCCGCGCCTTGAAAATGCGCTTGAGAAGCCGCTCGACGCCTGGCCGGAAAGCGGACGTTACGCGATCAGTGACGGGACTCCGAGCCGTCACGCGGTCCGCGGAGAATTCGACCGGCCCGAGGGGACAATCCGTCTCGCATATGACGATCAATATCTCTATTTCGCGATCGATCAAAAAGATGCGGTGTTCAAGACTCGTCCCGGGGCCTCGCTCTGGGACGCGGACGGACTCCAGATCGGAATCAGCGTCCCGCAGAAGTTCATGATCCGCCCGAACAACGACGGCATTCAGGAAACCGCTTACGCGGAATTCGGCATCCATGCCGGCGCCGAACAGCCGAACTCCTGGGTCTGGGCGAGCATGAATCTGAATGAAATGCCGCTCAATCAACCGATTCCGGGGTTGGTCGCAAAACACGGGCGTACCGGAGAAACCACGCTCTACCGCTTCGCCGTCCCCTGGAAGAGCCTTAACATCAGGCCGCAGCCCCGCATGCCGCTCGGAATCAGCATCCTCTTCAATGACCGCGACGATGCGCGCGATCGGCACTGGATCGAATGGTACAGCGGAATTGCCGACGGCAAAGATCCATCCCGTTACGGCTCGGCGGCGTTGTTGCCCTGAAAAACAGAAAATCAGGAAATGCGAGGGGGGGGACTGCCGTTTAGAAAAGTGGTTTTCCCCCTCGTTCGTGTTCGCTTCAGGCGCTCGAAAGAACGGCGGAGCCACGCTCTCAAGGCGGAAAAGACTTTCCGACAAGAAGCCGTCAACAACCGGAGGAGGCAGACTCTTTTAACGCAATACGCCGGCGTGGAAAGAGTTATAACTATTCCGTCTGCACACAACCGTCGAGGAACTTCAGTTTGGCGGGAGAACGCAGATTTTCGATGATCTTCGCCTCGATCTGGCGGATCCGCTCGCGGGTCAGGTTGAACCGCTTGCTGATTTCAACAAGCGGCAGGCACGGTTGCCCGAACAATCCGAAGCGCAGGATGATGATCTGCTGGTCGCGTTCCGGGAGGGTTCGCAACATCTCGTAAAGTTTCTCGTAAAGGAGATTCCGGGCAAAATCGCGGACGGGATTGGCCGAGCTGTCGTCGGCGATGAGATCCTCGAGCATCGCCCCATCGTCGGAATTGGCGACGGGAGCCTGAAGCGAGATCGTCTGACAGGACATTTTCTTGATGGCGCTCACCCGGGCGACCGGCATCTCAAGCATGGCGGCGAGCTCCTCCATATCGGGCTCGCGACCGTTGGTCTGAATGAACCGCTGCTCGGCCCATGTCATTGAATTAATCGCGTGAACCATGTGAGCAGGGATGCGAATCACCCGGGACTGTTCCGCAATCGACCGTGAGATATTGTGTTTGATCCACCAGCTTGCATAGGTGGAGAACTTGTTTCCGAGCCGGAAATCGAACTTTTCCAATGCACGCAGCAGCCCGAGATTCCCTTCCTGAATCAGGTCGTTGAACGGCAGTCCGCGGTTGCGATACTTCTGCGCGATGCTGATGACGAGCCGGAGATTCGCCTCGATCATTTTCTGACGCAGATTCTGCAGCTCTTCGTGAATATCGAGCAGCTGGCGGATGTTCGTCGTGAACTCCGGCAGCGTCATGAGAAATCGGTCTTCGAGCATCTGCAGTCGCTGGCGATTGACCGGTCCGGGAGTGAAACGGATTCTGGAGTCGAGATTGATGCTCGGCTGCAGGACCTTGACCCAGTCGATGATGATCTGGAAATACTCTCCGAGCTGATCGCCGGAGACATCGAACTTGGAGAGGACGGCGATAAGAGCCTCCCTCAGTTCGGGATAATTTCGATTGCGTGCCTTGAACGCGGCGGCAAGAGCGGCATGACTTTTTTTCAGCTCCTCGCGCCAGGTTGCGAGTTGAGTGAGCAGTTCACCCTGCCGGGTCTCTTCCCTGCGCAGAGAAGACGGCTGAAAGTAGTCAGCGGGATCGGAGTTGGAATTCAGACACTCATCGAGCAACCGGAGATGTTCCTGCGTCACGAATCCGAACGCATGAAGTTTCTGCCGAAGTTTGCGGGTGACGGCATCGATCTGATTGCCGAGTTCCTCCTGTTGTTCGGGGGGTAACGGCGGCAGTTTGCCGATCTGCTTGAGATAACTGGAGAGAGAATCTGCAAAATCGTCAGAGGCGGTTTCCGGCAACTTGATGGTACCGGGAATCGCCGCAGGAGTTTTCTCTCCCTTTCCTGCTGAATTCATACTGCTCATCTTGCGGAACTCACTGTCCCGGGAGGATCTGTTAGATCAGAGCCTCCCTGTTTCCCGCGGAACGCCGAAACGCCGCGGCTTGCAACCACACATTGTTACTATAATACAGAAAAAGAAAACTTCAACTTTTCCAGTCGGGAAGCCTGAATTTTTTGGATTCTTTTTGCCGGATTGACTGAGTGACGGGATTGTGGAAGCCAGCGGGCGGCGTGCCCGAGAATCCGACGGTGGTCTCACAGGACTTGCATGTGAGGTTAAAATTTTTTTGAAAAAGCGGATTTTTTTCAAAATAGCGCCTTGTATTTTTCGTATCGGCGTCTATATTAAGAGATGTCAGCAACGGAATCCGCGGTGTTGACAAAGAAAAAGAATGGGGCTGTAGCTCAGTTGGCTAGAGCGATACGTTCGCATCGTATAGGTCATGGGTTCGACTCCCACCAGCTCCACCATTCTCAAAATTCTCCGCCGACCAGTCTTCTGGTCGGTTTTTTCGTTTCGGGGGTAAATTTGAGCTCAACTCGCGTTTTGCCCGAAAGCGGAGAATCTCCACTTTTCTCTTATGACGGTGTGTTTC
>CALXOE010000070.1 GCA_944389935.1 uncultured Victivallis sp.
TTGAGGATTTTACTCAATTCAAACTCGTAAAAAATTGAGTTTTTCCCGGCATCGAAGTGGAATTTTATCATAGGAGATGATGAATGATGGAAATGGATGAACTCAGAGATCTGCTTAACAAGGACGACCGCTTCTGCCGGTTCAACGGCATGCGGCTCGATGTGCTCCGGACCGGATACGCCGAGGCGGTCATGGAGATCACGGAAAACTCGCTCAACGGCGTGGGAATCGCGCAGGGCGGTGCGATTTTCACGCTCGCGGATCTCGCGTTCGCCGGAGCCGCGAACTCCTACGGCTTCCGCACGGTCGGGATGAATTCGACGATCAGTTTTCTCCGCCCCGGCCTCGGCAAATCGCTGCGCGCAAAGGCGACCGAAGTCAGCCGCGGACGCCGCACCTGCGTCTATGACGTCGACGTATTCAACGAGGACGGCAAACTCGTCGCCCACGGCACTTCAACCGGATTCATCACCGAGGAGAAGTTTTAAGCGGGAAAGCGGGGGAGGGCGAGAGAATCTCCCGCCCCGCATCCCCGGGGTTTTCAGTGCAGTGTCACGGTTTCGCCGGGCCGGATGGTGCCGGTCTTGTCGTTGCAGGTGTACCAGACGGTGACGGCGGTCGGATTGTAGACGATTCCGCCGTCCGCCGATGTCACGAGCGAGCGGATCGCCTCGAGGTAGCGGTAGATCTCGATGTTCGTGGCGTACCAGACGTCCGGAAGATTCGACATCATGCGGCAGAACTCCTCCATCTCATGCCAGTTTGAATTGTTGTCGAACTCATAGGCGTGCCCCCAGACGTAGAAGATCGCCAGCGGATAACGGTTGAACTCCCGGAACGCCGCGCCCTTTTCAAGCATTTCGCGGTGGTGACAGGTCGCGTCCCACGCCATGAAGTTCTGCGGAATCCCGAAACCGCCGCTGGTTCTGGTCGAGCGCGAGTAGACGATGCCGCAGCTTCTGGCAATCCCGATGATTTCGTCGTTCCAGGTGCCGAACGGGTAGGACATGCCGATGACCGGATAGCCGCAGAGTTCTTCGAGCCGGCGGCGGTCTTCGCGGATCTCCCGTTCGATCTCCGTGCGCGGCAGCCGCTCGAGGAACGGGTGCGTCACCGTGTGGCAGGAGACCTCATGCCCCGCGTAGAGCGCCTTGAGTTCCGAGGAGGCGATGCGGTTCCCCTGGTCGAGAATCCCGGAGTTGATGTGGAATGTTCCCTTGATTCCGCTCTCGTTGAAGAGTTTCACAAGCCGGCGGTCCTGCACGACGCCGTCGTCGTAGCTCATGGTCAGAGTTTTGATTTTACCTTCCGGATACAAAAAGCGAATACCCATTTTTCTGCCTTTCCATTCAGGGTTGCCATGACATTAGTATACCTCTTCACCGGGGAAATACAAGAGGTTTCCGGGCGGCATGTTGCAGGATCGCTGCTTTTTTATTTGATTTCCGCGAAAAATCCATTAATTTATAGTGAGTTTACATGACAGTGATCTGGAGGCAGGCAGTGAGTGCGGAGTTTGACAAGAGTAATCCGGGGTGTCTGAAGCGGCACGCCCTTTCTGAAATGGGAATCCGGTTCCGGTCGAGCTGGTTCCATGTAGAGCCGGGATTCGACCTGGTGAAAACTGCGTTTTTCGAGGCGCCGGAGTTGTTTACGTCCGGCGGCGAGGTGATCTGGAAGACCCGGAACAAGGTGGTTCGCAAACTTACGCTTCCGGCACAGTACGGCTCCATCACGCTTGCATTCAAGGATTACACCTGTGTGAAGCCGTTGCGTTATCTGCTGCGCTGTTCGAAAACCGCGCTCGAGGCGGCCAATTACCGTGCATTCGCGGCTCTCGGAATCCCGATGGCAAAACTGCTGTTCGCGGGCGATGAGAGGAGACATTTCCATCTGAAGCATTCGTTCCTCGCCACGCAGTTTGCGGAGGAATATGTGGACGGGCGCGAATTTCTGCCCGGCGGAAAGCTGCGGGGGACTCCGGAACAGAAGGCATTTATCGAACGCAATCTCGCCTTTCTCGGCAAACTGCATTCGGTCCACTGTTTTCACAAAGGGGCGAGAGTGTTCAACTTCCTCTGGAAGCCGCTCGGAAACGGTGAGGTCGATATTGTCTGGATCGATGTTGCGAGCTGCCGTTTTCTTTCTGTTCCGGATTTTGTGTTCCGGAAATACGTTGTCAAGGATCTGGCAAACTTCTTCCGCGATCTTGAGCCGGAGGATGGGGAACTCCGCGCCGCGCTGAACGGTTATCTCGAGCACAACCCGCGCTGCGGCATGACCTCGGACGAGCTCTTCCGCGCAGTCAAGGCTGCCGCGGCCAGACCGAGATGACCTGCGCACGGAACGCTCTTTTTATACTCTTTTGACAATGTTTCCTGGAAATTTCTCCGAAACCGGTTATAGTAAGGGAAGAGAGTTTCCGCTCATTCCCTTGTTTTATGGAAAGGAGAAACAATATGAATCCCATCCAGAAGTGGTTGTCGTCGGTTTTTCTTGCCGGTTCCGCGCTCTTTGCCGCGGCAAGCGCAGAGGCTCCGGCGGTCAAGGCCCCTGTTACACGTGTGGCTCTGTTCAAAAACGGCTATGCACTGGTTGTGCGGGAGGTCGCGTCCGCTCCGGCGGATCGCTTTCTTCTCGATGAATCGATCGTTCCGATTCACGGGACGCTCTGGTTTGCGCCGGGCGATGGGCTGAGCGTGACCGGAGTAAGTCGGTCGGGGAAGGTTCCGAACCGCAATCCGTTCGCCGATCTCACTGCAAGTTATGAAAATCTCGATGTGACCGTAACGTTGAAGAGTTCCGGCAGCGAGGCGTCACGCATCATTACCGGAACACTCGTCCGGCTCGGGGAACCGCCATCCGCCGTTCCGCCGCTTCCGCAGCAGCCGAGTGTCTGGCATGGCGGGCGGAGTCCCGGGGAAACTGCCGCTCAGGGAACCGGATTTCTCGCGGTGCGGCAGAAGGATGGCCGCCTTGTTACATTCCGGGCATCCGAGGTCGCATCGATCGAATCCACAGGTATCAATTCCGAGATCCGGGAACAGAAACGGATGCTGCTCGTAAACCGCGCCGGTATGGCGGGCAAGCCGCTTGTTTTCAGTTATCTCGCGCATGGATTGACCTGGGCTCCCGCCTACCGCATCGCACTCGGGCCCGAGGCGAAACTGCGGATCGACCAGTCCGCGACCATCATCAACGACCTCGAGGATCTGAAGGATGCGGAGATCAGCTTCGTCTCCGGCTTCCCGAACCTGCAGTATGCCGGAGTCGCGAGCCCGTTGGCCTCCGGAATGACGTTTCAGACGTTTTCACAGCAACTCAACCAGATGGAATACGCTCGGCTGAACGGACAACCCTGTGTGCTTGGCCAGGTGGTGATGAAGAACTCCTTTGCCCGCAATGAGACAGCCGCTGTTTCCCCGCTGCCGGAGTCGGGGGCGAGCGAGGATATTCACTTCACGTCCGGAGGAAAAGTGTCGCTTGCGAAGGGGGATGTGTCGTATCGGACGCTTGCGGAGGCGACCGCCGATTACGAACGGCTCGTGGAATGGGAGATCCCCGATTGGCGCAACGAATGGGGCGTGCTCGAACGGAATTTCAACCGCCCGAACGGTGACGGGAATCCCGACGGTGATTTGTGGGACGCGGTTCGTTTCAGGAATCCGTTCCCGTCGCCCATCACCTCCGCTCCGATCGAGATCGTCGATGGAGAAAAGCTGCTCGGTCAGAGCACGATCCAGTGGGTCAATCCCGGTGATGACGCGCTTGTGCGGATCACGAAGGCGCTGACCGTGAGCGGGAACCGGATCGAAACCGAAGTTCCGGGCAAACGCGAACTCATCACCATCGGAGGCTGGAACTATCGTTGTCCCGTGGTGGAGGGTACGGTCACGCTCCGCAATTTCCGGTCGAACGCGGCGAAAGTCGTGGTTAAACTCCGTTTTTCCGGTGAACTGCTCTCTGCGGACGGGAGTCCGAAGAGCCGTTTGCTCGAGACCGGCGTTTACAGCGTCAACCCGCGCCGCGAACTGGTCTGGGAACTCACGCTCGAACCCCGTAAGGAAGTTGCGCTCCCCTACCGCTACCGCGTGCTCGTGCGCGACTAGAATGATTTTGGCGCCGGAAACCTCCCCCTGTTTGCACGCCGGGAGGTTCTTTGCGTTTGGAAAAGTGGAAATGCGGCGTTTGCGGTGCTATATTAATTGAATTCGTCTTTTTGATATTCACCAACAAGGGAGTTCCCTCGACAGATGATCGCAGCATCCGGCATCTCCATGCGTTTCGGACAGCAGACGCTCTTTGAAAATGTCTCGGTCAAATTCGTCCCCGGCTGCCGTTACGGCCTCATCGGCGCGAACGGGTCCGGCAAATCGACCTTCATGAAGATCCTCTCCGGCCAGCAGCAGGCCACCTCGGGAACCGTGTCGATCGACAAGGATTGCCGTATGGGATTCCTCAAGCAGAATCACTACGACTACGAGGACGTTCCAATCCTCGACGTCGTTTACATGGGCAATGAGGAGCTCTGGAAAATCCACCAGGAGCGCGAATACCTTTACAGCAAGGTCGACCTGACTCCGGAAGAGGAGGAGCGCGCCAACGATATCGAGGGTCTCTTCGCCGACGCGGGCGGCTACACCATGGAGGCCGACGCCGCCAAACTGCTCGTCGGGCTCGGCATCCCCGAGGAGAAACATACGCAGCCGCTTTCGAGCCTTACCGGCGGATTCAAGCTGCGCGTTCTGCTCGCTCAGGTGCTCTTCTACAACCCGGATATCCTGCTGCTCGACGAGCCGACCAACCACCTCGACATGGCCAGCATCGACTGGCTCTGCAATCTGCTCAAAAACCACAAGGGAACCGTCATCGTCATCTCCCACAACCGCTATTTTCTGAACGAAGTCTGCACGCATATCGCCGACCTCGACTACCAGGAGATCCGGCTCTTCACGGGCAATTACGACGATTTCATGACCGCCAACGAGCTTGCTCTCGAGAAGATGCGGCGCGAAAACGCCCGCAAGGAGAGCCGCATTTCCGAACTCAAGGAGTTCATCAACCGCTTTGGCGCGAACGCCTCCAAGGCGCGTCAGGCCACGAGCCGCCAGAAAGAGCTCGACAAGATTCAGCTCGAAGAGATCAAGCCCTCGAGCCGGGTTTCGCCTTTCATCCGGTTCAATCCACAGACCCGCCTCGGGGAAAAGGTCATCGCGGGGGAGGGGCTCTCCAAACGTTATGAGGCCCCCTTGTTTGAGAATTTCAACCTCACCATCGGCAATGACGAGAAAATTGCGATCATCGGAACCAACGGCGTCGGCAAGACCACACTGCTCAAAATCCTGTTGAAACTCATCGAACCGTGCTCCGGCACCGTCGTTCACGGCGAGACCGTCGAATTGAGCTATTTCCCGCAGGACGCCTCCGAGATCCTGAATATGGAGGATCGCGCGATCGAATGGCTCGCACGTTACTCCCCGCGCGAGGGAATCACGGAACAGGAGCTGCGCTCGTTCATGGGCAAAATGCTCTTCTCCGGAGATGAGGTGAACAAACCCGTGAAAGTTCTCTCCGGCGGCGAGAAAGCGCGACTCGTGATCGCGAAGATGATGCTTGAAGCCGGCAATGTTCTCGCACTCGATGAACCGACCAACCACCTTGACCTTGAATCGATCGAAGCATTGAACTATGCGCTCACGCTCTATAAAAATACCATCATATTTGTGAGTCATGACCGCGAGTTCATCCGCAGCCTCGCGACCCGGATCATCGAGATCGCCGATGGGAAGATCACCGATTTTCCCGGCACTCTCGCCGAGTTCGAGGAGTTCAAAAAGCGTCGCGCCCGCGCTTCACGCTGATCCTCCTGCCACATCCGCTTCCCGCGTTTCCCGTCCGGGAAGCAGATGAAAAAAAAGAACCCCGATGAAAACTTCACCGGGGTTCTCTGCTTTCCAGAACCAGTGCTTATTCAGCTTTGGCTTCCTCAGCTTTCGGCTCTTCAGCCTTGGCCTCTTCGGCTTTCGGCTCAGCCTTGACTTCTTCAGCTTTCGGAGCGGCTTCTTTCTTCTCCGCCTTGGGCTCGAGCTGCTCCTTGACGAGCTGCAGAATGCACAGCTCAGCCGCGTCGCCGCGGCGGACGCCGAGCTTCAGGATCCGGGTGTAACCGCCGTTGCGATCCTTGTAGGCCGGGGCGATTTCGTCGAACAGAAGTTTGACCGCATCCTTGTCGCGCAGCTTCGCGACCGCGAGACGACGGCGATGCAGATCGCCTTTCTTGCCGATGGTGATGAGTTTTTCGGCAAAACGACGCGCTTCCTTGGCCTTGACCAGAGTCGTCTGAATCTGGCCGTTGGTAAAGAGGCTGCTGACCATGTTGGCCAGCATCGCGCGGCGGTGAGCGCTGGAACGGCCGACTTTGAACGTATGAACTCTATGACGCATAATTATTTGCTCTCCTCAGCTTCGGACCGGACCCGGACCGATTCCGCTTCGAGCGCGGTCATCAGCCGATCGCTGAAGGTCATCCCCAGCTCAAGCCCGAGTTTTTCAATTTTTTCCTTGATTTCATCCAGCGATTTCTTGCCGAAGTTCCGGTATTTGAGCATCCGGCTTTCGGATTTCGTGCAGAGCTCGCCGATCAGCTTGATGTTCGCGCTGTTCAGGCAGTTCATCGCGCGGACCGAGAGGTCCAGAATCTCGACGTCGTGCGCAAGGAGCTTGAACATCTTCGATTCTTCATCGGTCAGAACCACATCCTTTTCAACCACCTGAGTGCCCATGAAAGGCTGGAGATGGTCGCGCAGAATCCGCGCAGCCTCTTCCAGAGCCGCCTGCGGCGTGATGCGTCCGTCGGTCCAGATCTCCAGCTCGAGACTGTCCATCTCGGTCTCTTCACCGACGCGCGCGGCACCGACCTGATAGTTCACACGGGTCACGGGGCTGAACAGGCAGTCCACCGGAATCGTTCCGATCGAGCGCGGCGCCGTGTTTCTCTCAGCGGGCAAATACCCCTTGCCCTTGATTACTTCGATCTCGGCACGGAACGGCAGCGATTTGTCCAGCGTGCAGATGAGCTGCTCGGGATTGAGCACCTCGACCGTGCTGTCGCAGACGATATCGGCCGCAGTCACCGGACCGGCTTTGTCTTTGCGGATTTCCAGGGTTTTCGGGCCGTCGGCGTGCAGGTTCAGCCGGACGCACTTCAGATTCAGCACGATCTCGGTGACGTCCTCAAGCACATTGTCGAGCGAATCAAACTCATGCTTCGCTCCGTCGATGCGCACCGAACAGATCGCCGCTCCCTCCAGCGAAGAGAGCAGGACCCGCCGCAGCGAATTGCCGAGCGTCTGACCATAGCCGCGCTGAAACGGCGCCGCGATGAACTTGGCGTAATTCTCAGTGGAACTCGCATCATCGACGATGATCGACTTGGGCATCGGAAAACCGATCGCAGCAGTCATATTTTTCCTCCAAACTTGATTATGCCCGCAGGCATTCTTGTCAAAAAAACGAACAACCGGAGAGTTTCTCCCGCAGCCGCTGATTCCAATTCCTCCATGCGCGAAACCCGCATGCAAACCTCAGGCGGCCGGGGCGGAACTCACACCCGAACGGTCGGGTCAGACCCGGCGGCGTTTCGGAGGACGGCAGCCGTTGTGCGGAACCGGCGTAATGTCTTTGATCGAGCTGATTTCAAGCCCCGCCGCGGCAATCCCGCGGACGGCGGATTCACGGCCGGCACCCGGTCCCTTGATCCGGACTTCGACCTCTTTCATGCCGATGAGCTGCGCTTTCTTCGCGGCGTCTCCCGCGATCACCTGCGCCGCATAGGCCGTGCTCTTGCGCGAGCCCTTGAAGCCGTTCTTGCCGCCCGTCGACCAGCAGATCACGTTGCCGTGCAGATCCGTGAAAGTCACTTTCGTGTTGTTGAACGTCGCAAGCACGTAGGCGATGCCGCTCGGTACGAAGCGGCCGCTCTTGCCGCGCTGTTTGATGACCGGCGCGGTGGAAGCCGCCGCCTCGGCGGTTGCTTCCGCAACTTCGGTTTTCTTCACTTCTTCAGCCATAATATTGTCTATTTCCTGTTTATGATCTCAAATTCATCGAACCCGTCCGGAATCATGCGGCGACTCCACCGCTCCGGACCATTGCTTCATCAGCCTTTGGCGGCCAGACGACGCTGGGTTTTGTCGCGGATCGCGCCGATCGTAACTTTCTTGCCCTTGCGGGTACGTGCGTTGGTCTTGGTCCGCTGTCCGTGCACCGGCAGATTCCGGCGGTGACGAATCCCGCGGTAGCAGTTGATCTGCTGCAGCCGGCGGATGTCCGCGGCGATCATGCGCCGCAGATCGCCTTCCACGACGATGTCGTTCTGCAGAATTTTCGTGATCGCGGCGATCTGATCCTGGGTCAGATCCTTCGCCTTGAGGTCTTCCGGAATCTGAACTTTCTCGATGATTTCGAGCGCTTTCGCCGGGCCGATGCCGTAAAGATAGCGCAGCGAATACGCAATGCGCTTGTTGCCCGGGATGTCCACACCAATGATACGAGGCATAACTCTAGTTCCTATCGTTAAAATTGACGCTTATGAAGCGGAATTAACCCTGACGCTGCTTGTGACGCGCATCCCGGGAGCAGATGACCCGGATCGTGCCGTTGCGTTTGATGATCTGGCAAAATTCGCATCTGCGCTTTACCGACGCTCTGACTTTCATGACCTTTACCTCACGTTGAAGCAACATTCCAAAATACGACAAAACACAAACACGGTACCCCTCCCTCTTTTCAGTTTCCGGTTTTTGCCGTCGCTGAACCAGGGTTCGCGGTGCCGAGCCTGTCACCTTTTTGCCGGTTACGCCTCCACGAGCGGTGGAATTTGCGATATGGAAACGCTCCAGCATAATTTTTGTTTTTTAAAATAGCACTGAGGTCGTCGAAATACAAGTCCGTATCTCTGTCGCCGACCATTTTTTTTGGAAAAATCTGCGATGGCTGAAAATACCGCGTTCCTTTTCGGGATTTCGTATTGACTTAATGGGATTTCGCCTGTAAATTATAGACCGGAGGGTCTCGGGAAAACGTACCCCGGCCTTTGACTTTTTTTGCGCGGAACTCCGGCTGATTGCATTCGGCGGATTTTGCTGTTTCCCGGACGGGCGGTGCCAGATGCCGTTTCCGCGAAAGAACGTGAAACCATAATCTTCGGGGAATAACCATGGGCGGATTTTTCGGCGTCGTCGCGGACCGCGACTGTGTCTGCGATCTCTTTTACGGAACAGACTACCACTCTCATCTGGGTACTAAGCGGGGAGGGCTGGCTGTCTGCGACCGGGAGGGGCGCATCACCCGGAGAATCCATGACATCACCAATGCCCAGTTCCGTTCCAAGTTCGACGACGAGATCGATAAATTTCTCGGCCGCGTCGGGATCGGCATCATCAGCGATTATGAGGATCAGCCGCTCATCATCTCGAGCAAATTCGGCAATTTCGCGATCGTGACCGTCGGAAAGATCAACAACGTCAACGAAATCGCCAAAGCCGCCTTCGACGCCGGCATCAGCCACTTCTCCGAATCCAGCGACGGGGAGCTCAATCCGACCGAAATCGTCGCCATGCTCATCAACCGCAAAAAGACCCTCGTCGACGGCATCCGTTATGCTCAGCACATGATCGACGGCTCCTGCTCGATTCTCGTGCTCATCGAGGGGCGGATCTATGCGGCCCGCGACCGGTTCGGCCGCACGCCCGTCATGATCGGCGAAAAGCCCGGCGCCTATGCCGTGACGATGGAAACCACTGCTCTGCCGAACCTCAGCTACCGGCTCAAACATGAACTCGGCCCCGGCGAGATCGTCGAGATCACCGAAAAGGGGGTGATCCAGAAGTATGCCCCCGGCGACACCACGAAGATCTGCACGTTCTTCTGGGTCTATTACGGTTATCCATCGAGCAGTTATGAGGGAATCAACACCGAATCCGCCCGTTACCGCAACGGTGAAAGCATGGCCGCTGATGACGCCGAGACGCTCCCCGAGATCGATTCGGTCTGCGGCATTCCCGATTCCGGCATTGCGCATGCGATCGGCTACTCCAATGCCGCGGGCAAACCCTACCGCCGCAGTTTCGTCAAATATACGCCGACCTGGCCGCGCAGCTTCATGCCGCAGAATCAGTCGGTTCGTGATCTCATCGCCCACATGAAGCTCATCCCGGTTCAGACTGAGATCGAGAACAAGCGCATGCTCTTCTGCGACGACTCCATCGTGCGCGGAACGCAGCTCAAGGATCAGGTCGTGCGACTCTACGAGCGCGGCGCGAAAGCCGTGCACATGCGTTCGGCCTGCCCGCCGTTGCTGTTCGGATGTCGATTCCTGAATTTCTCGCGTTCGCGCTGCGAGCTGGATCTGGCCGCGCGGCGGGCGATTACGAAACTCGAGGGGCGCGAGCCGGATGATGAGATGATTCAACCTTATCTCGAGTACAACTCTCCGAAGTATCTGGCGATGGTTGAAGAGATCCGCAAGGAGTTGAATCTTCACTCCCTGAAGTTCCAGAAACTTGAGAAGCTCATTGAAGCGATTGGCGTCGATCCCTCGAAGGTGTGTACCTACTGCTGGAACGGCTGCGACGTTGAGATGACAACCGAAACCTTTGAATGAAAACCAGCAGGGAGGAGCTGAAAATGGCGGATTTCTGGGTGACCGAAGCGATGAACGGTTTCGGCATGACGGTCCAGGTGACGGAAGAGCTCTGCCACCGGCAGTCGAAGTTTCAGAAGATCGATGTCTATCAGACCTCAAAGCTCGGGCGGCTGCTGCTGCTCGACGGCATCATCCAGCTGACCGAATTCGATGAATTTGCCTATCATGAGATGCTCGCGCACGTTCCGCTTTTTGCGCACGAGAATCCGCGGAGACTGCTTGTCGTCGGCGGTGGCGACGGCGGCGTGCTGCGCGAGGCGGGGAAGCACCCGGAGCTCGAGGTCATGGATATCTGCGAGATCGATGAAGAGGTGATCGAGACGGCGAAACAGTTTTTCCCCGGCATCGCCTGTGGTTTTGATGATCCGCGCGTGCGTGTTCATATTGCCGACGGCAGTGAATTCATCCGGGATAAAGAGGGATACTACGATGTGATCATCGTCGACTCGACCGATCCGGGCGGGCCGGGAACGCCGCTTTTCGGGGAACGTTTTTACCGCGATATGAAAAAAGCGTTGCGTCCCGGCGGCGTGATTGCGACGCAGGCGGAGTCTCCGTATCTCCTGCCGGAGATTGTGGCAAGACTCTGCAAGGTTTCCCGGCAGGTGTTCCGCTCGGTCGGTTACGCCTCGATCCTGGTGCCGACTTATCCGACCGGGACGATCGGGGCATGCGTGGCGGGGGATCGCGATGACATCACGCTGCCTGCCCGTCCGGTTCCGCCGGATCTGGCTGCGAAACTCCGGTATTACAATTCAGCTGTTCACAGGGCCGCGTTTGCGAATCCCTCCTTTGTGGCGCGTCTCATCGGGTGACGGACCGTCGGGCGCCTCTCCCGAAAAAAAGTTTTATTTTTCGCTTGCAATATCGAGCAAACGCTTTAAATTGTTAAATGAAACTTTAACAGTTGATGGGGGAGGTTACCGATATGTTGTGCGATATCTGCAAGAAAAACGAGGCGACCATTCATATAAAAGAGATGCATGGCGGGGAGACCCGTACGGCGAATTTATGCGCGGCGTGCGCTTCCGAGAAAGAGAAGAACGGCGAGTTGAGCGCATTGG
The DNA here is from genome assembly GCA_944389935.1 of uncultured Victivallis sp. Classification (GTDB taxonomy): domain Bacteria; phylum Verrucomicrobiota; class Lentisphaeria; order Victivallales; family Victivallaceae; genus Victivallis. Next base: position 11,770 of record CALXOE010000070.1, read on the forward strand.
GTTTCAACCTTGCCGAGATGCTCTGTAATCTCGGGAAGATCTCGTCGACGATCAAGCCGCCGCAGGAAAAATTGCCGCCGGAGCGTGCGGTTCGTTGTCCGAATTGCGGCTGGACGGTTGAAAAAGTGCGGAATTTCGGAGGGCGTCTCGGCTGTCCGGAGTGTTATAAAGTGTTTGCGCCGATGCTGACGGAAGCGATCAAGAACGTTCACCGTGGATCGGTTCATCTCGGCAAGCGTCCGCAGTCCGCGCCGCACGACGGACGCGCTGCGCTCGAGGCGGAGCTTAACAATCGACGTCATGAACTGGACGCTCTCGTCAAGCGCGAGGAGTACGAACAGGCTGCGGTCTGCCGTGACCGGATCAACCAGCTCAAGGCGGAACTCGAACGGTTGGGGAATGGCGAGGTGGAGCATGAATGACGATATCGATCGACTGCTCTCGAACCGGGTGAGTTTTCTGGCGGATGCGGGGCCGGACGAGGATATTGCGATCAGTTCGCGCATTCGTCTGGCCCGGAATCTGGCGGGGCATCGTTTCCCGGTGGCGGCGGATTCGGAGGAGCTGCACGGGATTTGCGACGAGGTTTCCGAAGCTGCGCGGGAGTCGGGTGCGCTCGGCTGTCCGGAGTGTTTTTCGTTTGAACCGGAGAAAATGAGTGAGCTTGACCGCGAATTGCTGCTGGAGCGTCGCCTTGCGAGCCGGGATTTTCTGAACCGGCCGACCGGGACGCGGCTGCTTGTGAAGAATGACGAGTCGTGTTCGGTCATGATCAACGAGGAGGATCATCTGCGTATTCAGACGATGCGGCCGGGATTTCAGCTTGATGCGGTCTGGAAACTGATCGACGAGCTGGACAACCGGCTCGGATCGCGTCTTGATTACGCATTTGACGATCGGCTCGGGTTTCTGACCTGTTGCCCGACGAATGTCGGGACGGGCATGCGTGCGTCGGTCATGCTGCATCTGCCGGGGCTGGTGCTGACCGGGCAGATTACGCCGACGATTCAGGGGATCAACAAGCTGAATCTTGCGGTGCGCGGGATCGGCGGAGAGGGAACTTCCAATCAGGGGAGTCTCTTTCAGGTTTCAAACCAGAGCACGCTCGGAGAAAGCGAGGCGCAGATTCTTGAGCGGCTGAATACCGTGATCGGGCAGTTGATTGCGCATGAGAAGAATGCGCGTCAGCTGCTGTTGCAGCGGGATCAGTTTTCATTGCTTGACCACGTGGGGCGTTCATACGGGACGTTGCGTCACAGTTACAAGCTCTCTGGAGAGGAGGCGGTGAATTGTCTTTCCGGCGTTCGGGTCGGGGTGGATCTCGGCATGTTCACGGCGCTGAGTATCCACACGGTGAACGAGTTGTTCATCGGGATCGGAGCGGCTCATCTGCAGAAAGCGGCGGGGCGTGCATTGAATGCGGCTGAGCGCGACGTCTGTCGGGCGGCGCTCTGTCGTGAGAAGCTCAAGGTATAAATTCCGGCTGGAGTTGTGTTCCGGAGATTGCGGAATGACAGGATTGCTGCAAAAAACTTTTTTTTGTGCTTGACAACCTGCATTTGCGTGGTATATTAAGAGATGTACCGATCTTCGGGCGGTTAGCTCAGTTGGTTAGAGCGCTGCTTTCACACGGCAGAGGTCACGTGTTCGAGTCACGTACCGCCCACCATTTTCAAAATTCTCCACCGACCGGTCTTCTGGTCGGTTTTTTCGTTTCGGGGGTAAATTTGAGCTCAACTCGCGTTTTGCCCGAAAGCGGAGAATCTCCACTTTTCTCTTATGAAGGTGTGTTTCAGACCTTCTCCCGGTAAATTCTCCGGGGGAGTAAAAGACCGGTCTTTTGGTCTGGAGAGCATTTTTT
>CALXOE010000071.1 GCA_944389935.1 uncultured Victivallis sp.
CGTGTATCGAACATTAAAAAACAATTGGATGTTTGAGGATTTTACTCAATTCAAACTCGTAAAAAATTGAGTTTTTCCCGGCATCGAAGTGGAATTTTATCATAGGAGAACAAATATGAGCTGTCAGTGCCAGTGCGCCGCGACCTCCCCGACCCGTACTCCGGAGGAAGCGGCGAAATTCGACGAACTCGGACGTTTCATCGCGTCGCTGAACGTAGATTCCATTCCGGACCGCCGGCGCGGTTACCTGATCCAGATTCTGCATCGTGCGCAGAGCATTTTCGGATACCTTCCCGAAGAGGTTCAGGAGTTCGTCGCCAGAGCGCTGAACATCTCCCGCGCCGAAGTGTACGGCGTGATCAGTTTTTACAGCTACTTCACAGACAAGCCGGTCGGCCGTTACAAGATCAATGTCTGCACCGGAACCGCCTGTTTCGTGAAAGGCGCGCAGAAAGTACTCAACGAATTCAAGACCCGGCTCGGGATCAAGGAGGGTGAAAGCACTCCGGACGGCAAATTCTTCCTCGGAGCGCTGCGCTGCGTCGGGGCGTGCAGCCTCGCGCCCGTCGTCATGGTCAACGACAAGGTCTACGGCAACATGACCGCGGAAAAAGTCGCGGATATCCTGAAAGAGTGCGGAGAGTGATTCTCCCGCCCGACACCGCTCCCCGATGAATCAAAAAAAATGCAACCATTTCTGGAGTAGTTTTTTATGAAAATTGAATCCCCCGTACAACTCGCGGAGACCGCCGGGCAGCTGAACGCGCGTCCCCGTCCGCCGATGAAACTGCTCGTTTCGCTCGGCACCTGCGGCATCGCCGCCGGAACCCAGCCTGTGCTCAAGGCGATCAGGGACGAGATCACCGAACGCCGCCTCGAAAACGCGATCGAAGTCAGTGAAGTCGGCTGCATGGGCCTCTGCTACGCCGAGCCGGTCATCATGCTTCTCGACCGCGAATCGGGCAAGCGGCTGATTTACGGCGATGTGACGCCGCAGCAGATTCCGGCGATTCTCGCCGCCGGAACCGACGCCCCCGCGACCGGGACCCGCACGATCGACCGCAACTGGTACTATCCCGAGAGCGAAACCCCGGCCGACGGGGAATTTCAGGCGCGCATCGTTCTGCGGAACACGGGCCGGATCAACCCCGAGAACATCGAAGAGTACATCGCCGAAGGCGGCTACACGGCGCTCGCGAAAGCGCTGACCGAAATGAAACCGCAGGACGTGATCGACCTCATCTCCGCTTCCGGGTTGCGCGGACGCGGGGGCGGCGGCTTCCCGACCGGACGCAAATGGCAGTTCGCCGCGAACCAGCCCGCCGGAGAGAAGTTCATCATCTGCAACGCCGACGAGGGCGATCCGGGCGCGTTCATGGACCGTGCCGTGCTCGAGGGCGACCCGCACACGGTGCTCGAAGCGATGGCGATCGGCGGCTACGCGATCGGCGCGTCGACCGGTGTCATCTACATCCGCGCGGAGTATCCGCTCGCGGTGAAACGGCTCGAAATCGCGATCCGGCAGGCCGAGGAACGCGGACTGCTCGGAAAGAACCTCTTCGGCAGCGGTTTCGACTTCAAGATCGAAATCAAATTCGGCGCGGGCGCATTCGTCTGCGGCGAAGAGACCGCGCTCATCCATTCGATCGAGGGCAAGCGCGGCGAACCGACCGTCAAACCCCCGTTCCCCGCGGTCGAGGGTCTCTGGAAACGGCCGAGCGTGGTCAACAACGTCGAAACCTATGCGAACATCTGCGCGATCGTGCGCAAGGGGGCGGAGTGGTTCCGCTCGATCGGCACCCAGGGGTCACCCGGAACGAAAGTGTTCGCGCTCGCGGGCAAAGTCGCGAAAGTCGGTCTCGTCGAAGTCCCGATGGGCAGCACATTGCGGGAGATCATCTTCGGCATCGGCGGCGGCATCAAGCACGGCCGCGAATTCAAGGCGGTTCAGACCGGCGGTCCCTCCGGCGGCTGCATCACGAAACAGCATCTCGACCTCGGAATCGATTACGAATCGCTCAAGGGGATCGGCTCGATGATGGGTTCCGGCGGCATGATCGTCATGGATGAGGACGACTGCATGGTGAACATCGCGAAGTTCTTCCTCGAATTCACGCTCGACGAATCTTGCGGGAAGTGCACGCCGTGCCGCATCGGCAACCGGAGACTCTACGAGATGCTCGAGGACATCACGAACGGACTCGGCACGGTCGAGACGATCGAGAAGCTTAAGACGCTCTCGGCGACGATCAAGGACACCGCGCTCTGCGGCCTCGGTCAGACCTCGCCGAACCCGGTGCTCTCGACGCTGAGCAACTTCGAGGATGAGTATCTCGCGCATGTGAAAGAGTCGCGCTGCCCGGCGGGCGTCTGCGTGAAACTCGTTCATTACACCATCACCGACAAGTGCGTCGGCTGCGGGCTCTGCGTCCGTCACTGCCCGGCGAACTGCATCTCGGGCGAACGGAAAATGCGGCACGAGATCGACCAGTCCCGCTGCCTGAAGTGCGGCGCGTGCTACCAGGTCTGCAAGTTCCACGCCGTGGAAAAACATTGAGCAATCCGCCGGAAAGGATAACCCTGATAAATGAAGATCAATCTGAAAATCAACGACTCCCCGGTCTCGGTCGAGGCCGGTACGACGATTCTGGAAGCGGCTGAACAGCTCGACATCCACATTCCGACTCTCTGCCATTTGAAGATGGACTGCCTGCAGATCGAACACCGTTCCGGCTCCTGCCGCGTCTGCGTGGTCGAAGTCAAGGGGCGGCCGAATCTCGCCCCGGCGTGCAGCACGCCGGTCGCGGAGGGGATGGAGGTGCACACCAACACGCTGCGTGCGATCAATGCGCGCCGGACGATCCTCGATCTGCTGCTCTCGGACCACCCGAAAGACTGCCTCATCTGCCCGAAGAACTTGAACTGCCAGCTCCAGGCGCTCGCGCAGGAACTCGGGCTGCACCATCTGCTCTACAAAGGGGAGCAGTCCACCTACAACAAGGACCTTTCGAGCAATGCGATCGCCCGCGATCTCGACAAGTGCATCATGTGCCGCCGCTGCGAAACGGCGTGCAATGTGATCCAGACGGTCGGGGTGCTCTCGGGCGTCGGGCGCGGATTCGAGGCGGTGGTCGCTCCGGCGGGGCTCAAGCCGCTCGTCGAAACCGAGTGCGTCTTCTGCGGCCAGTGTGTGCAGGCGTGTCCGGTCGGCGCGCTGAGCGAGATCGATTACAAATATCCGGTCTGGCGCGCGCTGAACGATCCCTCCAAGACCGTCGTCGTGCAGACCGCTCCCGCCGTGCGTGTGGCGATCGGCGAGGAGTTCGGGCTGGCACCCGGCTCGATCAGCACCGGCAAGATGGTCGCGGCGCTGCGCAAACTCGGATTCGACAAGGTGTTCGACACCGATTTCGCGGCAGATTTGACGATCATGGAGGAAACGAGTGAACTCATCGAACGGATCAGGGAGAACAAGAATCTGCCGATTCTCACGAGCTGCTGCCCGGGCTGGGTCAAATTCCTCGAGCATCAGTTTCCGGATCTGCTCTACATGCCGTCGACCGCGAAATCGCCGCAGCAGATGTTCGGAGCGATCGCGAAGAGCTACTATGCCGAGAAGATCGGTGTGAAGCCGCAGGATATCATCGTGGTTTCGGTCATGCCGTGTCTCGCGAAGAAGTATGAAGCGTCACGACCGGAGTTCAGCCACGACGGCGTCCGTGACGTGGACATCGTGATCTCGACCCGCGAACTCGCGGACATGATCCGCGAAGCGGGCATCCAGTTTGCGGAACTCGACGATCAGCCGTATGACTCCCCGCTCGGCGACTCGACCGGTGCGGCGGTGATCTTCGGTGCGACCGGCGGCGTGCTTGAAGCGGCGCTGCGCACGGCGGCCGACTGGCTCGCGAAAGAGGATCTGCAGGAGATCGACTTCAAGGCGGTCCGCGGCATCAAGGGCATCAAGGAGGCAACCGTCACCATCGCCGGGCTCGAACTGCGCGTAGCGGTCTGTTCCGGCCTCGGCAACGCCCGCAAGCTGCTCGAGAAGATCCGGCAGGGCAAGGCGAACTATCAGGCGATCGAGATCATGGCCTGTCCCGGCGGCTGTCTGAACGGCGGCGGGCAGCCCTACCATCACGGCCACGGGAAAATCCTCGTCAAACGCATGGAGGCGATCTACGAGGACGACCGCAACCAGCCGATCCGAAAGTCGCACCAGAATCCGGCCATTCAGCAGCTCTACGCCGAATACCTCGGCGAGCCGGGCAGCCACTTTGCGCACAAACTGCTGCATACGCATTACTCCGACCGTTCCAGAAAGTAAACGGCAACGACCGCGCCCCGGAGTCCGGAAAGATTCCGGGGCGTTTTTTTTCAGCGCCAGAGCGCGTCCAGAAAGCAGCGAAAAGCCGAGGGGAGTGCGAGTTCGGCTTCAAAACCGGCCCGATCCACCCAGCGAAAGGTGTCGGGCACAGCCTCGCATTCGATGCGGAACGCGGTCATGTTCCACTGTCGGTGCGTGAAGATGTGCGTCCCCTCCCCCGCCGGAGCGATGGAACGCGGAGCAAGACCCCACTCCTGCGCGAGCGCGAATGCGGCCGGTTCGGAAAGCGTCCCTCCGACGTTCGGCAGCTCCCACATTCCGGCGAGCAGCCCGCTCTTCGGGCGGCGGCGGAACGCGGCGGAATCGCCGTTGCGCAGCAGAAATACGGTGAGGGCGTCCTCGCGGCGCGGTTTCTTCGGACTCTTCACGGGAATCTCCCCCGTGGACTCCTCGCGCCGCGCGCGGCAGAGCTCCCGCCACGGACAGTTGTCGCAGAGCGGTTCCCCGTTCGGCAGGCAGACGAGCGCGCCGAGTTCCATCAGCGCCTGCGTGAAGTCGCCGCAACGTCCGGCAGGATAGATGAGCCGCAGAGCGTCGGCAACCGCCAGCTTCACCGCGGGGCGGGAAACATCCTCGCGGCAGCCTGTGAGCCGCATGATCACGCGCAGGACATTGCCGTCCACGGCCGGTTCCGGCAGCGAAAGTGCGATCGAAGCGATCGCCCCGGCGGTGTAATCGCCGATCCCCGGCAGCGACAGCAGCTCCCGGCGCGAAGCGGGAAACCGCCCGCCGAAATCCGAGACGATCCGCTGCGCCGCTTTCTTGAGATTCCGCGCGCGACTGTAATATCCGAGCCCTTCCCAGAGTTTCAGCAGCCGCCCGTCGTCGACCGCCGCGAGAGACGCGACATCGGGAAGCTCCCGCAGAAACCGTTCGTAATAAGGCTTTACCGCTTCGACGCGGGTCTGCTGGAGCATGATCTCCGAAATCCAGACGCGATACGGTGTCGGCTCCTCGCGCCACGGCAGCGATCGCCGATTTGCCTCGTACCAGGCGAGCAGCGGGCAGACCGCTTCCGCAGGGATTTCGATCCTCATGAGAACAGCGCCCGGAGGCTCTTCACTTTCGAGGCAACATCTTTCGCCTGCGTGATTTCAGTCACCATCGCGATGTGACGCACCCCGGCTTTCACAAGTTCCGGAATGTGGCGCGCCTTGATTCCCCCCATGACCGAGAAAGGAACATTCACATAAGGGAGAATCGCTTTCATCGCCTCAAGCCCGAGCGGTTCATAGCCGACCTCCTTGGTCTGAGTCGGATAGATCGGGCCGATGTTGATGCAATCCGCTCCCTCGCGCTGCGCGCGCAGCGCCTCTTCGAGATTGTGGGTTGAGTTGCCGATCCAGAGCGACTCCGAAAGCGAGCGGGCGGCGGCGATCGGCAGATCCTCCTGCCCGAGATGGACTCCGTCGGCGTTGGCGGCGACAGCGACGTCGGCGTGGTCATCGATGATGAGCAGAATCCCATACTCATTGGCGATCATCCGGCAGCGGACGGCGAGCTCATAGAGCGCTTTCTTGCCCAGATGCTTCTCGCGCAGCTGCACGACTTTCGCGCCCCCCTCGGCGACGGCGCGGAAAATCTCCTCGACCGGCCGCCCGAGACAGAATTCGGAGGAGATGACCGGATAGATGTCGGCGGACTCGAACGCGGCGCGTTTTTCAACGCGCGTACCAAAACAGGATTTCAGCATAATGACTACTCTTTCTTTTTGAACCGGGGACACTCCCCCATCGGATCCGCGGCATGACCGTCAATGCCGCAGAGGGTTTTGAACGGGTGTTCGATGAAATGGACGCAGTTCCGACAGAAGCGGCCATATCCCTCGTCGGGCGTGAGATCGGCTTTCGCCTCGGGCGGGGCCGACTCCCCGAGCAGGGCGGCGAGACGCCCCGAGTTGGACGGCGTCTTCTCCGCGCTGCCGTCGGCGGGATTCCCGAGTTCGGCACCGCAGAGGGCGCAGACGAGCACTTTCCCGATCAGGGTAAACCCCTCCATCTTGTTCTTCGACTTCACGATGCTCCGCTCGCCACAGCGGGGACAGACAAATGATTCTCCTACGCGCATGCTCTCTCCTGTGCCAGATTGTCACGATATCCGGGACAAACTGTCCCGCCGCCGCCCGGTATTTCCCGCGCATTTCCGCTGAAAGTTAAGGTACACCGCTTTGCATTTTTTACAAGTACCCGGAACGGCGGCAGGCAGGAATAACTGGCATGTTTCCTGCTGCAAAAACGCTCGAGACTTCCAGGAAGGAGAAAAAGAATTATGAATATGGAAAAGCTGACGAACAAAACCCGCGAGGCGCTTCTGGAATCCCAGAATATCGCCGTCGGGAACCGCAACACCGAGCTGCGGGACATCCACGTTCTGGCCGCATTGATGCGCCAGGAGGATGGACTCGTTCCCTCACTGCTCGAGAAACTCGGCGTGAGCCGCAAACTCTTCAACACCCAGGTTGACGAGGCGCTCGCAAAACTGCCGACCGTCGAGGGATCGGAACAGCAGGTTTACCAGTCTCGGGAATTCAGCACGCTGCTGGTCGACGCCGCCCGCCAGGCCGAGTCGATGCAGGATGAGTATGTGAGCGTCGAGCATCTGCTTCTGGCGATGTTCCAGGCGACCGGCTCGAGCGCGCTTGAACTGCTGACGAAAGCGGGACTCACTGCCGACAAGGTGTTGCAGGCGCTGCAGAGTGTCCGCGGCAACCAGCGCGTGACTTCCGCCGATCCGGAGGGGACGTTCGAGGCTTTGAAAAAATATTCGCGCGACCTCACACTCATGGCGATGCAGGATAAACTCGACCCTGTGATCGGCCGTGACGAGGAGATTCGCCGCGTGATCCAGATTCTGTCCCGCCGGACCAAAAACAACCCGGTGCTCATCGGCGAACCCGGCGTCGGTAAAACCGCCATCGTCGAGGGACTCGCGCGCCGTGTCGTGCGTGGCGACGTTCCCGAAAACCTCAAGGATCGCCAGGTCGTCGCGCTCGATATGGGCGCTCTGATCGCCGGTGCGAAGTATCGGGGAGAATTTGAAGAGCGTCTGAAAGCCGTGCTCAAAGAGGTCACCGCCTCCGAAGGCAAGGTCATTCTCTTCATCGACGAGCTGCACACCGTCGTCGGGGCGGGCGCTTCCGAGGGTTCGATGGACGCGGGCAACCTGCTCAAACCGATGCTCGCACGCGGCGAACTCCACTGCATCGGCGCAACCACCCTCGACGAGTATCGCAAATACATCGAGAAAGACGCCGCGCTCGAACGTCGTTTCCAGTCGGTGCTGGTCAATCCGCCGAGCGTCGAGGACACGATCTCGATTCTGCGCGGTTTGAAAGAGCGGTACGAACTGCACCACGGCGTGAAGCTGCGGGACAGCGCGCTTGTCGCCGCCGCCGTGCTCTCGGACAAGTACATCTCCGACCGGTTCCTGCCGGACAAGGCGATCGACCTGGTCGACGAGGCCGCGGCCGCGCTGAGAACCGAAATCGACAGCTCCCCCGAGGAGCTCGACGAGAACGAACGGCGCGTCATGCAGCTTGAAATCGAGATCACCGGACTCAAACATGAAAAGGACTCCGCCTCGATCAAACGGCGGGAAAACCTCGAAGCCGAAGTCGCGGAACTCAAGACCGAAGGCAAGGCGCTCCGTGCCCGGTATGAGAACGAGAAGAAAGCGATCACCGATCTGCGCACGCTGCGCGAATCGCTCGACACCGCGCGCGCCAAACTCGACAAGGCCACGCGCGAATACAACTATGAAGAGGCCGCGAAACTCCAACACGGCATCATTCCCGGAATCGAGCGTCAGATCGCCGATGCCGAGAAGAAGATCAAGGAGTCGGGTGAATCGCGGCTGCTCAAGGAAGAGGTCGATGAGGAGGATATCGCCGCGATCATCAGCCGCTGGACTCACATCCCGGTCGCGAAACTCGTCCAGAGCGAGAAAGAGAAACTTCTCGCACTCTCGAGCCGTCTGCATGAACGGGTGATCGGTCAGAGCGAGGCGGTTTCGGCGGTTTCCGACGCGGTGCTGCGTGCCCGGGCCGGCCTGAAAGATCCGAATCGGCCGATTGCGAGCTTCATCTTCCTCGGGCCGACCGGTGTGGGCAAAACCGAACTGGCCAGAACGCTCGCGGCGGATCTCTTCGACGATGAACGCGCAATGGTGCGGATCGACATGTCCGAGTACATGGAAAAATTCAGTGTCTCGCGTCTGGTCGGCGCGCCTCCTGGCTACGTCGGCTACGAGGAGGGCGGCCAGCTCTCCGAGGCGGTGCGGCGGCGGCCGTACTCGGTCGTGCTCTTCGATGAGATCGAGAAAGCGCATCCGGATGTGTTCAACATCCTGCTGCAGATCCTCGAGGACGGCATCGTGACCGACTCGCAGGGACGCACGGTCAGCTTCAAGAACACGATCATCATCATGACCAGCAACATCGGCAGCGACCGCATCCTCGCGGCGTCGGGCGACGTTGACGCGCTCAAAGAGGATCTGATGATCGAACTGCGCCGCCACTTCCGGCCGGAGTTCCTGAACCGGATCGATGAGACGCTGATCTTCCACGCCCTTACGAAAGAGGAGATCAAGCAGATCGTGGACATTCAGCTCAAGCGCCTTGCGAAACGGCTCGCCGATCAGGAGATCGCGCTCGAGGTCACGCCCGAGGCGAAAGAGCTGCTTGCGGACGAGGGTTATGATCCGTCGTTCGGCGCGCGGCCGCTGAAACGGGCGATCATCCGACTCGTCGAGACGCCGGTCTCACGCAAGATCATCGGCGGTGAAATCCTGCCGAATTCGACGCTCGTCATCGGTCGGAAAGATGACAAGCTCACGTTTGAAACGAAGTAATCCGGCACAACCAGGCGGGCGGGAATGCAAAACATTTCCCGCCCGTTTTTTTACCAATTCACTTCCGCGTCTGGTCCAGCGCCCCCCGGAAAATGATTCCGGTGAGGATCGTGACAGCCACATCGTCGAGCACGCCGAAGAACGGCACCGCGTCCGGAACCAGGTCGATCGGCAGAAGCACCCAGGCGAGCGCAATGAGCGTAATCAAGATCACGCGCGGCCAGACGGCAAGTCCGCCGAGCAACGTCTCGCAGCAGCAAAGTTTCTCATCAGGAACGAGAAACGTTCCGCTGTCATCCCCGGCCAGGCGCATGATGCGGTACTCGTAGAGGATGCGCGCAGTCAACTCCGACGCGGCGGCGCGAAGTTCGGCGGAGCTGCCGGGCAATCCATATTCGCCCGCGACGATGCGGCGCACAGCCTCCTCCGTCACGCGGCCGTCTTCGCGCCCCTGAACCGCGATCCGCAGAATCGAACGCAAACCGGGTTCGTCGATCGGCACGGCCGCGAGGCGGGTCACCACGTTTCCGTAGTAGGTCATGCGCTCCCAGCGGCAGAACTGCAGCGCCATCCCCGCGAAGAGACAGAGTGTCCCGGCGATCAGAAAACCGAAAGAATCCCCCCCCTGGTCAAAAACGGCGAAGAGCTCGATCGCGATCAGCAGCATGAGCAGCGCAACGCGCGCCCCGAGTTTGCGGAAACTCAACGCCAGAAGCATGACGATGAAAAACAACGTCACCTGCCAGTTCAGAAACAGGTCGCGAATCCAGTACGGAACATATTCGAGCAGACGGCTGATCCCGATTTCATCACTGATGGAAGTGATTCCGTTGAGCGCCACCGCCCACCAGCTTCCGTCCTCCATCGGCGCACTCGGAGCAGAGACGATCCGCGCGATGAAGAGAAACGACGGCAGACACATCGCAAACTGCAGCAGCAGATTCGCTCCGCGCGGCGGACCGAAGAGCATCATCTCCCAGCAGAGTGTCGCGACGATCACGAACGCCAGCAGCAGCGTCACCATCCCCTGCTGATAGGTGAAAGCACCGGCCCGCTGAAAAAACGGATCGCGCACGAAACAGAGAAAACTCCCCATGTAAAGCAGCAGCACCACCCAGAATCTCCACGCGCGGAAACCGGAGACCCCCTGTCCTCCCCCGGGCGATTCATTCAACCATCGCCATACAATCGACATCCATTCTGACGCTTTCATCGGCCGCCTCCTGTCAGCGCCGCTTCCTCCTGCTTCATACGCTCCGTGAGCGGCGTCCTGGTACCGTGAGCAGCACCGTTCCAGTAGATTTGATTGTACCAGCTGTCCTGTTCGAGCAGGGTTTTCAAAATAAACACCTTGAGTTCCACAAACGGCCGTTCCTGCTGCTCATCGATGAGGCGCCACGCCTCTTCGCGGGCATCGACACCGGGATCGCCGAGATTGTCGTCGGGGAAATCAGCTGTGCCCCTGCCGCCCTCGAGTATCCACTTGAATGTCAGAAGCTCGGCTTTGAGCAGTGTCAACTGCTTTTTGATCTCGTCCCGCTGCGGGAGGCGGCGGCGGTTGTCGCTTTTTTCTTCGAGAATCTGCAGATCTTCGAGCGCCTGATTCACATCCTGCAGTTTCCGCTCCCAGTTGTCCCGCCATTTTCCCGCCCGGATCTCCTCGTAAAACTTTCCGCAGGAGGGGAATGCCCGTCGCTGCGACAACACGAGAAAGTAATGCCACATCAGGTTGTCCCGATCCTGTCCGACCAGTCTCCTCGCCCAGGAGATCGGCCCCATTCCCCCCCGTGTCGACCCGGCACGTTCGCAGGAGGCGAAATAGAGGTAGAAAAGCGCATCGTGCCGGGGCAGGATTTTCTCCTCCATGCTGCTGAGCGGCGCCTGGAGAATTTCGATCGCTTTTTCATAATGCTCGTCATTGTACGCTTCGCAGGCACGGGTGTATGGATCGAGAAACGGAGAGTCCCCCGGGAAACGCGGCCCGCGGTAATGCCACGCGAATTTCAGCGACGGCGCCGGAATCGGCCGGGGAAAGTAAAGATAGACGAACCAGCCGATTCCGCACAAAGCCAGCAGGATCAGCAAAATCTCATATCTCCGGTACCGGCTGCGGAATGAGGCATGAAACTCCATGACGGTATCGGAAACATCCGCCGGCAGACACTTCGACACCGTCTCGAGAAATTCCGGGGAATCGGCGTCGATCTTCCGCAGCCCGGTCGAACACGCTCCCTCCTCCCCGTTCACCTGCAGCTCTCCGTCTCCCGGAGCCGCGGGTTTCAGATCATCGCTCATCGATCACCTCTCCTGCATTCACGATCTACTATATACCCATCCGCATGGTTTTACAAATTTCGCCATTGCCCTGCGCCGGAAATTGACATCACAGTGACGGAATGCTATTTTAGAAAAAGACATTTTTACGCACCCATCCGGAGAATCGACTCATCATGGCCGAATATCACACTCTCGTTCTCGGCAGTTCCGCAGAAGCGGATGCCGCCTATTTCACGCTTTCGAGCGGCGACTACGCCGCCAATGTCACCATTCTCGCGGGCGGTATGCTGCAGCTCGAACCGGGCAGCGCCGTCTCCGTCGTCACGGTCATGGAGGGGGGGATGCTGGAACTTGCGGGCAGCGCCGAAACCGTCACCGCCGCCGGCGGCGCGATTCTGGTCGCAGACGGCGGCGGCATCGCGCGGCTCGAACTCTTCGGCGACTCGAAAGTGAACGTCGAGAGCGGCGGTGTCGTCTTCTCTTTCCAGACGGACGCGAGCGACCTCATCGGATACGATTT
>CALXOE010000072.1 GCA_944389935.1 uncultured Victivallis sp.
GATCAGCTGAATCGTTGTCGAATCAACCACATGGATCATCCGCTTGAAGCGTCTCGGTAACGCACAGTAGCGTCTGCTGCACAAATTCCCTTGTAATCGGGTCGAGTTGTGTCAGATCAAATTTCATATGCGCTTAACGTATAAAGATAGCGTATAATTCGGATATCTCAAATAAAATACATCGAAAAAAACGTTTTTTTCTGTTACGAATCCGAACCGCCGCATCCCTCTGCAGCCATTAACGCACATTCAGGCGATCATATTCACACCGTGTACAAGCTTCTTGAACCGGGATTTCGCCTTCGGCGACCAAGGCGCTTCGATAGGAGCGAAATCCCATTTCTGGAAACTTGCATACGGCGTATATTCTGTCTACCGCTCCTGATTTCCCGATTTTTTCAGCCTTCCCGGAGTCAGCGGCTCCGCCTCCATGCGGCAACGGTTTCGGAGTCGTAGAGAAGCCGGAGGAACAACCCGCCGACCACGGAACGGGCTTGGAAACCGGCCTGCACCGCGCTCCGGGTATCATACCAGTCGGTCATCGGCACCCGGCTGGGCGACTCTTTCAGGAAATCGATCACCGGCGCCAGCAGGGCCTGAAAATCGTCGTCTTTGCCCGTCAGGCAGGCGCAGTGGAGAATCCAGTCCAGTTTGGTGTAGTCAGCCCGGCTGTCGAGTGGCAGACCGTAACGGTTCTGGTGCGCCCGATAGAAAGCGACTTCGCGTTCCGCCAGCGATTCCGGGAACAGATTCAGGTCGAGCAGTTTGTCATAGACCAGATTGTACTTCTGGCTCCAGGTGCCTTCCCGGTCGAATGCCAGCCGGGTGCATTCGCCGCCATCGGCGGCTTCCAGCCATTCCCCGGCGAACTTTTCGGCAATGGTGCGGAAATATTCCGCATCCTCCGCCTCGCCCAGTGCGCCGGCGCTTCGGGCAAAGGCCCCCAGGCCGAGAATCGCTTTCAACGCCAGATTGGCGTTGTGCGCCAGATGCCCGGCGAAATCGTCGGTGCAAAGCTGGGACGCCGGGTCCATGCCGTTGCCGACAAGATAAACCGCCCATTTTCTGAGCTGTCCGTAGTGCCGGCGGACAAAGTCGCGGCGTCCGTCGAACTTGAGCAGCGCTCCGGTCAGAATCAGCAAATTGCCGCACTCCTCGACCGGCATCTGCGTTTTCGGATTGCAGTCGTACTGGCCGTTGGCCAGCGGATACGTGCCGAGGTCATGCGGGGCGAACTCAAATTTCCAGCGTCGCGAATCGAGAAACTCGAAGATCGGAATCAGCATGCCTTCGAGCAGTACCGGCGCCATCAGCAGAAACAGCGGCGCCGAAGGATAGGTCACATCCACCGTCGCCACACAGCCGTTGGAATGGTTCTCCTTGGAGAAGAACAGCGGCCTGCCCTGCCGGTCGGCGGCCAGCTTGTGGGCCGCGACAGCCTGCCGGTACGCCCCCGCACAGAGTACGGCATAGTTTTCGCCGCCGAGCTTCCGGCAGTCGGCGAGCAGCCGGGCGTCGAATTCCGCCGCGCGGCGTTCGATTTCGGAATATTCGGCCAGGCCCCTGCTCAGCATGGCGCCGAAAGTTTCTCCGTCCCTGCGCCAGTAATCGACCAGTTTTTCATGCAGGAATTCAAGTGCGAAGACATCGTCATAAGCCACCGCCAGCAGCAGCGTCGCCGGTTCGGCGCCAACTCTGCCGAAATCATGCGCGGCCGCACAGACCGGCCAGGCGTACTGCAAGGTGGTCATCGGGTCGAGAAGATCGTCGCAGCCGCCGATGGAGCCGTCCCGGCAGAAGCTTTCGCGCAGGATTCCGGCTTTCTGATACCGCAGCGTGACGGGCGAGTCGTGCCGGGCGGCCAGATAGAGTCTTCCCCAGTCGATCTTGACGATATCGCCGCATTCGCGGAGCGGGTGGTCATTCAAGCCGCCGGCAAACGCCAGTTTCAGGCCGGCCGCTTCGCCGCGGCCTCCGGCCACCTGGCGCCCGGCTCCGTTCACGGTCCAGTCGGCGCCGCAATCCAGATAGAACTGCACACTGTGTTCCCGGCCGTCGACGGAACGCACTTCCGGCACCAGATAGCAGAGCGGGCGGCTGAGCAGCTCCAGATCATCCGGCAGCAGCGGCGACAGGAAAGTGAATTTCAGCTCGACGCCGTCCGCCGCGAAGGTATAGATTGTCCGCGTCGGCAGTACTTCACAACCGGTCTGTTCCATGGCTTCACCGCCGTCGAGGCCGCAGAAACGCCGGCTCCGGCCGTCGATCCGCAGGATGCCGGAGAGCCTGCTGTCGGCTCCGCCCCAATGGCAGCTCCAGCTTTCGGTCAGGCGGTCGGAAAAGCTCCAGACGCTGAAAAAGGGATCGTGCACGACCAGCGGGACGGCCGGGTAACGCATTTGTCGGGTCATAATGAAAAATCCTTTTCTGATAAGGAGGTTGAAGATTGCCGTTCCCGCGGTCAGGACAGGTTCGCCTGCCGCCGCAGCCAGCCGGAGGCAAGTTGCGGCCAATCCGATACCGGGCGGCCGCTGCGGAGGATGCCGTATCCATGCCCCCCTTCGGCAAAGAGATGAAGCTCCGCCGGAACCGAAGCCCGCTTCAGGGCCAGGAACCAGCCGAGCGCATTCTCCGCACGGACCTGGTCATCCTCCGCCTGAACCAGAAAGGCGGGGGGAGTCCCGGAACCGATGCGGAACTCCGGCTGCGGGGCGAGATCGTCACCGCACAGATAGGCCGGATAAATCAGCAAAGTATAATCGGGGCGGAACGGCATCCGGTCCGTTTCGTCAACCGGCTCATACGGCATCGGTTCCGCCGGAGCGGCGATGGACGCCGTCAGGTGGGCTCCCGCCGAAAAGCCGAGGCAACCCAGCCGGTCCGGCCGGCTGCGGAACGATTCCGCATGGAAGCGGATGAACCGCATCGCCCTCGCGGCGTCGGCGCGCGCGGCTTTCCGCAGGTCCGGGCAGCGGTACTTCAGCAGGAAAGCGGCGAATCCGATCGAATTGAGCCAGCCGCAGATATCGCGTCCCTCGTGATTCCACGCCAGAAACTCATAGCCGCCGCCGGGGCAGACCATCACCGCCGGATGCGGTCCACGGCCGCTGACCGGAAAAAAGGTCAGCGTCGGGCGCGCGACATCCGTCAGCCGGTCAATCCCGTCGACAGGTTCCAGGAAACGCTCCGCCGCGGCTCGCTCCTCCGTTCCGCCGAAAGGAACGGCCTCGTTCCACAGGGAATACTCCCGATCATACATATCTGCACCGGTTCTCCGGCAGGGGATGGGCCCGTTTGGGCGGGCATCATTGTTCTTCATCAAAAAATCCTCCATTTCAAACCATAAATTCCGCCCGACCCATCAGAACTGAATGCCCAGAAGCCCCGATTTCGGCAGCCGCACCCGGGAAAGCCCCGCGACAGGCGGCGCACCGGGACTTTGTCGCCCGGTCGCGTCAAAGCAGACGGCCTGACGAACCGGCAGCGGCAGCTCCAGCAGCAGCCGGTCCGAACCGCTGCCGTTGATGATCCAGCAGCATTTTCCCGGCCTCGGGGGAACCGGCACCGCCAGGTCCCCGCCATAAACGGCGATCACCATCTCCGTCTCCGTCTCCGCGACGACCAGCGGATAATTGAGTTCGGGGTGATACGGCGTCAGCTTTCCGTGCAGCAGCACCTCCTGATGGACGCGCATGAAATCCAGCCAGAATTTCAGCATCTCCCGATGCTCCTCCGGGAGATCGGCGAGCCGCACGGAAATCTGCGGCACACTGAAGATCACGTTCAGCAACTGCAGCGCGGCGTTTTCAACCGTGTCGCGGCTGTTCCATTCCAGCATGTCGGAATGCACCGCCGTGTCGCCGGATGTCAGCCTCAGATCGATCACGCCGAGCCGGTTCGACAGAAAATCCCCCGGGCAGTCTCCGACCCGGAACAGATTGCCGTATTTCCGGATCGCCGGCCCGATGTAGCTCTGCCGGAATTCGATCAGGATTCCCGGCTTGATCCGTTCCAGCCGGGAACGCGTTTCCGACAACAGCAGGTTCACCGCTTCCGGCAGGGATCGGAGGTCCCGGCCCGCATAATCCTCCCGGACGGCGGGGTCTTCCCCGTCGAAGCGGAAGCTGTCGATGAAGTCGAGTTTGAAGCCGTCGATGTCCCACTGCACAAGCGCCTTTTCATAGGTGGAGATCAGAAACTCCCGCACCTCCGGGAAACGGGGGTCCAGCACCGCCGTCCCCAGCTCCTCAAGCCGGTAGAGGAACTTCCCTTCGAACCGCTCCCGGTTCCGGCTCCTGTCCCCCATGAACGGGACGGAGAACCAGACCAGATATTTCATCCCGAGCCGGTGAACCCGTTCCACATGGGCGCGCATGTCGGGGAAACGCCTTTCGGAAATCTCCCAGTCGCCGCAGAACGCATAACCGCGCCGGTTGTCGTCGGTCTGCCAGCCGTCATCAATGATCACGCCCTTCATGCCGTACCGCGCGGCCAGCGCGCATTCGCGTTCCAGCTCCGGCGCGAAAAGATTCTGGTGGAAACTGTACCAGGAGGAGTAGAACGGCTCATACGCGGCCGGCGGGACGGCGGCCGCCTCATATTCCGGGAAAGAGGCGAGCCATCCGAAGGCTTCCCGGATCGCCTCGGCATAAAAGAGCGGCCGGATATCGAGCCGGAGCAGGAGTTCATAAGCCGCGATCGGCGCTTCCGGGCAGGTGAAAAGTTCGACCGAACAGGCCGCCTCGCAGGTTTCCTCATGGACTCCGGCTTTGATTTTCACCGGGCGCATCGCCTCGGAAACAGCAAACAGCAGGCGGTTTTCGCCGGATTGGCTCCCGAGCAGCAGCACCGGCGCGGAGGTGGCGAGGTCGGAGTGCAGCGCCGCAGTCCAGTCGGCGGGGATTTTGCGGTTGAAACCTCCCGCCGGATGCCAGCAAAAGTGCATCTCCGTCAGCGGCACACGCCATTCGAGCAGCAGGCGCGGCGGCGGAGCCGGCGCAGCGGTTTCCATTGCGATACGGACATGTTCCAGGCCGGGTTCGACGGTCCGGCCGGAAACGGCAATTCTCCAGCTGCCGGTCTCTCCATTCAGATTCAGGGTTCCAAGAATACTTTCAATCACCATAAGTTGCTTTTCTTTCTTGTTCGCGCGGGCCTTCGCTCCGGCGCGGGTTCATTTTTCCGGTCCGCCCTGGTCGACAGCTTCAAGTTCCACCTTGTCGGCGAGCGAGATATGTCCTTCCACGACGCCGTTGTCGAGATCGTTGACGGAGGTGCGGCTTTCGAGGTCCCGGAACAGCCGGAAAAGGTCACGGACTCCCCCGACGCCGAACCAGACGGTGGTCACCGCCGCCAGTACCAGCGGAACCGCCAGCTGAACCACGAAGAAGTAGTGTCCCCACCATTCCAGCGGCCACGGCGAGAACAAATTCCAGAGCAGCACCCCCAGGAACGCCAGGCAGAAGGAATAGACGAAGCTGTACCCGAAAAGGCTCCATGCGATGACCCGGTCGCCGCGGGTGTATTCCGGCGTGATGCCGATCACGTTGGCGAAAAATTCGCGCAGCGACCAGTGGAGCTTGTACTTCTTCGTCCCGTCGATCGCATATTTCCCGCGGTGGAGCATGCGGTCGAGGTTGAACGGCTCCTTGCAGGTCAGATACGAAACCGCGCAATAGAGCACCACGGTCACGATCATGGTCAGGAAATAGAATTCATAGGAGTTGACCGGGCATTTGACCGCATCCATTTTCCAGACGATCCAGGGATTGAAAGGGCCGGAGAGCGTCTCAAGCGCATTCCCCACCGGGACGGCCAGATCGTTGGCGTCCAGAAACGGGTAGACCGTGTCGGCCCAGTTCCGCTGGATCAGCACGCCGCCCGCCGCCATGACCATTCCGGCGATCAGCGAAGTGAAGGCCCCTGCCGTGGTGCCGAACCGGCTGTACAACCCGAAAATCATCACGGGAGCGCAGCCGCCCAGCCAGATGGAAGTCATCAGCGTCACGAACAGATTGATGTAGTCCAGCTGCGACATGAAATACGAGCCGCAGAAGAAAAAGACGCCGACGCCGACCGATACCAGCCGGATCACCCGGATGTGCTGCTCCGGCTTCAGCGGCTTTCCGCACAGCGGCACGACCACATCCTGCGTGATCGTCAGCGAGGCGCTGTAAATGCGCGTATCGTCGGTGGAGAGCATCGCCAGCACCATCAGCAGCGCGAAAAGTCCGAGGATCACCGGCGGCAGCAGTTCGCGCATGGCGACCGGCAGCATCAGCTGGTAATACAAGGTGCGGAATTGCTGGAACACGGCATTGCCGTTCTCATTTTCCAGCAGGGTCCGGTGCGCGGTGTCGAGGTAGACGGTATCGAGATTGCTCCGGTCGGAAAGCGGGGCGTCCCGCCCGACCACATGCTTCTGCTCCGGAATATCGCGGAGGTTGGCGACCAGCCTGGCGCGCAGCGCGCCATCCTCGACGAGCCCATCCGCGATGCGGGTCGAAAGCCGGGTGCGGATCTCGCGCGCCTCCCCGGAGAAATTGCCGTGGTTGAGCACGACGATCACCGCAACCGCGATCAGCAGATAAAAGATCAATCCGAGCATATTGCGCCAGGTGCCGAGCATCCCCGCCATCTTCTGTTCATGCGGAGATTTCGCGGCGGAGGTGATCCCGGCGCCGATCCAGCTGGCGTGATGCACGATCATCGTGGTGAAAGTGACGATCAGCATGAACACGTTGAAATCACGCAATTCGCTGACGTCGAAGGGATCCAGAAAACTTTCGCCGGGAACCCGGTCCATCATCACCGGCACGATTTCCGTGCTCCATGAGAATTTGCACAGCACGAATACGATCATCACGGCCAGCAGCGGATAGCAGAACATCCCCTGAATCGCATCGGTAATCACCAGCGTCAGGGTCCCCCCGCAGCAGATCAGGGTAATCGCCATCGCCAGCACCAGCACCACCAGGAGCATGAAAGTCGGCAGCTGGCAGCCGAAAAGTCCGATGGATTCCGGCAGGTCGAAGAAGTAGATGAAAAAACGCGCCGCCACCGCCGGCATGATCATATTGGCCAGCATCTCCGAAAGCGACCGCAGCGTCGCGGCGAAAATGCGCAGCGGGCGGTTGTAACGCATTTCCAGAAACTGTCCCAGCGACATCGCTTTGGTCTCGCGAAACCGGTAGGTGCAGTAGCCGGTCAGCGCGATCACGATGCTCAGCGGCATCGCGAAACCGTTCCAGAAGCTCAATGCGAATCCGGTTTTGTACTGCGCCTCCACATAGGCGACCAGCCCGATGATCGCCAGCGCGTTGGCCACGTCGCCGACGCTGATCACATACCGTCCGCACAACCGCCCCGCAACCAGAAAATCGGCCACGCTTTTCACATATTTGCGGGAATAAAATCCCATTCCCATCACAAAAAGCACGGGAATTATCACGATCAGCCAGTCAAAAAGAGTCATTGGTCCGCAACCTGAAACAATCTATTAGAAACTCCCGCCGCCTGCTCTATGCAAACGGCGACGGCACGGAAAAGCCGCCAGGGGAAGGACGGCATTTCCGCGTATCGGAGGGAGCCGGGGAAAGATGACTATTTGCCGGTTATTTCGAGCCAGTCATCCAGAATCTTATATCCCGGTTTGTTGAGCTCCGCGACATGCCCGTCACCGAAAAAGACGTTCATACCGCCGGGATGGGCAGCAAAGGGACCGACGTTCAGCACATTCGTGCGCCACAGATAGTATTCGGTGAACCAGGCGGCATCCGGATTCTCCATCCAAAAACGCTTCCAGGAGTCGCCGATGCAGATAATCCTAGACGGGTTCCGACCAAGTTCAGTCTGGTTGAGGATAAACCACTCCCGCGGAGCCGGTCCGTAGGCATTATCGCCCATAAACTCATTGTAACCGTAACTCAGAGCCGTCCGGCTCACCTGCCAGGCATCGTGTCCGGTATCGGCCGGACAACTGAGCACGGTTCTGGTCTTGGCCTCTTCTCCGTAATGGCCGATATATAATTTCAGAAGAAGTTCCCACCACGGCAGTGCCGGATGAATATCGGTCTTCATACTGTTTGGCAGGATAATGCCCGCATGCTCATCGGAGTACAACGCATAATAGGTGCCGATCTGCTTGAGGTTCGCCTTGCATTTGACGCTGTGGGCCGCCGCCCGCGCTTTGTTCAAGGCGGGCATCAGCATGGAAGCGAGAATCACGATGATCGCAATCACTACTAAAAGTTCGATAAGCGTAAATTCGGACACTTTTTGCGCGTGTCCCCTCTTTCCACCATACAGTTTCATAGATCACTCCTTTATGTTGATTGGGGACGCACCCGTTCCCGGTATGAGGGGAGAAACGGATGCGGTCCCTGGATTCCGTTTATTTTTCCACGGGCACAAAAGCCTTCAATTTCTCTTTTTTGAATGCTTCCATCGCGTCATCCAGGGCGACGGCGCCTTTCGTGCCGTACATCGCCCGGATCTCACCGTCGACGTCGATCCCCTTTTCCCGGAGCGCGGTGACCAATGCGTAATCATCGACTCCCAGCTCCCACAGCGCCCAGCGGCGGGAGGGATAGCGCACTGCGTTTTCGTCCAGATAGGTCATGCCGTAATTGACGACGCCTGCCGGCGGCGTGATCGAAGCGTGCCGGAACTGCAGGCCGGTCAGACTCCAGAACGTGAACCCGTCCCACTTGCGCTGCAGGGAATTCAGCGCCATGCGGCGGTAGTTGTCCAGCGGATGCCGCGGCTGCGAATCGCATTCGTAAATCCAGAGCGGCTTCCCAGTGCTCCGCAGGAGTTCGAGGGCCTGATTGCCGTTCTTCGCGTCCTCCTGCAGGAACCACGATCCCAGGCAGAAGTAGTCCAGATAGGGAAGGAACGGACGCAGCTGATCCGCGTTTGCCGGCGGAGGATCGGAAAAAATCCGGATCTGCGGATCCAGCCGCTTGATGTTCTTCGCGGCGTTGAGAAATTTGTCGCTCAGCACTTCGTCGAAACAGTGGACGATCCACTGATCGTAATCGTAGCCGCGGGATTTCATATAGGCAGCGAGCTGCAGATAGTAGTTGTCTAGATCGCCGTTCCACTTGTCGGCGGCGCTGGTAAACCAGTTTTCCAAGAAAAAGATCACCTTGCCGCGGTCGCCGTTGGCATCGACCTGATCCAGAACCTGTTTCAGGTTGCTCTTTTCCCAGTTGACGGCCTCTTTCGCATCGTTCCCGCAATTGACATGGAAGACATTGACGCGGGCCTTGCGCAGGAACTCGTAATCCGCCTGATCCTTCGTCACACCGTAATCCCAGTTGAACACCGCCACCGGCAGCTCTTTCGGGGATTCGATTGCCGCCACAGCCTGACGGACCGGAACCCGAAGTTCCGTCACGGCGGCCGGGTCCAGCGGAGTTAAGACCAGAGTGCCGCGGTAGATGCCCGGCTTCAGGTCGCGGCTGCGCAGATCGATCCAGATTCCTTTCGTCTCACCGTCCGCCACTTCGAACACACTGTCGAACGGCAAAGGCGGCATCGCATCGAAAAATCCCTCGACCGGAATCATGCGCCGCAATTGCGGGGCCGGAGCGTTCTTCGCCTCCCAGCGGGGACGGAAGTACTGGGTCCGCCCGGAATGGTTGCGCACGAGCAGGATTTTCGCCTCATAACCGTTCACGGGCATCGTGACATCCACTTCCGGCTCCGTTTTCGCGGAGACCGGCGTATCGACGTCGAATTCGACCGACGGATTGATCAGGCGGGCTTCCAGAGCGTATTGCCGGCAGGCGGCGATCACCGCGGCGTCCGCCGGGGTAAGGCTCTCTTTCCGGTAGTTTTCCTGCGCAGTGACCAGCCGCTTCAGCAGCTCCCCGTCGACCGGCAGCCCGAGGGCGGCGTCGCGTCTGTAGCTGTCGGCCAGGGCGTCGAAACGCCTGCGCTGCGACCGCATCCTGCGCATCTCCACGAAATTCGTGCCTGGCGCCTTCAGTTCCGGCAGCGGCGGCAGTTCATCGGCGCATTCGAGCGTCACTTCGTCGATCAGCATGCAGGCCCCCGTGGCTCCGTAGCCGATTCCGGCGGCAAGGCTCACCATCTCTCCCGGCGCGCGTTCGCCTTCCACCACGATCCGTTCCCAGCCGTTTCCTTCGGTGGTTTTAATCCCCACCTTGCCGGGGCCGGCGGAATAGGAGTGGCCTTTCGCCAGGCCGATCTCGGCTTTTACGGGGAAATCGCTTTTGCACCATGCGGTAAGACGTATCTTCCTGCCGTGAAGCCGCTCCGCCGGAATATCGGCCAGCAGGAACATCCACTGCGCTTCATCGGAGGCTTCCAGATAGAGCGCCCGCCTGCCGAAGGCCGCTTCCTTCGAGGGAACATGAATCCATTTCCCGGGTTCTGCCCCACGGTAGATGACCGAGATGGGCCACTTCGCCGGATCTCCCTCAAAATCCTCGTGGTAAACGATCTCCGCAGATGCCTGAAGCGCCGTGCATGCCAGCAGCGCCGCGACGGGAGCCGCGCAACGCCGCAGAAAGGCGGACGGATTCAGCGCCGCCATCTTCCGATACTTGCTCATGTTTTGCATATCTCCTTTGTATTAGAACCGCCTCCCACTCCGATCGCCAATGGAAGTACTTTCGGCATGATAAAAACTCCCGGCGGAAGCAATCGCCCTCCGCCAGAATACGGTTTCCGCACAGAAATCCCCGGCCGTTCACGCGGCCCGTTCCGCAATCGTGATCAGCGCGGGCAGTCGATGACCGACTCTCGATGAACAAGCTGCGGTAAAATCCTGACCGAACGCAGCGGCGCGGCAGGCTCGTCGATTCTGGCCAGCAACAGCTTCACCAGCTGTTCGGTGATCTCCGAAAAATCCAGATCGAAAGAGTCCAGCGCAGGACACAGAAACGCAGTCATGAACGAGCCGTCCAGCGCGATCACCGACAGGTCGTCCGGCACCCGGATTCCGAGTTTCGCGGCACTGGAGAGCGCCGCGATCGCTTCGGTGTCGCTGTGACAGATCAGCGCATCGGGAATGACTCCGCCGCACTCCCGGTAAAACTTGCCGAACGCATCCAGCGGACGGCGGCTCCAGAACGTCAACTCGAAAATCCACTCCGGTTTCGATTCAAGCCCGCACCGGCCCACATGTTCGCGGAAGAACCGGTTGCGCTCCCCCACGCTCAGAATACCGATCCGGCGGTGGCCGAACCGCTTCAGGTGCTCCAGCGCCCGGATGATCATCTGTTCTTCATCGAGAACGACATAATCGTAGAATTCGTTCCGGTATCCGTACACCACCGCCGGAATTTTCTCCTCCCGGAAACAGGGCGAGGCGTCCCAGCTGATCACGCCGCAGATATTGCGCTCAAAGAAGGTCTGAAGCGTCTGCGCGTGCAGTTCTTCCGAATCGTCGCCGCCCCAGAAGGAGAACAGGCTCGTAAAGCCGCGCTTTTTGATTTCACGCTGCAATTCCAGCGCCATGTTGCCGTAGATGCCGGTGCCGGACATCGGCATCGCCACGCCGATGGTCGAGGACTTCCGCGTCCGCAGTTCCCGCGCCGCGGTGTTCGGCCGGTAGTTCAGCGCCTTGACCGCCTCGGCCACCTTGCGGCGGTTCTCCGGCGTGCTGTTGCGGTAGCCGGAATTGCTGATGATGAATGCGACCAGACTCCGCGAAAGTCCGCAGTAGTCCGCCACATCCTTGAGTGTAACCCGCTTCTGTCGTTCCGGCATCGTAATGTCCTTGCAATACTCTTGTAGATCGTTCTACATTAATTATACTACAGACGGCACGCGATGTCAAGAGCCAAAGCCGAAAAATTGAAAAATAATACAGCGAAGCGAATACGTCCGCCGTATATGCCCAGTGAGCCCCATCTAGAAATCCTCCCGAAGTGAGATTACCTTGCCTCCGTAACTTGAAACCGGGAGGCACAAATGGAACGAGAAAGGCGTAGTCGTGACTACTGGCGGGAACAGTTGTCGGAATATTGGGATGGCGGTTTAACGAT
>CALXOE010000073.1 GCA_944389935.1 uncultured Victivallis sp.
TGATTTCTACTCCAAGTCATGATATAGTATTTACATGTTGAAACGTATATTTAACAAGCAGTAACCACGAGGAGCTCTATCAGCGTAAATGCTGCCTTGACCGTCGCATGGTCGTGGGCGGCAGGGGGCGTGTCCGCCGCCCCCCGCACCCCCGGCGTCCGGCAAGGTGCCGGTGCCGCGTACGGGGCGGTCACGGACTCGGCTGCGGTCAGCCGACGCGAGGGAAAAGAGCCGCAAAAACGCGAACGGCTCTTCCCGCTTTTCTGCGGAAAGATTTCTTCGCGTTTTTGCTCCACTTCGCCGCTTGCCGAGCGGAGACTTTGTTGCGGGGCGATGACTGGCCGATGGGGAGTTTGATGGGGGGGTAGGTACGGAGAAAGACGCTTTCTCCCCCCCGAACTCTTCTCTTGACTGCCGGGTGCACGTCAGAGAGGGATGGCATATTTGACGAGTTTTCACCACGGGGAGCGCGATGAGCGTAAATTTCCGCCCGAACGTTGCCGGGACATGCCGGGAACACACGCCCTCCCGGGGCTGTTCCGTCAGAAAAGATTGAAACCGCCCGCGCGCCACCAGCGCCTCCGTCCTCCGTTCCGCCATAATGCCGCTCTCCTTGTTTCTGGGTTAAAAAAAGTTCAATCCGTTCATCCGGAAAACATTTCCGTTCAGGCCCGCATTCCGGACCGACTCGATTCACCATACTGGATCAGACACCGGGCAGGCTTCAGGCACCGCACCTGGCCGGGATCGTTCCGCAACATCGCCAGAGCCTCCCGGATCAGCAGGTCGAGATCCGCATTTTCCAGCGTCGTGATGCTCGGCGTAAGATATGCCGCCCACTTGACGTCATTCACTGCTGCGAGCCGGACATCCCGCCCCACACGCATTCCGAAATCGCACAACACCCGGGAGAGACCGATCGCCGCAGTCAGCGTCGTGCATAGCACCGCTTTCGGCCTCCAATGCTCCTGCAGCAACCGGGAGGCGACCCGCACCGCGCGTTCAAGCGTATCCTCGTAAAAATCGACCGGATCGTTCACCAAAACTCCGCGCACGGGAAATTTCTCCCACATTCGGAACCAGCCAGTCACAATCTCGTCGAGAGGCTGGGTATTGAAGCAGTCAACGGGATCCCCTCTCTCCGCAAGGTGTTCGAGCAGACAGGTCACCGCCTCGACCGGCGTGGGCAGAATAGAGAAAAAACCCCGATCCGTCCAATCCGTTTCCAGTACCACCACCGGCTTGCCGCACTCATGCAGCTTGCGCAGCAGAAGTTCCGACGGCGGCTCGAGTTTCGGCAGCAGAAAAATCAGATCAAAACGGGAAAGCGCATCCGCGACAGCCGGATCATTCCAGTGCGTGAAGTAGACCGGGCGCAGAATCCGCCCCGCCCGGCTCAACGCCCGGTCCAACGCCGTCTGCCAGCGGATCGTCAGCATCGACACAAAGGCCGGAGCCAGAAATACATACCCGCCGCGAAGACCCTCCGGAGAAAATGGCAGCGCCTTGCCATCCTCCTCCCTCGCAATGACGCCGGTCTCCACCAGATGTTTCAGCGCCTTGCGGGCGGTCATATAACTCACCCCGATCTCCTCGGCGAGTTTTCTCTCCCCGGGCATGGGCGAAACCAGGTAGTCCCCGTGGAGCACCCGGCTTTTGAGAATTTCCGCAACTTCCAGATACTTCGGCATCGTTCGCTCAAATCTTGTATTTATAGCACTATCGCTATAAATATTATAACAAACAAAAAATCCAATGTCAAGAGCAAACGGCAAAAAAAAAGAAAAGCGGAAGAAAAATCCGCCTTCCCTGACATCGATCAGAGATTCAATCCGGTCTCTTCGTTCAGCCGCCGGAAAAACGCATGCATATAGCGGGCACGACTCCGCGCAATCCGTTTTCCCGGTTCGGTGAGCATCCCTCCCGGCAGGTGGTGCAGTTTCACCAGATATTCACGGTAAGCGGTGTCCTCGCGACTGTATGCGGGGGAGTTGACCGCCTCGGCTGCCGTATTGTGCAGCCGCGCATGTTCCCGCCCGGCAAAGAGAAACGCACGCCCGATTCCGACCGCGCCGAGAGAATCGAGTTTGTCGGCATCATAGACGATTTCGGCCTCCAGCGTGGCGGGAATCCGGCCCGCACGGTAACGGTGCGTCAGAACCGCCGCCGAAACATGCGCCGTGAACGCTTCGTCAAACCCTGCCTCGCGCAGCAGCGGAACGACCAGTTCCGCCCCCAGCTCGGCATGGCACTTCCGGCCTTTCGCGGCCATCTCCTCCGGCCGGGCCACATCGTGCAGCAGCGCCGCCATGCGGACAACCCGGCGGTCGGCCATCGGCAGTTCTTCCGCGATCCGCAGCGCATTGGCCAGCACGCGCAACGTATGGTCGAAATCGTGACAGCCGCTCGCACGGTCGAGTTTGGCTTTCACCCCCGCGGCGATCGCCCGGAACTTCTCCTCATACTCGGAATCGGTCATCCTGCCAACCCGTTTCCGGAGGTTTCCACCGCGACCGTCGACTCAGCCGGTTCGGAGATCGTCGTCCCGATCTTCAAAATCGATCCGGTCTGAAAGACGATGAGTGTGATCGTGTAGGCGATCACCGTGAACAGCAGAATCTGTCCGAACATGAATCTCCACGAATTCGATTCCCGGCGCACCACCGCCATCGTCGCAATACAGGGCACCGTCAGCAGACAAAACAGCATGATGCAGAACCCCTGGAGCGGCGTGTAACTCTCCTGGAGCACCTGGCGGAGCGTCCCCTCTTCCGCCTCTGGATCATCCACCGAATAGAGAATTCCGAGCTGCGCGACAAAGAGCTCTTTGGCCGCGAACGCGCCGATCAGCGCAGAACTCACTTTCCAGTCAAAACCGATCGGCTTCATGACCGTCTCAAGTCCGCGTCCGATGCGTCCCGCAATCGAATACTCGAGCGCCTCCCCTTTGCGCTGAGCCTCCAGCCTGGAAACGGCAGCGTTCTTCTCCGACTCCGTCAGCGTGGAATCCTGCACGGCGCTGATCGCGGCATCGTAGTCCTGCGAAAAGTTGCTCTTCTCCGGGAACGTGGAAATGACGAAGAGGATGATCGATGCCAGAAGAATCAGCGTTCCGGCTTTCTGCAGATAGAGCGAAGTCTTCTCCCACATCAGAATGAGAATGCTGCGCAGTGTCGGCAGCCGGTAGGGAGGCAGTTCCATGACGAAGACCTCCCCCTCCCCCTTGAAAATCGTCGATTTCAGCACAAGCGCGCAGCCGAGTGCGACGATGATTCCGATCAGGTAAAGAATCCACATGACCAGCGCCTGATATTTGAGCGCGAAAAATGCCGGAATCAACATCGAGTAGATCGGCAGTCGCGCGCCGCAGCTGATGAACGGCACAACCATGATCGTCGTTCGCCGGTCGCTCTCGTTGTCGATCGTCCTCGTCGCCAGCACGGCCGGCACCGAGCAGCCGAAACCGATCAGCATCGGAATGAAACTCTTGCCATGCAGTCCGAACATGTGCATGAATCCATCCATGACGAACGCCGCGCGCGCCATGTATCCGGTTCCCTCGAGAATCGCTATGGCGAGAAACAGAAACAGGATGTTCGGCAGAAACACCAGCACCCCGCCGACGCCGCCGATGATGCCGTCAACGATCAGCTTCCGCAGAAACTCCGCCTCACCCGCCGGCCAGACCGCCGTCACGGACTCTCCGAGCCACCCGAAAAACGCTTCGAGATAATCCATCGGAAACTGTCCGAGCGTAAAAGTGAACTGGAAAACGAGGTACATCATGACAAGAAAGATCGGCACCCCGAGAAAACGGTTCGTCACATATTTGTCGATCACATCCGATAATTGTCTGCGCCGGTCGTTGCTGATCGTGATCGCCTCGCGGCATGCTCCCGCGATCACTCCGTACCGGACATCCGCCATCAGCGTCCGGCTGTTGATGCCGTTCCGGGCAGCGATCTGCCGCCGCCACTGCTCCGCTTCCCGGCGAAACGGTTCCAGATCGGGGCGCGCACAGATTTCCGGATCATCCTCCAGCACCTTGATCGCGAAATACCGCGCGGGAATCCGCCGGGTTTCCGGCAGGTTCAACGCGGCGATTCCGGCGGTCAGAGAACGGATCGCCTGGTCGGTTTTCGGACCGTACTTCGGCTTCACGGGACGCTGCGGGGATGGATTGTTCCGGATTTCGGCGATCGCGTTTTTCAACTCGTCGATCCCCTGGCCGGAAGATCCGACCGTCGTCACAATCGGAGCGCCGAAGAACTGTTCGAGCTTTCCGAAATCAAAGACGAGCCCCTGTTTCTCCGCATCGTCGATCATGTTGAATGCGAGCAACATGGGAATATCAAGCTCGGTCAACTGCGTCGTGAGATACATGTTGCGCTGAGCGTTGCCCGCGTCGATGACGTTGAGAATCAGATCGATCTCATCGTTCAGCAGCTCCTGAAAGGCGACTTTCTCCTCCGGCGACGAGGAGGCGAGACTGTAAATACCGGGCAAATCGATGATTTCGGCCCGGAAGTCTCCGATCCGGCAGAACCCGGTCTTGCGCTCGACCGTGACTCCGGGATAGTTGCCGACGTGCTGCCGCGTGCCGGTCAACCGGTTGAATATCGTCGTTTTTCCGCAGTTGGGATTGCCCGCCAGGGCAATCTTGAACACTTTGTTCTCCATGGAATCAAGATCCTCAAAATGATAAACGTATCATCTGTAATTAGAAATCACTAAACACTCTTTCACAAAAAAACTTACCATCAGGTAAGTTTGACGCTGATGAAAGCCGCGTCGCGCGAACGCAGCGACAAACTGCTGCCCATGACCTTGATCCGGAGCAGACCCCCGAACGGCGCGTGCCCCTCGACCTGCAGAAGTGTGCCGGGGACGAGACCGAGATCGGCGAATTTCTTCACGCCGCGCAGATTTTCGTCGACCTGAACAACCACGGCGGATTGCCCGATCGGGAGCTCGTTGAGCGGAATGACATTGGCGAGCTCCTCCTCCGCGACCTCGGTGCCGATTCGCGGCATGGTCGTTGCCAGAAAATCGCGCAGCGGCGCGCAGTCCTCCCGGCCGGATATCGCCTCAATGAGAACGACCATGCGCGACAGAACCGTCTCGCTGATGACATGTTCGATTCTGCAGGCGGTTTCATCAGCCTCGGTCTCCTCCAGTTTCAGGAGTCCGGAGAAGAAACTCTTGAGTGCCGAATGGCGATGGCGGATCACCGCCGCCATTTCCGCCCCCCGACTGGTCAAAACCACCGGGCTGTGCGACTGATAGTTGATGAGCCCCCGCACGGAAAGCGCCTGAAGCGCGTTCGTCACCGACGGCATCTTCACCTGAAGCCGGTCGGCGATGTCTTTGGTATGGGCGTGGCCTTTCGTTTCGATGATCTCGGCAATCGCCTCAAGATAATCTTCCAGGCTGCTGGAAATCACATTGTTGCTCATAAGCGCATCTTCCTTTCGCAAGTCTAATATACCATGGCGGGAAACGATTTTCAAACTGTTA
This sequence comes from uncultured Victivallis sp., assembly GCA_944389935.1. Lineage (GTDB taxonomy): Bacteria > Verrucomicrobiota > Lentisphaeria > Victivallales > Victivallaceae > Victivallis. The sequence continues at coordinate 5,518 of CALXOE010000073.1, forward strand.
GTTAGATATACCTAATTATTTTCTCAAAAAAAATTTCCTCTCTCAAAAGTCGAAAAATCTCATTCCATGTCACACCGCCCTTCCCCGCCGAATGTCGGGATGCCGCATCCGCCCGGGGCCCCGTCCTCACTCCGTATTCATATGTCCGAGTGAGTGTGCGGCCCGGTACTCCGCGGGGGAAAGGCCGAACTCCCGGCGGAACCGGCGGCGGAAATAGGCGGGATCGTTGAAGCCGGACTCGAATGCGATCTCCTTGATGCTGAGCTTTCCCGCAAGCAGCAGTCGGCAGGCGTACCGCAGCCGGGTGAGATTGATCTCCTGCGTCACCGTGTGCCCCCAGGCGTGACGACAGACCCGGTTCAGATAATCGGCACTGCAATGGAGCGCTTCCCCCAGAACCGCGGTCGAGAGCGACTCCTCGAAATGCAAAGCGATATACTCCCGCGCCCGGAACGCCAGGCCGGAAGAGATCTCTCCCCCCTCCTCCGTTCCGCCCTGCGGAGTCCGCTCAGCCTCGGCCAGCAGCAGTTCGGCCAGCAAATCGGCGGAATTCCCCGTTCCGACCTCGCGCAGTTCAGAGAGCAGCAGCTGAAAATACTCCCCCATGCGTTCCGGTCGGACCGCCGCCCGGCAGGAGTCCATCGCGTCGAGCCGCTTCTGCCGCTCCGGGCTGCGCGGCAGGAAATGACACCAGAAAAAGACCAGATCCCGGTCGTAGGCGGAAAGTCCCCCATGCCGGAAACCGGGACGCAGCAGCAGAAAACTCCCGGCTGGGACGGAAAACTCCCGCTTCTCCTCGAACATCTCCAGCGCCCCCGCGGACACGTAGATCAATTCCCAGCTGTCGATAATCCGTGTGCCGTGACGCCCGCGCCCGCGCGAAACAAAGCGCCCCGCATGGATGAGTTCAACCGGTTCCATCTCCCCTCCGAAGTCGGAATTGTCTCTCTTTTTATCTAATTTATCCCTCTCGCCGCAAAATGCAAGTGGTGGTATACTATTGTGGAGCCTCAAAAATCAACCCAGAAAAGGAGAGTGTCCAGATGCAACAGTCCTTTTTTCCCGTCGACCCCACTGCCGTGCACTTGAGCGATCCGGTCTTCACCGCCCGCATCGAGAGCTGTCACAACACCACGATTCCCTCTTCGGTCGCCAAGTGCCGGGAGACCGGCCGGATCGACTCGTTCCGTCTCGCCTGGCGGGAAGGCATGCCGAAACGTCCGCACATCTTCTGGGATTCGGACTTCGCGAAAGTGCTCGAGGGCATGGCGCTTGCGCTCGCGCAGAATCCGGGAGACAAAACGCTCGCCGATGAACTCGACTCTTACGTCGATCTCGTCATCTCCGCCCAGCAGCCGGACGGTTATTTGAATACCTACTTCACCCAGGTCGAACCGGACAAGCGCTGGAGCAACATCTTCGAGTGGCATGAGCTCTATTGCGCGGGTCACCTGATGGAGGCGGCCGTCGCCCATTTCCGCGCGACCGGCAGCCGGAAATTCCTCGACGCGCTCTGCCGCTATGCAGACTGCATCGCCACGGTCTTCGGAACCGAACCGGGCAAACTCCACGGCTACCCCGGCCACGAGGAGATCGAGCTCGCACTGTGCAAACTCGCTGACGCCACCGGAGAAAAGAAGTATCTCGACCTCGCGAAATATTTCATCGACGAACGCGGTAAAAAACCCAACTTCTTCCTCGAAGAGGCCGAACGGAACAAGACATGGCTGGACGAATCCGGCCTCCGCAACCGCCAGGCGCACATTCCGGTGCGTGAACAGAGCGATGCCGTCGGACACTCGGTCCGCGCGCTCTATCTTTACATCGGCATGACCGACGTCGCCATGCGGACCGGAGACGCCTCTCTGCTCGACGCCTGCCGCAAACTCTTCGAGAGCGTCGCAGAAAAGCGGATGTACCTCATCGGCGGCTGCGGTTCAACCGCCATCGGCGAGGCGTTCACGACCGATTACGACCTGCCGAACGACACCGCCTACGCCGAGAGCTGCGCCTCCATGGCGTTCGCGCAATTCGCGCGCCGCATGGCCGATGCGACCGGGGAAGCGCAGTATGCCGATGCGATGGAACTCTCGCTCTACAACGGGTGTCTCTCGGGCATCTCGCTCGAGGGAGACCGTTTCTTCTACGCGAATATGTTGACGGTCGACGATGCGAGCTTCCTGCACGGTCACGTCACGGCTGAACGCCAGCCCTGGTTCGACTGCTCCTGCTGCCCGACGAGCTACTGCCGTTTCCTGCCGCAGCTCGGCGGCTTCGCCTGGTCGCAGCGCTCCGGCGAACTGCGCTGCAACATCCCGGCGGCGGGCACCGTCTCCTGCAACGGGATGCAGATCCGGGTCACGGGAGGGTATCCCTACAACGGCAATGCGACGTTCGAGTGTCTCAGTTCCGGGACGTTCACGCTGAGCATCCGCATTCCCGCCTGGTGCCGCAACTGGAGCGCGAAACTCAACGGGAAAACGGTCGAACAGCAGCCCGAAAACGGTTATCTCTCCCTTTCGCGCGAGTGGAAAGCAGGTGATAAACTCGAACTTGCGCTCGAGCTTGCGATCGACGTTGTCCGCGCAAATCCGCGGGTCACGGCCGATGCGGGGAAGATCGCCCTCATGCACGGTCCGCTGGTCTACGCGCTCGAGAGCATCGACAACGGACCGGGGGTCAACGCCCTCATCGTCCCGGCCGACCAGACGTTCTCGCTCGGCGAAGCGAAAGGACTCGCCGGCGTTCCTGCGATCATCGGCGAAGCATGGCGCGAGACGGACGTCTCCAACGGCGAGCTCTACTTCCGCAATCGGAAGCCTGCACGCGAAAAAGTCCGGATCACCGCGATCCCCTACGCCCTCTGGCAGAATCGCGGAAAATCGGAACTCGCAACCTGGCTCAGAAGCAACTGATCCGGTCGCCATACGGAAAACGGGAGGGGGGGGGGGAGTCCCCCTCCTGCTTTTTTTTGATTACTCGACCTCCTCGAGTTCATACTGCGTGGTACCGCATCCAAGCTCTTCGAGATAGCGAACCACGGCATAGGGGTCCTTGTGGTGAATGCGCTCAAAGAGGTGAAGTTCCGGATCGTCCGCCAGATCCCACCCAGGCGGCAGCGCGTTCGGGATGAGCTCCTCGCGGTCGATGAGGTCGAGCGTGGCCTGTTCAATCGCGACGATGTCGTTTCCCGCGAGAATGCCGATATCGGGAATCAGGCGCGGCGTGGTCATGCTCCAGCAGTCGCAGAAGATCGTCGTATCCATGAGCATATTGATGAAAATCCGGCGATTACCGGGGAAGTGTTCGAGCAGTTTCGCACTGGTCATCGCCATTCCTTTCTGGAAATTGAGATAACCGCCCGGCGTCATGCGGATCGCTCCGACCGGGCAGATGAGCGCACAGTGCTGACAGAACTTGCAGTGGTGATAAAAGACGTCGAGCTTGTTCTGTTCATCGAACTTCATCGCATGGTTCGGGCAGTGGGCGACGCATTTGCCGCAGTGAATACATTTCGCCTCATCCCAGACGAGGCCGCCCTCAAGCGCGTGCAGCATCTGGCGCATCGCATCCGTAACCGCCCCCATCGAAAGATTCTTGGAAGCGCCGCCGAAGCCGCAGACGCCGTGCCCTTTCACATGCGAAAAATCGAGCAGCACATCCGCCTTGAGAATCGCGCCGGCAAGCTCGATCCGGTCCATGCTCTGAAACGGCGGCTCGACCGGAAACGTCCGGAAGTCGGACTCGTCATCGCCGCAGACCGGCACGATCCGGCAGCCGAAGACCTCTTCCGTGTAACCGCGGTCGATCGCACCGATGGTGTCCCGTTTCAGGTCGGTGACAAACACCTCTTTCGCACCGGCGGCCTGCACGGCAGCGACCAGTTTGCGCACAAAAAAGGGGTGAATCGTCGAAAAGCCGCCTCCCCCGCCCAGATGCATTTTGATTGCGACGGTGCGATCGCGCACGGCCGCCGGCAAATCGAGCTTCTCCAGCAGCCGCTGGAATTTGTTGCCGATCGAATTGGCCGGTTCGAGCGTTTTCGGGGCAAAAGCGGCGAACAACAGTCGGGCACTCATTTGATTCCTCGCATTTTTCGTGTATAGTAAAGTAAGGAAGATACAGTACCATCACATCACGCTCATGTCAAATCGGGAGAAGAATCAAAAATGAAGAGCGACCTGCCGGACTTCATGCTGCACGCGATATTCAAGAAACCGGCCTTTCAACTTGTGGTCGGGAATTTCCGGAAGCTGGCGTCGCAGGGGATTCTCCGCCATGACGCGGATCCGGTCGCGGGACGGCTGCTGGCGGAGGCGCTCTCCTCCGCGGCGCTGATGACGGCACTGCTCAGCGATGGAGAACGCTACTCCATCCGGATCGGCTGCTCCGGCCCGCTCGGAGCTCTCATTGTCGACGCGAAATCAGGCGGCGCGGTCCGCGGACTCGTGCAGAACCCTCATGTGATGGAGAGCGCTGATTCGGTCGAAGTCGCCTGCGGCGATGCCGGTGCGGATGTGAAGTTGACCCGCTCGCAAGATGGAAAAATCTTGAGTTCGGGAGAATCCCGGAGCAGTTTCATCCTGCCGGCGTCGGCGCTTGGATACCACCTTTCGGTCAGCGAGGAGCACGAGACCGAGATCCGCTGTGAAATCGAATTGCGGGCCGAACCTGCCGATCCGGTCCGGAGTGCATACGGGGTGCTGGTTCAGGTGCTGCCCGGCTGCGATCCGATGGAATTCGACCGCATTCGGACCCGGCTCCAGATGCCGGAAGTCGGCGAGATCCTGAGGAACGGGATGGAAAAACCGGAAGAGGGACTCCGCGTGCTGCTCTCGTTTCTGCTCGAACGGCTCGAACTGCCGGAATTCGCCCTCAAGAAACTTTCGCCGGCGCGGTTCGAGTGCGGTTGCTCGGCCGAGTCGCTCAAAAAGACGGCATTCCAGATGCTCGGTCGGGAGGAGATCGAGAAACTCCTCTCGGAAAATCCGAATCCGACTCTTCAGTGCCGTTTCTGCAACGCAAAATATCACCTATCCGCCAACGACTTGCGCTAATTTTAACCACAGCAGCAACAACGGGAGCCGATTCGCTCCCGTTATTTTTTTTGCAGAAAAAACGTTTTTTTTTTCTTCCTGGCTATTGCTTTTTTTAAATTTTC
>CALXOE010000074.1 GCA_944389935.1 uncultured Victivallis sp.
TCGCACACACGAGCGCGGGTCTTTTTTTGCCACGATTTCCCCTTATCCCGGCATCATCGGCTGATCCCGGAGCTCCGGAGGCCTCTGAGGCTCTCAGAAACAAATGTGCGCAAAATATCGGACACTACCCATTCCATAACAGCATCTCGTGTTATTCTGCAATAATGTTCCCTGTGTTGGCAAAATTGACGAAACGAGTATCCTCAATCGTCGGGGTCAGATCCCCGGAATAGATGACAACGCCGGGCTTGGAATTTGGTACCATGGAACGGAACTTGGCAATCGCTCCCGCGAAGTCGGGATTGCAGCTTCGCGCAGCTTTGATTTCCATCGGCAGAAGTTCCCGATTCTCATTGAGCAGCAGATCAACTTCCATACCCTTGCTGTCCCGGTAGAAATAGAGTTCGCTCTCTTTCCCTGCGTTGTAGCGGGCTTTCAGAGCTTCCAGCACCACCATGTTTTCAAACAGTCCGCCGAACAGCGGATCCCGTGCAACTTGCGATACGTTCTTGATTCCGAGCAGATAGGTTGCAAGGCCAACCTCGGTAAAATAAAGCTTCGGAGTTTTCACCAACCGCTTGCCGAAATTCTGGAAGTAGCACGGCAACCGGAACACAATATGACTTGCCTCCAACACCGAGAGCCATTCTGAGAGCGTTGAAACGGACACTCCCACATCATTGGAGAGACTGCTGAGATTGATCAGTTGTCCTACTCGACCTGCCAGTAATTTGATGAACAGCTCAAAGTTCGAGCTGTTGCGCAGATTGATCAGCTGACGGGCATCACGCTCCACATAGGTCATGTAATAGTTGCGATAAAGCAAATCCGGTTCTATGGTGGAATTGTAGAGTTCCGGCATGAATCCTTTGAAAAGATATTCATCACGATCCATCGTGATTCCTGCTTCTGTCAATTCCTGAATCGAAAGCGGGAGCAGTTGCAGAATCGCGGTCCGACCCGCCAGTGATTGCGAAACCTCGGCTCTAAGATTCGGCTGTTGACTGCCGGTCAGGATGAACTGTCCTTTTTTCTGCCTGTCTTGATCGACGATGACCTGAATATAGCTCAGCAATTTTGGGACACGTTGCACTTCATCGATGATGACAGGAGCCGAATATTGTTGCAGAAACTCACGAGAATCTCTCTCGGCCAGCAAACGGATATCAGGATCCTCAAGATTGACGTATTTGTAATCGGGAAACTGTAATTGAGCAAGAGTTGTTTTGCCCGCCTGCCTCGGCCCAGTAATCGTAATGACTGGAAATTTCGTAGCCCAATCCGCCAGAACACTCTGAATTTTTCTCTTGATCATACACTTATCCTCCGTGACAACAGTAATGTATCATCATGGAGGACAAATTTCAAGTTTAATCAAAGATTTGTTCTATGGCAGAGTTGGAACGCACACTATTGTCAGTTATCTGCGGACGATGGCTTCTTTCATGTTTTCCCAATATCACGATCCGACATTGCCATCTACTGGCTTTTTCGTGACGGCAGCGAATTTCATTAATTTGCAATCAGTATTTTCCATGCTATCTTTCTCTTATTGACTGAATATGATGCAATATTGCATCGCATTGACTGTCAGGTAGTGTCCGCTATTTTGCGCACATTTGTTTTTGAGCGATTACAGATGGCAAGCGTGGGTTGGTGTCGGCGAAGTCAAGTCGCGTTCGCCATTGAAAAAGTAATGGGAGGAACGCGCATTTCACTGTCCGCTGACCGCGCCCGGCTCGAATCGGGAAGAATCCAGAATACGCAGCAGCCCGGGAAGCAGATCGCGCCACAGCGCCCCGGTCGGGTGTCCGTCGTGCGGGATGTGGTAATCAGCATGTTCAAGCGGTTTTTCCACGAGCTCAGAGCAGCGGATGATCTCGATATCGGTCTCTGCCAGACTCCTCTGAATCACCTCTGTCGGCGAGTCGTAGCTCAGAACGACGAAACGCGCGTCGGGCAGCTGCCGTTTCACCAGATCACGCATTTTAAGAACAGCCGCCCGGAAGTTGGCGATACGCTCTTCATCATCCTGCGAGGAACGGCGCAGCATCGAGTAGACTCGGCAGAAAATCGGCGACTTGAGAGCCTGCCGCACACAGATTCCCAGAATCGGAACCCCGTCGAACGGCAGAAACGTTCCCGCCCTCCGGAATTCGCCGTCCTGCAGCACATAACGCGGAGATGTCGCGCAGAATGACGGCTCCCCGTTGAGCCGTTCAAGATGACAGGGCAGAGCAAGGTAAATCACCAGTTCCGGCGTTTGTCGCTGCACCCGTTCGGAGAATTTTCCCGACTCCAGCAACGCCAGAAACTGCTGCGGCCCGTAGCCGTTCAGCCCGAGATTGAAAACCCGCAGCCCCGTCGCCTCAGCAAATTGCCAGGGGAGCGTCTCATGATCGGAAATACCCAGCCCGAATGTGAAAGAGCAGCCGTAGAATACGACCGGTTTCCCGGTTTCTGCCGCAGGTTCCGGCGTTACCCGATTGCCGGCCTGGTCGATCGTGACGACCCCCTCGGCGATTTTTTCCCCATGATGACTCATCCGAAAATGACTCCGGGAACCGGGGATCGGCGTGCTGCCCAGAAGTTTGTCGCTGCGGACATAAGGGGCATCCTGCTCCGTTGCGACCGAGCCGTCGAGACGATGAAAGACCCACTCCGCTCCCGCAAAGAATAGAAAGATCGGAATCAGGTTGATGCAGATCACCCTGGTTCGTTCCCGCAGATGTTTCCGCTCCATCCACACGAAAAATGTCAGGAGTGCCGCCAGCAGCAGCCAGATCCAGAGCCAGGGCAGTGGAACGAATTTCAGACAGAGAATCGCGGCAGGAACGAACACTGCCGCAATCAGCCCGGAACGCAGTCTCATGGCCGCTCCATCATCAAAACAGCGTGTAGATGAATGGAGCCGCTCCGGTGGACGCCAGCCAGGAGAAAACCGCCAGCAGAACCAGAATCACCAAAAGAGGCACCAGCCAGTATTTGCGGTTTTTCCGGATCATGCCGCGCAGTTCAGTGAACAGGCCGCCCCGGAATTCCATTTCTTCAAAACGTCGGTTTTTCATGGGAAAATTCACTTTCAATATTGATGGAAATACTCTCCGGCATCCTCGACCTGCTCAACTTTGCGCCAGCCGGATTGTTCCGTCTCGTCGCAGCGCAGCCGGAGCGGGTCGCGCCGGGTCATCAGCCTCATCCCCAGAGCGAACGGCGTGAAGACCAGAAAGAACAGCACGCCGAACAGCAGATTGCCGACCACAAGCCCGATCGCCGCTCCCAGCGCAAACCAGATCCGATAAAACCAGAGCCCGAAACTATCCGGAAACAGCATGGCCGTTCCGCCGATCAGCAGTGCGCACAAAGCGACAACCCCCGCTGCGACGATTCCCCAGAGCCCCGCGCCGAAGAAGCCTCCCGCGATCAGAAGAAAACCCGCGGCAAACACAATCGCGCTGGAACGGATCTTCCTCCGTTCCGGTGACCAGTTGATGGTTTGAAAAGGATTCAGCATAATCGATTCAATCCAGATGTATCGTTGGTTTCGGGGCGATTCTGCCGGGGCGCGTCTGCTCTGATTTTTTCAGCAGGAATCCGCCGATCGCCAATACGTCCATATCGGTCGAGAAGAAGCAGTTCAGCGCCTCTTCCGGCGTGTTGACGATCGGCTCCCCCCGGACGTTGAAGCTCGTGTTGACCAGCAGCGGACAGCCGGTCAGCCGTTCAAATTCCCGCAGCAGCCGGTAATACACCGGATTCCGGTCGGCATCGACCGTCTGAACGCGCGCGGAATAATCCAGATGGGTGATGGCCGGATAGTTGGATCTCGGCACGTTCAGCCGCGCGATCAGGTCCGGCGCCTCCTGCATGATCCTGCGCTCTTCCGCTGTGTTGGAGAGACGGACAGACTCCCGCAGATGGGTCACATTCAGCATATACGGCGATTCCCGCCCGTCTTCAAAAATCTCTCCGGCGCGCTCCGCCAGAACACTCGGCGCAAAGGGGCGGAACGATTCCCGGAATTTGATCTTCAGATTCAGGCGGGTCTGCATGGCTTTGTCGCGCGGATCCGCCAGAATGCTGCGCCCTCCGAGCGCGCGCGGCCCGAACTCCATCCGCCCCTGGAACCAGCCGACCACGTTTCCGGAGGCGAGTTCCTCCGCCGTCCGGTGCAGCCAGTCCGCTTCGTTTTCGTAAAAGACCGCTTCGGCGCCCGCCTGCCGGATGGCAGCTGCGATCTGCTCTTTAGTGTATTCCGGCCCGAGAAACGAACCCTGCTGCGCGTCATGACCGGAAACCGGCCTCTCCTTTTCGAGCAGCTGATAATGCAGAAACATTGCCGCTCCGAGAGCCCCGCCGGCATCGCCGGCCGCCGGTTGAATCCAGATGTCGTCGAACATCCCGGATTCCCGGAGTTTCCCGTTGCAGACGCAATTCAGCGCCACTCCGCCGGCCATCACCAGATCCCTTTCGCCGGTCAGCTCCCGGGCGTGATGCGCCATATTCAGAATGATCTCCTCAGTCACGATCTGGATGGACGCCGCCAGATCCATTTCGCGCTGCGTAATGGGGGTTTCCGGGCGGCGTGGCGGCCCCCCGAAGAGCGCGGCGAATTTCCGGTTGGTCATGGTCAGACCGCCGCAGAAATCGAAATATTCCATGTTCAGCCGAATCGAGCCGTCCGGGAAAATGCGGACGAGTTTTTCACGGATCAGATCCGCAAAACGCCCCCGGCCGTACGGAGCCAGCCCCATGAGTTTATACTCTCCGGAGTTGACGCGGAATCCGGTGAAATAGGTGAACGCCGAATACAGCAGCCCGACCGAGTGCGGGAATGCCAACTCCTCCAGCAGCCGGATCTGATTCCCGCTGCCCTGCCCGATGGAGGCGGTGGCCCATTCGCCGACCCCGTCCACTGTGAGAATCGCGGCACGCTCAAACGGCGACGGAAAAAAGGCGCTGGCCGCATGGGACTCGTGGTGTGACGGGAAGACGATTTTTCCGGAGAACTCCCGGCCCAGCTCCCTCAGGATTTTCCGCTTGATGAACAGCTTTTCGTGCAGCCAGAGCGGAATCGCATGAGAAAAGGAGCTCCAGCAGTTCGGCGCAAGAGCGAGGTAGGTTTCGAGCAGCCGGTCAAATTTCAGCAGCGTCTTTTCATAAAACACCACATAAGCCACATCTTTTATATCGATTCCGGCGTGACGCAGGCAGAATGCGATCGCCTCCCGGGGGTATCCGGAGTCATTCTTGATCCGGCTGAACCGTTCCTCCTGTGCGGCAGCCGCAATTCTACCGTCTTTCAACAGTACGGCGGCGGAATCATGGTAAAATGCGGAAATCCCTAAAATGTACATAAAAAAGCAAAGTCGCTCCCCAAAAATAATACCGGGGAAAGTATAGCATCCAAACAGTTCGCTTGCAAGTGATTCAGACAATTTCCTCCGAAATTTCCCTCATCTGCGGCCCGAAAGCAGGCGGAAAGAACACAAATCCCCTGTCCGTCGTATCGGCAGACAGGGGACACCGGCAAGATTCCGGAAGTGTGCAGAGCTCAGTCCGCGGCAAAACCCGCTTCGTCGACGAGGAGCTGCTTGAGTTTCGAGAGTGCCTGATTCTGGATCTGACGCACACGTTCGCGCGTGCGGCCGATCTCCTGACTCACCTCTTCGAGCGTCAGCGGGCGGTTGCCGCGCAGACCGAACCGCATCTCGAGAATGCGACGTTCACGCTCTTCGAGTTTTTCAAGCAGATCCATCAGCCGGAACACCGATTCGACATCGCCGAGAATCTGATCCGGCGTCATCGCGTGGCGGTCGGGGATGATGTCCTGAAATTCCCCCTCTTCACCCTGTTGGATCGGGTCGTGCAGAGAGAACGTGCGCAGATCCGCGAGGCGCAGCCCTGCGACCGTCCGCTCGCTGAAGTCGAGATGTTCGGCGATCTCCGCATCGGTCGGCTCTCGCCCGAGCTCTTCGGTCAGTTTCATGCGGACCGATTTGATCTTGTTGATTTTTCCCGCGGACTGCACCGGAATCCGGATCGTCCGGCTCTGATTTGCAAGTGCGCGGCGCATCGACTGCTTGATCCACCACGCCGCGTAACTCGAAAACTTCGCGCCTTTGGCGGGATCGAACTTCTCCACCGCGCGCATCAGGCCGATGTTCCCCTCGCTGATGAGGTCGAGCAGCGGCAGCCCGAGCCCCTTGAAGTCATGGGCGATCTTCACCACAAGCCGGAGGTTCGCCTTGATGAGTGTCGAACGGGCGTCTTCGTGCCGGTCCTCGTCGCCGCCGTGAATCGCATCGGCTAGTTCGGCCTCTTCTTTCTTGTTGACCAGCGGAATCCGGGCGATCTCGCCCATGTAGACTTTCATCGTGTCGTTCTTGGTGCCCGCGATGATCTTGGAATCCAGTGCGATCTTGCGGGCCGACTCTTTTTCCTGCTTTGTGCGCGGGCGGGCGGTCGCGGGTTCCGCCGGGGCTTTCCGGCTCCCTTTCCCGGCGGGGTGATCTCCCTCTTCCCGGTGCCCCGCGGTTTCATGGACGGGCGGAGTTGCCGCACTGTTCCTGGGAAGAAATTTGGTCGGGGGAGCTTCCACTTTCTTGATTTTCAGCTTCCCTTTCGGACGCGGGTCCGCAGAGAGTTCTTCTTCCACCTCCGGCAATTCGTCCGGAACTGCCAGACGGTCGTGGTTCAGGTTGTTCGTTTCATCTTCCAGAGCGGCGGAATTCTTTCCCGCCTGACTTTTCCCGGAGTCCGACACCATTTTCTTCACAGGCATAACGATCCTCGATTTTTCCACGCAGGCAAAACCGTTTCCCAAAATCGGCAGTGCACTGCGGAAACATGAAAAAATTTGAAAATTTTTATCAAAACAGCTCTTTTGGACTGTAAAAAATAACTTTCCGATCTATAATAAACGAAAACACATCATATTATCGCCGGAAAGTCCGTGGATTGAATAAATACTCAACAAGCATTTTCCACAAATTTACCAATCTAATTCTTTCTGCCGGGAAATCAAGCAGTTGAAATGAAAAACTGGCAAAAAATTCTGAAAAATTATCTGACCGGGCCGCTTATCGGCGGACTCAGCCGTTCCGGGGTCGATCCCGGTTGTGCCGCTTTTCTGCTGCTGCGGGCGGTCGTGACGGAGAAAAAACCGCTGGTCGTCGTGTTTCCGGAACTCAATCCGGCGGAGCGGACCGCGGCGGAGTGCGAAGCGCTCGCGCTTCTCGCGGGAATCCGGGTGCGAGTCCTCTCCATTCCGGAGTGCGGGCGCGGCAAACTGCTGTTCCCGGGCGGCGAGGCGCGGCGGGCCCGCGCGCTGAATGCGGCACTCAGCGAACCGTTCGATCTCTATATCGGCAGCGTTCATGCGCTGACCGCCCCCGCACCGAAACCGGCGGAAACCTCCGATGCGACACTCGTGCTGCGTCCCGGCATGGAACTCCCCCCCGCCGAACTGCTCGAAAAACTCGTGAAACTTGACTATGATGACGAATATGAGGCGACCGTTTCGGGCGAGTTCGCGCGGCGCGGCGGCATCATCGATCTCTTCAGCCCCGCGCACGATTTCCCCTGCCGGGTCGAGTTTTTCGGCGACGAGATCGATTCTCTGCGCAGTTATGCTCCCGATACCCAGCGTTCGACCGGCCCGCTTGAAGAGTACCGGGTCATCGGACGCGCCGGAATCACTGCCGGCGGCGCCGCCGAGGCGGATTTCTTCGACTATCTCGAGGGCTGCGACTACCGACTGCTCACCGTCGATCCGGATGCGAGCCGGGAGCGGCTCGAAAAGTATTCGAGCGAAACCGCCGCCGCCCGGTTCGACCGGATCTGTCGGCGCTGCGAGGAGCGGGGAGCCGCATATGCCTTCTACGATGCGGTCGAAGCTGCCGCGCATCCGGAAATTCCGCACGCCGATCTCGAACCCTCCCTGCCTGTTCCGGACTCGGAACGCAGCGGACTCTTCGCGCCCGAGGCGCGCGGCGGCGCTTACGAGATGGCGCGGAGACTGCTCGAGGAGTATCTGCGCCGGGCCGTTGCGGAGGGATTCGAGATCGTGCTGGTCGCGCCTCACCGGGAGAATCTGCCCGCACTCAAAGCCTACTGCCGCCGGATGGGGATCGATGAGTCGAATCTGACATTCGACGTCGCCCGTCTCGGCAGCGGTTTCGCGCTCCCCGCGGAAAAACTGCTGGTCATCACCGAACGGGAACTCGTCACCTGCGGCTACCGCTGCGACCCCCATGAACTTGAACTCGAGGAGGCGATGGAGGAGGAGGCCGTCGCAGAGGCGGAGCCGACGGACATCCCGACGCCCGGAACGGTACCGGAGTTTTCTCTGGCTGATCTCGATTACGGCGACTATGCCGTCCATCTCGATCACGGGATCGGTATCTTTCGCGGATTCAAGATCCTGACCACGCGCGGGATTTCGCGCGAAGTGCTTGTGCTCGAATACCGGGACGGGCAGCTGCTTTACGTTCCGCTTCTGCAGGCGCACAAGGTCAGCCGTTATCTCGGTACGCCCGGCAAGGTCAATCTGCATGCGCTCGGCGGCTCGAAGTGGAGTCGCGACAAGGAGTCCGCCCGGCATGGCGTACGCTCTTATGCGGCGGACATGCTGCGGCTGCAGGCGATGCGCCAGGCCGCGCCCGGTATCGCGTTCCCGAAACACACGTCCGAATGTCGTGCGTTCGTGCGGGCATTCCCGTTCAGCGACACGCCGGACCAGCGCCGTTCGACCGGTGAGATCTTCTCCGATATGGAGTCGTCGCGTCCGATGGACCGGCTGCTCTGCGGCGATGTCGGCTACGGCAAGACCGAGATCGCGATGCGGGCGGTGTTCAAGGCGGTGGAGGCGGGGTATCAGGCGGCGGTGCTCGCTCCGACGACTGTGCTCGCGCAACAGCATTACAACAGTTTCCGGGAGCGGTTCGCGGAGTACCCGTTCACGATCGAGATGCTAAGCCGCTTCCGGACCGGTGCCGAGCAGAGCGATATCATGCGGCGGCTGCATTCAGGGGGGATCGATATTCTGATCGGAACTCACCGGCTCTGCAATCCGGAATTGAAGTTCCGGAATCTCGGACTCGTGGTGATCGACGAGGAACAGCGGTTCGGCGTGAAACACAAGGAGCGGCTGCGTCGATTCCGGGCGGAGGTCGATGTGCTGACCATGTCCGCGACGCCGATCCCGCGGACACTCTATCTCGCGATGGCGGGCGCGCGCGACCTCTCCACGCTGATGACCGCCCCGAAACAGCGGCTGCCGGTCAAGACGGTCATCGCGCCCGAGGAGGACGAACTCATCGTCCAGGCGATCAAAGCGGAGCTTGCGCGCGGCGGGCAGGTCTACTTTCTGCATAACCGCGTCCGCACGATCACCGAGAAAGCGGAACATTTGAAGTCGCTGATTCCGGAGGCGCGCTTTGCCGTCGCCCACGGCCAGATGCACGAGCACGAGCTTGAAGAGGTCATGACCCGGTTCCTGCAGGGAGAGGTGGACTGCCTCGTGTGCAGTACGATCATTGAGTCTGGCCTCGATGTGCCGAATGCGAACACGATCCTGATCGAACGTGCCGACCGGTTCGGACTTGCGGAACTCTATCAGCTGCGCGGCCGGGTCGGGCGCTGGAAACACCAGGCGTATGCGTACATGCTGCTGCCGAAGAGTCAGCTGGTCAGCACCGATGCGCGGAAACGGCTTGCTGCGATCCGGCGCTGCTCGAATCTCGGGGCGGGTTTTCAGCTCGCGCTGCGGGATCTGGAGATCCGCGGCTCCGGCAACCTGCTCGGCAGCGAGCAGTCCGGTCACCTGAACACGATCGGCTTCGACCTCTACTGTCAGCTTCTGAAGCAGGAGGTCGCGAGTCTGCGCGGGGAGCGCCACGAACTGTTGCCGGAAGTCGAGCTCGGGATCGATTTCGTGAGTTTTACGCTGAATGCGCCGGAGGGGCAGCTTGCGGCGGCGTTCCCTCCGGAATACATCGGCGGCGACCGGCTGCGGCTCGATGCGTACCGGAGGCTTTCGGCGATCGAGGACGAGGAGCAGCTCGAGGCTTACGGCGAGGAGTTGCGCGACCGTTTCGGACCGCTGCCCGAGTCGGTGAAGAATCTGCTTGAGGTGATCCGGCTGCGCATTCTCGCGGCGCGGGCGGGATATGAGATTTTCACGGTGGTGGACGGCAAGGTGACGCTGAAGAATCCCGGTGGAACCATCTACCGTATCGCGGGCCGCCAGCCGACGATCAGTTACCTCAATCCGCCGAAGCTGCGGTTGAAACATCTGCTGGATCTGCTGCGCCGCGTCGATGCCGATGCCGGCGATCGGATTTAGACACCCTTTCCTGAAAAAAATAGGCGGCTGATGCAGCCGCCTGGAGGACTTCCTGCGGGAAGTCGCCTGCAGAGTCCTTTATCAGGACTTGTAGAGTTACCATTGACTATACTGCTTTTTTCTCTGTTGTCAAGTTGCAAAACGGGGAAATTTGAGGTAATTTCAAAAGTTTTTAATTCGGCGGGATGAAAAAAGAGGCAGAAGGTTCATCTTAACTCTGGGACTA
>CALXOE010000075.1 GCA_944389935.1 uncultured Victivallis sp.
AGCGATTCCGGGTCGCTCACATCATCCTGGCGTGCCTTTTGCAACACTCGGATCCAGCGACGGGTACTTTCGTAAGGAAGTTCCTTCAGTTCGCTGTACTCTTGAATCGTCAAGCCGCTGTCCCAATATTCTGACAGTTGCGCCTCCCAATAATCTCGCCCTTCGCGTCCCATGGCATCCTCCTATAGTTCGTGTTCAGGAGAGAACATAACACGCAGGCCACCTCAAATCTAGATGGGGCTTGCTGGGCGCATACTTTGATATGATGTAACTCTTTTATAATCAATATAAGATATAAAAATATTTATCTTTTTTGAACTTGAGTTGCAATTTTTATTCAAGCACTTGAAATAGAGCCTTGCAGGATGGTCGGGAAAGAAGGAGCGGAGGGGTGCATCCGGTAAAACGGAAAAGATGTCAGAAGGCGGGAGCCCGGCAGCTGAGCAACGTTTTGAGGAGGAATCCCGCTCTTTTTTCAGAGGAGTGGAAACTCTTCCAGCGGGAGGATTACCGGGATGAGCCCCTGCGGGCTCTCCACGGAAAGTTTGAATCCGGCCCCAGTCCGGCGGCAGTCGATGCGGATCGGCCCGGACGGAGTGGGGACTTCTCCGGAAACATGTTCCTGCGTTCCCGGGCAGGGAGAGACCGCAAAACGGGAAAAGCCCGGCTCAAGCGGCCTGACTCCAAGCTGACAGGCTCCCTGCCAGTAGACCGGCACACTGCTCCAGGCGTGGCAGAGGCTGCCCGCACCGTCAAAACCAATCGCTCCGGCGGAAACTTCCCACAGGGTGTCGGTCCCCTTGAAAAGCATCGGCGCGAATATCCGGGTCAGTCGTTCGGCGACAAGACGCCGTCCCTCCGCTCCGGCCCCGTGCATTGCGTCAACCGTGAACGGCAGTACACTGATATTGACCGGTATCACCCCGGGCTCCTCCGCAAGCCGGATGAATCGGGCGTAACAGGAGGGATCCAGAATTCCGAGGCGGAGTGCGAGGACATTCGTATGCTCGTGGAACCCGATGAGTTCCTCTTTGTCCAGATAGGTTGCGAAAAAACCGTCCGGACGCCGGAATACGCGCCTGATGGTTTCAAGCAGCTCACTGGAACGGTTCGGAGCCGGCTTCCCGGCCAGCGTCTTCATCGCTTCAAAGCATTGCAGCGCCAGTGTGAGGTAGAAATTGTAGGGCGCACTTACCGGATGGTGGCCGTTGCCGTCGAGACCCTCGGCCCATTCGTAGAAGTTCCAGATTGCATTCCCCTCTGGCGGAAGGCAGAGCCCGGTGGCGTTGTCCCGTCTCGCAAGCGCAAGATCGAGCATCTGTTCCATCTGAGGTTCGAAGAGGCGGAAGAGCCGGTCGTTGCCGCTGTACATCCACTGCTCGTAAAGTTCGACAAACCAGATCCAGCTGAAAATCGGAATTGTAACCGGAACCCGGGCGGGGGCACACAGTTCGAGCAGACCGTCAGGCCGGATTCCGCGTCCGAGGAGTTCAATGCCTGTTGCGGCAAATTCATAGTTCCCCCAGGCGTAGTAGCCGAAGAGCGCCTGGTTGCGCGAGTCGTAAGCGTAGAGCGCCTGTTCCCGCCATGGACAGTCCTCATAGTGTTCGTGCATACAGAGTTGCATTGTGTTGAGCGCGGCTTTCCGCAGTTTCGCGTGAAGACGGTCCCCATCATCAAAGGAGGCTGCGGGCGGCAGCGGCAGTTCCTGAGGACGGAGCCCCGCGTAATGGAGCGTCAGCGGCTCTTCTGAATGCGTAAAATTCAATTGCACATATCTGCAGCCCGAGCGGCGGAACGGAATCGCAAACCGGTTCCGGCCGGCATGACAGACGTAGCGGTCAGTGAAGTTGCGTTCATAGATCCGGCAGCGCACCCGCCCGTCGTCGAGATGTTCCCCGTGTGAGAGGTCGACAACGGTTCCCGCAGGGGCCTCGAGTTCTATTTCGAGTTTCCCGGCGCACTCCCCGCCGAGGTCGAGGATCACAAAAGAGCCGTTTCCCGGAGCCGCCGGAGCGGGGATCCGGCGCGGTTCATCGAGCCGGGTCGGGCCAATCCCGTAAAGCCCGTGCAACCCGAAAAAGCGGGCCGCCGGAACCGGACGCATGAGATCCTGCGACACGGTTTCCGCAAAAGTTCCGCATTCACGTATCCGGAACAGAAAGCCCTGACTGACGAATACAGTACTGCGCCGTTTCCCGGGGGCGAGGCGTGGAACCGGGCGCGGCATCGGGATTCCGCGGTCATCGGCCTCGACAGCCGGCTTCCAGGAGGAATCATCGAACCCGGGTTGCTGCCAGTTATCGAATTTTCTTCCGTCGCAGAATGTTACGAATCCAAGTTGACCGGTGACATGTTCGATCGGTCCGGAGCGGAATGCCGGATCAAGCCGCGCTTTCCAGGCGGTCGAGCTGCCGAAACGGAATCCGTTCGCTTTGAGTTCGCACCGGAATCCCGGAGTACCGCACCGATAGGTCGAAAAGTCCTTTCCACGGAACCAGACCAGCGCTGCGAGCAGGTGTTCGCCCGCTTCAAGCGGCCCGACGGCGAACTCCGTAGCGGTCGGCCGGTCGGGATAATCGCTGAACTGTCCGCCGCCGAGTTCCATCCCGTCGAGGTACAACAGAAAATCACTGTCGGCAGAGACCGATATGGATGCTTCGGCGATGCTGCGCGGCAGGTGAAAAACACCGCGGAAGTCCGCGTGGAGATTGATCTGGATCTCATTTTGTTCGAGCCGGATCCATCTGGTGATAAAATCTGTCATATGGTGAGGTTTTCTGTCCCTTTTTTCCATACAATAACGCCGCCCGGCGGCTTTTTCCAATGGCCTGTCAAAAATACCGGATGTCAGGCCGGTCCAGCCGGAGACATTTCGCGAAGTGCCGGTATCGGTTTGGCCTGAAGTCCCTGGCGATACGGGAGGAATGCAACGGTCAGATCATGTCCGGCTCCGTAACGGAAGATATTGATCTGCCGCTTTCTGCGATCGATTGCGATCATATTCCACGCCTCTTCGCTGGAACTTCCGAACTGCCGTTCCGGTGCTTCGGGACTGTTCCGGTAACAGAGCGACGAAAGCAGACCGATTTCGAGGAAACCACGTTCTTTCCGGATGATGTCAAGATGTTCATGGCCATAGAAATTAGCGAGGATTTCATGCGGTCCCTGCGCGGTGAAATCCGCCTCGACTTCGTGAACGAGGTCCGCCGGGTCGGCGGGGGAGGGGAAACAGGTCTGCCCCTCGAACAGAAACGGACAGGATTTCACGTCGGCTGCTCCGGTACGACAGCAGGATCCGGTCTGGAATGCGTGGAAAATCTTTTCCATCGCTCCGCCATTCGGCAGAAATCCGAGACTCATGTGTGAAAGGACAATGAGTCCCCACTCTCCGGAATCGGGTAAACGGGACAGGTCAAGGGCACGGTGCGCCACAAATTCCAACTGTTCACGGGAGAAGCCGTGATCGTTGATCATGAAGTACTTCAGCCTTCCGTTACGCCCGGTTGCGAGCGGCAGGTCAATTGTATTGAGCACCAGCAGCCGGATCTTCCGGTCGGGAAGGTCGAGGTAGAAGCAGTTTCCGGTACGGGGAGCGGCAACCGCCCCCGCAGGCAGCCCGTCAGGGTAAACCAGACGCTGCCATGCCATGCCGGAAAGCGCATCGCTTCCGTCCGGCGCGTGGTCACGGCAGAAGTAGGTGTTGTCGTCGTGGTTGCCGATTGCGAAGAGTGCCGGAAGCCCGGAGCTGCGCATCGCCCCGGCGCCGAGGGTGATCTCGCGGCAGGTCTGCGCGAGCGGCCGGTTGCCGTTGCTGAGGTCGCCCGCGTGAAAGAGAAACCGGGCGCCGCATGCGCGACCCGCTGCCGCAAAGCTGCGGATGTGCGAGAGAGCGTTTGCTCCGTATTCACGCAGATCCTCCTTCTCTTCGAAATGTGTATCGGAGATCATTCCGAAGAGCAGTCCGCCGCTCCCGGTATTTGCCTGCACTCTGCGGCAGAAATCGGTGATGGATTCGGTATTCATTCGATCACTTTATTCCAGCGTTATGGCTTCCACGGTGAAATTCAACTCAGGCCGTGGCCGGTTTCCGGAGTCTCCCGCACGGTGAAAGAAGAACAGCTCTCCGCGCAGATCCCGGAAGGTGAAAGCCGCGCTCCGGGTCAGTTCCCGCCCCACCCGCAGACGGTAGGTACGGGGTTTGTTGTCCCCGGTTAGCCGGAGGGTTCCCAGATAGTAACCGCGCCAGTCTTTCTGCGGCAGCCGCAGTTCGACTGCGCCGTCGTTCCGACTGCGGATCGTCAGCGTCAACTGATCGTACTGTTCCGACAGCCCGGCGGGATCGAACTGGAAAAAGGCTGCCGGAATCTCTCCTGCCTGAGAGGCGGGAAAGAGGATGTTCCACTCCCTGCGGCCATCTTTTTGTCGTTCCTGAACCTTCCCCGGCAGCTTGGAACCTGTATCGCAGGCGGGCAGAAGCCGTTTGTAAGCCTTTCCGGTGATCTCAGCAGGATTCGGATGGGCCTGTTCGCCGCTGATCGCGATCAGCACGGGGACGGCGGTTGCGGTCGGGGCCCAGTCGATTTCCGCCTTGTCGCGATAGAGCGGCGAAAGAAAGTCGATCGATGCGATCTCGTTTTGCGGCATCGGGTTGCGCCACTCCATCACGAAGGTCCCCACATTGTGTCCAGCCGGATTTTTGCGGAAAATTCCGGGTCTGGCTTCGGGCAGCGGCGAGGCGCTCCACCAGTCGCCGATGTTGCGTTTTCCGATCAGCGGAATATCAACCGATTTGCCGTCTGCATAATGGATGCGGTAACGTCCTGCGTTTGGAGAGTCTCCCCATGCCGCGGTGTGCAGGAAGAAGAGCCGGTTGAACTTCTTTCCTGCCTCAATCCCCTTGACTGCGAGCGGAAAATATGGCCGTTCGGTTCCGGCCAGAACGATGCAGGATTTGCCGCCGTTTTTCGCCGGGTCGATGATTTCGAACGGAATGTTGTCGGCCTCCATGACCGTTCCCGTCGGCATCATGCGGAAGTCGTTGGCTCCCTGATCGGTCCAGCCCCCTTGCCGGTCGCCGTCCTCCTCATCCGAGAAGCCGCGTGTCGTCCATGGGGCGAGATCAACGGCCACCATCCGTTCGGGGAGAATGGAGAAGAACGACTCCTGCATTTTCGAAAGCGGACGTGCTTCTTTCCACAACTCTTTCGCGCCGACGGCGTAACTGATGAGGTTGCGCAGATAGAGCATCGCAGAGCTGTCCTGCGGAACGGAAGAGGTCGCAAGCAGCTGCGAGAGAATCGCCCGTCCGCTTCCGTTTCCGGTTGCGGCTTCGACAACTCCCATGCCGATTTCCTTACGACCGAGCACGGTCCCTTTCGCGGCGAGCGCATTCACGGTGAACGGCATGTAGTTTGCATGCAGAACATAGCCGCATTCGGTGTTGTTCCAGCTGTCGAAGTCGCGTGCCGTGAGACCCTCGAAGATCGGGTGTGTCAGCACGATCGGATCGCAGAACGCCATCGGTGACTCCACAAGCT
Organism: uncultured Victivallis sp.; assembly: GCA_944389935.1. Taxonomy (GTDB): domain Bacteria; phylum Verrucomicrobiota; class Lentisphaeria; order Victivallales; family Victivallaceae; genus Victivallis. Next base: position 5,541 of record CALXOE010000075.1, read on the forward strand.
GCGACGGAACCGGAGACGTGCTGTGCGGATTCCGCTGCTCCAGCACGAGCAGAATACCGTTGTCGTTGAGGAAACCGGTTACTTCGGGTTCGTCGCGCAAGGTGAATTTCTGCTTCTCCGCACTTTCGGCGGGTACGATGACGGTTGCCGGCTGTGTCAGACCGCTGAATTTCCGGGTGATCCGGTACGGAATGCGGAAGGCTTCGAGCCATTCGCGGAGTTTCGCGACATTCTTCGGTGCACCCGTGTCATAAAGATAAACGTTGCGTGCGGGAGTGATCGCATCCGTCCGGATCGAGGGAGAGGCGAGCCGCAGATTGTAGTAGTTCCGGGCGATTTCCGTTTCGCCGTCGAACAGCGTGAGCCGCAGCTGCCGGAATCCCGGGGCTACGGCCGGAATCGCCAGCGTCAACGGCTGTGCGGAGTTCCGGTGTGCGGGGAGTTCCGCAACCGTCGCTTCTGAAACGGGAAGTGTGTTTCCATCCGCATCGGTCAGCATCAGCACGAGCCGGAGATTCCGGTAATCGCGATTGGAATCATTGGCGATTTCGAGCGTCCAGTCCGAACGTTCCCCGGCGTAGAGGTTGCGGGGGAACAGATACTGGTTGTTGCGGATCATCGGCAGAACCGGCTGAGTCCACAAGGTTGCGGTTTTGAGTTCGGGCTTGCCGAACCACGGTGCAAAACCGGAGAAACGGCGGTCGAGGCGGTAAAGTTCGAAGATCCGTTTGCCGAACCGGGTCATCGGCACAAGGTCGCTCACATTCGGATCGACGGCCTCCGCAAGGCTCATGCAGCCGGTGTATCCGATGCCGCGCGGATCCCCCCAGGAGGTCTCGCCCTCCGCATAGCGCAGATACTCCTCAGGGCTGTTGCGTTTGAATCCGGGATTCTTGTTGGAATTGTACAGGAATCCCCAGGAGAATCCGACGTTTTCCCACGCCACGAGCGGACGGGAGAGGTGCTTTTTTTCTCCGTAAATCTCCAGCAGCCCCTGATAGAGGAAATCGGCTTCTCCGTTGCGTTCCGTCCATGGGCGTGCCAGGGACACGTAGGTGTGCAGATCATGCACGTCGGTGTCGAGTTTCGTGCGCCCGTAACTCTGCCATCCGGCGGAACCGGAAAAGGTGCTGACCGGACGTTTCTGCCCATCCAGCGCCCGGACGCGCTGTACCTGAAGATCCAGCTGCCGGGCGATTTCGGGACGGTTCCCGTGCGGAATCTCATTGCCGAGAGACCACATTGTAACGCAGGGATGATTGTAAGATGCTTCGACAAATTCGGCGATCTCCTCAAGGTTGTTTTTCTGGAACTCCTTTTCATCGATCTCTGTGTTGAAACTCCAGCCCCATTCGTGGAAGATCATCATGCCGCACTCGTCGGCGGCTTCCAGCACGGCGGGAATGACCGGCTGGTGCGATGTGCGTATGATATTGTATCCGAAGTTGCGCATCGTGAGGAGGTATTCGGTTATGAGGCGGCGGTCAACCGCCGCGGCGCGCGGACTGCCTCCATAACTGATCGACGGAATGTTCTCTCCGAAGAGGTAGATCTCCTCGCCGTTCAGGTAGAATCTGCCGTCTTTTGTCCGGAACTCACGGAATCCGAACCGGGTGTTTGCCGCTGAAACGATCCGGCCGTTTTCCCTCAGCAGCAGATTCGCGTAATAGAGCCAGGGACGGTCGACCGACCAGAGCTGCGGATTTTTCAATCTGATCCGGATAGAACCGGTGTTGATGCCCGGTTTGAGTTCGACCGTGACGGACATTTTTCCGGCCGGGGCGTTGGCGTTTTCTTTCATCGCACCGGTGACGATGCCGTCCAGCGTTCCCTGAAATGTTTTGCCGGTATGATTCAGGATGGTGTAATTCACGCCGAGCGTATTGTCCCCGATTCGCGGATTCACAAAAAGTTTCTGAATCCGCAGTTCCGGTTCCAGCGAAAGCGTTACATCCTGCCAGATTCCGGCCTTGTAACTCCAGATGCTCCATTGAGTTCCGTAGACGTGGGAGATCTTCTCCCGGCGTCCGAACGTCGGGCCGAAACTCGAGATCACGCGGAGAGCAAGCACGTTTTTTCCGGGTTTCGCCGCATCGGTTGCATCGATTTCAAACGGAGTGAAATCGCCATGATGAGTCCCGACTTCCCGGCCGTTCAGGAACACCTTCGCCTCATAGCCGACACAGCCGAATTTCAGAATCACGCGGCGATGTTCGAGGTCGCTGTCCGAAAGTTCGAAACTCCGGCGGTACAGACCTCTGGTATGCGGTTTCGCCTGATTTCTTGCATCCGGATATTTCCAGAACCAGCTTTGCGGAACGGGAATCGTATCCCAGTCGGAGTCATCGAACTCCGGATTCATGAAGCCGGAAGCGAGATCCACGTCCGCGGGGAATGATTTTTCCGCGCTGATTACGCCGGAGAATTTCCACGTTCCGTTCAGCGTCCGTTCCGTAGTCAATTGTGCCGGGCAGATGGATTCATCTCCGTTTGGAATGAGAACTTCACCCGGTTCAATCGTCTGCGCCGGTTGGAAATCATGCGGCGCAGGAACATAGGGAGGAATTTCTTTCGCAGACAGATGGGCGGCAAGGCAGCTGGCCGCAACCAGAGAAAAAAACCGTCTCATAAGCGTTTCTCTTACATTTCAGCCCAGTAGATTTTCCGGTCTTCCGAATTCCGGGTGTCCTGCTCGTTGTGCATCGGAAGCGAACCTGTATGCCCGTCGAGATAAACGATGTTGGCTCGATCCGAATGACGATACAGGATTCTCGTGTACCATTCGGTCCCGCCGCATTCGCCGAAATTCAGAGGCACCAACGCGCTCCCCCAGGCCGTACGCGCCCCCCAGACATAGTCGCCCGCAAGGTTGAGAGCGGTGGATTCATTGTTGGAATCCGCGATGAAAATCGCCTGTGAGGTTCTTTTGATTCCGGTTATTTTCCGGTACCGGCTGTTCGCATCCGTGGTGTTGCTGCCGTTTGCCCGGCCGTAATAATCGCACCCCAGCTGGCGGTTCAAACTGTAGCCGAACCATACCGACGGCGAGGAGGGGCAGTACAGAACTTTATATTGCCGGATCTCTTCTTCGTTCGCGTAGACACTGCCGTTGTCGCTCCGGTTGAATGACAGGTAATTCCGCAGAGCCGCCGGCCAGAACTTGATGTTTCTGGGGCGTTCCAGGGGGTCGCCGATATTGCCGTTGCGTTGAGTCGGACACATATAGTCGTCGTTTTCCAGCGTGTACATCGCGCCGGCGCTGCCGATCTGTTTGAGGTTGTTCAGGCAGGAGCTCGAACGGGCTCTTTCCCGCGCCTGGTTCAAGGCGGGCAGCAGCATCGATGCCAGAATTGCGATGATCGCTATTACAACCAGAAGTTCAATCAACGTAAATGATTTTCGCATTGCAAAGCACCTTTCTTTCCGGTTTACCATGGTGAGGACTCCTTTCTTTCCGTGGTTTCAACTCCGTGACAGGTATGAGAATCGAGAGGACATCCGTCACCGGATGTCACTGATTTTGCGGGGAATGTCGTGATTTTTCCGCGGAGCGCCATCCATTTCCGCGAAAAGCTGCCGGCATGCGGTTTTTGCCAGAGTTTCGAAATCGTGTTCGATCCGCCAGCCGCGGAAGTACGGTTCCGGGATAACCGGCTCGCCGATCAGTCTGCACTTATCCAGATCGAGCCTGCGTTCCTGAAGGGTCGCTTCGATGTCGCGGATTGTGCCGCCGATCGCGTAAATCGCCTCCGGCGTGCCGATGCGGTCAAGAAGCCGGTTCAGATGATCGATCATCTCCACGCCGCGCGGAATCAGCATCTCTTCCGTATCGAGCGGAACTCCCGCCTCCCGGAATGCGCGGCGCAGGCCGTCGAGCTGCGGCATGTGATCGGGTTTCGCCGTGAGCAGCGGATGCCGCCTCCCTTCCGCGAGCAGTTTCCGCCCGATTTCGTAACCTTCCCGCTCCCAGTCGTTGCAGACGCAGGAGCGTCCGGTGCGATGGCCGTTGATTATCACTGCGGGTATGGGCAGAGAGTGGATGAACTCTTCCGCCGCCTCGGAAGGCTCAAATTCGGGGTCCAGCCAGAGCAGCCCTTTCATGGGAATCCCGGCGAGGCTTTCCGCCGGGTTGTCGTTTTCGGAGAGAAAGCTGATCTGGTAGATCAGTTTCCGGCTGTCGGTGATCTCCTCGCCCACGGCGGAGAGCAGTTTCCACAGATATTTTTCGTAGTAGATCTGTTTCCCGTCTGCAACGAGTACGCCGATGACGTTGATGTTGCCGTATTTCCACCGGTGTTCCGGATTCGTGAAGAGCCCGATGCCCGGCCTGGCAATCAGGAATCCATCGTCCGTCAGCTTTTTCAGAGCCCGCTGAATCGTCATCGTGCTCACGTTGAACATCGCCGCAAGTTCCCGTACCGAGGCGATCCGCTGCGGGGACGTGCCGGAGTTCCACACCGTGTCGACCACATATTTCCGGATCTGCATATACTTGGCGATCGGCTGACGCTTGATGATTTTTTCTTTTGGACTGTTCATTTTTCTTTTATATCAGAACGATTACGAGAATCATGTTTACACTTTGTTTACATCTATAATTATACCTGAAAAAAAGAAAAAGTCAAGAGGGAAAATCGAAGAAAAATAAATTTTTAACATAACCCGGAGAGCGGTTCCAGTCCGGCATTCCGCCCTGAATGAACGTTTTGCCGGCGCATCCGCTCCGGATGCCGTGAAGAATCTTCCGCCGCACCTTTCCCGGCGGAGCCGCTCCCGGATCACATTCCCGCTTCTGATGCGGCGCGGCTCCCCGGAAATCCGGCCGGCGGGGGCGGAATGCCGGAAAATCGGGGATTTTTCAGCGCGGCCGATTGTGAAAAGGGCGAAACGGGATTATATAGATTCGGCAATTAACATTACTTGCGTTTTCTGATTTGTGGTGTATAATATTTTCGGGTCTTCACGGGAATTTGTGGGTAAATCGGTGTGAGATACATCAGAACCCGTCGTCAGTCAAGCGGCAATCCGGCA
>CALXOE010000076.1 GCA_944389935.1 uncultured Victivallis sp.
TTGATAGTCCCAGAGTTAAGATGAACCTTCTGCCTCTTTTTTCATCCCGCCGAATTAAAAACTTTTGAAATTACCTCGATTATAAACCGAAAAATCCCGATGTGAAAAAACGTCCCGGACTGCCCGACTTCCGCGATTTCGCGAAATACGCCGGAACTGTGGCGGATCGTTACAAAGACCGGATCCGGTATTTTGAAATCTGGAACGAACCCGATCTCGTCAGCTTCGCGAATTTCGCGCCGGAATCCTACATGGAGCTGCTGCATTCCGGATATGCAGCCGTGAAGAAAGCCGCGCCGGACGCGAAAGTGATGAACGGCGGAATCTCTTCGACAAACTCGAACCGCAGCGGCCGCCCCACACACAACAACGGGCTGCTTGACATGCTGCTGGCCAACGGCGGGAAGGATTTCGATCTCTTCGCGTTCCACGGGCACGGCCCCTTTCAGACCTATGCGAACCAGCTCGACGTGCTGCGCAAGATGGATCTGATCGGTCCGAATGCGCCCCGTCCGTGGTATTCCAACGAGACCGCCGAGACCTCCGCCCAGATCGGAGAATGCCGGCAATCGGCCAGTCTGTTCAAGAAACTGCTCTATGCCTGGGCCAACGGAGCGATGGGTTACAACTGGTATCTGCTGCGGGAGAAGAGTTATTATCCGATCGGCCACCATGAGCGGCACTTCGGACTCATCACCGCAGATTTTGAGCCGAAGCCGGCCTATGTGACCTACAATATGCTGGCGAACACGTTCAAGGGGAGCAGATTTCTGCGAATGCTCGAGATCGTTCCCGGCTCCTGCGGCTGCCTGTTTGAAAATCCGAACGGGGAGGGGCTGCTCGCGCTCTGGAACGAGGGGGCGCCGCGGACGGTGCTGCTTTCCGGCGTTCCGGCCGGGACTCGCGTGATCGATCTCTATGGAAACGAACAGCCTCTTCCCGCGCAGGGAGGGATGGTCTGTCTCCGAATCGGGGAAGAACCGTTCACGTTGCGGATGCCGTCCGTGCCGGAAGAGGAGATCCGGGTCGGGGGCGAACTCATCGCCGGGACGATGCCGCGGCAGCTGGTTATTCCCGCGGGCGGCACGGAGGAGTTTGCGCTGACGCTCGCAAATCCGCTGAAACAGCCGCTGACTCTCGAGCTGCGGACCGCGGTGCCGGAAAACATCACGGTTACTCCGGTTGAACGAAACGTGACTCTCTCTCCGGGGCAGAAAGAAACGGTGCGTTTCCGGTTGACGGCTGCGCGGGAGTTTCTGGCGACTCCGACCGCTCCGGCCGAGTTTCTTTTTTCGGTCACTCCTGCCGGGTTGGAGCCGGAGACCATTCTGCTTCCTGTGGTGAATCAACGTTCGGACGACGAGCCGCTGTTCCGGCTGGACAAGGCCGGACAGTATCACTCTTTTGTGGAGAGCGCTCCCGGCAATGAGCCGCTTTACTGGAAAGGTCCGGAAGATCTCAGTGCGACCGTGTATCTCAGGCGCCGGGGGGAGACGCTGGAGCTTCGAGTCGATGTGCGTGACGACCGGCATGTGCAGCCGCACCGGGGAAGTACGGTCTGGATGGGGGACAATGTGCAGTTCGCGTTGCGTCTGCTCGATCAGAAAACGTTCTGGAAATTCGGGATCACGCGGCTTGCCAATGGAAAGCCGGAGGTGTTCTGCTGGAGTCGTCCTGCGGGATTCTCCGGTACCGTTCCGTCAATCCGGCTGGAGACGAGCCGCGACGAAACGGCGAAATTGACCTCCTACCGGGTGGAAATCCCATTCCGCACGATCGGCATGACGCGGGAAACCGCGAAGGACGGATTCCGTTTCAATCTGATCGTCAACGACAACGACGGGGATTTGCGGGAGGGATTTCTCGCGGTTGCGCCCGGCCTCGGCATCGGCGATGAAGATCCGGCCTGGCCGATCGTGAACCTCGAGTGAATTTCTTTGAGCGGATCGGACGAAATCAAACTTCATCCCAATCCCCGGATACGGCCGATCGCCGCCCGGGAAAGGGAGGCGGGGGAGCGATAAAAGCCTCCCCCGCCGCCTCGTGCGAAGTCTGCAACGGTCAAACGAGTTCGTAGTAACGAACCGCGTCGACGGGCCGGATGTCGGTGAGGTCGCCGCGATAGTGACGCAGCTGGGTCGGAATGAACGGATGCTTGAGCAATTCGCGTTCATCCAGTTCGACGCCGATGCCGGGCCGATTCGGAATCTCCATGCAGCCGTTGCGCAGAGTGAGCCGCTCGTCGCAGATCTCCGCGCGGTAGGGCACGTCCGTCATCATCATCTCGAGAATCCGGAAATTCGGGACGCATGCCGCAAGCTGCAGCGTCGCCGCATTCGCGACCGGGCCGGAGGGATTGTGCGGACAGAATCCGAGGTGGCGCGTTTCCGCCTCGGAGGCGAGAAAACGCATTTCAAGCAGTCCGCCGGCATGGGAAACGTCCGGCTGGACAAAATCCGCGCAGCCGAGCTCGAAGAATCTCCGGAACTCGTAGCGGTTGTAAAGCCGCTCTCCGGCCGAGAGCGGAACGCGCGTGCGTTCCCGGACTTCGCGCAGACCCGGCAGGTCGTCCGGGGGGAGGGGCTCCTCGAACCAGTGAATGTCGAACTCTTCGAGGCGTTGCGCGATGCGGACGGCGGTCGGTATATCGAACCGGCCATGCCCCTCGATCATGAGTTTCATGTCACTGCCGACGGCCGCGGCGACTTTGCGGACGCATTCCATGGCCCGGTCAAGTTCGCGTTTGCCGAGCTCCTGCCAGGCCTTTCCGAACGGGTCCCACTTGCAGCCGGGATAGCCGAGATCGCGGATCGCCGCCGCTTTTTCCGCGAACTCATCCGGCGTTTTCGCGGGGGCGAACCAGCCGTTCACATAGACCGGAATCGCGTCGCGCACCTTGCCGCCGAGCAGTTGCCAGACGGGGACGCCGAGCGTTTTTCCCTTGATGTCCCAGAGGGCGATCTCCACGCCGGCGAGAGCGCTCATGAGCACGGGGCCGCCGCGCCAGTAGGCGTCCCGGTAGCAGTCGTGACGGAAGAGTTCGATGTTGGCGGGGTCTTTCCCGAGCAGCCACGACTCGAGATCGTGAATCGCGGCGGCGACGGTCGGTTCACGATATTCGAGCGTCGCTTCCCCCCAGCCGCACGGACCGGTGTCGGTTTCGACTTTCACGAATACCCAGTTGGTCCGATAGCAGTTGCAAAGGAATGTCTTGACAGCCGTGATCTTCATTTTCCGTCTCCCCCGGCAGAGACCCCGGTGAGTACCGCCCATCCCCAGGGGGCGAGATCGAATCTTGTCCGGCTTCCGAGTGCGGGGCGCTCTTCCTCCGAAGAGGCGCCGAGAGTTGCAAGCTGTTCGATTCCAGGGAAATGCAATGAGAAACAATGGGGGTTCTCATCCATGTTGAGCACGAAGAGCAGTTTGCGACCGTCCGGGAGGTTTCGCCGGAAAATCTGCAGGTATTTCCGGGTCTCCTCCCGGTCGATTTCCTCGAATTCCCAGCCGGGAGCGATTCCGGCGGCGGAGAGTCGGCGCGACAGTTCGTTCCGGAACGTCTGCCCATCCTCGTATGAAATGACCGGTATGTCGTTCGGGTAGAACGGCTTTTCGATCTGGTAGGCGGCCGATACCTGCGAGAGATAGAGCACGGTTCCCCCTTTGCCGTACCGATTGGTGATGATCGCCGGAGTTCCGTCTGCGAATGTGGCTTCGACGTTCCCGCCTTTGGGTTCGGCAACGGCTTTGAAATCATAGGCCGGCAACGCCCCGCAGGTGGATTCCTTGAGCTTTTCGAGGTCGAACACCTGGACTCCGAAGAGGTCGGTCATGAGTCCCGGGGTGATCTCGTAATGGATTCCGGTTGTATTTTTGAGGGCGAACGGCGACTCGGCGATCACGACGCCGCCGGCTTCGACGAATGCGCGCAGCTTCTCCGCCATCCACGGGTCGACGCAGGGACGGAACGGGAGGAAGAGCACGCGGATGCCGTCAAGCTCAAGGGCGTCCTCGCGCAACTGCCTCGTATTGCGGAATTCGGCCCGTACCCCGATGTGGAGCAGCGCGTTGTAGAGTCTCAGGATGGCATCGTTGTACCGCCCGCGGTAACCCTCGGCGAACGCGATGGCGTTGCAGTCGCGCGGATCGAGGATTGCGACTCCGGAAAACTCCGCCGTATGCGTGGAGAAAATCGTCGTGTTTTCCTGCAGGAACCGGGCGAGTCGACCGAACTCTTCCGCACGTTTCGTGATCCGCCCGTCCCAGCCGACGAGGTTGAATTCCCCCGCCTGCGCGTCGGAGATCCGGCTGCGGTAGAGCCAGCGCAGAATGGCGCGCGCGCCGTGAGCCGTGTAAAAGAGATCGCGCGCATTCATCTGTCGCGGCGAGTAGCTCCGCGGCACGAGATCGTGCACCCAGCTGACCGGTCCGGCTTCGGTCTCAACGACCCAGAATCCCTCGGGGTCGCGGCGTTCCCGGCGCCGTCCCTCGGTGATGAACGTGAGATTCTGGCGTGAGACGAATTCGTAAGGGGTGAATCCCGTGGAACTTTTTCCCTGTGCATGGATCGTGTAGACGCTCGTTCCGAGGATCTCTTCCTCGCCGAAAATATCCGCATCGTATGGACCGCAGAGATGGGAGATGACCGGTGTGACCGGATCGACTTCGCGGATCCAGCTCCGCACAAGGTTGAATTTGGCGGTGCGGTTCTCTGCGAGAAATTTCTGCCAATCCAGAAACGGCGCGTATCCGCCCGCTTCAAAACTTGCCTCCGGTTGCGGATTGACGTCCTCCCAGGTGCGGAAGCGGACCGGGAACTCGGTGCTCCATGCTTTGGCGAGGGTTTCGAGGTCGCCGTATTTGCGTTCAAGCCATTTCCGGTAAAGCGCGACGGTGTGGCGGCAGAAACACTCCGCGAGGCGCGGTTCGTTCCAGCCGGACCAGGCGAGAAGTTCCGGCCGGTCCTTGTATCGGGCGATCGCCTCGTGCAGAAATTCCCGGGCGAGTTCCTGATAGCGCGGATCGTCGTAACAGAGCTTGAACCGGTTGAAGCGGAGCTCCTCGTCGGAATCCGGTTTCGGTTTGAGCAGTGTGCAGTGTTCATCGTAAACCAGATGGCGTGGCGGGTAGATCGCCTGCAGATTCGTGAAAGTTCCGCCGACGTTGACGATCACGCGCAGATGATTTCGGGCTGCCAGGTCGAATGCGAGGTCGACGCGGGAGAAATCGCGTTTCCCCGGTTCACGCTCGATCCGATCCCAGCAGAGGAAGAGCCGGAACGTGTTGAGTCCGAGTTTCGCAAAGTTTTCGAGATCACGCGGCCATTCGGACGGGTCGACTTCCGTCGCTTTGGGCAGCGGCGCATAGGTCGCGCCGACCGGGAAGATTTCTTGCATCATACTGATTGTTCCTTGTGATTATCCGATGAAGTTTCCAAAACTCAGCAGCAGGGGGTAGTCCCGGAGCGGCAAATGAAGGAAGCGGCGACTGTTTTTCCCGGTGATTTCGATTGCGGATTCCGGAATCGCATAGATGGTACCGTCCAGCAGATCGACCAGACGCGGTTCCCCCTCCACCCCTGCGATTTCCAGGGAAATGGTCGAGGCATAGGTGGTGGTCAGCAGTTCGACCGGTTTCCAGTAGACGAATCCTGCTCCCTGTTTTTTTCGGTATCCGAAAGTCAGGAGCTCGTTCTTTTCCGAATCGTCATTTCGCATAAGCCGGGGGGAAAGCTGGTCGCAGAGGAGCCGTACCGGCAGCTCTTCGGCAATCAGTTCTCCGCGGAAGATCGCAGCCAGGGTCTGCAGGGTCCGGTAGGCTGGTTTGGGACGGTATTCCCCTGTCGACCTGCCATCCGCGTCGAACTCGGCTCCGAGTACACCGAAATAGCCGTAGTCCAGGTAACTTGCTTTTTCGCCCACTTTGCCGTTGAGTGCCTCGATCATGTCCAGACAGGAGAAGTAGGAGTTGATTTCGACCCCTTCCGCGAAGTGGATGAGCAGCATTCTCGCCAGAAATTTCGCCTGTTTCTCCGGCGTCCAGGCGCCTTCGTGCAGGGCTCCGGCACCTCCTTCCCGGGATTGCGTGCCTGTCTCACCCTGAATGAAACGCAACTTCGGATTGTAACGCAGCGAGAGAGATTTCAAACTGCGGACGTTGGCGATTCCCCGGAATTCGTCCGGGAGGTAAGCGTGATAGCTGATGGCGTCAAGGCTTTCCGCAACTCCGGTCTCGAACATTTCAGTCAGCCAGCTGAAATTGTAGAGGCAGACAGCTCCTCCGATCACCTCTGCATCCGGATCGCCTTTGCGAATTGCGGCGGCGGTCGCTTTGGCGAATTCGCCGTATTCAGCACCGGAAACGCCGTGTTTCCAGCACCAGAGACCGTCCGGTTCGTTCCAGATCTCATATCGGGAGACCTGGCCGCGGTAGTGTGCCGTCAGTGCCGTGACGTAATTGCTCCATGCCTGCCGCTGCTGTTCCGTCTGAATGGGCGGACAACCGACTGCCCCAAAAACTTTTCGGGCCGCTTCATCGTAGAGTCCATTCCCGTAACAGAGGCAAATCCATGGTTCAAGACCACGCTGAATCAGGTTATTGACAATCTCGTCGAGCCACTCGAATTCGTAAATGCCTTTGGTTTTTTCGGAGCGGGCCCAGCCGGACTGGATGCGGATATGGCGCACTCCGAGTTCAGCGACCTTGTCATAGGCTTTTTCCGGATCGAAAACAGCCCGATCCAGTTTTTCAAACCCGAGTCCCCAGACCGTGTCGCCGGCCTCCCGGGCAGAGACGGGCGGGACCTCGCCGATTTTTTTATAATTGTCCATGATGATTTTCCCGGTTGATGCCTTACGGTGCGTAGTACATGCCGCCGTTGATGTTGATGGTTTCTCCGGTCACGTAGCCGTTGCGGATGGGGAACATGACGGCATCGGCGATTTCTTCGCTGGTTGCGCCGCGTCCGAGGGGGATTGCGGCGGACTCTTCCGCATATTTTTCCGGAGTCAGTCTTTTCCCGATATTTTCCGTGATGACCATGCCGGGGCAGATTGTGTTGGCCGTGATCCCGAACGGCGCGCCGTTGTGCGCATAGGCCCGGGTCAGCGCGTGCATGCCGAGTTTAGAAACGCCGTAGGCGATCATATTCGGCTCGGCCGGACGGAAGCTGCGAACCGAGGCGATGTTCACGATTCTCCCCCATTTCCGGGATTTTGCCCGGCGGAAAAACGCTTCCGAACAGAGGAAAGCCCCCTTGAGATTCACCGCCATGACCCGGTCGAACCACTCGCCCTCGCTCATGCCGGGACGCCTCAGCCACGGGTCGAGCCGGGCGTTGTTGATGAGAATCTCCGCGCCGCCCTGCGGCTCGAGAGAGTCGAACATCGCTTCGACCGCCTTTTCGTCCGAGACGTCGCAGAGCAGCGGATCGGCGAGGCCGCCTTTGTCGCGAATCTCGGCTGCGACCCGTTCGGCGTTGGCAGAGTTGTGGGCGCAGTTGACCATGACCCGGCAGCCGGCTTCGGCAAGTGCGAGCGCGATTGCCCGGCCGATTCCCTGCGAACCGCCGGTGACCAGTGCGATTTTTCCTTTGATTTCCGTCATTGTTTTACCCCGCTGTTTGAATGGTGGAAATGGTTTGTGAGATTTGTTGTGCGGCGCGGCTGATCGCCGCGATCAGCCTGCTCCGATACGGTTCGACGAAATCTCCGACCGCCACCGAGGCGCCGAGGACCGCGGTGACTTCGCGGTTCTGCCGGATCGGCCAGGCGATGATTCCCTGATCGGTTTTTTCAAAGATACAGTGTCCGGTCGATTTCAGTTCGGAAAGTTGTGCAGACGGATCCCCGGCCGGATCGAGCAGATTGCACTCTTTCCCCCAATAGTGTTCGACCAGCATTTTTTGCTCTTTTTCCGGAGCAAACGCAGTCAGCAGCAATCCCGTTGCGGTGTCGAAGAGATCGTGAAACGAGAGTTTCCCCAGCACGATGTCCAGTTTGCGGCATCCGTTGTGGTGCAGCAGGATATAGCGTTCCATCCCCTGTCGCTCCGCAAGCAGAACGGAGGCCTCGAGTTCACTTGCCGCCTGGCGGATCACCGGTTCGGCAGCCTCGATGAGCTTCTCCCGGTATCGGACCTGCGATGCAAACGTCCACGACCGCGGGCCGACCGTGTAACCGGTCAGGCGCGAGAGATGGATCGCATATCCGGCCTCGACCAGTTCCTTCAAGATTCGCGCGCAAGTCGCATTGTTGAGTCCGAACTCCTCTGCCAGCTCTCCGATCCGACATGGGCGCGGAGATTGCAAAGCCAGTTTTTCCAGAATCAGAAATGTTTTGTCCAGTACTTTTATCATAGTTCTATTTTCATATTGTGAAATTAATATATCTTATAATAAAAATATACCATGCTGTTATGAAAATTCAAGCGCATTCCCCAGAGCGTTTCAAAAAAATGAGATGAAAAAACTGATTGAAAAATGATTTTTCAATTTTCATGCTGAATTTGCACGGGTTTCAGGAAACATGGTGTTTGAATGGTTGAGAATCGCCGCCGCTTTCATGGTTTCAAGAAGATTGTCATTCAGGTAATCGATTCATTATCAAGGTAAATGGTGTTTCTTTGGATTCTGTTTGCGGGAAGATGACCAGGAGGCCGATCTTTTGAGTTGATGAAAAACGATGAAAATTATTTAATTATTTTTCATTTTGCTCTTGACTTTTCCCGGATTTTGTGTCACAATATATAACAGAACAACAAAGTATGGAGTTTTGACATGTCAATCGTCGAGATTGCTAAACAGGCCGGGGTCAGCATCAGCACCGTGTCGCGCTATTTCAATCAGCCCGACAAGGTTTCGCACGATGCGGCGGGCAGAATCCGCGCGGTGACGACCCGGCTCAACTATCAGCCCGACATCCGCCGTCCCGGCCCGAAGACTTCGGAACGGGTCGGGATCAAGACCGGCACGATCGCCTTTCTCTCTCTCGGCGACTATGCGCCGGAGAAGATGCTCAAGATGCCTGCATTTCCCGTGCTGCTCGGCAGCATTCAGCGCACGCTGATTGAACGGCAGCTTTCGCTGCTGCTCGCTCACCTCGATCCCGGTTCCGGCAACATCCCCGGCTGCATTGATCCGCGTTTCTGCGACGGGGTGATTCTATTCGGGCGGGATGACCGTCCGGGACTGAAGGAGAAACTCGTCCGGAAACTCGGGGAACTTCCCGCCGTCTGGTGTTTTCGGGAGCACTGCGATGAAGAGCGCCGTTTCGACCACATTCTCTATGACAACTGCGCGGTCGGGGCGATCGCGGCGGAATATCTGGCCGGCCGGGGACACCGGAAAGCAGCGGTCTTCAACACCGATCCGACGCATGGGGCGTTCACCGTCCGCGTGCCGACTTTCCGCAAACGGGCCGAAGAACTCGGAATGGAAGTGCGTGAATTCGTCTCCTCCGGCCGGGGGGGCGACATCGACCGGTATCGCGAACTGGCAGATGCTTTCCGGCAGGAGGGGGCCGGTGTGACTGGTGCTTTCTTCTGTGCCGACGACATCATGCTCGGGGTCTGCAACGAACTGCGCGCCGGCGGTACTCCCGTCGATGAACTTGACAGCATCGGCTGCAATGCCGACGAAGTGCTGCTGCGCTACCTCTCGCCGCGCCCGGCCACGATCGACATCAAAATGGCACAGGTCGGAGAAATGGCGGTCCTGCACCTGCTGCGCCGGATCAATTCCGAGCGGAACGGTTACAGCAGTGAGATCTTCATCAAGCCTGAACTTGTCAAAGGCGACCGATAACAGAATATAAAAATGTTCCCGGAAAACAAAGGAGTCTCCAGTCATGCAGAAGAAAGTTTTTACCTTGATCGAGCTCTTGATGGTGAATGCCTGCCACTTGCGACATTCCTCTGTTTCCGCGCCCGGCAGAGCGAGAGAGGGGTTCGAGGGCGAGAAAGCGGCTCACGCACAACCCATGTTCCGCCCCGTTCCCGCCGCGCAACAGAGCTTGGCGCTCGGCAGAACAAGAGAGGGGTTCGGGGGAGAGAAAGCGGCTCGTAAGAGCGCGTCTCTCCCCGTACCAACCAACCATCAAACAACCAATCGGCCGACCGCAGCCGAGTCCGACTCCGCCCCGTACGCGGCACCGGCACCTTGCCGGACGCAGGGGGTGCGGGGGGCGGCGGACACGCCCCCTGCCACCCATGACCCGGTAACGAGAAAAGCGGCATTTACGTTGATAGAGCTTCTGGTGGTGATTGCGATCATCGCGATTCTGGCGGGTATGCTGCTGCCGGCGCTGAACCAGGCGCGGGAACGCGG
>CALXOE010000077.1 GCA_944389935.1 uncultured Victivallis sp.
CGAAATTCAACCCGTTGCGCACGGTCCGCCCGATCCCGTCGTAGGGAACCCACTTCACGAAATCGGTCGCAACTCCGCCCTGAAGAATGAAATCCTCGATCAGCCGCCCGACCAGGTTGTCCGCGAACGCGGTCACCACCGCCGTGCGCATTCCGAAACAGCGGCGCAGTCCGCGCGCGACGTTGTATTCGCCGCCCCCCTCCCAGACCGTGAAGCTGCGCGCGGTGTGAACGCGCCCCTCGCCCGGATCGAACCGCAGCATGATCTCGCCGAGACTGACTTCATCGAAACGGCACTCTTCCGGCTTCTTGTACGTGAGCATGGTTTACTTCCCCTCCTTGAGCGCGACCGCCTGCTTGACGATGTCGCGGATTTTCTCCCAGTTTCCGGCGGCGATGTCATCGGCTTTCCCGAGCCAGGTGCCGCCGACCGCCGCGACCTCCCTGATCGCCAGATACTCCATGACGTTCGCGGTCGTCACGCCGCCGGTCGGCATGAAGCGCACGCCGAGATGTTTGTACGGCGCGATGATCGACTTGAGCATCTTCGTCCCGCCCGCCGCCTCCGCCGGGAAGAACTTCAGAAACCGGCAGCCGAACTCCATGGCCTGCTCGACCTCCGAGGGAGTGCACACCCCCGGCGCGAACGCCACATGGTTCTCCACCGCCGCGCGCACGACGGTCGGATTGAATCCCGGCGCCACCGCGAACTTCGCCCCGGAATCGAACGCGCGCTTCAGATCCGCCACGTTCAGAATCGTCCCCGCCCCGAGATAGAGTTCGGGGAAACGCTCCGACGCCGCCTTGATGATCGCAGCCGCCGCCGGCGTCCGGAACGTCACTTCCGCCGCGGGCAGCCCGCACTCCACGAGAATCTCGCACATCTTCATGCCGGAATCGAGATCGTTCAGCACGAGAACCGGCACGATCCGGATCTTTTCGAGCTGCGCAAGCACCTGTTCGCAAACCATTGAGAAACTCATCTTAGAAACTCCTTGTATTCAACCGCGAAGCCGTCGGATACGGCCGCCATGATTCTCTCTAAGATATATCCGTCCGGCGGATTATGCAAGTGTCCGGACGTTTTTTTTGCCGCCGCAAAGTGTTCTATCCGATTCCGCACGAAAAACCGTTTTTCTCCGGTCTCCCGGGCGGGGAGAATCGGGTTCCGGCTGCGAAGCCGAGGTTTTCGCCGCAAAGTGTTCTATCCGGTTGAAATCGGGTCCGGACGGTTTATATTTTCAAACAGTTCGGAGATCATTCACCAGCAGGAGTCACCAATGGTCACTTGCGACACCCTTGTCATCGGAGCCGGGTGCTGGAGCGCGGGAGTCGCGCTCTCGGGGCGCGGCTCGACCGTCATCGTCGACCGCGGCGCGATCGTCGGAGCCGAATACTTCGACACATTCGCCCCCACCTCGAACTGGAAAAGCGAACTGCGCTCGGCCGAAGCGCGCGAACTCTACCGCGTCCTCGACGACCGCACCGCGATCAACGGCGAACGCAGCGATTCGCTCATGCTCGCGCCGTTCCTCTACAAGGCGCTGCTGCCGTACACCGACACGTTCCGGCTCTGGACCGAGATCACCGCGATCCGCCCCGACGGCGACGGATTCACCGTCACGCTCTTCGACGCCGACGGCAGCGAGGAACTTCACGCCCGGCGCATCATCGACACGACCCCGGAGTGCCTCTCGAATCCGGAGTTCGGCCGCACCAACTGCCGGGCCGCGAGCCTGACCGCCGTCGCCGTCGCCCCGAACGCCGCCGAAATGATGCGGCTCTGGAAACCCGCCGTCGGCTCCATGCGCCCCGGACGCACCGACGACGAACTCTTCTTCACGGTCCCGACCGACCCGGCCGGATCGTGGCCCGAAGCCCGTCAGACCCTGCTCGACGCCTGGAATTCAAGACGGGAGATCTTCTTCAAACTCAACAAGATCGCCACCATCGCCCGCCAGCAGGTCCGCGAACTGGCGTGCGATCAGTACGAGTTTGCGCCGAATCACACGTTCTTCAACTGCGCCCGCTTCGACAATCCGCTGCTCGCGATCGACGCCGGCATCTGCTTCGGGAGGGAATGAATCATGCTGAAATGTGAAATGATCCATCAGAAATCAGTCCGGAGTTCCGGCTCTCCGGAATTTTCCGGCGAGTTCGACATCGTCGTCGCGGGACTCGGCACGGCAGGAGCCGTCGCCGCCGTCGCCGCTGCGGAAACCGGCGCGCGCGTCTGCGCCGTGGAGAAACTCCATCTGCCCGGAGGAACCGCAACTTCCGGCGGCATCGCAGGTTACTACTACGGACTCCCCGGCGGCCGCTTCGAGAAAACCGACGACGCCGCCCAGCAGATCCGCCATCTGGCATTCATCGAGGGCGGCCACTTCCACCCCGACGCGAAGGGAATCGCCATCGAACGCGAACTGCTCGCCGCCGGCGTCGAGATCCATTACGACTCGAACATCTGCGCGGTCTGGCTCGACGACGACGGGGCGACCATCCGCGGAGTCCGCATGGTGACCCCCGACGGCGTCCGCGACGTCGGCTGCCGCGCACTCATCGACGGCACCGGGAACGGGGACGTCTGCGCGCTGGCCGGCGCCGGATTCCGGGAGGGACGCGAATCCGACCATCAGCCGCAGCCGTTCTCGAGCGTCCGGGTTTTCCGCAACGACAGGCGGTTCGCGAGCGCGAACTTCGACGCCGGATTCACCACCTCGGCCGACGCGCGGGAGTTGAACCGGGCGATCATCGACTCGAATTCGCTGCACTGCTTCCCCCCGCCGTGGAATCAGGAGCCGACCCGGCTCTACTATCTCACGCAGCTGCCGGGCCATCGCGAGGGGCGGCTCATCGAGTGCGACCACATGCTCACCGCGCAGGAAGTCATCGACAAAAGCTGGCGCGAACGCCCGTTCAGCTACGCATACAGCAACTTCGACAGCCACTCGCTGGACTGGGCCTTTGAGGACGACACCGGCTGCGACTGGATGGTCGCGGCCAGTCTCTGGGGCAAGAACATGATCGCGCCGATCACGCTCGAAATGATGACGGTCAAACACTTCCGCAATCTGCTCGTGGTCGGCCGCGCCGTCTGCGTCGACCATCTGACCGCGAGTCTCATGCGCATGCAGCGCTGCATGCAGAAAACCGGGGAAGTCGCCGGAATCGCCGCTGCGCTCGCGCTCCTCAACGGCCGCGGCGACGTGCGCGAGACCGACCGCGATGAACTCGAGAAGCGTCTGCGCGCCTCCGGCTGTCTCGACGAGACGATTCTGCCGGAGTGCCGTTTCCCGGTCGAGACCTGGCGCGAAGAGATCGGCTCCGACAAGCCCGGCGAAGCGATCTGGTACGCCGCCGGTCACCTCGCCGAAACCCGCGACACGCTGCTCGCGCTGCTCGACGGGGAGGATCGGAACGCGGCCGCCCACGCGGCGATCGCGCTGGCGGTGGCGGGAGACGGGGCGGCGGCCCCCGCGCTGCGGAAGCTCCTGCTCGAGCGGGACGAATACGTTCCGGCGACGAGCCGTCGGCACAACTACCCGCGTCTGCTGCCGGAAGCGTATCTGCTCGGCCGGGTCGGAGGGGAGGAAGATGTCGAGCTGCTGCTCGATCTGGCGCGCGAACGGCTGGCGGATTATCAGACGTTCTCGTTCGCGTGGCGCGGAGTTCTGACGCTCGGGGAGCGGTTTGCGCGGGTGCGGCGGCGGATTGCCGACGGGCTGCTGCCGATTCTCGAAGCGGAGGATTTCCGTCTGCCGATTCTCTTCCGCAACACGTTGATTCACAGTCAGGCGCGGCATGAGCCGATGCACAATCTGTTCCGCGGGGTGACGGCCGTGAAGTTCAAGGAGTGGGGAATTCCGAACCGTCTCGCCGAGCGCCTCGCGGCCGAGCCGCTGAGCTGGCGGGAGAAGCGGCTGCTCGAAATCTGCCGGGCGTAGTAGCGCAGCGGCGGAAAGACGATCCGCAAAACGGGAGCCGGAAGAAGCGTTCGCGTTTCCTCCGGCTTTTTTCGCCCCCCTTTCCGGGAAGTTTTGCGGGGAGCGGCCTTGAAAAACCGGTTTTCCGGATGTATATTATCAGATCTGATGTTTTGAAAGGCCTGATTCTGCCATGAAAAGTTACCCGTTGCCCGCAATCCTGCTTTTTTCAGTGGTGCTGATCTTTACCGGCATCATCGCCGGCGTCGCGCCCGACGCCGCGCCTCAGGATTACAGCCGGTTCCGGAATCAGGAAGCCGACCATCAGCTTACGGACGCCTCACGGAGGCAATCCGATGAATGCGAATTCTTCTCCGGCAATTACGAAACCGTCGGCAGAATTCTCACCCGTTCCAATGAGACACGTCTCACCCAGTCGGTCCGTCCGGTATTTCTGCTGAAGCCGGGCAGTTTCCCTGCCGAATGCGTCTCCACGCGCTTCAGCTTCGCGCCGCCGATGAACTCGCGTCTGCACCTGTGGATCTGGCTTTCACCCTGTTTTAAGGCCAGAGCGGACCCATTCACCGTGCAGAACCATTCTGTCGCGTGAATGTACGGTGTCTCTTTTCCGCATCTCATTTGAATTTGTAACCGGACCTCCCGATCTTTCTGCCCGAAACAGTCAGAGCGGTTTGCCTGAATTCCGGATCCCGGAGCGCTCCGGAGTGGATCGACCCGTACACTCTCTGCGGCACCCCCCCTGCTCGTTCATGCCCAAAAAATAAAAACAGAGAGAGTGTAATGATGAAGAAAATTGATTTTATGCTGACTGCTTTCCGCGACGGATTCCAGTCGGTATTCGGCGCCCGCGTCTTCAGTTCGGATTTTCTGCCGGTGGTGGAAGAGGCCGCCGCGGCGGGGATCACCCATTTTGAGGCCGGCGGCGGAGCGCTGTTCCAGGCCGCCTATTTCTACAGCAACGAGGATGCGTTCCGCGTGATGGATGACTTCCGCCGCATTGTCGGAAACAGCGCCAACCTCCAGACCCTCGCCCGCGGCATCAATGTGGTCGGACTCGACAGCCAGCCGCGCGACATCATCAAGCTGCATGCGCAGCTGATGAAAAAGCACGGCATCACCACGATCCGCAATTTCGACGCCCTGAACGACGTGAACAACCTCCTCTACAGCGGAACCTGCATTGCGGAAGCGGGCCTGAAACACGAAATCACCATCACCATGATGGAACTGCCCCCGGGATGCGTCGGCCATACCGTGGAGTTCTATGAATCCATTCTGCGCCGGATTCTCGACTCCGGCATCCCCTGGGATTCGGTCTGCTTCAAGGACGCCTCGGGGACCTCCACCCCCCGCAAGGTCTACGAAACCATCCGGATGGCGCGGAATCTGCTCGGGGAACAGGCGCGAATCGTCTTCCACTCGCACGAGACCGCCGGCTGCAGCGTTCTGGCATACCACGCGGCGCTCGAAGGCGGAGCCGATCAGCTGGACCTCTCCATCGCCCCCCTTTCCGGCGGCACCTGCCAGCCGGATATTCTGACCATGTGGCACGCCCTGCGCGGCACGCAGTACGATCTGGATATCGACGTGAAGAAGATCATCAAGCTCGAAGAGAGTCTCAAACGGGCCATGAAGGACTATTTCATGCCGCCGGAAGCGACTCAGGTCAACCCGCTGATTCCGTTCTTCCCGATGCCGGGCGGAGCCTTGACCGCAAACACCCAGATGCTGCGGGACAACGGCCTCATGGAGAAATATCCGGAGGTCATCGCCGCCATGGGCGAAGCGGTGGCCCGGGGCGGCTTCGGCACCTCGGTCACGCCGGTGAGTCAGTTCTACTTCCAGCAGGCGTTCAACAACGTGATGTTCGGCCCCTGGAAGAAGATCGCCGACGGGTACGGCAAGATGGTTCTGGGCTATTTCGGCCGCACGCCGGCGGAGCCGGATCCGGAAATCGTCCGCATCGCCTCCGAACAGCTGAAACTGGAGCCGACCACCCGCAGTCCGCTGGACATCAACGACGAAAATCCGGCCAAGGGACGCAAAGCCGCAGTCGCCATGCTCGAAGCGAACGATCTGCCGATCACCGACGAAAATATCTTCATCGCCGCAAGCTGCAGCGAAAAAGGAATCCGCTACCTGAAGGGCGAAGGCACCATCGGCGTGCGGAAAACCGATCGGAAACAAAAGCCGGAACCCACGGGCAGCCCCGCCGCCGCGCCGAAGTCGGAC
Source organism: uncultured Victivallis sp. (assembly GCA_944389935.1). Taxonomy (GTDB): domain Bacteria; phylum Verrucomicrobiota; class Lentisphaeria; order Victivallales; family Victivallaceae; genus Victivallis. The sequence continues at coordinate 6,176 of CALXOE010000077.1, forward strand.
GCTGTCACGGTCACGCTGAACGGGAAAAACTACGCGGTCAAGATCTCCGGAAATTCCGCGTCGGTCAACGGCAGACAGTACGATTTCACGCTGGCGGACGGCATCGTCGAGGAGCAGCCGGTCCGTCTGGCCGCGATGGGGACGTCGGGGGATAAGTTCACCGAAGTCCACTCCACACTGCCGGGTGCGGTGGTCCGCATTCTGGTCAAGCCGGGCGAGAGCGTCCAGGCCGGCCAGCTTCTGATGGTGCTCGAAGCGATGAAGATGGAGACCCCGATCAACGCTCCGGGAGCAGGCGTGCTGGCGAAGCTGGAGGTCGCGGAGGGAGAGCAGGTGCAGTCCGGCGCGCTCCTCGCCGTGATCCGGGGCTGACGGGAGGTGAGTCATGAATAGTTTTCTCGATCTGTTTCAGGGACTTGCCGTCATGCTCGCCTCGGATCCGGTGGTGGTCACGGTCCGGCTTGTTCTGGTGCTGCTCGGCTTCGCCCTGGTCTGGCTGGGGCGCAAAGGCATTCTGGAACCGCTGCTGATGATCCCCATGGGTCTGGGCATGGCGACGATCAATGTCTCCTCGATGTTCTTCGACCCGATCAACATGGCGAACAAGACGCCGGTGGATGAAACCGCCGTGAACAACCTCTTTCTCGACTCGACGATCAGCAACAACGACCATCTGATGACGCTGATGCAGATCGACTGGCTGCAGCCGGTCTACACGCTGACCTTCAGCAACGGGCTCATCGCCTGTCTGATCTTCATCGGCATCGGTTCGCTTCTGGACGTCGGTTTCGTGATGAAGCGGCCGTATGTGTCGGCCATCATCGCGCTGTTTGCGGAGCTGGGGACATTGCTGGTGCTGCCGCTGGCGAGTCTGTTCGGGTACAATCTCAAGGACGCGGCCTCGATCGCACTGGTCGGCGGCGCGGACGGGCCGATGGTGCTTTTCGCCTCGCTGAAGCTCTCGCCCCATCTTTTTGTGCCGATCACCGTGGTCGCCTACATGTACCTCGGGCTGGCCTACGGCGGATTTCCCTATCTGGTCAAGCTTCTGGTACCGAAGAAGCTGCAGGCCATCGAGATGCCGCCGGACGATCCGAAACTGAAGATCACAAGCGGGCAGAAGCTGACCTTTGCGGTTGTCGCCTGCGTGCTGCTCTCGTTTCTGTTTCCGGTGGCGTCGCCGCTCTTCTTCTCGCTGTTTCTCGGGATTGCGATTCGGGAATCGGGGCTGGAAAAATTCCAGCATCTGGTCAGTGAAATCGTTTTGTATGGTTCGACTCTGACGCTGGGACTTCTGCTGGGAGTGCTTTGTGAAGCGAAGACGATCATGAATCCCAAGGTGCTGCCGCTGCTGATCTTCGGCATGGCGGCGCTGGCGCTCTCCGGAGTCGGCGGCATTCTGGGAGGTTATTTCATGTACTTCGTCACCCGCGGGAAGTTCAATCCGGTCATCGGCATTGCGGGAGTCAGCTGCGTGCCCTCCACCGCGAAAGTCGCGCAGAAGTGCGTCACCCGGGCGAACCCGAATGCGATCATCATGCATTACGCGCTGGGGGTGAATATCTTCGGCGTGATTACAACCGCGATCATCGCGGCCATCTACATCAGTCTGCTGCAGAATTCCTGAGGAGGAGGTGTTCACTATGGAACAAGCATGGATGATTATGGGGGAAACCTATCTTCTGACGATAGTGATTTCGCTCTTCGTAGCGTTTTTGATTCACATGATGACGCTGCTCATCCGCCGGTTCGGCACGGCGGCGAAGCCGTTGCCGGTCTCGGCGGAGCAGGTCGAAATATCGGCACAGCCGGATGATCCGGATGAACTTGCCGCGCTTGCCATCGCCATTGCGGCGATGCAGGGGGGGCAACCGCAGAAAGATCCGCGTTGATGCGCGGAATCCGGCCGCTCTTCCGGGAAGACGGGGGGCGGCCGGATGCGGGGCGGCCGGTGGCCGAAAAATTAAGAGACATGAAGCTGGAGCGGGTCGCAAGAACAGTCGAGACTTTGTCCTTAAAGATGCTCAATGGGAATCAAATTTCTGTTTCTGCAATATTGTAGAAATAAGATCCTGAGCTTTTAATCTCCCATTTTCATTTCCGTAGAATATTTTCCAAACCTTTCATGGAGTCATCAATAGCGTCGAGTCCATCGCGTAATTCCTCATTTCCGTACATCAATTCCAAGAATCCCTTTTTCGTCAAGTACAATTCACTTGAATCAGCAATGGCTGGATATTTAATTACTCCCAGATCTACTACCTTTATTTTTCCTGTTTTATCTCGGATTTCTCCCCGGTATAAAGAAAATGGAGACACTGAAGAACGATTAATTGCAAACTGTGCCATTATTTCTTCTCCTTTCTTAGGATAAAGCGCCCAGATAAAATCAATTCCGGCAAGAGTTGAAACAAAGTTACGTTTTACTTTGTCTTCTCCATAAGTGTCATTATTCCAAGTTCCTATAACCTCAACAATGATCCGATTCTCCTTAGTACGGAATTTTCGCCAGCGAATATTATCCAGCTGAGCAGAGAAAGCTTCCTCTATTGTTCGACTTTGATCGAAGAGAAATACTCCATTTTTTACCATTTCAATCTCGGGATCATGAATATTTTTGAAACGGATAAACTCTTCCTCTATGTGTTCCCGTTCTTTTTTCCATTGGAGTTCTTCTTCAAGTTCTTTTTTGAGTTTTTTCAAGCGAGAAATAGCATCAGTATCATTTTGCGCGGCTGCCAGTTCCAACCAATATTGGGCTTGAGTTAGATTTTTTTCAATTCCTTTGCCTTCGAAATAGCAGACTCCTAGAAGACGCTGAGCCGTTGCATCTCCCTGTTCTGCAGCTTTTTGATACCAGTAAACCGCTTTTTCGGCGTCTGCTTTGACGCCTTTGCCAGCGAAATAGCAGGCTCCTAGAAGAGCCTGAGCCCCTGCCTCTCCCTGTTCTGCAGCTTTTTGACACCAGTAAACCGCTTTTTCGGCGTCTGCTTTGACGCCTTTGCCAGCGAAATAGCAGACTCCTAGAAGAACCTGAGCCCTTGCCTCTCCCTGTTCTGCAGCTTTTTGACACCAGTAAACCGCTTTTTCGGCGTCTGCTTTGACGCCTTTGCCTTCGAAATAGCAGAATCCTAGAAGACCCTGAGCCGTTGCATTTCCCTGTTCTGCAGCTTTTTGAATCCATTTCAAAGCTTCATCGAAATTTTTGTCTGCAAAATATTTTCTCCCCTGCTGCAGTTGTTCATTTGGCGACAACAGTTCCCGGCTATCCAATTGAAGTTGAACATTGTGTTCTTTGTAGCAGACAATTACGTTGATTAAACGAGCTGGATATGGCTCCCGATTTAGCATTCCCAATGTAATGAAGGGAGATTTTAAGTCTAATCTTGATGATTTTTCTTCTAACTGTACGACAATATTTCCATCAGTGACAGCTTTTTTTCTCGGAACTTGAAAGGTAACTTTTTTTCGTGTTAGCTCCACATGTTCTTTTTCAATTGTTTTGGTTATTACCCTTTCATTTCCATCTGAAAGTTGTTCAATATTTTCACCTTCTTTCAGTGTTTTAGGATCAACAATCCAATAGGGAGAATTTCTAAAAAAAGCGAAATAGCTAAAGGGGGGAATATATGTTAACCGGGTAAAAAAATTAGGTGGATTTGTAGCAAGATGCCAATCTCTGGAAATAGGAGCTAATACCAAAATATCTCCTATCACCCGAAAAGGTAAGGCGACAAGACAAAAAGCAGGATCGTTACCTACATAAACATGTTCTCGATGCTCAATTTCTGCGACGTCCTTTTGATATGTGTCTTCATACTTTTCCCAAACCCTAATTTGCGAGCCATCAAGCTCAATTTGATATCCTTTGAATTTTGAGGAAATCAACTGAGATGAGTTCTTTATATCCTCTTCTGTGGTTGTCGCTTCATATCCGAAATAGGTTCGACACCCATTACTCAAGAGGAGAATTAGTAAAGTCGGTAATAAAAAAATTCTTTTCATTATCTTGTCCTTCTATGTTAGGTTTTGTCAAGTCGTTTTGTGGTATTTCTGACTTTTTCTTAAAAATTCTTCCTTTCCAAAG
>CALXOE010000078.1 GCA_944389935.1 uncultured Victivallis sp.
TCGCACACACGAGCGCGGGTCTTTTTTTGCCACGATTTCCCCTTATCCCGGCATCATCGGCTGATCCCGGAGCTCCGAAGACCTCTGAGGCTCTCGGAAACAAATGTGCGCAAAATATTTGCGGGAGACGCTGCGGAAAATTTCGGTAGAGAAGCTGGTCGCTGCGAAAGGTTGTGCTGTCAACCGATGGCTATTGTCGCACGCAAGAACGGTCAGTCGGTACGCTGCTGCAACCGAAAACAGGTTGGCGTCTCGCCGTAACGGCGTCGAAACTGTTCTGTGAAGCCGGAGGCGTCCGAAAAACCAAGCTCCCGCGCGATCTCCGAAATCGGCATTTCACTGCGGAGCAAGCGGCGCCCCTCCTGCAGCCTCAATTCGAGCTGGTACTGGTGCGGCGTATTCCCGGGGAACAGCTTCTGCCAGTGACGGAAAAAGGTACGGCGTGAAAGACCGTGTTTCGCCGCCAGAGCCGCAAGATCGATCTTTTCCGCGCAATGAGTGCGCAGATACGAAGCGATCCGTTGAAGCTTTTCGGCGTAGAAAGTGTCCGGCTCCGGAGGATGGTGTGCCTGCTGAGTTGGGTGTTGCAGCATCACTTCCCGCAGCAGGCAGAGTGCGTAGTGATCTATCCGGTCGGCGTTTCCCGGCAGAAACAGATTGTCACAGAGTTCGTCGATTTTCGCCATCAGCATCCGGATCTCCGCGGTAATTTCCAGCGGCCAGCCGACGGTGTCGAGGCGGATCCCCGCTTCCTCTAACCGCGGGCAGAGTGCCCCCGCATAGAGCAGTGCGAAAGCTCGGCGCGGTGCGAAAGGCGGCGAGTGGAAATCGCTCTCCGGATATTTGAGATATACATGCGGGAAAGGCAGCCTCGTCTCGCGCCCGTCCTGAATGTCGATCGAACAGCCATCGGCGGCAGAGAGACGGATGGCGAATTCCATAAGGTTTTCGCGTTTCCCGTTCCAGATCCCGCGGGCATTGTCGCTGGAGAGCCGGGCGAAGAGTGGCAGCGGCGTCTGCAGCGTGCGCGGCTGATCGTTGAAGTGGAGAAAATAATTCTTCATGCAGTAATATAATGCCGAAGAAAATGATTTTCAAGGCTGAATGGCACGATTCCCATATTTTTCGGCATAAATATCATAGCGGAGAAGCCCGGATTGTGTTATATTGTTTCCCATATAATCGGGAGGTTATCATGAATCAGTTGGGAAACGAATTTGTCTCTCTGTCGATCGACGAAACCGGCGCTCTTACGGAACTTTGCAACCGGAAATCCGGGCGGAATCTGGTTTGTCCGCACAGCCTTGTACGGCTGATCCTCGGAGATTCTGGCTGTCTGGAACTGGAGGCCGTTCCCGCCGGAGTGCCGGATATTCGGTGTGGAGAGGATCGGATCACCCTCGTTTTTTCTGAGGTGGAGTGCAAGGATCGCGGCACGATTCCAATTTCTGTATCGCTGTTGGCGGAATTGGATGGCGATGAGATCCGCTGGAGCGTTGCGCTGGAGAACCATTCGCGGGAACAGGAGGTGCGTGAAGTGCATTATCCGATTTTCGCCATACGTGATCCCGCGCCGCCGATGGCGGCGATCTCTTCGGAGCAGGTTAGCGAACGGATTGAAAACCTCCCGGAACAGATCCGTAAATGCTTCTCCTGGTACATGGCTCCCGATCAGAAGTATATCCGCCGTATGACGCTTTATCCCGGGCGTACCTCTTCGATGAACTGTTTTGCGCTCGACTGGGGGAACGAGGGGCTCTACTACGGCTGCCACGACTCCTCTTTCCTGCTGACCGGACAGATGTTTGAATTGGAGCGGCAAAGTTCCATCAATATGTTTATGGTCCGCTATCCGTTTCTGAAAGCAGGGGGGAGCTGGCGCGAGTGCAACATCGTTACGGCTCCATATTCCGGCAATTGGACTACCTGCGCCGCGAGGTACCGGAAGTGGGCTGATGAATGGTTCACCCCGCCGCAGATTCCGGAGCATGTGGCACATTCGTCGGGGTGGCAGCGGATTATTCTGCACCATCAGTACGGAGAGTATCTCTTCCCCTATGAAAAACTCGAGCAAGCCTATGATGACGCAGCGAAGGCGGGGATTGACACCTTGTTTCTCTTCGGTTGGACCGCCGAGGGGATGGATTCCGGATACCCTGTCTACTCTGCCGATTCGAAACTAGGCGGCGTTAAAGCGCTGAAAGAGAACATTCGTAAGGTGCAGGCGAAAGGAGGGAAGGTCATCCTCTACTTCAACGGCCAGCTTATCGACGTGGAGAGCGACTACTACCGTTCAGGAGAGGGGGCGCGCGTGGCGATCAAGCGCGCGGAAGGCACTGAGCACCGGGAGTACTACAATTTCACAGACGGCGGCACCTTTCTGCGGGCTTTTATCAACAAGACCTTTGTCGTTGCCTGTCCCGCTTGTCGTTCCTGGCTGGAAATTTTGAAGCGCCACGTCGATTTTGCGGTAGAACTCGGGGTGGATTCGGTCTTTTTCGATCAGCTGGGGATGCTTTCCTACCCCTGCTGCGACCCAACGCACGGTCATCCGGTGCCGTACACGGGGCTCATGAACGGCAAGCGGGAGATGCTCAAGAAGCTTTATGAATATGCGAAATCACGGAATCCCACAATGGGGTTCGGTATCGAGTGCACCACCGATCAGACGTTGCAGTATACGGATTTCGTCCACATTGTGGGATATCCGGCGAATGTCTGGAATCCCGATTGGCGGGAGAAGAAAGAAAAGCCGCAGACGCTGTCGGCGACTTACCTTTTCAAGGCGGCTTTCCCGGAGGCGGTGATCTCCAATCGGAACATCCGCGACGATTCCGACGTTGAGTTTCCGGTCAATCAGATGCTGCTGCTCGGCAGCCGGAGCGATGTGGAGATCTATCGCTGTCGCGCCACCATCGCGGAGACGCCGCATTACCAGGCGTATCTCGCGAAGGCGAACGCTCTGCGCGAACGGTTTGGTCGGCTTCTGTACGAGGGGAAATTCAGCGCGGAAACCTTTCACTCGGTGAGCAACACCGAGGTGCAGACCAACTCTTTCCTGCTTGGCGATGAGCTGGCAGTTCTACTGACCCAGAGCAACCGGGAGCTGCTGCGGACTGAAGTCGCCGCCCCCGGATTCCAACTGGTGCGGATGGACTCCGTCTCTGGTGATGTCACGATGGAGAACGGAGTCGTCGCCCTGCCGCGGAACGGCTTTGCCGTGCTGCTCTACCGAAGGGAGGAGGTCACTCCGTGACAGTGATCTTCCGGCAGACGACGGTTTGCGTTTCACCCCTTCCGGATCGGGGAAGTAGAAGTCGCGGTAGAAGATCAGCGCGCTGTTGCGGTCGTGCGGAAACATTTCCGGATTGCAACAGCCGCCCCCATCGTGGAAAGAGGGCGGAGTAAGCGTGATCCAGCGATTGATTCGCACGCTCCAGCGGGGGCCTCTCTCAAAATGTGCGCAATTTTCCGGACGTTATCGAATTCCAAATTCGGGACAGGCCTTAAAGAAAGCAGTTGAAGTGGGTTGGCAACCATGATCATTGACTAATTCAAAAAATAACGATGTTTTTTATAATCAGTTAAATAGTATCTCGGTTGTTCGTCTGAATATTATCCTGCACATCCCATAAAAAACAAGCTGACTTGCGAAAACCGCAAAGGGAATCAACGATGGAAATAATTGTAATTCTCTTCTTTTGCAACTTATGGCAGAGTAAACAAGTAATGTTACAAACATTGCAATAAATGTCAGCAATCCAAGATTGATGTTAAACAAAAGACATCCTTCTATATACAGAATTGGCCAAATGATTCTTGCCGAAAATATGTTCTGTTTTTTAGGCGATAATAATATGTAAATCGTATAACCAGTGATAAATAACCAAATTACAAACAAATACATTTCCCAGATTTCTGTATAAGAAAACCACATGGAAAAATCAGGCCATAACAATATCATTTTTTGAAATAAAGGTAACGTAAATAAATAAATTGCTACCACATATAGTTTACAAAAAATTTCATCAACTTTAGAATCCAATGAACGGGAATAAATCTCAATAAATGATAAAGTAATAGGAAACACGAAAACAAGGCGGTCAATGCACCGCTGCATTACATAATGTATATCATTACTTTTGACAAAAGACAGCAGGTGATAAATCTGGGATACCGCTATCACAATCAGAATATTAGATATAACGGATATTGTTATTTTTCTAGTCAATATTTTCATAACACCTCCCATACCTTGTCATGTGCGGGAATAAATGGTTCTGTTTTTCAGTAAAAAACAGGTGACACTTTTCTCCATGTTAATAAATTGACAGTCAATATGATGCAACATTGCATCATATTCTGTCAATAAGAGTAAGATAGCATGGAAAAGTCTGATTGCAAATCATCGTCTCTGCGTCATAAAGCAAACGGATTGGCGCAGGACGTTGGCTTCAGGGAGGAGAGAGCCATGCGCTGGAACTACCCGGGAATGAAGGAAATATGGCTCGGGAAAGCGATTTCTCGTCGAATCCGGCTCAAGCAAACAGCTCCGCCGGCGCAACCGATCAGAGAGCCCCCGGAGGAGCAGGTCGGTTGCACAGGCGGAGCCGAGTTACGTCTGCAATCTGTCGTCACGGGGAAGCAAATGCAGACAAAAGATCGGACTTTATTCGACTTTCACGCCTCTGACGCTCGCGGCTTGAACCCGCTCAGGCGAAATGCTTCATCACAGAGACGAACCACTTCTACCGCTTCTTCCAGCCGGATCGGAAACGGTTTCCCGTTTCTGACCGACTCGTATATGTATTTCCAGATCTCCGACATCGGAATGAACGGAATCTCTACCCGCTGTTCGATGAAAGTCAGCTTCTCATCGAAGTTGCCGTACTCCATGGGAGGATTTTCCCGATGCGGCTTCAATGGCTTGAATTTACATTCCGGATCGACAAACCGCATTTCGATTGCTCCGACTTTCGGATCGTAAACGAGTGTCCCGCGCTCTCCCCAGATTTCCATTTCACGTCCCGGTTTCGCATTGGTTCCGGAAATCTCAAGGTCGGCTACGATGCCGTTTTTCCCCCGCAACAGCAGTTTAATCTGATCATCACCATCCCCGATGCTGATGACCGAACGCACGTCTGCCCACATGTCAACGACTGGTGACCCGATGAGCTGTAACGCCTGATCAATCACGTGCGGCCCCCAGTTGGTCAGAAGTCCCCCCGCAAATTCCGTCATCGTCATCCAGTCGTTGCGACGGCAGTACCCGCAGGCACGGTGCAGTTTGATCAAAGTGATGTTTCCGAGTACGCCGGTCGATATCAGCTGACGCGCCTTTTGAAACGGCCCTTCAAACCGGCGATTTTGACGAGCAAACAGTTTGCCCGGATGACGACGGGCACACGCTTCCAGCTTCAAGGCCTCTTCATAATTGACGGCGATGGGTTTGTCAATATTCACGTACTTGCCCGCTTCGAGCGCGCGAATTGCGCAGGGAACGTGATCCGGATGGCGCAACGCGATCGACACGAGCTCGACAGCCGGATCATCGATCAATTCCTCGCATGAAGTATAACGTTTTGCCTGGTCCGGAACTCCAGACAGATTTTCGAGTCGCGACGGATCATGATCCGCAATCGCGACAAGTTCAAATCGATCCGGGTATTCCGCAATCTCGCGGGCGTGCATGCCGAGTCCGGCACGGCCCATCCCGAGAATTCCAACTTTGATTGTCTGGTTCATCTTATATTCTCCAGAGAATGATTTTAATTCTTTGTGAAAGTTTCCTGCGGCATTTTGACGGCATGCAGTCCGCTGGTGTCCAGATTTTTCAGCGGATTTTCCGTCCTCACCCGTTCCAGCGGCTCCGGCTGCGGAGTGATCCGCGGCGGAAGAGTCGTTCCGGCCGCCCAGCGGATCGCGTTGCCGATCACACGCAGAATGATGGCATCGTGGTAGATCGGATAGGTCTCATGACCGGGGGAGAAGTAGAAGATTTTACCTGCTCCTCGCCGGAATGCAATGCCGCTGCGCATCACATTGCCACCCTCATACCACGATTGAAACACGATCTTCCCGTCATCCGGCACCCCGAACGGTTCCCCGTACATTTCCGAATGCGGCAGCGTGAATGTTTCCGGAATGCCTGCCGAGACCGGATGGGCCGGGTCGACCACCCAGAGCCGCTCCTTTTCCCCGATTTCCCGCCAGCGCAATCGACAACTTGTCCCCATCATGCGTCGGAAAATCTTTGAATAATGACCGGAGTGCAGAACTACCAGTCCCATCCCGGCCAGTATCCGTTGCTGAAGTTGGTCGACCAGCGAATCATCGATCTGATCATGCGCACAATGCCCCCACCAGACCAGCACTTCCGTCTCGTACAATATTGATTCCGGAAGTCCATATTCCGGATCCTGCAGCGTTGCGGTGCGGATTTCGAGATCGTCCGCGGCCAGTTTCTCCGCGAGAAACGTATGAATCCCCGCCGGATAGATGGTGCGGATATAATCGCCCGCAGCACCCGTCTCCCGCTCGTGAACGAATTCGTTCCAGATGACGACCTTTGTCTTCTTCATGAGACGAAGTTTCCTTTCAAAAACCGCATGCTTGCGGCGAACGACTCGAACGGATCCGCGCAGTCTCCGTCATGTTCGACCACATAGTACTCCACCCCGGCCGTTTCGGCCGCGGTGAAAATCCGCTTCCAGTCGAGATTTCCGGAGCCAATCGGCATCATGATCGTTTCTCCTCTCTGGTTTACTCCGAAATCTTTGATGTGCAGAACTTTGATTCTGCCGTTGAGCCTGGAGATCCAGTCGACCGGATCTCCGCCTCCTTTCTGAACCCAGAATGTGTCGAGTTCGCCGCTCACAAGCGGTGCGTTCCGGTAGATGAGTTCAAGTAACGTGCTCCCCTCGAAGCGCAGGAACTCAATCGCATGGTTGTGGTAGGCAAAATCGATTCCGGCCCGGCGGAATTTTTCCGCTGCCTGATTCAACTCTTTTGCATAGGCGACGGCTTCTCCTTTCCCGGTTGGTATCCACTCCGGGTATGGATAAGCGGTATGGTGGCAATCCAGTGCGAGCAGGTGTTCGATGGTCTGTTCGGGTTTTTCGATCAGATCTTTGGCGCGTTCGTGACTGGTCGGCGCGATCATCCCCTCTTCCTGCAGCATCCGGCGCAGTTCCTCCTCCGGCATCGGTGCGATCGAGCTGGAGAGTTGAACGGCGCTGAATCCGATCTGCCGCAACCGCCGCAACGTATCCCGCACTCCGGCGGGAGTTTTGATGTAATCGCGGAAACTGTATAATTGTGCCGCAATCTTCATTTGTTCCATGGATATGTCCCTTTCATCCGGTTGATATTTCCGGCCGATTCTTGTTTTTTTGCCGGATATGTATATATTATACCATAAATACAGACGTTCGAGAATGAACGACAGGAACTGTTTTTTGCACAAAACGGATAATTGATGAACTTTTTTGACGGACATATTTTCAGTCTTTACGATTCTACGCCGGATCATCAGGGGGAGTCGCGCCATGTCCCGGTCTACTATGGGGTGCAGTACAACCACGCCGGGCGGTTTCACTTTGCGCTGAATCACGGGCCGGTGAACGAGTATGAAGGGGCATATGCGTTCATCACTCATCCCGGGGCTTTTTTTGAATACGGAAACTTCCCGGGAGAGACGCGGTATCACAGTTTTCTTTGTTCTCACGGCGAACGGATCGGGAGATATGTGGAAAGCGGACTTTTGCCGATCGACCTGGAAAATCCGGTTCGGAAAATCGCCGATCCGGACCGTTTTCTCGATACCATGTTGCGAATCATGCAACTGCTGCGCCGCTCTGCGCCGCTCACTCCGCCGCGTGCGGTATTGCTTTATGAAGATCTGCTGCTGCAGTTCCATGAATCGGAATTTGCCGAGCCGCGATTGCCCGCGTATCAGGAAGAGTATTTCCGCCATCTGGTGTCGGAGGTGCGACACCATCCGCAGAAACCGTGGGATTTCACAGCGGAGGCGGCAAAGCGAAGTTTGACTCCACATCATTTTCGGCGTCTTTTTAAAGTTGTCGCCGGACTTCCTCCCGGGCAGTTTCTGATTCATTGCCGCCTTGAGCTGGCCGCGACATTGTTGACAGACTCTTCTCTGTCGGTCGCAACTGTGGCGGAACTTTGCGGCATCGGCAGTGAGTTTTATTTCTCCCGGCTGTTCAGAGAGAAGTTTCAACTTTCCCCTTTGAAATATCGCCGGGAGTTCCCGAGTCGTCGGCGAAGTTGAGGTGACGGTTTTGATGATGGAATGGAATGCTCTTCAAGCGTAACAGCGGAATTGTCCCGCGGTTCGGGCCTGGCTGGAGAACGCGGACGATGAAATCGCGTGGCAATCCGTTCCCCGTTCTGCTTCAATTCCGAAACTTGTCGAGCCGTTCCCATGGAAAAGCGATCACCAGGAATCCCCCCCAACTTCTTCTTCCTGAATCTCTGCCGTCGATCGGTCTTTCTGGAACGCAACCGAGTTTTTTTTGAAAAAAATTTTTCCACACTCTTGACAACCAGCGACGATTTTAGTATAATTATAGAGGATATACGATTCACGTGTAAACTAAATCAACAGCTTTGAGAATGGCTCGGGTTTCGGTTTTGCAAACAAACAACCATTGGAACGGAGAAAAAATCATGAGAAAACAGGTATCCACATTGATCGAGTTTTTTATGGTAAAAGCTTGTCATTCGTACAATGCTCATCGTATTTCCACTCCGCAGACAAGAGAAGGGTTCGGGGGAGAGAAAGCGATTCGCTCTCAAACTCCGTCGCGCCCCGTTCCCGCCCCGCAACAGAGTCGCCGCTTGCCGAGCGCAGCCGAGTCCGAGACGGCGCCGTACGCGGCACCGGCACCTTGCCGGACGCCGGGGGTGCGGGGGGCGGCGGATACGCCTCCTGCCTCCCACGAGCCTGCAACGCTCAAAGTCCATGGTCCTGTGACAAAAAAGGCGGCATTTACGCTGATAGAGCTCCTCGT
>CALXOE010000079.1 GCA_944389935.1 uncultured Victivallis sp.
GCGGAAAGACCCATTCGCGTTTTTGCTCCACTTCGCCGCTTGCCGAGCGGAGACTCTGTTGCGCGGCGATGATCGGCCGATTGGTTGTTTGATGGTTGTTTGGTACGGGGAGAGATGCGCTCTTACGAGCCGCTTTCTCTCCCCCGAACCCCTCTCTTGACTGCCGGGTGCAAACAAGGGAAGCCGGGGGCGTGTCCGCCGCCCCCCGCACCCCCTGCGTCCGGCAAGGTGCCGGTGCCGCGTACGGGGCGGAGCCGGACTCGGCTGCGGTCGGCCGGCACGGGGAGAAAGAGCCGCTTGCCGGGCGGAGACTCTGTCGCGCGGCGATGCTTGGTCGAGGAGATGTTAGAGAAGTGGTTGGTTCGGGGAGAGAAAAACCTCCTGTTGTTATCCCCGGTTCCAACCGTTTCGGGTTGAGGCGGAAATCCTGTATCTTGCCGATTTCTGCAATCCGGATAAAATCGTGCCCCCCGCTGTTGATGTTTCTCATTCTTGTCGTCCCCCCTGTTTCGATTTCTGAATCTCTTTTGAATGCCGGTTTTCATTCCGCATTCACCTGCGGGAAGTCCTGCGGTTTGATCTTTCTCTCTTCCGTCTGCCGTTCCGGTTGCCGGGTCCCCCCTGCGAATTGCTTCACAGCCCCTTGCCGGTGCACATGTCCAGACGGTCGTCGGATGATTTGAAACCCGAACCCATTCCGAGAGAATGAGACCGATGTCGAACTTCCTGTCCCCGAGGAAATAAGAATACATCGAAAATGATGGAAATGCAATCGCCGTTTCTACTTAATTTCTCTTTTTTCCGGGCCGGAGAGAAGATTCCGCGATCCCGGATGCCGCCGGCGTTTTCATTTTCCTGCGGAGGTGGTTGTTTCCCGGGGCTCTGTTTGAGCGATGCTCCGGAAATACAAAAAGGCACATCTGAAAAGTGCCCCCGCCAGCGCCTACCACAGCGCACAGAAAAACACTGATCAAGATGTGCCAGAATATGTGGCACTTCCCAGTGTGCGTTTTTCTGTCGTGGACGGCTGATCGAAGTGGTAGTTCAGGCGAGGACGTCGATATTCAGTTGTATAACTCAGATTTTTTCGCTATCAGAGTTTCTCCTCAAATTGAAATTGTTCTAAATTACTCCAGAAAATCCCTGAATGCAAATGAAAAAACGTTATTTGCAGCTTTTTTTTCAGAGGAATGATTGCGCGGTGATTGTTTTCTCCTGTTTCCGAAGTTTGAACGATCGATCTGCCGCCTCTTTCGTGGGCGCTGGATAACGACGTGGCATCGTCACTGTCCGATGCTTCGAAATCGGAACGGAAACCATCCTCATTCAGTTGATCAGGTCGAATTCCTCCCGGATGATTGTTCCGGCGCGCTTGATTTCCCCGGTCAGACCGGAGGGAATCTGGAGTATGAAACGATAGAGTTCCGATTTCTGTCCTTTTGTTGCGAGGAACGTGAGGAAAATGGAATATCTGGAATCGGACTTCCGCAGTTCGGCAAGAGCCTTGCGTTCGTATCCATCTGCCGGTCAGGTTACAAGTTCGTCCAGAGAAAACCGGTTTCCGATTGACAAAACGACGGCTCCATGCTAATTTTATCTTGCATCTGCGTTCCCTTGATGTTGGATTTTGGGCAAAATGAAAATAAAGGGCAGGTACACCTCTGTCAAACAACACGTCCCATCGCCAAATTTGGGACATTATCCGTGCTTGAATTCACGGTTTGGCGCGGTAAATTTATACCGGATGCGGGTATGAGAAAATATGCGAATTTCTTGATGTTCGGAGCGTTATGGCTGGCCGGAGCATTTCTGCTCTGGCGGTTTCCCGGCTTCGAGATGCGGGGATTTACGCTGGGCACGATCGCTGGTTATCTGCCGCTGCTCGGGCTGGCGCAATTCGGTATCCGGCCGGAACATGAGTGGCCGTTGCTGACGCTGTTTTTGATGGTACTGTTGAGTGGGGCTTTCGTCGCGCTGGCAGCGTGGGTGATGGACCGCAGTCGCGGGAAAGTCGGCGTTTCCGCCGTTTTGCTGGCGGCGGGAGTTCTACTCGGAATCAGTTGCGGCTGTCTCGGCGGGAGTTACGAGGCATGGGTCAATTCTCCGCCGGTTCAGCAGGCGATGGCCTCGCCCGAGATCAATTTCGAGCCGACGCGCGCGGCTTATCGCCGGCAGGTCGTCATCCCGCGCCTGCTGGGTGGAGCTATGGCGGGGCTTTATCTGGCCGCGGCGGTCGGCGGAGTCGTCGGCTGCGGAACGCTGCTGCTCCGCCGATTCCGCTGCCGAACCTCCGACCCGGAATCCGCAGCGCCTGGGACGGAACATGATGCAGCGGAGTCATTTGCCGCACCGAACCCGCCATCCGCGAGCTTGACGATTTCGCCCTCAGCAGCTGCGACTGTCGATTCCGACTGACTCTTTCCGGCAACTCTTCCGCCAACGCCGCCGTAGAGGTGAAACTCCCCGTATCGGCCCCGGAGGTCGCCGGAATAAGATATGATATCTACCAGCCCTTCGACAGGAGGAGATTCGACCGGTCGCAGACGGGAATAGGTCAACTCGATGTCGCAGGAATCCCGTCCGACTTTGCTGAGGAGTCCGGAGAATTTGAATTCACATTCGGAACTCTTCAGATCGATCGAAAATACGCCCGGTTGAATCAGAAAACTTTGTCGCGTCCACCGCACTCTTTGACCCTGATAAGAAAACTCCCCGCGCATGGCGTTGCCGACGGATGCAAGTTCCTCCCGGAATCGTTTCTCAAGTTGGTCGCTCCCTGTGATCTGATCAAGTTGAGTCCAGGAGCCGTTCAGCAGAAACGAATCCACAAGAATCCATTCTCCCGGTGCGCCATACTGCTGACACCGGAATCCCAGATACACTTCTTCCGCGAATACCGCAAGAGAGAGCGCCGCGGCAAAGAGAGACAGAAGAATCTTCATCGTCATTTTCCTTTCACTTTCCCTCACTGCCGGAACTGCTGCGGCAGATAGGAGGGCGGGCCGTCGTTCGTGTCATGGTCGAGGATGTAGCACAACTCCCTCATTTCCTTTGAGAGCATTTCCCCATTTCGTGCGATCATGTTCCGCAATCTGGCGGCGACGTGCCGGGCGATTTTCTTCTGCCGGAGCTCTTCGCGATTCCGGTAAATCAGGGCCGTGAAACGCTCGAAAAACACCGAATCGGGTGAAACAGCCAGAATGCCGCTGCGGGAAAGGAAGTCGATCACATAAATGGTCTTGAGCGGCGAACGGGTGAATGCCTGCTCCAGATGAGGCAGCAATGCCGTATCCTCGGCAGCAAGCGCAGCCAGCAGAACCAGGACGCGGAAATCCTCCGGTTGTTTTTCCGACAGCTGCAAACCTGTCTTCCGGGCCGCGTCGAACTGTTTGGCGCAGAGCTGTCCGAAGAGGGCGGCAACGCTCTCCGGCTCGATCCCCTCCGGAATCGGGGAAGAGCCGGCCTGTGCCGCATAAATTCCGCCCCATACGGGCAATTCCGCCAGAGCTTCCAGCGGCGGAATCGGCCGGTCGGGGGAGAGCAGTTCATCAAGGGTCTGCAGATTTTTTTTCCGGGTTTCCGGCTGCATCAGATTGAAAAAGAAGCGGCCGTTGGCGCGAGGTGCCCCGGCAGAACGACGGATGCACCCGCGCTGCCGATTCTCTCCCGGAACTGTTTCGTAACCTGCTTCCCGAGCTGTTCATCGAGAGAGGCCTGGAACCGGCGCAGGGCGGCCTTTTCAGCAGAATCATTCTTCTGTTCTGTCCCGGGCTGTTGAGCGAAATATTTCTGTCGGATCATTTCGCGCAGGCGGTGCAGCTCGATCGCGGAAAAATCCGGGCTTCGGAACAGCTCCGGAGAGCCGGAAAAGAGGTTGATCCAGGCGTCCAGGAAGTCCCATTCGCTCTGCGGAGGAACATCAAACTCGATGTTGCATGCGAGAAAATCGACCAGTTTCATGGTTTTTTGCGGCGATTGCCGGTAAGCTTTTTCCAGATACCCGAAGAGATTCCGATCCCGGATGGAGAGTAGTCCGAGCAGGAGGGTTGCGGCGTAATCGTCCGGATTTTTCCGGAGGGCGGCGAGCAGCGTTTCCCGAGCCTGATCGAACCTGCCCGCGCAGAGCTGTCCGAGGGCGGAAGCGGTCGGCGCGAGGTTGGTGTTCCCGCTGTCGCATGCGTAAACGGCCCAGAGGAAAATCCGCGGGTCCACGTTTTTCCCATCGAACATGGCGGAAATCTGTTTTTCGTACCGATCACTATGGTCGATCACGTCCTGCAGCGATCGCGCCGGATTCCGGACGGGAAACGACGGACGGTACGCAAGATAAAACTTCGATTCCGTCAAAAATCCCGGTCCGGTATTGGCCGTCACGGTCCGGATGACGGGAATATCCTGCGCCCCGATTCTGCAGGAGAAACCGGCCATCGACAATGTGAAAATGAGCATGAGAACGGGTAAACGACCGATGCGATGTCCTGCCATGATGCCAACCTCCTGAAGTACCTGTCACATAAAAGTTACAACCGGAACAGATCGTTTGCAAGTTCTGAACTGAAATGAATGAGATCCGGCCTGTCCGGATGAATCATTGACCCGATCTGCAACAATCACGGATGCCGCAACGCAGAGAATCTTCAGCTGCATTCAAATGGAATCTCCTCGCCATTCACTTTGATGATGAATCGCCCGGGTGACTCATCGCCGGAGCGGAACGACCAACCGCTCTGAATCGCAATGGATGATTGATCTCCGAGTTTAACAGTTTGAATATCAACAGAAATTTCACATCCTGCAAGTTCCCGGGAAAGCAGTTGCAACAACCGGTCATTTCGGAAATCCTCCGGTCGTACATGGCGGGAACCGGAACGTTCCATCAGGAGGGATTCCGTTTGTTTCAAGGCCAGTTTCAATTTGACCTGCCGGGGCAACTCCCGGATGATTTCCGGATGCGTGTCCAGAAACCGGCATACTTCCGGAAGAAACTCTTTCGTGAAATTCTTCTGAATTGCGATAAAGCTCAATACTTTTACGGGTCGACGCTGAATTTCCTCCTGCCACGCCTGTTTGAACGGGATCTCGTCCTTTGAACCGTATGCCCATGCCAGAATCAGTTTCCCGGACGGAGATTTCGATAACGCGGCGGAGTTTCCGGTTAAATCGTGGAATGTTTCCGTGAGCAGCCATGCCAGCCATATCGCGTCCGAGGTGTTTTCTTCCGGGGAAGCGGATTGTCCGGCTTCGTATACCGGGGCGACATTGTACAGACAGGAGAGAGAAGCGGGATAATCAACCCAATTCGTTTCCCGCAGCAACTGACCGGCAATTTGTCTGAACGGGACAAGATATTGATTGACAAAATCCTGTTGATCGACCGTATTCCGGTATTCCAGCAGATACTCTTCCGCCGGTTGTTTCCCGTTCTTCCAAAGCCGGATTTGCTCCGCCTGCCATTGGTCGAGTTTTCGGAGAATGTCATCCGCCGCAAGTTCGCCCCGGCCCTCATGGAAGAAGCCGAAGCTCATGATGATCAATCCAATGGAATATAATGTCAACGTTATTCGGCGCATGAAGTGACCTCCTTACGGGTTGTTTGTCTTTCTTTCTCTTGCCAGTTTTGCCGCATTGGAAAATTCATCCTTGTCGAGAATGGGGTGCCGCGGTTGTTCCGTTCAAATTTAAAATCCGATTCTCCCGCCCGATCTTATACGTTTGAATTTCCCTCTGCTTTTTCTGCATGGATGGACGGTGTCGGAATCGTCACCTTACTGCCGCAGATGTCTGTTCCGGACGCTGCAGCGTTTTATCAAAAAACGTTTCCGGGGCGATAATATAATTCCATAATTTTATAATCTCTTTTATTGCGATCTTCTTCATGCAAGATCGTGATAAGTTCTTTTACTACAAGATCTTTTTGCTCTGGAGTCATGTTTTTACAGTCGTAAAATGAAATCAATTTCATGATATACCCGCCAGGTCCGGCGTCAACTCGGATCTGTCCCTGCAGATTCCTGTATTTCGAGAAGTAGAAATCCCATCTGTCCGGAATATTGCCGGTGTCGTGATTGATGAAATGAAGATACTCTTCCAAAATACCCTCTCCTGTTTGAAAGCTGAAACATTTCAACAGAATCGTGGACTTCCGGTAACATCCTGAATGATAATTGATTTCCCATCTGGTTTCTCTCCAGAAGAACACGCCTGTCGTAAAAACACAAATGGCTGCGGCTCCAATCCACAAGACCTTTTTGCTGATGTGTGCCTTGATGTTTCGCATATGGATTCTCCGACAGTTCATTCACTGGGATGGAGTGTTTTCTGTGTTCTTCTGAAAAGCGCTGATGTCTCACGGCCCGGAAAACAACCACTTCCGGCAGGCAAATTGACTGATGCTTGAATCATATCTCCGGGCAGACCGACTTCTTTTTCAAGGAGACTCCCGTTATATCGCCGCATGCAGAATCGACTGCAATGCTGTGCACGGGAATCAGACCATACAAGTTCAACTCGCATCGTTCAATCACAATCATAGAACTTTTTATTTTTCAGATCGATGTATCCTCCGCCCACAGGAATCTCCTGGACGACCCGGCTGCCGTTGATGCTGGTTTCGATCACTTTTATGCGTTCCCATACCCGGGCAATCCCATTTTCAAACGGCGACGCCTCCGCATAGCTCAACGGAATGATCAATTCTCCCCGTGTATTGAGATAGCCGAAACGCGAATTGACGGAACATACCGCGAGGCCGTCGGAGAAATCCGAGATATACGCATAAACCGCCGGAATGATCTCCCTGCCCGTCCTGTCAATGGCGCCGAAAGCACCGTTTTTCCGGATCGCAGCCACCCCGTCATGGAACATCCCCGCCCGTTGATATTCGCCCGGGACCACCTGATTCCCCTTGGAATCGATGTAGACATAACTTTCCTCATCCGGAGAAACTGCGGCTGCGCCTTCCGAAAAGGAAGAAGCCTTTTGGTACTGAAAATCGAGCAAAAGCTCTCCTGACGGCCGGATAAAACCCCACTTTCCGGCGGAACAAACCGCAAGCGCATTTTCCCGACATGGCTTTATTTCATCATACTGGAATGGAACCAGCACCTTTCCCTGTTTGTCAATTACGCCCCATTTGCCGTTCAACTCAGCCGGTGCGACGTTTTCACTGAAATCGCCGACCTCTTGATAAGCGGGGGGAATCGCAATGGAAAACGCCTGATTGAGAAATCCCCATTTCCCCGTCCCTTTGATCTTCACCGCAGCCATGCCGTCCGAAAAATCGCGGGCGGATTCCAGATCGGAAGCGAAAAACGCCCGTCCGTTCATAGCGATAAACCCATGACCCTCTTTCGTCTGCACGCGGGCAATCCCATCTCTGAATACCCCGGCAAACTTGTACTCAGGTGGGAATACGACAGATCCAAATGGATCGGCATATCCCCATAAATCTCCTTTGCGAAACGGAATCAGATCAAATCCGAAAGCCTGTACGACAAGTGTCCCCAGCACAACCAGAACATAAGTGATTCTGATCATTTTCATCATTTCTCCTTCCTGCTTTTCCGTTCCCATGAGGCCTGGCGTCATGATCCGCATTTCGGCGCATGTGTTACGCCGCCCGGGAAGTCGGGAGTTGTTCTGCACGGCGCACCGAACATGCAGTGACTCCTTTTATGATTGCTGACAGAAACAATAAGATTTCAAGCACCACAGCTGTCAGGTATGAAAATCGATATATGCCGCTTTCCCAGCTGCTGAAAACACTGAGCCATAATGAGAGAGACAGGAACAGCGCCAATGCGAGGGAACATTTCCGCAATCCCTTTTTCCACCGACTTTCATTTTCCCTTTTCTGCAGAAGATATAATACGGCCAGAAAAATGATCGAGTCAACGAAAAGGTGAAATGTGGCGGGCGGGCTCCCCATCTCTCCGATCTCAATGGCGCTGACATGATAAGCTCCGCTGATAACTCGGGAGCGCTCCGCCTGATCGATGGAATACGTTTCCCATACTGCCAGAGGGACTCCATAAGAACATGAAAAGTCATAACCCAGAGGATAACTGATCATATTTTTGGCCAGAAAAGAGGCGGGCAGAATATTGACAGCCATGATAAGTGCCAAACCGTGATTTTTTAAAAATCCCATTCGACCCCTCCCGGTTCGTTTTGAATTGCGCTTGAAAGCGGGGGATGTATACAATCGATTGCGGGCTTTCCGGTTACCGAATGCGTCGCGCTCGATCGCGGAAACAACGTCGGCGCTCTTTGCCTCGAGCATGCTGCCGGGCCGGTTGTTGAACCGCGTCTTTTTGTCCGTGACGGCGGGTTCATTCCGGCAGTTCGGGCGGTCACTCCGGATCAGCGCAAGTCCATACCGCAGAAACGTTTCCGTATTGGAATCGTCATGCGCGGCCGCAAGCCGGCCGTCCATGTGGCAGCGGAAACTCCGGATCACCTTGTCGCCCTCCGTGATCTGCGTGACTTTATCCAACCACCCGTACTGATACACCCGGTCGCCCTCTTTTACAAGCCGTCCGGCGGCGTCATACGCATATTTTTTTGAATTTCCTTTGGA
>CALXOE010000080.1 GCA_944389935.1 uncultured Victivallis sp.
CGCTTTTCTGCGGAAAGACCCATTCGCGTTTTTGCTCCACTTCGCCGCTTGCCGAGCGGAGACTTTGTTGCGGGGCGGTGATCGGCCGATTGGTTGTTTGATGGTTGGTTGGTACAGGGAGAGACGCGCTCTTACGAGCCGCTTTCTCTCCCCCGAACCACTCTCTTGACTGCCCGGTGCAAACAAGGGTAGAATGGTATATTTGACAAGTTTTCACAACCAGAAGTTCAATCAAAGTAAAATTGAACCGTCCCGGACCGTGCGTGGAATCCTTGAGAGAGACTTGTTTCATTCTGTGTTCCTCCTTGAGAAATAAGATTGTTCGATTTTCTTCACGTTACGGGAAATGGACTTCCGGCCGCGGAACAACCGACGATCTCAGCACCAGAGTCGAAGGAATTTTGCGGATCCGGGTATCTTCGAGTTCGCCGTAGAAGCGCTCAAGTGCGAGATCCACGGCGGCGCGGCCGATCGCGTACATCGGAACTTTCAGCGTTGTGAGCGGGACGGAGGCTTTTTCCGCGATTCCCGTGTCATCGGCGCCGACGATCGAAAACTCTTCCGGCACGCGATGCCCGAGTTCAGTCAACGCCCGGATCGTCCGTTCCGCAGTGGAATCATTGCTGCAGAAGAAGACCGTGGGCAGAGAGCTTCCGCAGTTCCGGAGCATCTCCCGCATGGGTTCGAGCGGTGAGGAGTGCTCTGGAATCCGGACGATCCACTCGTCGCGCAGCTCCATGCCGTTTCGGCGCAATGTCTCGATCGCGCGGTTTGACCGATGGAGATAGGTATAGTCGAAATAACGATCACCGTCTCCATACTCCCCGACCACTCCGATCCGGTGATGGCCGTTCTCTTTCAAATATCCGGTCAGAGCGGTGAAAGCACTGTCGAAATCACAGACGACCGAAGCGATTTTCTCGCTCTGCGCATAGCCGGAAATAAACACCTGCGGCAGAAAATTCTCCGTCAGAACCAGTTCGAGCGGACGATCGACTGCAAATCCGCGTGACCCGAGATGGATCATGGCGCTGAGACGCGGCAGTACCCCCGCGAGCCAGGAGCGCACCTCCTCTTCCGGCACGTCCGGCTGCGGCAGCAGCAGCGGCATCGGCGCGTACCCGAGTTCCGCCGCCCGGTCGAAAATTCCGCTCAGGTACTTCAACGGCGTCGGGGTGTCGCCGCTCACGAACACCGAAAACTGTCGCGGCAGAATGATCCCGATCGACGGAAACGGCGGAATCACCTTGTCGAGCGCGTGCGGCGCAATGCAGATCGTTTTCCGCCCCTCCGGCTGCTGAAGAATACCATCATTCATCAACTGTTCGTAGGCGCGGTGGACCGTGCCGCGATTCAGCATCAGCGCTTCCGCCAGCTGCCGCTCCGACACAACCGAACGCCCCGGCCTCGGACGATTCCGGAAAATGTCCTCCGTGATCCGGCGGCTCAGCTGCAGGTGCAGCGGCTCCGCTCCTCCCCGGTCAAGTTCCACCTCCGGCATGTAACGTTTTTCCAGCACAATAACAACCCAATTTGGGTTAACGATAATTTTGGTACGATTAATTATACCAAAAATCAAAGGAGATGTCAAGAGACAAGGCCAACTATTTTCCGGATATTATGGCATGCTATCAGACATTAGCTTAATGAGTGGTCGAAACAGGAGCGACCGCGCTCTTCCGTGCCAAATCCCTGCCGTGCGCGTTTTGGAGGTTCGCCCTCACTTCGGTCGGCTGAACCGTCGCAAATCAGAATGGCGTTCCGGGGAGATCCGGTGGGGGAAAGGCGGAAGCTGTGTCCCGATCCCGAAAAAAAAAGGAATTTACCCGGATAAGGAATTGAAAAAATCATTTGCGGTATTACAGTACCTGTAAAACCCGGGAGTTTTCAGACCTATGAAAAAAACATTTACATTTGCCTGTTTCGGAGCGTTCTGCTCGTTTGGACTGCTGACCGCCTCGGCGGCGGAAGGCATCGTCAAAGCCGATCTTTTGAATGTCCGGCTCAAACCCGATCTCAAAGCGCCGGTGGCCGTGAAACTTGACCGCGATTTCCAGGTCGAGGTGCTCGGAGAGATCGGCGAATTCGCAGAGATCGCGATTCCGGTCACGGCGCCGGTCTATATTTCGGCGGTCTATTTGAACGAGGACAGGACGACCGCTCCGTTGAAGATGTACGTTGCGGGCAGTTCCAGAGCCGCAAGCTATGGACTGCTGCCGAAAGGGAGTGCGGTCAAGGTGCTTGACATCGACCGCTTCGGCTGGGCGAAGATCGAACCGCCCGCCGGTCTCAAACTCTACGCGGCCAAGCGTTACATCCAGTACACGCCCGAAACCGGAACCGAAGTGAAGCCCGAAGTCAAACCTGAGGCAAAACCTGAAGTGAAGCCCGAGGCAAAACAGGCGGCCACCCCCGAAGCGAAGCCCGAAGTCAAACCTGAGGCAAAACCTGAAGTGAAGCCCGAGGTAAAACAGGCGGCCAAGCCCGTCGCGAAACCGGAAGCCAAACCGGAAGAAAAGCTGCCGGCGAAGATGACCGCCGAAACCGAAGCGGCGCTGCGTGAGCTGCGCGTTACGCCGGAGGAGGGAACTCCAGCTACGGAAAAGGGATCGCTGCAGAAAATCGAAAACACCACGGTTCCGCTGCTGCAATATGCGCTCATGAAAGGGAACACCCACGTCTATTATGTCTGCGCGGATCACATCAAGCTGGCCGATCTCGGAGACAGGGAGCTGACGTTCCACGGGCGTTCGTTCAAGGTTCCCGGCTGGCGGGTTCCGATTCTGTACGTCGAGTCGCTGACTCCGGCCGTGGAGTGATCCGGTTCAATCTGAAAGCAGGGGCGAAAACGGCAAATGCTGTTTTTGCCCGTTTTTTTCGGAAGAAACCCGGGAAAGTTTGTTCTTTCCGTGTTTTGGGACTTGACTAAACCGGGAATGGATGTATTTTATAGTTTCTGTATTTGGACAATTTGTAAAAAGCGAATCAATTCAGAATAGAAGGAAAGAGAACGATGAAAAGAACATTTCAGCCCTCGAATCGCCGTCGTAAGCGCCGGATCGGATTTTTCGCCCGCATGGCGACCAAGAACGGCCGTCTGGTCATCAAGCGTCGTCGCCAGAAAGGCCGTGCCCGTCTGACCGCGTGACAACCATTCTTTTCGGGTTCGGCGGGGTGTTGTTGCGCCGGACCTGCGCATGAATCGAAACAGTGAAACGAACGCTTTGCAAGACGGATAAGATCCGATTCAAGTCCGAATTCGATCAGATCCGGCAGAACGGAGAGAAACTGGTCGGTTCGAGCATGCTGGTCGTATATGCCCCTGCGCCGGATCACCATCTGAGGTGCGGGGTGATATGCGGAAAAAAGTACAGTCTGCTCGCCGTGAAACGCAACCGGGCGCGCCGGTTGCTGTGGGAGAGCTTCCGGCTGCTGAGGGAATCCATCGAGATTCGCCATCTGCTGCTGATTCCGCGCCGTCGGATGGAGAAAGCCGACCGCCGGCAGGTGACCAGGGAACTGGCGGGTCTGCTGGCCAGGGCGGGGCTGCTGCCGCAGGAAGTTGCGGATTTGCCGCCCGAGTGTTGATTGCATGTATCAAGGTTTATCAGTGGACGATTTCCCCGCTGCTGCCGAACTGTTGTCGGTTTGAGCCGACCTGTTCGCGATACGCCGCAGAGGCGTTGCGCATTCACGGGTTCTGGCGGGGGAGTTGTCTGGCGGTCTGGCGGTTGCTGCGTTGCCAGCCGTATTGCAGAGGCGGCTGGGATCCGGTTCCCCCGCCACGGTCAAAGCCCCCCGCAGCCCATTAGAGTCACCGGGCGCGGTTGTGCGGCGAAAAAAAATTGAGTTCCGGACAGCGGAAACGAGACAGGTTTGCTACAGTGAAATTCGATAAAGAAACGTTGGTATTCATCGCCATTTGCGTGGTGATTCTGATTGTCGGCCGGCCGATCGCCCGTTCATTCGGGTTGATCCCTCCTGTGCAGGAACGGGATGAATCGATTGCGGTCTGGACCGCCGAAAATAAACCGCAGAGCCCGCTCCGGATTCTGAAAAACGACCAGATGGTTCTGACGATCAAACCCGACCAGGGCAAGATCACCCGAATCACGTTTCCCGGTTATCTCGATGCGACGAAACGTTATCCCATCGACCTCTATCAGGGACTGACCGGAGTCGGCGCGCTTTCCGTGTTCGACCGCACTTCTACCTGGGAACTCGTGAAGATCGAGAGTGAGAAGCTCGATGAGGCGGCCGGGACTTACACGCTTGCGCGGCGTTTGCGTGCCGCCGGCGGCGGGGAATTTCTCCTGACGCAGGAGTGGAAACTTGCGGGAAATTATCAGGTGCACTGCAATGTCACATTCCGGAATCTCTCCGGAGCTCCGCTGCTGTTCCCGGCGCTGACGGTCAACGGTGGAGATCTCGCGCCGTGGGCGATGTATTCGGGCGACGCGGTACGCATTCCCTCTCACCGCATGGACCTGCTGACCGCAAACGGCAAATATATGGATATCAAAGCCGGAACCGAGAAAGAGAACGAAGATTTCTTTCTGGTGCCGCCGCCGCAGGTTGACTGGGCGGGGATCGGCAACAAATATTTCGGGACGATCCTGACGGCGGAGCAGCCGTTCACACTCTACCAGAACCGCTTCTGGTACTGCGGGCTGAAAGAGAAGAACGTCATCCTCGAAGTCGGAGCACAGTACCCGAATTTCCAACTCGGTGTGGATGAGGTCAAAAGCTACGATTTCCGGGCATATTACGGGCCGAAAGTCATCTCGCTTCTGCGGAAGTTCGATGGTTCGACGGCGCGGATGATGCACCTGGCCTGGGGACCGCTCGACTATCTGGCGCGGCTGCTGCTGTGGGTGCTGGTGGCGCTGCATGGGATTGTCGGCTCCTACGGGGTTTCGATCATTATCCTGACATTGATGGTGCGGATTCTCTTCTATCCGATCACGGCGAAAGCGAATGCGTCGATGCGGAAGATGCAGGCACTCCAGCCGAAGATGAAAGAGATCCGGGAAAAATACAAGGACAATCCCCAGCTTCAGTACGTGAAGATGCAGGAGCTGCAGCGTGCGGAGGGAGTCAATCCGTTCGGCGGATGTCTGCCGATCCTGCTGCAGATCCCGGTATTCTTCGCATTGTACGCGACGCTGGACGGAGCGGTGGAACTGCGCCAGGTTCCGTTTCTCTGGGCGAAGGATCTTGCGGCGGCGGATACGGTGCTGACGATCCCGCTCTACTTCTTCAATCTGCCGATCAACCCGCTGGTGCTCATCATGACCGGTCTGATGGTTGTTCAGCAGCACATGACCCCGATGTCGATCGATCCGATGCAGAAGAAGATGATGCTGATGATGCCGGTCATCATGCTTTTGTTCCTGTACGATCTCCCGTCGGGCCTGACGCTCTACTGGAGTGTCAGCAATTTCTTCAGTATCATTCAGATGCGCTTGCAGCGGCGTCACTACAAAGATCATGAGGCGAAACCGGCCGGAATCACCGGGAAGTAGCCGCCGGACTTAAAAAAAGGGAAGATCAGCATGTCGGAAAACGTGAAATTCGAAGAACAGAAAGCAAAAATCATCAAAGTATTGACCACGATGTTCGACTATCTCGGGTTGTCGGCATCGCTCCGGGTGGAGGAGAAAGGGACTCGAATCGGGGTGAAAATCAGCTCGGAGGACGCGGGACGGATTATCGGACGCAAGGGCCAGACGCTCGAGAGTCTTCAGTTGCTGTTGAACCGGATCATGTTCAAAGATGACGAAGAGTGTCCGCACATCATGCTCGACATCGACGGATATGCCCGTGGGGAACGCGGTGCCCGTTCCGAGGCCGCTGGAACTGAGGTGGGAGAGGCCTCCGGGTCCGGAGACGGCGAGGAGCGCCGCGAACGCCCGCAGCGGGAGCGCCGCGAGCGTCGTCCCCGGCGCGAGGAGCGTACGAGCACGAAAGATCAGCTCGAGCAGCAGGCTCTCGATGCCGCCAAAGAGGTGAAACGCTGGGGAGAGCCGGTGACACTGCCTGAGATGAATGCCCATGATCGGCGGATCATCCATGTGACGTTGAAAGAGGATCCGGAACTGACGACGGAATCGATCGGAGAAGGCGCGTATAAGAAAGTGGTGATTTCTCTGAAGAAAGAGGATTGATCTCCTCGGTGCCGGGAGAAAAATTCCTCGGAATTTTTCTCTGATCGGCGGCTTCGGGACTTGTATTTCCCGGGAAACCGGATTATATTAGAAAACATGATCCGGGGTGTGGCTCAGTCTGGCTAGAGCGCTGCGTTCGGGACGCAGAGGCCGGAGGTTCAAATCCTCTCACCCCGACCATTTGTGAAGATAACGGAACTTTGACTATGGATTTTCATCCTTATCAAAGTTCCTTTTTTATTTCCTTCCAAATATTTTTTCGGACCAGTGTGATTGATTGACCGCGAACCACGAGCAAGGCGATTGGGATCAGACAGGGTTATCTCTTGCGACCTTGAATCTTCCCGGATCACATCGGCACGGGGCAGATGGTCGACCGACAATCGGTTTGATATCGGCAAAATTCTGCGATGAAGCCGGGGACGGTTCCGCGCATTCAGTTATGTTGCCTGCATTCAAACGCGCTCACGCCCCTCCCCTGTCCTGTCCGGGTGGCGTGGCGCACAACCGGCCCTGGTCTCGAAGCCTCTCGCGTGCGGGAGGAAAGATTTGAAACTCTCCCTGCGGCGGCCGGCATTTTCACTGACACGGTGGAAATATTTTCCGGAAGAAACAACTCCAACCAGAGGAGAGCGTTCCGGAATGGATGAGAGATATTCGGAAATCCCCGGCAGATCAGCTTTTCGCCGTTGCACAAATGAAATTCTCCTCCCCTGACCGTGACGCCCCAGATCGGCTTCTGCCGGAATCCGGAAATCTCAGTTCTTCCGGCCTGTCCCGTCAGAAGAGCTGAAAAAATCAAAAAACTTGCATTCCCGAGCTTGCATTCC
Organism: uncultured Victivallis sp.; assembly: GCA_944389935.1. Taxonomy (GTDB): domain Bacteria; phylum Verrucomicrobiota; class Lentisphaeria; order Victivallales; family Victivallaceae; genus Victivallis. Next base: position 6,998 of record CALXOE010000080.1, read on the forward strand.
TGCGGAGAGGCACTATATTAAGAAGCGTGATGCGGGAAAACCGCAGCACCTGATGCAGCCCCGTGGTGTAATGGTAGCACAAGTGATTCTGGTTCATTTAGTTGAGGTTCGAATCCTTGCGGGGCTGCCATTTTTTTTGCCCTCCTCAAACTCTTGAGTTTTAAGCGCGTTTTCTATCCCGTCCGGCAGATGATTGGGGCACATTTGGGGCACAAATGGGTCACAATCGCGGATTTGAGGGGTACCATAAAATGCCGTATATGATGATCAAGGGTAAAATGCCTTATTTCAGATCCCGGATTCCGGCAAGGCTCTCACACCGGATGGATCGCAATGAAATACGGATTCCTGTCCAAACTTCTGATTTGCAAAAAGCATCTATTGTATGTAGATTACTGCAACAGTACTTGAACAGGATTTACGATATCATGGAAAAAGAAAATCGGGTATTCACTTACGAGGAACTTAGAGCACGTCTCGATGAAGTTGCCAATTTTGCACTCTATGCCATTGAACTCTGGATCTTTGACTACGTCAACAGCGGCCACAAAACCCCGAAGGATCGAGAGGAAATATCGCGGGGGATTGACAGTTTCATCAATGATGCCCGAAGAAGTCTTGCAGAAAGCGATTGTACGCTTGCCCAATGTGATTTCCTGACAATGGGACCGCCGGAACTGCAAAACGTGTCTTCGATCGGGCTGCTCGACTCTCTGGCAAAAGAGTATTACCAGAAGAAAATCTACGTTCTGAAGGTTGCCAAAGAGCATTTACAGGGGAACTACGATACGGAATATGATCGCCGGAAAGGAACTGCCACAGTTGATCCCCACGTGACCATGCAGGCAAGAGCCATAGACGAATCCCCCATTCCAACTCCGGCTTCCGCTCCTGAAGTTTCATTTTCACGGTTGATAGAACAATT
>CALXOE010000081.1 GCA_944389935.1 uncultured Victivallis sp.
CCCGTACACGGCACCGGCACCTTGCCGGACGCAGGGGGTGCGGGGGGCGGCGGACACGCCCCCTGCCTCCCACGACCTGGTAACGAGAAAAGCGGCATTTACGCTCATAGAGCTCCTTGTCGTGATTGCGATCATCGCGATCCTCGCCTCGATGCTGCTGCCGGCATTGAATCAGGCGAGGGAGAGAGCGAAAGCCTCGTCGTGTATGAATAACTGCAAGCCGCTGATTCAGGCACAGATTCTGTATGCAGGAGACAACAATGACCATGTGACTCCGCTGAATCTGGGGCCGAGCTGGAGTGAACGGATTCCGGGAAAATGGTGGGAGAATCTTCTGGCCGAGGGTTATATCCCGGTTCCGGAATGGAAGAACGAAGATGAGGGGTATGCGGCGAAAGGTGTGATGCTTTGTCCATCAGTTCCCGAGGCGCTAATGACTTCGGGAAACGGAATCGGCATTTATACCGAGGGCGGTGCGCACTGTCTGGTGCATTACGGCTGGTCGATCCGGATCACGAAACACCGGACTCCCGCCACCGGGATTCTGATGGGAGATGCCACCCAGTTTCGGTCGGAGGGTGTATATAACGGGGCACGGACGTTCAAATGCTACTGCAACAACAACAAGTGGCTGAATCCTGATCCGAATAATTACGGGATGCTGCCGCGCCACGGCGATCGCGCGAACGCGGCGTTTCTCGACGGCCATGTCGCCGCCTATACTTACAACGAACTCATCAGCGACACCAACGATTTCTTTGGTCACGTTCGCTACAACTCCGGATATTGAAAGGATTTACCGCATGATGAAGCTGTGGAAAAACATTCTGGGCAGTGCTCTGCCCGTCGTCGCTGCCGCGTCGCTCTGCGCTGCGGAACCGGCTTTGCGCCTGCTTGACTTCTCAACCGGGCAGCCGCTGCCGGAACCGGCCCTGCGCACGGTGGCGGAACAGGCCGGGCTGCCGTTCGGGCGGATCTCGCTGGAGAAGCTCGATCAGCTTGGAGCGGAAGATCTTCTGCTCGTTCCGGAGAGCGAATCGTTTCCGGCGTCGGCGGTTTCCGGCCTCGACCGTTTCCTGAAACGCGGCGGCAGGGTGATCTTCACCGGAGGCGGCCGTCCGTTTTCCTCCCCGGCAGTGCGTGACGGGAGCGGCTATATCACGCACGATACACTTCTTCAGCGGCAGAAAACGGAGCTCAAGGGGAGCGATATCGGGGCGATCATTCCGGGGATGAAGTATGCGCGGCAGTGCGACAAGGAGGCGGAGAAAGTCACCGGCAGCGCAAAGGTTTCGCCGGGTGAGCGCGTGTTGAGAATTCACTGTTCGCGTTTCTTTTCATGGGATAACTGGGCGACCCCGACCGGAGCGGCGAAGATTCCGGCAGGCACGGGCATGCTGCGGCTGCGGGCGAAAGGGGACGGCAAACTCCCGGCGTTCACCGTTGAACTGCGGGAAAAGGACGGCTCCCGCTGGATCGCCACGCTGCCGGTCGGCAAGAGTTGGGAGATTTCACTGCTGCCGCGCGCGGCATTCCGCTACTGGCGGTCGAACCCGAAGCGGGGAAACGATGGAGATCATGTCGATTTCAATCAGGTTGTGTCGGTGATTTTCGGTATTTCCGCCACCCATGCGCGGGGTGTCCGCCCCGGCGAATCCTACTCGTATGAGATTGCAGATCTTGAAGCGCTGCCGGGCGATCCGGATCAGGTCGAGTCATATCCGGCTTCTTTTGTGCTCGAGGGGGTCGCGCCGGAATACAACAGCTACCGGCTCGCTGGTCCGGTCCGGATTTCGTTTGCGGACGGCAGCGCTCTTGACTGGCGGGATGGAGTCGTTTCTCCGGTGCCGCGCATGTTCGGCGCGGGTTTTGCAATGAACCGCCCGTGGCGTTTCATTCCGGTGGCGACTGCGCGGAATGCGCAGCGCGGACGCGGATATCCGGTCTGGATCATGCTGCACCTGGACCGCGCATACAAGGGCGCGGCAGTCGCCGGGATGGGATTTCCGCTCGAGCGGATTCTGAAAACCCCGGAACTCTCGGAGCAGCTGATTTCGCTTGCGAAACGGCTTGCCGCCGGGCAGTTTCTCGCGGCGGCGGGGCCGGAACATTTCACCGCCGACAAAGGGGCGCACGTCCGGTACGGAGCGCAGTTGTTCCGTCCCGTTCCGGGTTGCATGGTGCGGACGCGGTGGATCGATCCGGATGGTCGTGCGGTGCCGGGCGTCGATGGAAAGGCGGACGGAAATTCCGTCGTGACGGCGGAACGGGAATTCGCGGAAGCGGGTACCTGGTGTTTCCGGGCCGAACTCGTCGATGCTTCCGGCGTCTGCGTTGATCGGATCGACGCCGAGCTCAACATCCCGGAAAGCGGGGCGGACGACCCGTCGGAATTTGTGCGGGTGGAGGGGAGCGATTTCATGCTCGGCGGGGAGAAGTGGTATCCGTTCGGCGTGAATTTCTATCCGGTCTATTCCGTTGCGGGCATGCGCCCCTACAACTACCGGGACGGCTGGGGCAGCCGCCGGTTTTATGATCCAGCTCAGGTCGAAGAGGCGATCCTCGATGCGAAAGCGGCCGGACTCAATATGCTCAGTGTTCATCCGAGCGACAATCAGCGGCTTGATCCGGGGGCGATCCGGGATTTCCTGTATCGCTGCCGCAAGCACGGCATGAAAGTGAATCTCTTTCTCGGCGCGGCCAGTCCGGTCGACTTCAAGGCGGAGGAGCTGAAACGTCTCATCGATGCGATGCGGCTGCCGGGAGATTCGACGCTGTTCTGCTACGACATTGTCTGGGAGGCGAGCAATTTCCTCTTCCGGGCCGATTTCCGGGAGAAGTTCCTGCCGGCGTGGAATCTCTGGGTTGAGCGGAGCTACGGCGACCGCGCCGAAGCCGTGCGCGACTGGAAGTTCGATCCCGGCAGAGGAAAGAACAACGCCGCATTGCGCGCTCCGACCGATCAGGAATTGACCGACGACGGCCCGCACCGGATCTTTGTCGCCGCTTATCGGCAATTCATGGACGACCATTGCGCCAGACTCTGGCAGCGCGCGGCCGACACGCTGCGCAGCTTCGACCCGAACCACCTCATCACGAACCGCGGCGGCAACTTGAGCGCTTATGACAATTCCCTGAGCGGCACCGTCCGGGCGCTGGATTTCCTCTCTCCGGAGGGGTACGCGATCAGGCACAACCGTTCCGGGGAGGGGGCGGTCGGGTTTGCAACCCGGCTGGCGGGATATTACTCCGGCGGCAAGCCGGTCGTATGGAGTGAATTCGGTGTAAACACGCTTGGACCTGGCGGTTATGACTCCGCGACAAATATTCAGGCGAACGGCGCCTCCTATTTTGAGTCGTTCTACCGCCGGGCGCTGGAGTCGGGTGCGAACGGCATGGCACCGTGGTGGTGGCCGGGCGGCTTCCGGGTCAACGAGAACAGCGACTTCGGCATCACGAATGTCGACGGAACGCTGCGGGAGGCGGGAAAAATTGCGCAGCGCTATTCGGAGCCGTTCCGGAAGGCGCGCAGCTATCCGGCGGCAACTGTCTGGTTCGATTACGACCGTGATGCGCATGCCGGAGGCTATCGGGAGCTCGTATTCGGAGCGGGCGGCGATGCGTATCTGAAAGCGGTCGAATCGGGCGGCATGCTCGGAATCCGCACGCCCGCTTCGGGGCGGAGTTCGGTGGATGTTCCGATTATCGGTGTCGGCAACGTGCCGTACACCGGGCGGAATCCGGTGCGCTATCTGAACGGTGCGTTCGACCGGGTCGAATACCGCCGCCCCGATGGTTCCTGGGCGGAGATTCGCGATGGACAGAAAATCCGTCATCCCGGAGAACTTCAACTCCGGGTGCGGATCGGCAACGGCGGCGAGGTGCCGTTCAAGGCGGTGCCGGGGCAGGGCGGGGTCGAAATCTTCGCAGCGTTCAACGGGAAAAAACTCGCGTTCCCGCTGGAGGCGGACCTGCCGCGGCTTGAGGCTGTGGACCTCGATGGAATCGTGATTCCGGCGGAGGCTTCCGGCGCGGTTTCGCTGCGGTTCGAGGCGCGCGGTCGCGCGGTATTCGGCGAACACTTCCGTTTTGAGCTTGAGCGTTAGGCGGTGACGGATGGGCAGGTGGTTCTGGCTGATTCCGGCGGCGCTGCTGGCGATGTCGATCGCGGCTTGGCGGATTGACAGCGGGCGCGACACACGTTCGGCTCTCTGGTCGGTCGATGCGAACGAGTTGCGTGAGGAGCAGCTCGCGCTTTTCCGGAAACTGAATCCGGATCTGCCTCTGCGGCTCGACCCGAGCGCTCCCGATCTGACCAAGACGCTTGTGCAGAGCATCGGCGGAGTCGGCCCGGATCTCTTCTGCGTCTACGATCCCGCTCAGCTCACGGCGGCGGTGAAGTCCGGCATCGCACTCGACGTGACCGATGAATTCGGGTCGGATGGAATCGATCTTGCGGAAAAGGTGTGGGCCGGTTCTCTCGACTGCGCCGTTTACGACGGGCGGATCTACGGCATCCCGAACAACGTCGGTCCGGTGGGAATGTGGTTCGATCGCGAGGCGTTCGACGAGGCCGGAATCCCATATCCCTCCGGACCGTGGAGCTGGGAGGAGTTCCTGAAGATTGCGTCCCGGCTGGTGAAAAGGGACGGGGACGGGCGTATCGTGCGCCACGCGATCGGTCTGGACTGGAACAGCTGGCCGCACTTTGTCATGCAGTGGGGCGGCAGCTGTTACAATGCCGACGGAACCCGCTGCACGATCGACTCCCCGGAGGCGGTAGCCGCCGTGACGTTCATGCGGGATCTCATTTACCGTTATGAACTTGCCCCGACTCCGGTGGAGGAGTCGGCCATGGCATCAGCCGGCGGCTGGGGGCAGGGGACGCTGCGTTACTTCGCCTCCGGACGCTATGCGACGGCGCTCGGAGGGCGCTGGTGGCTCATGATGCTGCGGCAGCATCCGGAACTCAGGAGCGGCGTTTGCGAGAGTCCGCACGGGCCCGTTCGCGTGTTCCAGTGCACGGCCAAGGCGACGGTCGTGAATGCCGCTAGTCCGCGCCGGGAAATCGCGCTCGGATTTCTGCGCTATCTTCTTTCGGAGGAGTACAATCAGCTTGTGACGAGCCAGGGGGATGCGCTCGGGCCGTTGAAGAGTGCGGGCGCGGGCGACCCGGAGGTTGAGGTATGGCGCGGCATGATGGCGGTGAGCCGCCCGATCGACCGCAGTGATTTTGTGAACGGACTGGTGGCGGCGCGGCTGATTTCGCGCCAGCTCGATCTTGTGAAGAACCGTCTCAAATCCCCCGCCGACGCCCTGCGGGACGCGGCGCGGGATGTGAATATCGAGATCTGCCGTTCCGTTCTGGAAGATCCGGAGCTGCAGGAACGTTACCGGGAGCTGACCGGCCGCTCCCTGACCCGGGCGGATCTGCGGAAACTGGAGGAGGAACGGCGGGAGGAGTCGAAATGAAACGGCGTACACGCGATTTCTGGAGTGCGATGGGGTTTCTGCTCCCCAATCTGAGCGGTTTTCTGATTTTTCTGGCCGGGCCGATCGTCATGTCGTTCGGGCTGGCTTTCACGAACTGGAATGTGATGAAGACCGTTCCGCTGCGCTTCGTCTGGTTCGACAACTTCCGGGCGATCTGGGAATCCGCCGATTTCTGGAGTTATCTGGTCAATACCGGTTATCTGATGCTCGGCATGCCGGTTTCGATTGCGGGTTCGCTCTGTCTGGCACTGCTCCTGAATCGGAAGATTCGCGGGGTGACCGCCTACCGCACGATGTTTTACCTGCCGCAGTTCACGGCGGGAGTGGCGCTGATGATTCTCTGGAAAGCGCTCTACAATCCGGATTTCGGGTTGATCAATCAGCTGCTGAGGCAGATCGCGGCGTTGTTCGGGTGCGATGATTTTTCCGGACCTGAGTGGCTCATGTCGACCCGGAATCTGCTTGCTCTTGCGGTGGAGCGAGTCGGTTTTTCGCCGGAGCAGTTCGGTGTCGGCGCCCGCGAGGCGCTGATCATCATGGGGATCTGGACGGCGATCGGCGGCAGCAACATGCTGCTGTACATTGCGGCACTCGCGAACATTCCGCCCGAACTCGGCGAGGCAGCGGAGATCGACGGCGCATCGCCGTGGGCGAAGTTCCGGCACATCACCTGGCCGCAGCTGGCGCCGACGACATTCTTCATCGTGGTGATGAGTTTCATCGGGGGGCTTCAGGGCGGCTTCGATCAGGCACGGGTCATGACGATGGGCGGCCCGGCCGGTACGACGACCACATTGACCTACTATATTTACACGAAAGCGTTTGAGGAGTACCGGGTCGGCTATGCGTCGGCGGTGGCGTGGCTGCTCTTCGTGATTATTTTCGCCGTGACGCTCGTGAACTGGAAGTTCGGCAGCCGCCGCATGGAGGACGTGTGACATGAGAAAGTTCCAGTGGAAAACCCATATTCTGCTGATTCCGATCGCGATTACGATGCTGCTGCCGTTCTGCTGGATGGTCAGTGCGAGTTTGAAGCCTCTTGCCGAGGTCGAGTCGCTTGATTTTCTGCCGCGGGTCTGGCGGTTTGGTAACTATCCGGAGGTGTTCCAGCAGATTCCGTTTGCGAAATATTACTTCAATAGTATTTTCATCGCGGGCTGGGTAACGTTTCTGCAGTGCATGACCAGCGCGATGGCGGCGTATGCGTTTTCACGTCTGCGCTGGCGCGGCCGGGATACGGTGTTCAAACTCTATCTGGCGACGCTGATGATTCCGGGGGTGGTGACGATGATTCCGAACTACCTGCTGATGGTGAAACTGCAGCTGCTCGACTCGTATCTCGGCCTGATCGTTCCTGCGGCGTTTTCGGCGTTCGGGACGTTTCTGCTGCGGCAGTTCATGCTCGGGTTGCCGCCGGCGCTGGAGGAGGCGGCGGAGATCGACGGAGCGACGCGGTTTCAGATTTTCCGGCATGTGATTCTGCCGCTGTCGAAACCGGCGCTGGTCACGCTGGCGATTTTCACTTTCATGGGGAATTACGGTTCGTTCTTCTGGCCGCTGGTCATGATCAAGAGCGAGACGCTTCGGACGCTGCCGGTCGGCATGCTTTTCTTCGACAGCATGTACGGGCGGCAGACCAATCTCATCATGGCGGCGAGTGTGATGAACATCATACCGCTGGTGATTCTGTTTCTCTGCGGACAGCAGTTCATCGTCAAGGGTATCACGCTTGGCGGCGTGAAAGGCTGAACCGGAGATCGGAGTTTCTCCCATTTTCCCCCGTTTCCAGCGGCGGGGGATTTTTTTGTTTTCCGGCTGTGGGCTCCGGGGGGAGAAGGGTAGATGGTTTTGTAACTAGGTCACAGATTTATTTTTTAAGATTTTATCATCTTTTGATTTGGTGAAATTGTTTGTTTTGTGTTCAAAAAGTTCTGTTTTTTACGGAAAATAACGATTCTGCTCTTGACATTGTTACAAGAATATGTCATAATAAATAAAGGAATCAGGATTGATTACGTGCTTGCCGCGTAATCAGCTTTCTTGAACTGGGACGCGGTGTATGGGGATT
>CALXOE010000082.1 GCA_944389935.1 uncultured Victivallis sp.
GAACGAAAACAGTTTATTGACTGTTTCATTGACCTGTTTACTGTTCATATTGTAATCGCTCCATCAACAATTTGGCTTCTCCTTTTTGCAATAATATACAGTTGGAGTTAGCTGGTTGCGAATGCAATATGAGAATCTATGCACTTCAAAGTCTTTTGCAACACTCGGATCCAGCGGCGGGTGCTTTCGTAAGGAAGTTCCTTCAGTTCGCTGTATTCTTGAATCGTCAAGCCGCTGTCCCAATATTCTGACAGTTGCGCCTCCCAATAATCTCGTCCTTCGCGTCCCATGCCGTCCTCCCATTATTCCGGTTTGTGGAAGAACATACCACACTGTCTGACTCAAATCCAGATGGCCCTCACTGGGCGCATACTTGTCAATAGCGTCCTTCAAGCTATATGCATAAACCTCCGGCAACAGCATGTTTTTCACATACGGGGTTCCGGTATAGTTATAACAGGCAACCACGCTTGATCCCGCGTTTCTCAAACAGGCCGCCAGCTCGTTAATCGTTTTGCGTAAACTGGTCGAACCTTTTTCTGCAAAGTCTTTTTCCAGTTTATCTCCGAACGCATGGTGTGCTTCATCAACATAGATCCCCAGATTGTTCAGACGTTTCAGCATTTCAAAACGCTGGTTTGCAATCAACTCTTCTTCGGTTTCCACTTCCGTGTCGAAGTTATAGAGATCCTCGAAACCAGCCGTCGAGGAATTTTCTGCTCCTTCTTTTTCGACTCGGACATAGGTGTTATCGGCCGAGAAGAGCTCATCGACTGCTGTTTTTTCCTTGTGAGATTGTTTCAGGATAATCTTCTGGGTATTGGAGATGATGATGTTATATTCCGAATTTTCCAATATCTGCAAAGAAAGCGCCGCATCGTCGAGAAACGCAAACTTCAAATTGGCATCAAGCCAGGAAACATATTCCGGAGGAACAACCTTGCTTTTGTCGAAGGTTTGAATTTCTTTCAGCGATTGCAGAACGGTTTTATCCGGAGCAAACACCAGTGCGTTGTGGCAAAAATGCGGATCCTTCGGGAATTTATTCGCCACTAAGAACTCGTAGAAAATACAGGTTCCCATGAGGATCGTTTTTCCCAAGCCCATCGTGTTTGATTGTCCGCGGTGAAAAACGTCCCGAATTTCCCGGATCGATCCGGGACATCCGGGTGAACCGGAAATTCAAGGCGCTCTATTTTCTGCATACCGCCGGATGGGGAAACAACTCTCTCTGCGGGTATTACCGTATCCGTTACTCGGACGGCTCCAGCGTCGATTATCCGCTCACCGGCGGGAAAAACATCGCCGACTGGTGGATGCCGAAAAATCTTCCGGAGGCGCCGGTCGGAATCCGACGCATCGGCGCAGATGGTCACGAAATCGGATTTTACGTGGCCAAATGGCAGAATCCGCACCCCGATAAAACGATCGCGTCCATCGATTTTTACGCCGCATCGCGAAACGACGAAGGAGAAGTTGATTACATCAACCTTCAGAGCCCGGTTCCGGCATTGGCTGCGATCACCGGAGAATTTTAACAGAACTAAACAAGAAAGGTGAAATTCGTACAGTGCGCGTTTCCCTGTTCGCCGGGCCGGAAACTGTTTTTGTAGTTGATGCTCAACGTGACTTTTTCGCCCTGGCGAACCACCTTGAATACCGCGCGGTGCCGGCCGGCCGGAAGTTTCAACTCGTCGAGGTTGAGATTTTCCGGCGTGCGCCACGTCTCCTGCCGGGTGCGTACCAATTCCCGGCCGTCGAGCCAGAAAACCATCGGGCCGGAGTGACCGACGCTGATCAGAATTTCCATGTCGATCGGCGTTTCAAACTCCGAAACCAGATAGAATACCGCAGGACCGCTGCAACCGAAGGCCGAATCAACCGGAATGAGATCGTCCGGCGCGGCAATCCGCCCGTCCGGTACCCGAACGCCCTTGCCTGAAATGATTTCAGCTTCGTCCGGCAATGCCAATTCCAAGCCGGCGTGGGAGTTCAAGTGATAATTGCGGATCGCCGTCGCACGGTTGATGAACTCCCCCTGCGGCAGAAAATAATCGTAATGCACCCCGAAGAGATCCACCTGTCCAATCTCGTCGAAATTCCCGAAACACGGACCGTAAACCCGATACGGAACCGCCGCGGCAAAGCCGAATTCATATTTCTCTCCGCCGAGCTCCATTCGAACCAGATTGGTGTCCGCCACCGCCGCCGGATTGCCGTGGCGCACCGCGACCACGACAACGGCAACGCATCCTGCGGGAATGACAACTTCCGGATCGTATTCCAGCGTCAGAGAATCCGAAACCAGTCGCGCCGTGCCGCGAAATTCCGCATCGGTCAGATTTTCGATCAGGATCCTGCAGGAGGCGCTTCCGCCGGCCGCGATCACCGGCAATGCATCATATTCCACTTGAAAACGGAATGCGCGTTTCCGTTTCGGCAGACGGAATTCCGCCACTTCCGGCGGCAGGCCGGTCACCTTGAGCGAACGATTCCAGAAACGTCCCGCCTCATCAACCAGCCGGGCGACGTCACGTGCAAGCTGTTCAATCCGGTTCGAAGGTCGATTCAATTCAAACCCGGTGACGAAACCTGTGTCCTGAATGCCGTAATGGCGCTGCAATTTCTCCGCTCCGGAGATAATTCCCAGAACCGCTCCGGCAATCCCGCAGGTGCAGTCGGTATCATATCCGCTGTTCAGCGCAATCAGCGTCGCCTTTTCAAGGTCGCCGCCGCTTTTTTTCAATGCCGTCAGCGTGATGCCGATATTCTGAAACATATTCGTGCAATCCGGATGTCCATAATGACGCAACACCATCTCCCGGATTTTCCGCCAATCCTCCTCTTCCTCGCACCAGGCGGAAACCCGGCGAACCAGCCCGGCCAGTTTCGACTCCGCCGGAATTTCCGCGAGTCCCGCCGCAATCAATTGATCCAGATCGCGTTCGACAAAGGCTGCCGCCTCCATCGCGGCGATGAACGATTCCGAATAAATCGATTCCGCCGAATGGTCGATCTGACCATCCGCCCGGCAGATGCGCGCGGCCAGTTCCGGATCGCCCGCCGCAAGGCACGCCCAGATCTCGGCGCGAATGCAGCAGCCCATGCCCTCATGGTAATAATGATTATTGTAAATGCCGGACGTCGGCGGGTGAATGCCGCGCCGGTAATTGCGCTTGAAATAGGCGTATTCTCCGGGGTTGTAGGGCACGTGGGCGAGAAACGCGGCGGCAAGATCATCGGCGTCGAAATCCAGTCCGATTTCTTCAATCACGTTGAGCCACAGAATCTGCAGTTCAAGATCGTCATTCGGCAGCGAGATCCGCCAGAAAGCCGGATCGAACTGATAATGAAAAAGCTGTTTGCAACCTTCCAGCGGCGCTCCGATCGATCCGCAGATGCATTTGCCAAGCCAGCAGCCGTATACCCGGTCGAAATATTCTTCATAATCCATTTTCCGTCCCTTCTTCATCCTGAAATCATGGAATTTTGAAATTATAATAAAGTATATCATGACAACCGGAAGAAAACCTGCCCGATCCACCGAAATTTCAGCCCGGAACAATTTTTTTTCAACACTTCTGTGGCAGGGACTCCTCCGGCGGTGTATATTGAAACCAACCGACCGACCGGAGAAACGGGAAATACGGAGAAATGCATCTCTATAAACTGCTCGATTATGGAACAGAAGAGTTACCGCTGGCAGTCTGGCAGGTGAAATTCGACGCCGGCAATCTTCAGTTCAGAAAAAACGACGAACACCGGCACGACTGCATGGAAGTGATGTTCGTTACGCGCGGCTCCGGCGTCTGCCGGATCAACGGCGCCGCATACCCGGTGCTGCGTGGAGATCTTTACATCATCACTCCGGAGGATGTACACAGCTACCTTCTGGATCCGGAGTGTGAATTCTACAATATTCTCTTCGAGCCGGAATTTTTCGCAACCGTCCCCGAACTTGCAGCAATCATTGCGAAATGGCGGAAAAACCGTGAACACCCTCAAGTCGTGTTTCTCTCCCCTGACAAAATCGATCATCTGACCACGCTGGCGGAACGCATGACCGACGAACTGCACAGCCGCCGCCGGGGAGCGCAATGGCTGGCACGCTGCCTCTTCGGCGAATTCATGGTCGAACTGATCCGACAACAGGAGTTTGCACAAATTACGGCACCGCCGCCCGGACAACCGCAGACCGCATCCAGAATTCTCACTTACATCGAACGCCACCTGCATGGAGAACTGTCACTCCGGCAACTCGCACGCCTGGCGGGAATGAGCGACTCCACCTTCTCCGCCGCCTTCCGGAAGTGGACGGGAAGTTCCGCATTCGAATATATCGCCGCATTGAAGATTCGCCGGGCGTGTTCGCTGTTGAAGGAGCCGAAGCTCTCCATCGGCGAAATCGCCCGGCAGCTCGGTTTCAGCGACAGCTGCCATTTTTCGCGGGCGTTCCGGCGCCGCACCGGAATGGCTCCACGCGAATACCGCAGGCACCTTAAGGAACACGCCGCTCTACCTGCCATCCGGAGAGGAAACGGCGTTCCGACCGGGCGGGTGGAAACCATCAATCCTGCGTGACGCCCATCGCATTGAGCCGGGCGTGAACCGCTTCAAGATCCACCTCACGGACGGACGTTCCGTTCCGGACGGCGACCGCCGCCGCCACCCCGGCTCCAAGTCCGATATTGGCGCAGATCGGCATGACGCGGAAATTGGAATGCGCCTTGTGCGAACCGCCGATGCTCCGACCGGCGAGCAGCAGATTCTCCACCTTTTGCGGCACGCAGCAGCCGTAGGGAATCGAATAATCTCCGGCGGAATGAAAATGCTTCTGGACTCCATTCGCATCCAGCCCCGCCCCTTCGACGTTGTGAATGTCGAAGTTGAAGATGTTCTTCGTCGCAATCAAGTCCGGGAACCGGCGCGCCTCAAGAATATCGTCGGCGGTCAATTCGTATTCCGTAAGAAAATGGCGCGTCTCACGCACACCGACCACCTCGGCGGTCTTGAGCCAGAAACACGATTCGTATCCCGGCACATATTCGCGCAGAAACGCCACGATCGCCGGGATCTGCCGGTGACAGACGATCTCCGCCCGAGTCAGATCGTCGGCGTTGCTGCCGTCCACATCGGTCAGATTGGTCATGTTGACCGTCACCTCGCCGCGCATCGTCGAGCGGTAGAGCAGCACATGTCCGGCCGGCGGCGGCAATAATTTGCGCGCGAGAGCCTGGAGCTCCCCCTTCGGCGTGTCGACGAGCGTCTCAAATGAACCCGGGAACACCGCCCGGTCAAAATCGACCCCGCCGATCTTGAACATCAACGTCACCGGCTGCATTTTCCCGTCCCCTTCGCGGCCGACGCGAAACTCCGCACCGGCCCGGACGGCAAGGTCGCCGTCACCAGAACAATCGATCAAAACCCGGCAGCGCCACGCTTCGCGGCCGGATTTGCTCTCGGTGACGATTCCGGTGACCGCCTCCCCCGCGCAGATCACATCACAGCAGCGGGTGTGAAGGCGCATCTTCACCCCCGCCCCCTCCAGAAGATCGAAGATCGCCAGCTTGGCTTGTTCATGATTGATGACCAGCGTATTTTCTTCATCGAGCACTTCGCACTCCCACGGACTCCTGCGGCAACGCGCCTGAATTTCATGCATCACCAGCGAATCGGTCCCGCCGGTCCAGTGCGACATCAACCCGGAGGTAATCATGCCGCCGAAACAATTCGTCTCTTCGACGATCAACGTCGACGCTCCGCTCCGTGCCGCCCCCAGCGCCGCGGCGACTCCGGCCGGGCCGCCTCCGGCGACGATGACGTCATAACTGCCTTTTACTGGAATACTCCGGGCCGCCTCCTGATACATTTCCATGAGTAAATCGCTCCTGTGAATTGAGTTGGTTCGCCTTCTGAATATAATATCATAAAACATTTCCCGCCGAAAACCTTCAATCTCCATGCGGATTTTCTTCGATTTCCGCAGAATTCGACAATCTGGAAAAAATTATTGTTTTTTTTACGTGAATCACCTTGCATTATTAACACTGCTGCACTATAATACACCCAGATCAGCTGATCTATGGCCGTTTCAGTTTTCTCCATTCGTTCCTCAATATCGTCTTTCTCTTTCTCAGACACATATTTGAAATCTTCCTGCGGCAATTCGATCGCCAATGCTCCAGCTAAAGCCTCCTGAATCGATTTGGAATCTGCCTTGCGTCCGCCGTCCTGGTACATCGCATAATACAAATCCCGATTGATGTGCCAATGGCAACGTTGTTGCTCCGAGGCGTATTCGGCAAATGCTTCGGACAGCCCAAGTTCGCCATCACAAATCAAAATACTACCATCAGGAAACTTCATTTCTTGCTCTTTCCATTGCTGGTTGATGTCCTCCCAACGGGCTCCCGCGCATGCCCCTAATGGAAATATCTTTCCCGATTGCGTAATGCCGATCACCACCTTCAAATCTCCTTTGCGAGCTTCGCCATTTCGACCTCCGCCCTTGAATCCGGTCCCATCCGGCATAATCTGAATCGGTGCGGAACCGATTACCCGCCTGGATATGTCGATTTCATCACAATCCGTTCGCAACACCCAGCCATGCGCAGTATGAAACGACACAGGCAGTTTTCCGTCACGTGCCAATTCCTGAACGGCACGCCGATAATTCGTCTCGCTCGCTGCTTCAACAATCAGCTGTTCCAGTTCATTGGTTTTCGTCTGATAACGCCCCAAGTGAATGAAGCGCTGCAAAGGCGAAAAGCTTTTTCCGCACGCAGAACAACTCACGCGCCAGAACCTCATTTTGAACTCCCCCAAGCTGGTTCGAATGCGACGCTCAAAGCTGCCGTTCTGACGAAGATGACCACTATCGCAACACTTCAACGCATCTGTTTCGCCATGAAAGATTCGATACATCAGGAGCTCCTGAACCATCTGCAAAATCATCTTCAGCAGTTCGGCGAAGGCCTTGCGGTCATACACTTCTGCCAACTTTGTTACAAGTTCGTCCAAAGAAAAGCCATTCTCCGATTGACAAAACGACAAGTCCATGCTAATTTTACCTTGCATCTGCATTCCCTTTATGTTGAGATTTTGAGTTACTCAAAATAAAAGGCAGATGCAACCTTGTCAAACAACACATCCCATCACAAAATTTGGGACATTATCCAACAATTTGGCTGCTGTATTTTTCTCTTAATATACAGCTGAGGTTATCCGGTTGCGAATGCAATATGAGAATCTATGCACTTCAAAGTCTTCTGCGACACTCGG
>CALXOE010000083.1 GCA_944389935.1 uncultured Victivallis sp.
ATCGTCGTCTGACGGCATTCATTTTGTGGCCATTTCCCCTTTCGAAAATCTCCCCTCGATCCACCATCACCATGGAGCTGGCTGGGCGCTTACGCTCAAAAAAAGGGAATCCAGATTCCGCGCTGCTACGTGCCGGAGCCTGGAAAAGCCGCCTGGTTCCGGAAGAACATCGCCGGGCCGGAACCGGAGGACCGCGGCAGACGGTCGCTCTCATTTGTGCGGGCGCTTATTGAGGACAACGACTACAACCGGCGCTACAAGCTGCCGGGAAGGTTTGAGGCGGTGAAGTATGTGACGATCCACAACACCGCCGAACCGTTTTCCGCCCGGCAGGAGCGCGACCGGGTTGATTCCCGGCGGGACAACGCGAGCGTTTCGTTCCACTTCGCGGTGGATGAGCGCGAGGCGGTTCAGATTCTGCCTCTCGACATCCACGGCTGGCACGCAGGAGACGGCGCCGAGGGGCCCGGCAATACGCAGAGCTTCGGCATCGAGATCTGCCGCAGCCAGTGCCGCGGCCCGGCGGACTGGCAGTACCGCCGCAGCGAGGAGAATGCGGAGATTCTGGCCTGCGCGCTCCTGCGTCACTTCAAACTGACGGCGGCGGATTTGCGCATGCATCAGGATTGGAGCGGCAAATACTGTCCGCACCGGATTCTCGAGGAGAACCGTTTCGAATCATTTCGCGCGCGTATTGCTGAGCGTCTCGCCGGAAAGCCCGATTCAGAGGAGCGCAAAGTCCTGCGCGGACTTGCCGGAAAATAGTCCTGTTCCAGGTTCACGGGAAGGATCCTCCTATTGTGTCGTCCCCCGGCTTCAGAGCCGTTTACGTCTGCGGCGACTGCCGAGGAATACCGCAAGGAGTGCGATCAGAATGATCGCTCCGATGACGATCTTTCCGGCGATTCCGTCAGGTTGTACGGAGCGTCGTTCCGGATCGATCTGCTCTTCTTTGAGGATCTGTCCTTCGACGTTTTCGTTTTCCTTTGCGGGAACTTCGCGTATCCGGCGAATCGCCTCCTGATAGGCGGCTGCCGCCTGCGGATCGTCGCTGAGGTTCCGGGCGATCATCTCCCGGAGTTTCTGATTGTTGCAGACAAAACCGCTGCAGCCCGGGGAGTATTTTTCGACGAGCCCGGCATGAAGTTGTGCGATCTGCCTGATTGTCTCGTCATCGGCTTTCCAGTAGCCTTTCCGGATCGTTTCCAGCATGATCGCCGTCATTTCCTGATAGGCATACGGATTTTTCTTCTCAAAATACTCCTTCACGCCCAGTTTCAGGCTGTCATCGACATAGACCTTCTTATACTCTTCCCAGAGATAATCCTGAATCATGTCCGGCTTGGTGACTTCCCAGCCGTAGGTGTTGCTGAAGTAGGCGGCAAAGGTGTTCGCACCTGTAGGGCCCTCCTCCATCATTTCGCGAATGTATTTCGGGTTCAGAACAGTAGTGCGTGCCTCACTCATGACTGCCTGGGCGCCGGTCTGAACCTTTGCCCGGCCGGGTGTTCGCAGGTCATTGAAATAGACCTCCGGTTCTTTCCCGGTAATGTGGCGGATCGCAAGATTCGCACCTCCGGTGAACTCATATACGTGGTCAAGGGAGAGCGGCCCCCATGCGCTCGAAGAGCGGGACTGCACGACTGTATCGGTGTTCTGCAGTGCGGCGCGGTAAACGCCTGGAACATTCACTCCCCAATGTTCTTCCGTATAGAGCGTACCACGGCTGCGGATGAATGCTTCGGCGACAGCCGCGGGATCGTCCCAGCGGTCTCCAGCTTTGACGGTATCGCCGACTCCGGGGCCGTTATCTTCACCGTTGCCTCCGCCGAAGATGCGGGCATTCGCAAGCTGTTTCGCCTGTTCCGGAGAGAAACCGCTTTCGATCAGGGCGCGGGCGGCGGCGACGGTTCCTTCGGCGACATAGTTCGCGTATTCGCCGGATTTATCGGCAGCCGCGAGTCGGATCGCGCGGTCGATGAGCCGCATGCGGCTTGTGGCGGCACCACGGAATTGAACCGAGGTCTGTATGACCACGTCAATACGCGGGCGACCGAGTTCGGAAAGCGGGATCAGGCGGACATCCTGCACTCTGCCGCGCGCGTCCCAGACGGGCTCGACGCCGAGCAGGTAGAAGATTTCACCGATATCCGAGCCGTGGGTGTTGATGAATTCGCCGCCCCAGACTGTGAACGACACCTTTTTCGGATATTTTCCGGTCGATTTGCGTTTCTGCGCGATCAGTTCCTCGGCAAGCTGCTTCCCGACTGCGAAACTTTCCGGCGTCGGAGTGCGTTCCGGGTCGATGCCGTAGAGATTGCGGCCGGTCGGAACGGCTTCCGGATTGCCGATCGGGTCATTGCCCGGCGACGGATAGAGATAGCCGCCGGAGAGCGCGTTGACGAATGCGTCGAGTTCCGCCGGCGTCGATTTCAGCAGATTCTCATACGCTTCCACCGCTCGCAGTTCCGGCGCAAATTTCTTGAGCGGATTTTCTTCGGAGGCGCGGCGTACGCCCATTCCCATGCCGCCCATGCCGCCCATCGGCATTCCGCCGGCTCTGGCCATGGAGGGAGCTTTCGGGTTTGCCTGTGCCTCGGCTTTCCGCTTCGCTGCCGCCGCTTTCCGCGCTTTTTCCTGTACGATCCGGACGGAGGGCAGCAGTTGTCTGCCGCTGCGGACGTCGGCGAAGGCGCGGTCGATCCGTTCCCCCGCCGGTTTCAGATAGTTGTTGTGGTAGAAGAAGCTGTCGGAACGTTTCTTCCTGTCGACCTTGCCGGCTTCGACGTCCGCCTTGAACATGTCGTAGGCGACCATGTCCACCGTCATGAGTTTTGCGGTTTCCTCCGCTTCGGCGTTCGTGTAGGAGCGTCCGAGCACATAGAGTCCGCGGTTGATTTTCTCGCCCTGAAGATCGTGCAGGTAATTGTGCAGAAGCTCCAGATCGGCTTCATTGAGTTTGCCGGCGGCGAAATCCGGGCTGAACTGGAGCTCGTGGTCGAACTTCTCCTTCTTCGCCAGTTCGATGATAGACTTGCCGTACTCCTCCTTGAGCCGCGCGTCCTCGACCAGTGCGCGCATTTCGATCTTGCGGTCAAGCTCGCGGATCGTGCCGTAGCCGTCGGCATACATGAACGGTGCGGTCAGATGGCTGATGAGCGCCGCGTAACTGCGGCGTTTGGCAATCTGCGCCTCGCCCATGTCGTTCATCATGTAAAGATAGTAGTGCGGCATTTCGCCGATGAGCACGTCCGGCCAGTCGTAGCTGGAGAGCGCAACCTGCTTCCACGGGGTGAACTCAAGACTGCCGTGCGTTCCGAAATGAATCAGGGCGTCGGCGTCGAATTTGTGCCGTATCCAGAGATAGGTCGCGATATAGGGATGCGGCGGGGCCATTTTCACGCCGTGCACGACTTTGTCCGTGTCCTCCCCTTCGCCGGAAATGGACTGCGGCATCAGCACGATGTTGCCGAACCGGAGCATGCCGAGCGCAAGTTTGCCGTCCGGAGTGCGGAAGGTTTCCCCCGGGAATTCGCCGTAGCGCGCCGTCACGGTTTCATAAAGATCGGCGGGCATGCTTTTCCGTATCCACTCTTCATATTCCTCCCGCGAGATTTTCTCCATCTTCGCTTTTTCCATGAACTCCTGCATCGCGCCTTTCGCGTAGGCGCCGAAGACTGCGGCGTTGTCCTGAATCTGGCGGAGCAGCTCTTCGGTGGATTCCGGCAGGTTGCCGGTGTTGAAACCCGCTTTTTGCAGATGCCGCAGGAGGTTCAGCAGGGAGTCGCCGACCTCGATTCCTCCGGCGGTCAGCGCGTTTTTCCCGTGTCCCTTGTAGTAAATGATCGCCACTTTCTTGTCGGCGTTTTTCTTGTGCCGCATTGCCGTAATCTTGCGGACGAGCTCGGCGAAGCGTTCGACGCGGTCGGGAATCGCCTTGTAGGCGAGCAGGCCCCGTTCGTTGCGGAAGAGGGCGGAGAGCACGAAGGGCGCGACGGCTCCGTCGATTTCCGGCATGGTCACGCTCTGGCTGAGCATGCCGCCGTCCATGCCGCGCTGGTCTTTGAGATAGACGTCATACGGCTGGTCGCTCTTGATCGGGCAGAGCAGGGGAATGTTGTATTTCGCGAGAATTCCAACCGCTCCCTCCGGGTCGCGTGAACCGAGCCTGCCGTGAGGCTGGTAGATGATGAGATCCGGTTTCGCCTCTTCGATCATTTCGGTCAGGCGCCCCATGCCGTTGATTGCCACGACGTTGAGTTTGCGTTTCTCAAGCGCTTCGATGAGCTTTCCGAGGTCGCCGCCGCCGTTGCCGGAATAGAGCAGAACCATGGAGGATTCCGGATGGTAACGGCCGATCGATTTGTAATAATCCAGATACTCCTTGTAGGTCATGAACCCGGCTTTTTCGTCGATGTGGAAGAAGACGCTGCGCGGCATGATTTTGACGGGTTCGATCTTGCCCGCCCGCAGGCGCTTGCCGTCCAGTTCGCGCCGGATATAATTCAGCATGTTGCGGAAATTGTCCTTGCCGCCGTTGCGCATATAGTCCGCAATGACCTTCCGCTGTTCAGGCGTCATGGTGTTTTTCGCGGTTTCGTTGTTCGGCGTCGAGGTCAGGTAGATCGGCTTTTCCAGCGAGTCAAGAATCGCCCGCTGGCGTTCGGAAATATTGGTTCCCATGCCGAAGAAAAGGATTGCGTCGTAATTGCGCAGTTCCTCGCCGGAGTCCGGCCCCCAGGGCAGGACGGAAACTTCAATCGCCGGATTGATGGGCTGGTCGAGATCTTCGGCAAGCACGTATTCCGGATAATTCACGAAGGCGATTCTGGTCGGCGAGGCATATTTCCAGTATCCCCATACCCCGGAGACGGTACAGAGAATCGACAGGAGAATACAGAAGAGAATGAGGCGTCGGATTTTGGGTTTCATGGTGAAGTGTTTTTTCCTTGTCAGGTGAAATCAGAAAAAGCCGGAGACCAACTCTGGCGTCTTTCCCCGGCATGAACAAAGATTCTGATGGTTCAGATGGTACGGACGCCGCCGAACCGGTAAGCGTTTTTCAGTTTGATGAATTCGAACCGCACTCGAGAGCCCTCCTCTCCGAGTCTGGCGTCAACGAACCTTCGAGAGGATCGATTCCCGGCGAAAGTCATGGGGCGCGGGTCACAGAGGTGCCCGGAATTGCGGTGAAGGTTCAGCAGGTCGATGCTCTCCCGGAAAGGATTGGTTCCGGTCTCGGCCTGAATCATCATGAGTTCACGATCGTCATAGGCGAAAATCCGTTTGATTGCTCTTTCGCCGCGCGTACGGTGCAATTCGAGAACCTTTTCCGCAAGCGAAGTCAGTTCTCGCTGTTGCTCTGGCGAGTTTACCGGTATTTCCTGCAGAAGCAGCGATTCGTCGATTTTCTCCCGCCCGTTGATAAACCAGGCGAAAACCGCTCCGCAGGAGAGAAGAATCAGAAGAATGATTTTTCGTTTCATATTTGCAGTTCCTCTTCTGGATAGTCAATTATTGATGGGACGGCGCTTCATCGCCGTCGCTGTATTCCGGATCGTAGAGCCGCAGATCAGAGTCCGTACTGCCAAGACTGCCGATCCGGTAGGTTCTGCCGATTTCGCATGAACGCAGCAGCCCGGCTTCCTCAGAGGATACGTGCCCGTCAGCCCAGGCAATGTTGGCGCGTGACGCGTGGCGGAAATGGGTGTTTCCCGCGATGATCGACCAGCAGAGAGTGAAACTCGACAATGTTCCCCAGCTTGAGGTTCCGCCGTCTTTTCCCGCCGCATCGCCGAAACTTACAATTGCTGAAGGTTTTTTGACTTTGCTGTCCTTAATCATGGTGGCAGCGATCGTCATCGGTCCCATGGATGTCGGCAGCGCAAATCCGTGTATCGACGGGTTTGCCCCGTAACCGCTGGCTGAAGCCGAGGTGACATCCTGCCCGTCCCAGCAAGGCTTGAGCGACGGTTCCGGGCAGAAGAACACATTGCTCGCGATCGATCCCATCGACTCCTGTGTAAGTCCTCCTCTCATCAGATACGGTGTCAGGTATCCCTCCCGGGTGTAATCGAGATACGGCGAAGTTGCGCGAACGGCATTCCAGGCTTTGAGTCCGCTTCCAGCCATTTTTTCCGCTGCGGGGCAGAAGTAACCGTAGTCGGAGGTGTAAAATGCGTCAGCCGCTCCGATCTGTTTGAGACGCGATACGCAGGACGCGGTATATCCACGTGACCGTGCCTGGTTCAACGCCGGCAGCAGCATCGATGCAAGAATCGCGATGATCGCAATTACTACCAGAAGTTCGATAAGTGTAAATGCGACCTTGAAGGTTTTGCATCCCTGCTTCCAGCGGGGTGCTGATACCGCGTACGGCGCGGTGCCGGAAGCGACGGCCGCTTGTCGGTGGAGGCGCAGTGTTGTGTTGTGATTATCGGCTGAAAGGAAATTTAAGAAAGTGCGGGATGAGAAGCTGCTTTCTTCTGCCGTTTTTTCTTTTCCACGGCCTTCTAACGACCACGGGGCGATTGGGAGTGGAAGGGATGGATGATGTTTTTTTTCACGGGAAACTTCGTCAGGTTGAATCCCGTGAACGTCCGATCACGGAAGGAGCGAGAGTTGTTCTTCCTCTCTTCCGTCCGGTTCCGCAGCAGGTTCAACGGCTGGGCAGCGCCCTCCCGGAACACTATCGGCTGGCGGTTTTTCATGATGTTTCTCCTTTCAAAAAAAATGAATGTGGTATCTGATTATTAGCCTTGTCTAATTTTGTGATGTTAAAAAAACTCCATCTGGTTTGGGAGCTTTTTATATGATTAATATATTTCCAGAGAAAGAAAAGTCAAGTGCTGAAATTAGATTAATCTAATTATTTTTAAAGGAAGCGGAATCCGTAGGGAGGAAGGTGCGAAAAACGAGAGGACAACAAGAGAAGCTATCGTAACCATGTTACGATATTTATTTTTTTGTATTTTACGCTGCACTGCAATTGATATACATGGTATTTGAGCTGAAATCTCATTTTTTTTAATGAATGAGGTAATTTCAAAAGTTTTTAATTCGGCGGGATGAAAAAAGAGGCAGAAGGTTCATCTTAACTCTGGGACTATC
>CALXOE010000084.1 GCA_944389935.1 uncultured Victivallis sp.
AGTAACCACGAGGAGCTCGATCAAGGTAAAGTTGTTTCTTCTGTTCATTTTTCTCATCCTTTTTTTGAAAAATTCTCGGTTATACCAACTTATTCTTTGAAATCTTTTCTGCTTGCTCCTTTCATGATCAAATTTATCGGCAAAAGTATGATTATTTTCCTAGATAGAGCGCGCTATCATTGCGCAAAAAAATTTTATACTGATTCCCGTCGGATCACACGGGGAACCACACACAACCTCCGGGGAATCGAATTTTTCGTGAGCCGTTCATGCAGCAGCTCAAACGCTCTTCTTGCAACCTCTTCATTATTGTCATCGATCGTGGTCAGGCTCGGATAGAGACTCTCGGCAAACGGATCGTTGTCATATCCGGCCACGGCGATCTGCTCCGGAATCCGAATTCCCCGCTGCCACAGTTCCCGAATGATGTGCGAAGCGGCGAGGTCATTGGGTGCGATCACCGCATCAAGTTTCTCCGGAAGAATGAATTTCTCGACAGCGAGGCGCATCGTCTCCTCCAGAGAGGTTTCTTCATCCGCAGGATAATAGACCAGGGATGCGTCTTCACGTCCGGCGCGCGCCAGTGCCCGGTGATACCCCTCCTGCCGCTGGCGTACACTGCGGTACACCGGATTCTCCAGAACGATGCCGACCCGTTTGCGGGTCTCGAGCAGAAGCGACGTAAGAGCTTCCACCGCGGCAACGCGATCGACTTCAACGCAGCAGACGTTCTCCAGAATCGTCTTCTCGACGAAAACGATGTTTTCCGCATTGCGGAACAACTCCCGGAGTTTCACCTCCTGCCCGGGATAATCGTGAGCCATGCAGATCACGCCGTCGACATTGTACTGCATGAAGTTTGAATAATGGTAGTACAGACTGTCGATGCTGTTGTGCGCTTCCCCGATCAAAAGCCGGTAACCGTTTTCCGCCGCAAACCGATCGATGAAAGCGAGCGTCCGGAACGTGACCGCCGGCGGCTGCGCATCGATGAGAACGCCGATAAGACCGCTCTTCTGGCCGGTCAGCACCCGCGCAGACAAGTTCGGCTGGTAATGAAGCCGTTCAGCGGCTTCGCGAATCATGCGCGCGGTCTCCGCGCTCACCCGGATATTCCCGGAACACGACCCGAGAACCTTCCCGACGAGAGCCCGGGAAACCCCGACCTCACGGGCCACATCCGACAGTGTCACATGTTGTTTTCTCGCAATCATATTCAGCTCCGATCAATCATGATTTCCAGCAAATGATTTCACGCTCTATCAATATTATACCACAAATGGGTTGCAATGTCAATAGCGAAATATTTTTTTTTGCAAATATCCGGCGTTTTTTTCGTCTGCCGACGGGTCGGAACTGCGGTCGATCCGGACCGGCGGCCTCCGTTTTTTTCCGGAAACGGCTTTGATTTTCCACCACCATGAGGATATATTAACCGGAGTGCGGAGCGGATCGTATATTCGGGAGATCCCCTCCCTCAGGATGATCGGCCATGCAGCAGAGAACAAATAAATACCAGATCGATATGTGCCGGGGGCCTCTGTTCGGGCAGATCGTGCTCTTTTCGGTCCCCCTGATGCTCTCGGGACTTCTTCAACTGTTTTTCAACGCCGCGGATCTCATCGTCGTCGGGCGCTTTGCCTCGCACGAGGCGCTGGCCGCGGTCGGGGCGACCTCGTCGCTCACCGCGCTCATCGTGAACGTGTTCATGGGTCTCTCAGTCGGCACGAACGTGCTCGTGGCGAACTTCTTCGGCGCGAAAGACCGCAAAAACGTCAGCCGGACGGTCCACACCGCCATCCTCATGGCAATTTTCGGCGGAATCATGCTGGCTGTGATCGGAATCGGTCTGGCGACGCCGCTGCTGCGACTCATGGCCACGCCTGAAAACGTCATCGGCAAGTCGAGTCTTTACATGTGGATCTATTTTGCCGGAATGCCGTTCATCATGCTCTACAACTTCGGGAGTGCCGTGCTGCGAGCAGTGGGCGATACGCGCCGTCCGCTCTACTATCTGCTCTTCGCGGGAATCGTCAACGTGGTGCTGAATCTCTTTTTCGTCCTCGTCTGCGGCATGGACGTCGCAGGTGTCGCGATCGCGACCGTGGTGTCGCAGGGAATCGCCGCAGCGCTGGTGATCCGCTGCCTGCGCAATGCGCGGGATGCATGCCGTTTCCGGATGCGCAACCTCCGGATCGACCCGGTCATCCTGAAGCGGATGCTCTGGATCGGGCTGCCCGCCGGAATTCAGGGGATGTTCTTCTCGCTTTCCAACATCACGATTCAATCCTCGGTCAACTCCTTCGGTTCGCTTGCAATCGCGGGAAATACGGCCGTCGCAAGTCTGGAAGGCTTCGTCTACATCGGGTCGAACGCCTTTCATCAGACGGTGGTGAGCTTCGCCGGACAGAATCTCGGCGGCGGCCAGTATAACCGGATCCGCCGCAGCATCATCTACTGCGCGCTCTGCTCCTCGGCCGTCTGCATCGTCATGGGATATGGATTCTTTCTGAACGGGCATGCCCTGCTGTCGATCTACAACTCCACGCCGGAGGTCATCAACTGGGGAATGCTGCGGATGAACATTCTCTTCTCCACCTACTTCCTCTGCGGAATCATGGATGTGATGAGCGGAGCGCTGCGCGGGCTCGGACGCTCGGTCATGCCGGCGGTCATCACACTGATCGGAGTGTGCGTTCTGCGGATCGTCTGGGTCTACACGGTCTTTCCGGTCCACCCGACGATGGGAAATCTGATGCTCTCCTATCCGATCACCTGGGCGATCACGGCCGCGGCAAACGGCTATTACCTCTACATCGTCTGCCGGAAACTGTTCCGGCAAAGCGGAGTCGCGCGCCGTGCGTGAGCCGTTTTTTTTCATGGGAGGATTGACAATCCGGCCGCCGGATGCTATGTTTTTTCCCACACGGATTCACCCAGCAGAAAGGATTTCCGGTCTATGAAAAGATTTTGCCTGCTCGCTCTTGCCGTTCTCGCCGCTGCGGCTCTCACCGCTGCCGAACCAGTCAAGCTCCCGCCGAAAGAGAAGTTCTACCTCGTGCTGCTGACAGGGCAGTCAAATATGGCCGGCCGCGGAGTCGTCACGCCGGAGGATAAAATTCCGCACCCGCGTGTGCTCATGCAGAACAAAGAGGGGGAATGGGTTCCGGCAGTCGATCCGGTACATTACGACAAATCCTCCGCAGGAGTCGGCCCGGCCCGGACCTTTGCGATTGAGCTCGCGGAGAGCGACCCCGCGATCACGGTGGGACTGATCCCGGCGGCCTGCGGCGGCTCCCCGATTTCAAGCTGGGCGCCCGGTAAAATGTGGAGCCAGACGAAGAGTCGTCCCTATGACGACGCACTTGCCCGCGCCCGGAAAGCGATGAAAGACGGCACGCTCAAAGTGATTCTGTTCCATCAGGGGGAAGCCGATTGCGGAGAAAAGCAGAGCAGACTCTACCACGACCGGCTGCTTGAGCTTCTCACCTCTCTGCGTCGGGAACTCAATGCGCCGGAAGTTCCGATCGTGATCGGCCAGCTCAGCCAGTTTCCCGGCGCCAAGCCGTGGAGCGAGGGGAAAAAACGGGTTGACGCCGCCCACCGGGCAATGACGACGGAACTGCCGAAAGTCGGTTTCGCCACCTCGGAGGGGTTGACGCAGAACCCGGACAATGTTCACTTCGATGCGAAGAGCCAGAAAGAGTTCGGACGCCGTTACTTCGAGGCATACCGGAAACTGGTCGAGTGACCGTGGAAACGGGGGGGAGGCCGGTGGGACTATCCATGAACGCGCCATTGTTTCCGGGGGAGATCGAAACGTACGACGGTTATGGACTGCACCGGTTCACCTGCGACTCGGTGATCGATGAGTTCTACATTCCATATGCGGCGGTGAAACTTGGCGGGAAATGCTCGAAGCGGCTGTTCGAGGGGCGGGGTTCACTCCTGCTCGACGGCTGACCGTCACCCGGCGGTGAACTTGAAAACCGGAAATCTCCATGCTATATTTTCGTTAATCGAAACCGCATGGAGGCGCTTTTCTATGAAGATCAGTTGTCCGAATTGCGGCCATCACTATGAGGTGGAAGAAGAGTTTGCCGGAATGAGTGTGGATTGCTCCTCATGCGGAAAGCCGTTCACGGTAGTCATACCGGAAAAAACCAAACGTTGCCCGATGTGCGGTGAAGAGATCCTCGCCGTGGCGAAAAAATGCAAACACTGCGGAGAGTATCTCGACCAGGTCAGCAGACAAATTGCAGGTTCCAAACCCAGTTACAACGTTGACCGGGTTTCTTATACACTGGTCGGATTGTTTCTCGGTTGTATTGGCATTCATAATTTTATGGACGGCAATACTCGTTCCGGATTTGGCAAAATCATCATTGCGGTATTGGCTCTTTTCTTTCTGATCGTATGGGGGGTGCGGGGAATTCCGGCGGTTATGTTAGGTTTGTCAGGTACCGCTGTCTGGACCATTCTCGATTTGATCAAAGGGCCGACGGAAATACGTTGAAATACATATTGCAAGATTCTCCATCGTTGACACCTCCGTCCCTGTGAAAGGACGGAGTTTTTTTATGAGTTTGAATCTTGAAACGATGTCCGCGCATTGTCAGGCCGGGTGCTCCTCGTTTTCCGGGGGACGTTTTCTGTGCGGGAGAAAGGAGGGGTCGAGGCCGACTCCGAGCAGCACCAGAACCGCCCCCGCCAGCTGAAAGAGCGAAAACCCCTCCCCCAGAAGCGGCCATGAGAGCACCAGAACCGTCACCGGCGTCAGATACTGCATGATGTTCAGGAGCGGAAGCCCGATCAGCCGCTGCGCCTCGTTCCACGCGAAAAACGCCACCGCAGTCGGGAACACCGTGATGTAACCGACCAGCAGCCACCCCGGCAGCGCCCCCGGCAATGCCGCCGAACCGGGGCGCAGCAGCGCGAGCAGCGCCAGAAGCGGAACTGCGCCGAGAATCACCCAGGTCGTATAGACGTATCCCCCCACGCGCGGAACGGTCCTGCGCCCCCACAACGTGTAGACCGTCCAGCAAACCGCAGCGCCGAACGTCAGCAGATCACCGGGACGGAATGCGTCGAAACGGACGCCCTTCGGCGTCACCACGCCGATCACGATTCCACAGCCGACCGTCGCGACCGTCATGCCGATCCACTGCCCGGGGGTGATCTTCTCCCCGGTCAGCAATCCGCCCAGCAGAATCAGCACCGGGACAGCCGTCATAATCATCGAGGAGTTGACCGCCGACGTGGTCTGCTGTCCCCAGAAAATGAAGAGACTCATCCCCGCCATGCCGATCATTCCCTGGCAGACCATGCGCAGGAAATCGAGACGCGAAAACGCGAACATCTTCCGTCCGGAAATCCCGCCGACCGCGAGCATCAGCGCCCCCGCTCCGGAAAACCGGATCAGCGACAGCGTCACCGGATCGATCTCCCCGCCGTCGCGCATCAGCGCCCGCCCGGCCAGATAGGTCGTCCCCCACAGAAACGCACTCAGAAGCGACCAGAAAAAACCGCAGACCGTTTTCCGCACCATCGTTCGCACTCCTTATCGGGTTATCGATCCATCACATATCACGACTCAAACACGTTCCAAGACAGGGGACGGGATGGTCACACTCCCGGATTCTGCCCGCGGTATTCGCGCGGCGACATCCCCGTCACGCGGCGGAATTCGCCGGAAAAATAGTGGGCGTTCGGGTAGCCGACCCGGTCGGCGATCTCCTTGATCGAATAGGTCGAGAGCAGCAGCAGCTCTTCGGCAAATTCGATCCGCCTCCGGATCAGATAGTTGATCGGAGAAATCCCGATGTGTTTCCGGAAGAGGCGGAACAATCCGGCCGGGCTCAGACGGAATTTCCGGCAGATCTCCTCGACCCCGAGCGGCCGGGAGATCTCCTCTTCCATGAACCGGAGCACCCGGGTCAGAATCTCCGGGTACTCCTCGCGGCTGCGTCCGCTCCAGAGCGCCAGCAGCACTTCGTAGGCGAGTTCCGAGGCAGCCCGGGCAAATCCGTCCGGCTTCGTTCCGAGCAACGTCATCGCAGACTCGAACCGAGCGCGGAACCAGCCGGGATCTTCCGGGCGGAAAACCGACATTTTATCGAGCTTGCCTGAGCGCAGCATCACCGGCAGCAGCGGTCCGGAGAGCGCGATGAACAGTTTTTCCGCCGGTTCGTCCGTGTCGCACCACATCTCGGAAGAGGTCCCGAGCTGAACGAGGCAGAGCTCCCCCTCTTTCAGCCGATGCTCCGCTCCGAACTGCGAAAACCGGAACTCCCCGCGCGTCACAAGTTCCACGGAAAACGAATCGGAATACTCCCGCACCCGGCTGCATCCCCGAATCCAGATCCCGCTCCCGGCGCTCCGGACGTAGAGCGGCCAGTTCCGGAACGGTTCGGCCTCGCGGAAAAACCGGTAGTCGTGCACCGGGTAACGCCCGATGTTTCTCCCTCCCAGAACCGAACGGCCCCGCCGACTGAAAACCGTCTCGTCTTTTCTCATGCTCCGATTACGCACCTCTTTGAAAGGATAACATACCTTTTTCAGAAAAACCGCCTTGACTTTGCGGAAGATTCTGACCATAATATATAATAAATCGAATTTTGTGCAAGACAGACAACGAGGCTATCCATGAGAAAAAATTTCACAGCCATCCCATAGGAAAAGAAAAAGTTGAAAGATGATGGTTCTGGATGCAACTTATATTTCAG
>CALXOE010000085.1 GCA_944389935.1 uncultured Victivallis sp.
CCAACTTTTTGTTTCGCAACGTATCAAATACGAATAATATAATTCTCTTTGCGGGCTGCAGGTTTATCCAGCTTCTCTGCAGGATACCCTATCGCAATAGCACCTACGCCACGCAAAGTTTCTGGAAGATTCCATTCTCTCAACAAAGCCTTACCGTCTTCGCTGTCAAATATTTCCCGCTCCCTGTGAACCCATACAGTTCCCAGCCCCAGAGCATGAGCCTCCAGCATCATATTTTCTAATACACAACTTCCATCCTCTACAAATGTGCTAGATGCACCGTCCGCCAATACCAATACAACAACCGGCGCTCCATAATACGGGTCTGTATTAGCACCCATCACCTGTGCATTTAATTCAGCAATTCGTTTTCGGTATTTTGGATCTGTAATTGCGATAATAGTAGGAGACTGACGTCCGCCGCCAGTGGGCGCATAAGTTCCTGCCTCTAAGATAGCATTCAGCATTTCTGCGGGCACAAGATCCTCTTTGTATGACCGAATGCTGCGGCGAGTCTTAATAAGTGTTAAAGTTTCATTTTCCATTTATATAACCTCCATTTCAATGCTTGATCTTTTCTCCCCAGGGCGTGACCCAGAGAACCCCGTCTTTGTCATAATAAGCAGTACTTTCAAGCTGTGGAGAATTCCATGCAAACCCGAAAAGTCCAGTCTTTTCAATGGAGGAATTGTAAACCAACTGTACCGGCAGTTTCAATTCCGGAGAAAAGTTTGCTGTATCCAACAGTCGGGAAATAAAATAAGCGTTTTCAGCAAGCGAGGCTTTGCCGGCTTTCATCGGTTTGGAAAGGAAGTTTACGGAATCCGCGAACAATGAGAAGGAAAGCAAGGCAGAACAAAGCAAGAACCACTTTTTCATAATGAGACTCCTGATAACTGGCTAGCATGCATTCTATGTGTAATAAACCGTTGAAACATTGTTTTGTCAAGAGTATCTTTGTTTTTTTTGCAATAAAATGATTTCATCCCATCTTCTCCCGCGGGGAATTTCTCCCGAAATCCTGAAGTAATTCGGAAACGAATGAAAGAGATGTTTTTCCGCCAATCGCCATACACTCAGTGATTCGGCAGAGGTGTGCGGATTTTTTAGCAGAGCAATTCCCGGCTTAAGTTAATCGGCCGGGAATTGTTCCATAAATTCCAAGTATCCGTTTGAAGTTGTGTACATGAGAACGGCTTTTTTTCAAGTGGATTCGACGGGTTTTGGTCAAATTTAATCCGAGGGAAGAAACGCCGTCTCAGCGGGGAGGAGTGAATGCCGCTTACCGACCCCCGGGGAGAAAGCGCACCGCCAGCTCCGCCGTGCCGGAAGCGGGCGCCGCAACCGTGAACCGCACCATCTTCACCCGGCCCGCCTCCTGATCGAACGATTTCAAAAAATCCCGCTCCGGAATGATCTCCCATTCGCCCGGTACACTCTTTTCAAGATGCAGAGAGGCTTTCCCCTGGGTCAACAGCACAGATCCATCCGGCTGCACCGTCGCATCGGTCCGGGTGCACATCTGCCAGCAGATTGTTTCGCCCGGTTTTACCCCCTGCAACGTATCGGTCAACGTCAAACTGCGGTCCGAGAGCAACTCCGCTCGTCGAACCACCCGGTTCGCACCGCCCGCAAAAACCGCAGTCAGATCCGCTTCAATCACGTTCCCGGTGGCGGTGGTGATGACGCCTTTCTCATTCACCCGCGGCGGTTGACCTCCGATCCGCACGATATTGTGGCTTTCGGGCCCGTAGCGGAACACTTTCCAACGGTCGCTGTCCTGGTTCATATTCCAGATGTGCAACTCTTTTTCCAGTTTTGAATAGTTCTGCGCCCCCAGATCCAGCGCCCAGCGCACCCCGTCGGATTCGTAGATGAATGCTCCGCAATCCATATGTCCGTGATTGCGCCGTGCCGGTCCCGCCGTGAGACCGAAATAGACCGCGTCCGAATCCCAGCTCGAACGCATCACTGCAATCGGTGCGGCGGCACTCTCCGAACTGAACCAGCCGAGCGGGCCGGTTTTGACCTCCCCCGTCGGGCACAGCGCCGTCAGCACCAGCGGCAGCAGCCGCTTGTCGTCCAGTTTCCAGACCGGAGTCTCCCGACTGTAAGCGTCGAGCATGCTGTTCTCCCACGGCGCAAGCCAGTCGGCCCGGTTGTACCGTTTTGCCAAACTGAACATCGCGAATGAAAACTGGCGCTTCTGGAACGTATGCGCGTCTCCGCAGTTGAACATGTATCCCGTCGGCCCCGTCATCGCCTGAATGAAATCTCCGGTCAGTGACAGTCCCGGCGTGTCGGCCAGACCGAAATTCCGCCCGAATGCCGTGTCGAGCATGTCCAGCGACAGCGCGGTGAAGTCCGAGGCGTAAATCCAGTAGCCCGTCCCCTCCGGATAGGCTCCGCGCGGACTGTAACTCGCCACCAGCGAATAGCGCAGACGCTCCACCGCCCGGAGAATGATCCTCGTCGCAAGTTCCGGTTCCCGATCGGCCACCGCCAGCGCCCCGGCAATCAAGCCGCCGTGGCAGACCTGATTCCAGTTGTTGGTCGTCGACACCCACCACGTTTTCGGGCCGAACCCGGGTTTGAGCCCCTTTTCGATGATCGCCTCGGCAATTTGGTCGCGCTGTTCCGGGGTCAATTCCTCATACAGCCAGTCGTAGGCCAGCGCCATCCCCAATGTCAGCTCCGCCGTGTCGAGAAAGTGCTGCGGATTCCAGTCCGGAAAACCGGCGGCATTGATCAGTTCCGCCGTCGCCCGCTCCGCAAACCGCTTTTCACCGGTCAGAGCCCACGCCGTTGCCAGCGTCGTGAGCCGTCCCAGAATCTGCTGACTCGTGGAGAGCATCCGCATCGGATCCATCATCTTTTTCGGCTGCGGCGGGACCGGCAAAAGCTGTTCCGCGTTGCCGATGATCCGTTTGGCGAGCAGTTTCCCCTGTGGCGTCTCCGCATTTTTCCGGATCGTGTCGAGCTGATTGACGAGCACCCGCGGCCGCTGTGTTCCGAGTTTGTCGACCGCCTCGCGGATCTCCGCGGCGATTCCTGCGGGAACCGCGGTGATCTTCAGCGTCAATTCCGCCGTCTCTCCGGTGCTGCCCTTTTGGGCGGTCCGCTTCGGCGAGATGCGCAGCCGATAGAATCCGTTGGAGGAAAACAGTTCGAGACCGAACTCGCCCTCCAGCACCACCCGGTTGCTGGAAGTCTCCAGTTCCACCGTTCCGGCCGGGTTCCATTTGCGCGCCTTGAAATCGGCGGCCCGTTCCGGCAGTTCGATTGTTTCGCCGTCGACTGTGCAACGGCGTCCCCCGAGTTCCGCCGCCGGAATGACGCCGTTCAATACCAGCATCGCTCCGGCCCGACCCGGAAACTCCAGTTTCCACCGGCACATGGCGGCATGTTCCCCTGCGGTCTCCACCGTTTCGGAGAATCGGCACTTCACTTCGTCCAGCAGCTGCCACTCCGCTTCCAGTTCAAAACGCTCCGGTGAAATCGCCGGAAATCCCGCCGCAGGTTTCATCGCCTCCGACTTCTGAAAGCTCGGGCGCCAGTTCTGATACGCCATCCATTCAAATTCGACGCTGTCGCCGATCCTGATTCCGCCCTCCGGACCGACTGAAAAAACGGGCGGCAGTGCGGCCGCGCTCACCGCGGCGAAAAACACCGCACACCATGTTCCAAATCTTCCGATCATCATTTTCTCCGATACTGTTTGAACCAGAGGAAGGTATTGTAGGAGGTGTAGGTCTCCCAGGTGGCCGCCGCCCGATTGTCGACGGTCAACGCCGCTCCGTCCTGATAGAGCACGTTGGACTTCACCACGTGCGCGTGCGGCTGGTCGTTCAACTTGAGGAACTCATCGGCCGCCATCGCTCGGTTCGGGTAGTTCAACCGATAGCTGTGGGTCAGATTCTCCTGCCATTTTCCATAGGCTTCCTCCCAGAGAAACGGCAGAAACCGGTAGCTCGACAGCAGCCAGTCCGGGCAGCTCCGCGTGATCCAGGACATGTTGTAACGGTTGAATCCCGATTCCGTCGGTGGCGCGCCCGCCGAACGCGCGGCACACTCAAAACTTTTTGCGGAAGCGATGATCCCGGTGTCGATCAACGCCGCCGCCATCCCGTGATTCGCGTTCCCATAGCGGAATTTATGCGTGTTAAGCGTGTTGTAATTGTTGTCATTCGCGGTCGGGACGTAGGGGAACCAGCCGTTGAAATCACCCGCGTAGATGGAAATTCCCGTTCCGATCTGTTTGAGATTGTTGATACAGTTCGTCGTGCGCGCTCTTTCCCGCGCCTGCTGCAGTGCAGGCAGCAGCATTGAAGCCAGAATCGCAATGATCGCAATCACAATCAGTAACTCAATCAAGGTAAAAAATTTTCTTCTCATCATTTCCCCTGGCCTCTGATTTTGTGGAACTTCCTGTTGTTTTCATCGCCGTTGATGCTGCCGATGCGTTCGTGCTCCGGCAATTTTTTGCACCGGGACCGGCGCCGCTCCCTGCCTGAAATGCTCATGATTTCCCATTCCGGTTGAAAATTCACGACCCCTGAGTCCGACAGCTGGAATTGATGCACAGCTCCGCTCCCACGATCTGTCGAGTCGGAGCGGTCTCCGGCCGTTCCATTCTCTGCAGCAGATGCTTCAGCGCGGCCTGCCCCATCTGGAAAAGCGGCATGCGGATGCAGCTCACCGGGAAAGAGACCCCCGCCACACTGTCCATATCGTCAAAACAGATCAGAGAGATATCCCCGGGAATCCGCAATCCCGCCCGTTCCGCCGCCATCGCGAAAATCGGCGTCTGGCAGCCGAACAGCAGAAACGCGGCGGACGGTCGGCGCGTTTTGAGTACATCGGCCAGTTCGTCCACCTCGGGGTCTCGCAGCACCAGCCCGGCGGGCGGCGTCAGATTGCGCATCGCGTATGCCTGAAAATATCCGCGTTCCCGCAACGCCATCGAAGCGCCTCCGCCGGTCACCATCAGAATCTCCCTGTGCCCCGTCAGCAGCAGATATTCGACCGCGCGGCACGCCTCATGCGTGTAGTCGACCGAAAAAAACGAGAAGCGCGGATTTTCCGGCTGCCGGTTGATGAATACGATCGGCAGACCTTTTTCGGCCAACGCAGCATAAGGGGCGTAGTTCTCATCTCCGGTCCACATCATCAGCAGTCCGTCCATGCCGTTCACGTTGAGCGTCTTCGGATCGCGGTTGTCGAGGACCGACAGGCGGCATCCTCCCAGCTGTGCCGTGTCGAGAATTCCTTTCATGAGCAGTTCCTGATAGTAGGCGCCCCATCCGGGCACGATCGGATCGATGCCGATCGTCCACGGTCGCGGCGGAGCTTTCGGACCTGACACGGAACGCAGCACTTCCCAGCCGATTCCCGCCCGGCTGCTGATGAACCCCTGTTCCGAGAGCAGCTGCAGCGCTTTGCGCGCGGTGGTGCGGCTGACCTGGTACTCTTCGGCGAGACGCTTTTCGCCCGGCATCAACTCGCCGGGGAGCAGCTGCCGTTCCCGAATCCGCCGGTGAAGTTCGTCATAAACGGCCTGATAGGCGATTTTCGACATCTTCCACGCTCCTATACATGTTTACGTGATCCTGTCTATAATTATACCGGAATCGTAGTCGTATGTCAATAGAGCTCCAGATTTTTTTTGAAATTTTTTCATGGAGTGGGCTTTGGGGCGGTTTCCGGTTGAAGATTTCCGAGTAAAAAAGAAGCCGGAGTCCGGCAAAAAACGGCGCGCGCGGCGCGGGAGTTTTTGTTACAAACAGGGAAACCGCCGTGCCGAAACACTTATTTTTTTGTCAAAACACTTATTTTGGCCTGTTTTTCAATTTTTTGAGTTACGTGATATGATTTCCTGTTCAACAATCGCAGCCAGTTTCTCAATCTCCGTCTCTGACAGTTCTTCAAAGTTTTTTCGACGCGATTTTGGAAATTTTCCA
>CALXOE010000086.1 GCA_944389935.1 uncultured Victivallis sp.
AGTTCGGATACGTTCTTGAGTTTTCCTGGCCAGTCGGCGTGTTTGTACTGGCCGAACTCGTCGATGAACGGATAGAACGCCTCTTTGCTCTTGAACGCCTCCGGAAGCGGCTTCGGCGGATCTTCGAGCCGGAAGTTGGAGAGCTCGAACTTCATGTCCTGATTTCCCGCAGTGCTCCAGAGCCGCAACTGGCCGACCTTGTCGGGAATGAGGTTGTATTTGCAATTCGACGCCCGCCCGAATCCATCAAAGAGATATTTCATCCCCTTCGGCTCCCAATCGGCGACAATGGCGGCACGACCGTAGCGGACGCGCAGAGTCGCCTTTTCGCCGGGCATCAATGCGACTGCCCCCGGGGAGATATGGGTGAACTCATTGGGCTTGTCGGGCCGCAGAAGATTGACGATCTCCAGATTCAAATGCATCGGATAGCGGTTCCGGTTGCGCACGTCAACGGCGACCACTGATCCGGCAGAGAGATCGAAATATTTCTCCTTGAGCGGCGTGATGACCACTCCCTGCCAGCGGTCTTTCCCCGCTTTGAGCGTAACGTCGATCCGATCACCGCGAACCTTGAATTCACTGCTCGGGCAGAACGGCGAAATCTTCACATCTCCCGGACGGGAGACGTCGAACAACGGCGCCGCCGCGGCCCCGGCGGCCGCCAGCAGCATTGCGGAAAACAGCAGAAACGGTTTCCTAATGAAAAAAAACTCCTTTCTCGGTTTGTGGAAACACTTGCCTGTGAATCACTCAGAAGATGGCAGTGCGGCTCAGAGAGAACGCAGAAAGCCGTTTACATCCAGATATTTGGTCAACTTCAACTCGGAACCTGCCAGTTCCCGTCCCGTCGTCTGTCCGGCATGGCCGTCGGCAAACACGCACCCGCCGCGCCCGTTGTGGACCTCGCCAAACAGACCCATCTGCCACGACCAGTAATTGTGCGTCCGGAAGCGGTGGTACATTTCGGTGCTGCCCTCGAGAAAGTAGGCGTCGGCAAAGAGCGGGGTTCTTCCCGGGCGTTTCATGCGATTGAAGTAGACGAACTGGCCCAGCGTACCGTTGTTTTGAAAATATTCCCCGAATTTTCCGAACGAATCGAGAATTTTCTGCGGTACTCCGACTCCGTCCGACGGCCAGTCGATGCCGCCGTAGACTGTCCGGCCGATGATCGTATGCGGCGGTGCTTTCGGACAGGAGACGACATTCCACGAGATGTAATTGCCGTATCCGGTTGTCTTTCCCTCCGTAAGTTCCTTGCCGTTCCACTCGCCTCCCGCGAAAAAGTTCGCCCAGATTCCTCCCCAGTTCACATACATTCCCCAATTCGGCATGGCGAAACTGGTCGGGGTGCAGCCGTTGTTATCGCTGTCGTACATCTGGGCGGCAAGACCGACCTGTTTGAGATTGTTGATGCAGGTGCTCTCTTTCGCCTTTTCCCTGGCCTGGTTCAATGCCGGCAGCAACATGCTTGCCAGAATCGCGATGATCGCAATCACAACCAGCAATTCGATCAATGTAAAAGATCTTCTGGTCAACCTGGAATCTCGATGCTGAAGTCCTTTCATAATTCTTCCCTCCACTGTTTCAAGTTGCAACCGTTCCTGATGCCGGTATTCCATTATTTTCGTTTCAGCCTGGAGCAGTTTGCTCCGTTTATTTTCGTTTGGCAGGGGGAGCCGCGGAATTCCGGATGACCAGTTCCCGAAGCAGATGTTCTTTCGGGAGAGCAGTTTGGTTTCCGCGCAGAAAATCCCCGAGGCACTGAATCGCACGCCGCCCCATGTAGGTGAGCGGCAGCCGGATCGTCGTCAGTCCCGGCGACAGGAATCGGGCGAACGACTGGTCGTCGCACCCGACTACGGAGACATCTTCCGGAATGCGCACCCCTTTTTCGGCACATGCCTTGTAGCAGCCGAACGCGATCTCGTCGTTCGCACAGACGATGGCCGTCACGCCGGGATAACCGGAAAGCAGCTGCATCGTCTGCTGATACCCGGCCTCCTTGTCCCGTCCGATTCCATCGATGTGACCGACCGGATACGGCGGAATCCGGAATGCGTCGGGAGACTCCCCGATCGACTCCATCAACTCCCGGTAAGCGTCCAGGCGATTCTGATAACTGCGGTTGGGCGGATCCGCTTCGAGGTAGGCGATCCGGCGATGCCCCAGAGAGTGCACATAGTTGAGCATCTGCTGCATCGCCCGCCGGGAGTCGTGACAGAGGTAACCGACGTTCTCCCGCTCGAGCGGAGTTTCAATCAACATGCAGGGAATTCCGGAATCCGCAACTTCGGGAATTTCACTGAGCCACTCCGTTCCGCTGATGAGCGCCACTCCGTTGCTGCGCCAGAGACGGCAGGCCCGCAGCAGCGGCAGTCGCCCGCTGCACCGCTGAATGGAGAGCTCGATTCCCTCCGTATTCGCCGCCAGACCCATTCCGGTCAGGATGGTTGCCACATAATCGGTGATGTCTCCCACGCCCACGACCACACTGATCCGCAGCAGCCGTTCCACGGATTTGTCCGGCGTAAAATTGTTTTTCTCGACCACAGCCAGGACCTGGCGGCGCAGGGATTCGCTGACATCGGGGTGGTTGTTCAGCACCCGTGAGACGGAAGCGAGCGATACTCCCGCCTCTTCCGCCACCAGGCGAATATTGACTTGTTTGCTTTTTCTCGGCATTTTCCATCCAGCATTTCGTTGTTTCGTTCTTTAATTATACCAGATTTCTCTTCTTCTGTCAATAGCTGACTGTAAAAAAATATGAAAAAAAAGAAAAATAACAATAGTTTTCCGAAAATAAATGATTATTTTCTGTTATTTTCCCAGAGCGAAACGCCCGGGCAGACCGGTCGGGGCAAGGCGGAAAACGGGGATTCTGAGGGAAAAAGTTGACATTTTTTCCAGAGATGTACAGGCGTTCGATGGTGTCGGATCACGGGTCGCATCCGGCGGCGCCTGAAAACAAACATCCCTGAAAAAAAGGAGATTTGCCGATGGAGCTGATGGAGATCATCAGAAAGGCCGCGGCGGGAGAGGCGCTGACCCCGGAAGAACGGGCTCAGCTCGCCGGATTCCGCCCGGGAAACGAAAACTCCGCCGAACTCGAGAAACGCAACCGCGAACTCGAATCCAGACTCGAAGAGCTCGAACAGACCGCTCTCTCCGAACCCGAACGGCTGCGCCGCAAATACGACGCGGAGCTTGCGAAACTGCGCGAAACCCTCAAAAACGTCGGCGCCGAACGCGACGCCGCAAAACAGGAGATCGCCCGGATCGGCTTCCGCAGCCGGGTCGACCGGATCGCGCAGGAACAGGGATTCTCGGACGCGGACTACCTCGAGTATCTCTGCACACAGAACCATATCAACCCGGAGTCGGCGGAGGCGATCGACCCGTTCATGAAGAGTCTGCGCGAACGCTCTCCGCGGCTCTTCCGTGTCGACCTCACGCCCGGAGCGCCGGAATTGCCGCCCGTTCCGCCGCCAGTCTCCGGAGGACGCGCCTCCGGCGGTATCGCCTCGCTGCTTGCCGAGGTCCCCGCAATCAATGACTGACCACTTTAAAACCAGAGGAAACCAAATATGTTGTACAGTTACAGCTTTCAGAACAAGAAACGCGATCTCTCGGACGTGCTCTCTACCGTCATCAAGGACGAACCCCGCTTCATCAGCCTCTTCGGCCCGGCCGAAAACGCGACGCAGCAGAAGCACGAGTGGCTTGAAGACCAGCTTATCGGGCGCAGCGTGACGGTGACGACTCTTTCCGGCACGACTTTCTCGGCTTCAGCCGCCGATCTCGCGAAACTCCGGGTCGGCACGCTTGTGGTCGTGAAAGACGACTCCGCGCTCTTCCAGGTTGCGACGCTGACCGATTCGGGATTCACGCTGACGCTCGTCGCCGCAAACGGATCCGACACGGAGCTGCCCGCCGCGAACGACGTGCTCTCGATCGTCTCGACTCCGGTTCGCGAGGGCAGCAGCTCGGGCGAGGGCGACGAAACCGGGCTGACCGGCCAGACCGCCTACAACTGCACGCAGATTTTCCGGAAAGACATCATTCTCTCGGGCAGCGCGCTCGCGGTCAATGTTTTCGGGACTGTCGACAACCAGCTCAACAAGCAGACCGCCTTTGCGCTCAGCGAACTTGCGCGTGACCTGAACCGTGTTGCGCTCTTCGGCCGCCGGGTCGAAGCGACGGCCACGACCCGGGGCGAAGCGGGCGGACTCTACTTCTTCGGCTGCGGCGGGAACGGACTCGCGATCGACGCCTCGGCGGCGGCATTCGACAGCGTGGCGGTGAACGACGCGGCGCAGGCGGTGCTCGGCGCGGGCGGCGATCCGTCGCTGATTCTCTGCTCTCCGGGACAGGCGCGTGTCCTCTCGAATGAGTACAAGAATCAGCTCCAGATCGTCCGGTCCGACGACCGGCGCGGTGCGTACGTCGCAGTGATCGTGAACGAGATCAACGGCCGCGGCATGACCGTGATGGCCGATCCGGATATGCCCGATACGGATGCGTGGATCATCGATCCGGCAGGGTTCGGACTCGTGAGCCTGCAGGGGCGTGCGATCACCGATTCGGATGCGACGCCGCAGGGATTTGACGGCATCAAGCGCATGGCGCTCGGGGAAGTGACCTTTCTCTTCAAGAATGCGAATGCGCGCCTCTGCCGCGTGAAGAACCTCAAGGGCAGCGTCGCCGCGCTCTCCGCGCTGCGCAGCTGATGGATCAACCGGGGCCGGATTCCGAATTCCGGCCCCTTTTTTCTGCAACAGGAGATTTCGTTATGAAAGTGACTTTGACGGAACTGCGGGAATCCTCGGACCGATATTTCCGCCGTCATCTCGCCCGGGAGGAGTGGAACTCCCTTAGCGAAGAGATCAAACAGAGTGCTCTCTCCGAAGCGGAAGCGGATATCGCACTCTATCTCGACTGCGTGGAGGTCGATACGGACGACTCTCTCGCGTTGAAAGCGCTGTTTGAACAGGCTCTGCATCTGGCGCGTCTGGCGCGGCGTCCGCCTCCCGGCGGCAGGCGTCTGGTCGCGGAATCCGTAACCGGCATCGGCAGCCGGAACTGGGAGTATCCGGACGAACCGGAAGAACCGGAATACGCCCCCCGTGCGCTGCGGTTTCTGGAGACGCTTCTGCACCGGAATTTCCGATTCGGCCGTGGCTGAATCAGTTTGACCGCTGCCGGGTCGTGGGAGGCTGGGGGCGTGTCCTGTGTTTTTCGGGCGTCGCAAGGTCGTGGGCAGCGGGGGGCGTGTCCGCCGCCCCCCGCACCCCCTGCGTCCGGCAGGGTGCCGGTGCCGGGTACGGGTCGGAGTTGGACGTGGCTGCGGTCGACCGGCGCGGGGAGAGAGAGCCGCTTGCCGAGCGGAAACTCTGTTGCGGGGCAATGATCGGCCGATGGGGTGTTTGTTGGGTGTTCGGTACGGGGAGAGACGCGCTCTTGCGAGCCGCTTTCTCTCCCCCGAACCCCTCTCTTGTTCTGCCGGGCGCGGAAACGGGTTGCATGAGCCCGG
>CALXOE010000087.1 GCA_944389935.1 uncultured Victivallis sp.
AATCCCGGTCATATCGCAAAATTATTTCATGCAGAAAGCGTCTTATATGCAAGTTAAGTTAATTGCCGATACAATATTTCATATAAAATCAATACAAAAAAGAGCGGATTTCCGACGGGATCCGCCGCATTTCACCTGTTCCGGACCAGTTCATACGCAAGCGCATTCCCGTCCCTGAAGTTGTCGAGCGAAAGCCGGAGCTCTCCGCCGGAGCGTTCCGGTTTCAATTCGGCGCCGCGGCTGCCGTCCGACCGGAGCACATAGATCCGATAATCGCCGGGCAGCCGCACCGACAGCCCGACGACCGCGCGGTGATGAGCCGCTTGTATTCGCTCCGCGACGGCCGCCTCGCCGGCGCCGGAATCGAGGCGCTGAAGCTGCCGCACCTCGATCTCGCCTCCCTGCTGCCGGAAGAGCTGAAAAGGGTGGGGGACGACGGGGAGAACCGCCGGGGAGAGGAGATCGCACCGCTGCTGCCGGTCGACTCCGGCAATGTCGACGCCGTGATCGCGCTTCTCGTGCAAAGCGGCCTCGGGACGTTCCGGCCGCTGCTGCGGCCGGAGGTCCCGGCGGCGGACAATGCCCGGACTATTCGCTGACGACCGTGTTTCCGGCGGCGACGAGCCCCTTTACGGAATCGGGGTCGGCGTAGACGCCGGGATTCGGCACGTTCGGCGAAGCGATATAGCGGTTGTTCACGATCCTGACTCCGGTTGCGTTGGTCACGTAAAACGCGGCGCGGTAGGGCAGCGGGTCCCGGCGCGGGGTCGGATTCGTGAAGGTGTTGTTCCGGAAGGTCACGTTCCCGGCCGAACTGATGAAGGCGACGAGCCCGTAGCTGTCCTTGAACGTGTTGTTTTCGAACAGGATGTTCGACAGAATCGGGTAGTCAGTCCGCCGCATCGACGGATCGGTTTCCATGTAGACGCCCATGTAGATGTCGCGCGCCTTGCCGTCGTTGCCGGCGCCGCGCGGATTCACGCTGTCGAAGCGGTTATTCCGCACGACGATGTTGTCCGCGCCGTACCCTTCGCTCCACAGATTGAAGGTATAACCGGTTTCGATTTTGACCGCTCCCATGTCGTTGTGCCGGAAATGGTTGTTTTCGAGCGTGATGTCGCGTCCGAGCAGCAGGATGCCGCGCGCACGGTTGTCGTGGAAGAAGCAGTTCCGCACGATGATGTTCCGTGTGTCGTAGGTCCAGTTGAACAGGATGAAGCCGCAATCGACCGGCTCCGGAACCGGGTCTTCGAAGGTGATCTCGTGCATCCCCTTTTCCGCATCGACGGGGCGGACCGATTTGACCGCGGAACGGAAGCCGGTCGGGGAGTAGTCGCCGTGACGGAGTTCAACCGGCGCGCCGGGGCGGAAGGTGTCGATGGATGTGACGTTCCGCGTCGTAACCGAGTGCGTGCCGGATTTTTCGGCGTAACCGGAGGTATCGTGCGCATTCAGGCAGTCGTCCGCGCCGAGGCTGAATTCGCAATCCTCCATCTTGAAGAATCCGCGCGAACGCCTGATGTGACAGTGATCGCCCGCACAGGTGATGAGCCGGCGCGGCACTCCGGCCGGCGCGGCGATGTTGACTCTCCGGAATTCCCAGTACTGCTGGAGGCCGCTGATCACAAAAGCACTTCCGGCGCAGGAGTAAACATCGATATCTTCAAGCGTCAGGTGGCGGTTGTCGCTCATGACGAAACCGTCCATGTCGTAGTAGTAGTGCTGCATGCGGAAAAGTTGCCCCTTGCGGAAAAGCGGCAAGTTTTTACCGTGCATCCGAAGCACATTCTCCGAAAGCCACTCCGTTTCGACACCTTTCTGTTCTGCAAAGCAGTCGAAGCCTCCTTCGATTCCGACCGATTTCGTGGCCGGGTCGTAGCTGGAAACGACGATGACCCGCACATCGCGGCGCGGAAACGTCTCATATTCGCAGAAGCGGAAGTCGACGCGACTGTCGGAGGCGTCGACGACTTCGACCAGGCTGGCCAGCGGGTCCTTCTCCCACTCCCAGTCCATTTTGAAATTGCGCATGACGACCCGCTCGCAGCCGTCGAGCTGGAAATTCGCTTCGCGTTTCTTGTGCCAGACGAATGTCGCGCCGCCGCCGTCGAAGATGAAATCCCGCATCCGTTCGAGCCTGACCGGCCGGTCGGCGGTCATCCGGTAGGTTCCGGGAGCGACGGCCAGTTTCGCCGCCCCGGTTTCCCGGCAGTATTCGAGGGCGCGGTTCAGCGCATCGACGTTGTCGGCCGCGTCGGCGGAGAGGCCGAAGGCGGCCGCTTCGACGACGGCGCCGCCCGGATTCGACGGCGGATGGACCGAAAACTCCTTCGCCCCGGTCGGCAGCGGTCCCGGCGAATCCGTGCAGGGGGCGGCGTCCGGCGTCGCAGGGTAGTAATCTTCGCCGAGCCCTTCGACCAGCCGGAAATCGGTGATTTCCCCCTTCAGCTTCCGGTGGGTATGGATCTGGAACGCATAGTCCGCGGCGTTCCCGGTGCGAAATTTGATCCTGACCGGCCGGAAAGAGGCGCTGCCGCCGCCTTGTTCCCACATCGTATCAAGCGCAGAACCCTCGGCGGAAACAGGACGGCAGAGAAAACACAGGCACTTCGCATTCATATCGGGCTCTTCCACCCGGCAGCGGAAGGTCGCGACGTAGGCGGTGGACGGTTTCAGCACGCCGGGATTGGTCAGGAAAACCGGATTCCACTCGTTTTCGCTTGCCGTCGTGTCGATCCGCAGCGTCACGCCGTCCGCCGACAGGGAAGCGAACGGCTTCTTCAGCGTGCAGCGCGCGGAGTCGGTGAAATTCTTCAGGACGACCGGTTCGCCGGCGGCTGCGAACAGCGCGGAACCGGCGATCAGGGCGGTGACGATCTGTCCGGCCACGGCCCGTTTCCCATACAGGAGAACCTTCAGAGCAGGAGAAATCAAATGCATGACGAAACTACTTTCACGATCAGTACAGATAAAGCCCCTCCGCCACTTTCGGCGGAGTGACGAATTCGACATGCAGGTCGAACATCAGTGCATTCTTGCCGCCGTGACGCAGATCGGCCGAGGTGCTGCCGTCGAGCCCGAAATAGTTGTCCCGGGTGCGGATCGACGGATGCGTATAACCGTCGCTCAGATGGCCGAGTTCGCTGACAAAGATGATTTTGCTGTTTGCAATGCGCGGCGAACGGGATTCAGGCCGCACCATGTAATTCTCCCACCATTGCGAAGGATCGTACGCGAGCCGCGACGGACGGAAGCCGAAATCTCGCGAAAGCGTGGAAAAAGAGTTCATCGCGTAAGAGACTGTATTGGAAAGCCCGTCATTGCCGAAAACCACTTCGGTAGCCTTGCAGAAAAGCGCTCCCTCCCTGCCCGTTTCGGTCGCCCGCACCCAATCGGTCACCACCTCGCTGCTGCCGAGATAGGGACGAATGCGGTGATACCAGCGCTGCAGGTTATACGCCTCCATCTCCTGCTGATCGCCAGGCGGGAAATTTTGCTGGTCACCCGCATACATGGCAAGCGCGGCGCCGATCTGTTTTAAATTATTGACGCAGGCAGTCTTCGTTGCAGAAGA
Organism: uncultured Victivallis sp.; assembly: GCA_944389935.1. GTDB lineage: Bacteria > Verrucomicrobiota > Lentisphaeria > Victivallales > Victivallaceae > Victivallis. The sequence goes on from CALXOE010000087.1 coordinate 3,575, forward strand.
GCGCGCCTTTTGAAGCGCCGGCAACAACATGGCGGCAAGAATCGCGATGATCGCGATGACGACCAGAAGCTCTATAAGTGTGAAACCCCGTTTTTTCATAATGATCAACCTCTTCCTATTGTTGAAAATCTGCACTGAATCCATAAATTCGATAAAATCTACCGCGCCCTCCCATGTTCCCTGAAAAGTTGCTTTATCTCCGGCCACGAATCTCGGGCCTTCCGGGGTAAAACTTCGGGTACTTTTCGGAGCCCCCCGCTCCGCTCTCTGAGAGATCGTGCCCGACACTGCATGTCGTGTTCGTCCATTGTTTCTATTTCGATTTTATCATTTCCCGGTCATGATTTTATTCACTGCTCAGCTTCACATGCCATGAACCGTTAAATGGAAAACAATGTTTAATTATACTGCAAAATTGTCTTTTATCAATTGACAAAAATGAATAAATACTTTTAAGAATATTAAGAAAAATCAATACACCATCCGGAACCGGCCAGCCCGGTCCGGACGGGAGGATTCATGAATGCAAGGAATTTTTCTGACGATATTGCGCAGGAGTCATGCCGGTCTGCTTTTTAAAAGCGCGGTAAAATGTTTCCAGATTCCAGAAACGGGTTTCACCTGAAATTTCACGAATGGTCAGCGTACTTTCAGCCAGCAGTCTGCACGCAGTCTGTATCCGGTAACGGAGCCGATATTGATAAGGAGAAATGTTGAACTGTGCCTTGAAGAGTGCTCTCAAATAAATGGGACTGTATCCAGCACGAATCAATGAGAACTCCTCCCAATTGATATCTTCATCCAGATGTTCCAGCTTATCTCTTACAACAAAGATTTCCCTGGACAATTCCGCTCTGCGATCCGTCATCATATCCGGAACAGTCAGCAGGTTCTGACGCAATGAAGTAAAAAGATACTCGGACAGCAAATCCGAGTCCGTCTTGAGATAAAAATCCTCCAATGCGTCATGAACAAACGAATCCAGCGAAGCAAGGTGACGCCACTGCCCGATATGGGGAAGATTCCACTTTCTACGGTTATAATTCTCAAACAGCAGCAGCAGAACCCGATAAGGCTGGTTCTTGGGAAAGTCATGAAGTGTCATGTCTCCCTGGGTGTGACAGAATACTGTACCGCGTCGATATACTTTTCCCTCATAGCTGGCTGCCCCGCTGACCAGGATTTCCACATACAATTTATTTCGCTGAATTGCAAACGGGCTGAAATTGTATCGCGTGGGAGCGCGGAAATAATAAACAAGGGCGAGCTGAGGATTATATTGACGCTTTTTCATATTTTCGGACAGTGCCGTCCCATAATTCTTTGAAATCGTCATTCTAACCACCCTATTTGAGCCTGAGTTGATTGTTTTTTAAAAT
>CALXOE010000088.1 GCA_944389935.1 uncultured Victivallis sp.
GCCGGATTGCCGCTTGACTGACGACGGGTTCTGATGTATCTCACACCGATTTACCCACAAATTCCCGTGAAGACCCTCTTTTTCGCCGGTTTCTGCCTCGTTGCGGTTCTCGGATTCGTGCTGGCGATTTACGCGATCGGCCGGACAGACGGAGGGGCGGAAGAGGGCGGAGACGACGAATACGTCGACGTGTCGACCCCGGGAGCGTCTCTGTCGCATGCTTATCAGAGAAAGCAGCGGGCGATCGGGCTGGTCGTCGTTACGTTTCAAAGGAGTGACGGAAATTTGGTGTCCGTGTCAATGGGGACTGCATTTGCGATTTCCCCTGAAAAATTCGTCTCCAACGCTCATGTGGCGTATGCGTTGAAAAACAGCATGGAGGAGAAAGTTGTAAAACCTAACTTAGAGAATTGTTTGCGGTTGGAGGCGGCGAAACAAAGGATGTCACTGGCTGATTATCGCAAACGGATCGGGGATCGGGGAATTGCGCAGAAGCGGGCGGAAATTATTGATTGGGTCAAGAGCGGTGCGATCAAGATCCGCGATATGGAGATCCGCCTGAACCACAGCAACGGGAAGAGCTTCCGGATTGCAAAAGTTCAGGTGCACCCCCGCTACAATCCGGGCGGCCCGGAAACCGGGGAATACGATGTCGCCGTTTTCGAGATCGCCGGCCGGACGGATTGCTATTTCGATATCGCATCGCGGCGGCAGTTGTATGCGCTGATGCCGGGGACCCCGGTCGCCTCTGCCGGATTTCCCACGGAAGGGGTGAAGAACAACGAACTCGATCTCGAAAAGCCGGAAGCCTCCTACGCTTCCGGCGACATCAAGAAGATCACCGACTCCGCCGGCAAGGACGCCGGGCCGGAATACAATCGCTCGATCACGCACAGCGTTCCAGCTGCGGGCGGTTCCAGTGGCAGCCCGATTTTCACTGCCGACGGGAAAGTGGTTGCCGTTCTGTGGGGAGGGCTCCATACAGGAAGAAATGAACGCGGGAGGATCCCGTCGGCACTGCTGCATAACAGTGCCGTGCGTATCGACCAGATTTACGAAATGACCGATCCGGTTTCCTGGCAGGAGTGGCTCAACATGCCGAATTTTTAGTGAAACGGCACGGGGCAGGGGGGCATCCGATTGTGCGGAATTTTTTCACGGAGACTCTGGAAAAATATGGAATTTGTGCTATAGTTTCTGTATTTATCGGAGCTGAATTTCGTTTACAGAAAAGGAGTCTTTGCAAATGATCAACCGGATGATTCTGAACCAGACCTCTTATTTCGGCGCAGGGGCCGTCGCTTCCATTGTCGATGAGATCAAAAAGCGCGGCTTCAGCAAGGCGCTTGTCGTGACCGACAAGGATCTCATCAAGTTCCATGTGGCCGACAAGGTGACCTCCCTGCTCGACAAGGCGGGACTCGCGTACGAGATTTTCAGCGACGTCAAGGCGAATCCCTCGGTCAACGTCGTGAAGCAGGGCGTGGCGGCGTTCAAAGCCGCGGGGGCGGATTACCTCATTGCGATCGGCGGCGGTTCGCCGACCGACACCTCGAAAGCGATCGGCATCATCATCAACAATCCGGAGTTTGCCGACGTCGTTTCGCTCGAGGGGTGTGCCGCGACCTCCAGACCGTGCGTTCCGATCATCGCGATTCCGACCACGGCGGGGACCGCGGCCGAGGTGACGATCAACTACGTCATCACCGATGAGGAGAAAAAGCGCAAGTTCGTCTGCGTCGATCCGCACGACATTCCGGTCATCGCGGTGATCGACCCCGAGATGATGTCTTCGATGCCGAAAGGGCTGACCGCCGCGACCGGCATGGATGCGCTGACCCATGCGATCGAGGGGTATATCACGAAAGCCGCCTGGGAGCTGACCGACATGATGCACCTCAAGGCGATCGAGATCATCTCCCGTTCGCTGCGCGGCGCCGTGAACAATACGCCGGAGGGGCGCGACGGCATGGCGCTCGGCCAGTACATCGCCGGGATGGGCTTCTCGAACGTCGGACTCGGGATCGTGCACTCGATGGCGCATTCGCTCGGCGGGTTCTACAACACGCCGCACGGCATCGCCAACGCGGTGCTGCTCCCCTACGTGATGGAGTACAACGCGCCCGCCACCGGTGAGAAGTATCGCGAAATCGCGCGGGCGATGGGGGTTGCGAACGTCGACGCCATGAGCACGGAAGAGGCGCGCAAGGCGGCGGTCGATGCGGTCCGCAAACTCTCCGTCGATGTCGGCATTCCGCAGAAGATGCGGGAGCTGCCCTCGGTGAAAGAGGAGGATCTGCCCGCACTGGCGGAGATGTCGTTCGCCGACGTCTGCACGGGCGGGAATCCGCGCGACACGAGCGTGGCGGATATTCTCGAGATCTACCGCAACGCATTCTAAGCTGTTGAGCATTCGTATTTTTCTGGCGGTCGGGGCGTGATGTCCCGCCCGCTTTTTTCGTTTTTGGGCTTGAAACGGACGGCGTGTTGTGTTAGAGTATTTTCCGGAACATGGAATTTCCAACGAGGGAGGGAAAGATGGCAAATCGGGTGAAGCGGGCGTTGTTCGTCGCACTCTCCGTGGTTGCGGCGGTGATCGCATTCGCGGGGGAGGGGGAGAATCCGCGCAACTTTCACGAGGTCGATCCGGTGAACGGCATTTACCGCAGTGCGCAGCCCGACCACGAGGAGTTCGCCGCGCTGGAGAAGCGAGGATTCCGGAGCGTTCTCAATCTGCGGAACTTTCATTCCGATCGGGGACGGCTCAACGGGTTGAAGATCCGGGAGTTCGCTGTCCCGTGCAATGCCGGCAGCATGACGGAGGAGCATGTGTATGAAGCGCTCCGGATCATCCGGGACGAACCGAAATCGCTGCTGATCCACTGCTGGCACGGTTCCGACCGCACGGGGACGGTCGTGGCGGCATACCGCATTGTCTTCAACGGGCGCGACGTTGAAAGCGCGATCGCCGAGATGTGTGAGGAAACGTTCGGCCATCACGCCACGATTTACGGAAATCTCCCGGAGTTGCTGCGTTCGATCGACTGGGAGAAGATGCGGACGAGACTCATGAACGAGGATCTGTTTGTGGAACCGTTCGAGCCCGGGGAGGTGCTGCGTGTCGATTATTCGCCGGACCCGTTCCGGGTGACGGTGAACGGGGAGTCGGCTCAGGATGCCGGAGCGGCCCTGACGCTCATCCGGGATCAATGGCGGAAGAAGCCGCACCGGATTGTGCTGCTGGTTTTCGACCGGGATGCGGGCGATACGCTTTTCGAGCCGTTCGCCGCGACCGTGAACCGCCTGCCGGAGCTTCGGGAGGCAACGCGGATCGATGCCGTTCCGGTCACGACGGAGAGCGATGCCATGCCGGAGTTCTGCCGCCGGTTCGGGCTGGAGGAGGGGCTGGCGCGGAAACTCCGGGTGATTCCGCATCGGGTGGTCTGGTCCTCCCCCGCTCAACAGGAGAGCCGGTGAACGGGAAAGGCATTTCATTAAAATACGGCGAAGAACCAGATTCCCCCGGAACTTTTCAAACTACCGCCGAGATAAAAATTTTGCTCGGAATTCACTGGGGGTAACCCCGTTTTTTTCCTGGAAAGTCCGCTATATTGTAAGGGGCGGTTTGAGCAGGGGGGGAGGAATTGTTTACACAGTCGCGTAGATATTGCAAGGGAGGGAAAGTGTAAACCTTGATGGCAAAATAGAAAATACTGTTTACACACTTACCAGGCAAATGAATAGCCGGACGCCATCACGACGCCCGGCTATTCATATATAAGGTCGAAAAATTCCGTTACTGCACCTTGTAGGTCTTGCGCTCCTTGAACTCTTCTTTCTTGCCCTTGTTCCAGTTGCTCACGGGGCGGAAGTAGCCGCAGACGCGGCTGTAAACCTCGCATGTGGCTTTGCATTTACTCATTTGCGGACTCCTTTCCGGCGGTCTGGATCTCGCTGCTCGTGGCCGCCACGCCGTCGGTCAGGCTCGCCGAGATGTCCGACTTCGTCGCCTGGATGATCCGGGCGATCCCCGGCAGCCCCTGCTGGTTCGGCAGCAGCGAAAGCGCCCCGCGGTTCGTTTTCCCGACAAACATTTTTCCGTGCGGAGTCGGGTCTTCGAGCGTTCCGGAGCTCACGGAGAGATAGGCCGCCCAGCCGTCCTCCCAGGCGAAAACGCTTTTGTTTTGCGTCGAGTCCGTGACGGTCTTGATGACGCTCTCGCTCGTCGTTGTCGTCTTGATTACGTTGCCCTCGGCGTCGAACTCGGTGATCGTCGTCGTGGTACTCGCGCAGCCGGCGGCAATGAACGCGACCGCGACGGCGGCGGCAAATGTGAGAATCAGTTTACGCATTTTCGTCCTCCTTCTTGTTGAACGAGAGGGAACCGTACTCCCTCAATTTGATGTAGAACTGCAGCATCACGAACTGCACGATGTACCGGCGCGGATCGAACCTCCGGTAC
>CALXOE010000089.1 GCA_944389935.1 uncultured Victivallis sp.
GGAGAAGAAACCGGGGATGCTCGTTCAGAGGCGTGCCTCGGAACTGGAGATCCCGGCGGGGGAGGGGACGGTTTCGCTGCGCGGGGATTTTGAGCTGCACATTCAGGACAACCGGACATACAATCTGCCGACCTACACCATCCGGATCCGGATGACGCCCGGTTACGGGAAGATCACGAATGCGACGCTGGATCTGACGCTGCAATGCCGCGCCGGAGAGGATGTTCCGCTCGATCTGCGGGACATCGCGAACGCCGGTTTCGCCGACGAAACCGCCGGGGACGGCAAGGGCGGCTGGACCGATCAGGGGCCGGCGAACGATCTGCGCATGCTCAAACCCGGAACGCAGCTCATGGACCGGATGCCGTTTGCGATCCTCGACCCGGAGAAGAATGGCGGGAAGAGCTGCGTCATGCTCGCGGGCAGCGCGCGGCCCGGGTTTCCGGAACAGGCCGTGTGCGACATCCCGGGGGAAGTCTGCGGGTCCCGGCTCTATCTGCTGCATGCGATCGCATGGCCGGGGCAGGAGGTCGGCAGCGTGAAAGTCGTCTACCGGGACGGCTCGGCAGACACATTTGAAGTGCGCGGCGGACGTGAGGTCGGCAACTGGTGGGCTCCGGCCGCCTGTCCGAACGGGGAGGTGGTCTGGACGGCGGAGAACGCCACGGCGTATGTCGGGCTGTTCCGGTCGCGTTTCCCGCTCCGGGAGCGTCCACTTGCGAGGATCGAATTCCATTCGGCGCGGCGATCGGTCTGGGGGATTGTCGCGGCGACGGTGAGCAGCCGGGATCTGCCGCGGCTCAAGGAGGCACCGTACTTCATCATCGCGGGGGAGCAGTGGCGGGAGATCCCGTTCCACAAGGTGATTCGGAGAGGGTCGATTCTCGATTTTTCCGACACGCTTGACGCACCGGCGGGGAAGTACGGTCCGCTGGTCCGGCGCGGCGACCAGCTGGTTTTCCGCGACCGCCCGGAGACGCCGGTCCGTTTTTACGGAACGAACATCAGCGGAACTTCGTTTTATCTGAACCGGGAAGAGGCTGACCGGTTTGCCGACCGGATGGCGGCGTGCGGCTTCAATCTGATCCGGATCCACCACCACGACGAGCCGCTCACGGATACGGTGAGCACCCGGCTCCAGCCGGAGCGGATGGATCAGCTCGAGTATCTGATCGCGGCGCTGAAGAAGCGCGGGATTTATGTTTCCACGGATCTCTACGTTTCGCGGGTGCCGGGCCGGGGGGAGATTCCGGAGTTTCCGGACCGGGTGATCGCGTTCGGGGAGTACAAGGGGCTCTTCTGGATCAAGGATTCGGTGTTCGAGAACTGGAAAGAGTATTGCCGGACGTTCCTGAACCATGTGAACCCGCATACCGGGCTGGCGCTCAAGGATGATCCGGTGCTGGTTTCGCTCAACATCATCAACGAGGGGAACATCGACAAGGCCGCCGCCGCTTCGGAACTCGTGAAGAGTGAGTACCGGAAAGCGTTCCGGGCGTGGCTTGAAAATCGGGCGATTGAAGAACCCGCGGACGCGGCAGGGCGGGAACGGCTTTACAGCGCGTTTCTGCTCGAATCTTACCGCCGCCGGTCGAGACAGATGGTGGAGTTTCTGCGGGAACAGGGGGTCAAGTGTGTTCTCTCCGATACGAACATGCTTTCCGGCCCGATGCTCTCGGTGGTGCGCAGCGGATATGATTTTGTGGACAACCATGTGTACTGGGGCGGCCCGTCAGGCACTTACGATGTTCCGTCGTCGCTGAGCCAGAATTCGGCGATCGGGCGCGGAACATCGCCGGACGAACTGTTTCTGTCGCGGCTCTATGGCCGGCCGTTCAGTGTCTCCGAGTTCGACTTCTGCAAACCGAACCGCTTCCGGGCCGAGGGGCCGCTGCTGATGGCCTCCTACGCCGGGCTGCAGGGGTGGAACATGCTCTGCCAGTTCGCCTGGTCGCACTGGAACGGTGACATCACAAAAGAGCTTGTGTCCAACCATTTCAACATCGCGAACGACTGCGTAAAGGCGTTGTCGAACCAGCTTGGAGCGGCGCTGTTCCGCTCCGGGAGCGTCGCACCGGCGCCGGTCGCGCTTGCAACGGTGATCGGCAGCGCGGACGGACTCACGTTCGGGTCGGAATATCCGATGCCGCTGAATCGCCTCGGCCGGGTGGTTCGGCTCGGTGCCGTGATCGGGGACGGAACGGGCGATCCGCTCGAACAACTCCCCGCCGGGACGGTCGCGTTGATCGACACCGGCGACAATTTCCCGGAAGACCACGGCCGTTTTCCGGTCCTAGACGCGCGGAAAGAACGGGCCGATTACTTTGCCGCGCTCAAAGCGCTGCATGTGGTCCCGGATGAACTCATCGATCCGGAGACGGGGCGGCTCGATGCCGCCGGCGGCCAGATTTTCTCCAACACACGGAAGTTGACCTTTTCCGTGCACACCCCGGTGTGCGAAGCGTTCGTGCTTCCTGCGGGGGAGGAGGGGGCCGGGGAGTTCTGGAGCGTGAAGAATCTGCGCGGGCGCGGGGTATTCGCCGCGCTCTCCCGTGACGGGAAGCCGCTTGCGGAATCGCGTCGGATTCTGCTCTTTCACCTGACCGACACGCAGGCGTTCAAGGCGGAGTTCTCTTCTCCCGGAATGAACCGGATTCTGCGCTGGGGGGAGCTGCCGCACATGGCGGCGGCGGGCGAGGCGGAGATTCTGCTGCCCGGCGGGGAGGGGTTGGAGCTTTACGCGCTCGACACCGCCGGAAACCGGCTGGAGCATGTGGCGCTTTCTCCGCACGGAAACCGCACGGCGGCCCGGCTGCGGGTGTTCAATTCGTTCGGGCAGACCATGCTCTATGAATTGATCCGGAAATGACCCTTTGAAATGAAAAAGCGCCGTCCGCGGATGGCGCTTTTTTCTCGGGAGTCAGTGTTCGATCTCGATTCCGGCGATCTGATTGGACCAGCTCTCGCTCTGGACGGGAGCCTTGAGCACGACTCTCAGATAACGGACTTCCGGCGGGATCGGCTGCGCGTTGCGCATGATGTAGTGATCGAATTCGGCCTTGCGGACGAGCTCGAACTTCAGGGGGAGCGCGGAGAAGTTCAGGTTGTCGGGAGAGCCTTCCAGCGCGTAGTAGAGATTCAAATCCCTGCCGCGGTGTTTGTTCCAGAAGTAGCAGTCGGCTTTCACCGATCGAAACCGGGAGTTGTCCCCGGCGCGGGCGGTCCCGACCGGATAACCTGCCGCCGGATCGGCGTTTTGCGGCAGAAGATGTTCATCGACTTTCAGCCGGAACTCGCAGCCGCTGAAAAACTCCTGGGCGTTGGTCTTGTCCACGGTTATGAATTTCGAGCTGGAATCGGGGAGAAAGTCCGCGAGCAGTTTCCGCTTCTGGTTGCTGAACAGAAGTTTCTCCGGATTCTCGAGACGGAATGGGGTTTCCCGGCCGGCGTGAACCGCTTCCAGCCGGGCGTTGGAATGTTTGACTTCAGCGATCATCTCGTCATAGGGGCGGTCGGTGCAGTCGACCAGACCGAAATTGAAGTTCTCTCCCATCGGGAGACTGCGCATCATCACGGGCTGGTCGAAGAAGATGAAGTAGCCGAATCCGATGCAGAGCGGATCCGCCGCTTTCTGTTCGGTGTAGTGCCGGTAACAGAGTCCCCGCGCCCGCTCGTCGCGGACGGTGTTGCCGGAATTGTAGTGACGCATTCCCCGCCGGTCGCAGACAAAGCTGAACTCGGTGATGAAGAACGGTTTGTCGAGTTCCCGGAGTTTCGGCATGAGCCGGTTTGTCCACAGGGCGTAGATGTCATACTCGTTGAGCATCACGGCATCGGTGAATTCGGCCGCCGCGTAGATCCATTCGTCCGCCTGGCCGCGGCAGTGAGAGGCGCCGAACCACAGATGTTCGGGATCGTATTTGCGGAAGAGATCGCGGACAATCCGGTGGTAATAGCGGGAGGTTTCCGCGATGAAGTCGCAGATGTCTTTCCGGTCCAGATTGACGATCTTCCGGTTTTCCAGCATCTCCCGCCTTCCGCCCGTGAGCCCGAATTGCGCAACTGCGCCCGCTTCGCCGTGGCGGCGGATCAGAAAGTCGATCAGCGCCTTTTTGGAGGCGACGGAGGGAGCGGCGGCGGTCAGCTCGTTGATATCGCGATACTCCCAGCCGTTTTCGTTTTCCGAAGCGTAGGCGATCAGCATCGGATCCTCTTTTCGCCGGGCGGTCAGTTTGGCGATCTCCTTTTCTGCTGCTGCGGCGAATCCGGGATCGTAGACGTCGATCCGGCGGCGCGGCAGGAGTTTGACGGTGCGGAACGTCCAGTCCTCGATGTAGGGCAGGCCGATTCGGACACCTTCGGATTCCCGTTCAAAACCCGTGACGCCGTTCC
>CALXOE010000090.1 GCA_944389935.1 uncultured Victivallis sp.
ATCCGCCTCTACCGGCGCAAGCACGGCACTTCTCCCGGTAAAGCGCGCCGCAAGCTGTGAGTTCTTTAGTTCCATTACAAAATAAATTTAAGACAAAATAAACCTTGACTCGAAGTGTTTAAGCCGGACAAATATTGAGGACCTGACAAATCCTGCAAACAAATGGAGGGACGCACAGGGGGGGGGCGGATCTACAGTAATTTTTTAAGAAGTAATCACATGGAATGTGTCAAAACATTTTGACGTATAAGATGAATCAATCCAATGCTTTTGAAATAAGCTCACTTTATTCAGGAAGATGTCAGGAAAGGGACAGGTTCATGAAGCTCTCCGAGAAATTCGCATTGTACCGGGTATTCACTTCGCACATGGTTCTTCAGCGGGAACGGCCGGTCGTCATTTCCGGCACCGCGGAGCCGGGGAAAGCGGTCGAAGTCGCCTTTGCAGGCCGGAGCCGGAATGCCGTCGCCGGTCCGGACGGCGAATGGAGCGCCGAATTCCCCGCGATGGAGGCCAGCGGTCCGCATATGTTGACCGTGAGCGGGGCGGCGGGGAGCGCACCGGTCGTTCTGGAGGATATCCTGATCGGCGAAGTCTGGATGTGTACCGGCCAGTCCAATATGGAGATGCCGGTTTTTTCGGAGAATCCTTTTTTCCGGACCCTGAATGCCGAAGAGGAACTCAGGCACGCGGATCATCCGCAGATCCGGCTTTACAACTCCATGCTGACCCGCCGGCTGGCTCCGGAGGGACCGCTGGCGGACGAGGCCGGTTTCGGCTGGCAGGTCTGCAATGCGGAGACGGTGGCGGACTTTTCGGCCTGCGGTTACTTTTTCGGCCGGCAGCTGCAGAAGGATCTTGATGTTCCGATCGGTCTGATCGCCACGGCCTGGGGCGGCACCGACATCGCCGCCTGGATCTCCCGTGAAAAATTCGAGGCGATGCACTGGCAGCCGTTTTACGACTCTCCGGACGAGCAGGAGCGTATCTGGAACTCATTCAGAGCGTCTGACAAATTCAAAGCGCTGCTCAACTGGCTCGAGTGTTTTGACGACGCCTGCGGGAAAGCCGCTCCGGAGTGCCTGGCTCCGGAGTTCGACGACTCCGGCTGGAAACCGTGTCCCGGGACGACCGCGGTTCTTCTCCGGCCCGGTCGTTATGTCTGCCGCCTGAGTTTCGAGCTGCCTGCGGAGCTTGCCGGCCGGGAGCTTGAGCTGAAGCTCGGCATCATCAACGATGTCGATGTGACCTTCTTCAACGGAGAGGCGGTCGGTTCGACCGGGGTAGAGACTCCGGCTTACTGGAGCGCCGAGCGGAAATACACGATTCCGGGCCGCTGTGTGCGGGCTGGCCGGAACTGCATCGCCGTGGTGGCGGACGATCATTACGGCGCCGGGCTGTTCAATGTTCAGGAGCTGGAATTCACCGCGCCCGGACTGGCCTTTAAAGTTCGGCCGGAGTGCCGAATCGATACGGTGTTTACTCTCCCGGCCGATTTTCCGGTGCGCCCGGATGTGCCGTCCGTTGAGGGGTATCGCTGTCCGAATGGACAGAACTATCCATCCACGCTGTTTAATGCGATGCTGAACCCGTGGTTCCGTTATGCCGTCCGAGGCACGATCTGGTATCAGGGGTGCCACAACAACGGTGAATTCACCTATTATCCGTTGCACAAGATGCTGATCGACGATCTGCGCGAGCACTGGCACGATCCCGAAATGCCGTTTCTGCTGGTCCAGCTTGCGGCGTTCCAGGAACATTCGCCGGAGAACCGCCGGGAGGATGCCGAGGCTGAAGCGGTGCCGTTTGCCGAATTTTCTCCATATGCGCTCACCCGCGAAATTCAGGCGGAGATGCCACGCGCCCGGAAACGGGTTGGCATGATCGTCTCATTTGACCGGGGCGACCATTCGGATATCCATCCGCGCGACAAGCAGACGCTCGGGTTCCGGCTGGCCAGGAAGGCGGAGCATATGGTTTACGGCCGAGATACGGTCTGCGACGGCCCGGAATTCGCCGGTTTCCGGCAGGAGGGCAAGCTGCTCCGGGTCTTTTTCCGCAACATCGGCTCCGGTCTGACAACGAGCGACGGAAAGGCGCCGGCCGGCTTTGTTCTGGGTGACCGCTCCGGCTTTCTGGCGCCGGCGGAGGCCGAGATCGACGGCGACACGGTTGTGCTGAGCAGCAACAAAATTCCGGAGCCGCAGCGGGTGCGCTATGCGTTCACCGGCTACTGCCGAGTAAATCTCATGAACAAAGAGGGGTTCCCGGCGGTGCCGTTCCGCTCCGACAAGCTCGACTACAGAGGGATGTTCGCCGATCTGCCGTAAGAGTCGGACAGACGGGGCCGGTTGGTGTTTCGAATATCCGATCGCGTGAATTGTCGGAATGACATCGTCCCCCACAGAGAAAACCTTTATTCCTTGCTGGTTCGGAGCAACTGCGGCAGCGAAGTAATAGGTTGGTTTTATGGTTATCTGATAGATCATTACAATGATTCCAGATATGCTTCATGGTAGTGCTTGATCGATGGAGCAGAGTGGCCCGGAAATTCATCTACCCCAAATAAGCTCAGCTGCATCCTTGGCGGGGACGGATGGGCGGCGATAATCCTTTCGGGCGGAGGTTAGGAGCCCCATTGGTAACCGTTCAGCCCCCATGATGAATGGATAAATAGAATGTAAGCCATGAAGTTTGGTAAAATTATCAAACGGAATTACCGCAGCCCGTTTCTCACCACGATATTGATGAAGTCTTCAAACGAGGCAGAAAGTACATCCTGTTGAATTTACTTTGACCTGATGCTCCGCACATTGACTTTCTGGAATACGTGCAAAGTAAACTACAGTGGAATACTGGATCATTTTCCAAATATACTCGGTCTTGTCTACATATAGAAATCGTCTTCGTATGAGTTTTTCAAAATAATATGTATAGCTGGTTAAATCTTTCATCCTGCCGTTGCCCCTCCAACGGATTACCATACATCGGCGGCAGCATTTTTTACCATTTTTTCTGAAACTTCTGTTTGTTTTATGGTTCACTCTCCCGTTCTGTAGTTCAACGAATTTTCACTTATATATTACCTCTGCGTAATCAGGATAATCCTGTTCGTTATCGGCTCCGGCGGTCGTAAGACTGCCGGGGCCGGTTGTGTTTTAACATCATGGAGGTATGAAAATGAAGATCAAGAAGAGTGTGTTGCTGGATGCGTTGAAGGTGCTCGGCAAGGTGGTGTCGCAGACTTCGCCGGAGGAGGTACAACGGTCGGTACGGTTCCTCGGTGTCGGGGAACAGGTCTGGTTGACTGCGACCGACGGTGTGGAATCCGTCACGGCCGAAGTGGCTGGCGATGCCGAGGAAATGGAGGATTTTACGGTTGAGTACAAGGCATTGCGTGAGCTGATCCGTTCCACGCGCGGCGGTGAGGTTGAAGTGACCGGCAAACAGCTCAACTGGCCGGAAATGGAGGCCGTCCCGGATAACGCGGTGACGGTCGAGTTGCCGTCGGATTTCGGCAAACTGCTGGTGGCGGCCCCGGTGGTGGATCAGCGTGAAGCGCGGCTTGCGTTGCGCGGAATCAATCTTTCCCGCGACGGCGTGACCGCAACGAACGGCAAAGAATTGCTCAATCTGCCGTGTCCGTTGAAAATCCCGGAGGATATGACACTGCCGTTTCCGCTGGCGCTGCTGACCGCTCGACCGGAAAAAGCTGGAACGCTGCACCTTTGGCGCAGCCGGAACGAGCGACTGTTCCGCATCGTGATCGGCGGTTTCCAGTGGCTGGGCAAGGCGTTGCCGGGCAACTTTCCCGATTGGAAGCAGGTGATTCCTGCCGACAAGACGCTGGATTATCAGATTGAGATTCACGAGCCGGAACGGATCATCACGTTCCTGAAAGCGGTTCCCGATAGCCCGCCGTTTCACGCGATCGAACTGAACGTGGTTCCGGGCGGCGTCACCGTGGTTCCGAACAACTTCCCGGATATGGAACTGCGGTTGGAGGCTACGGTGATCGGCGCTCAGCCTCGCGCGGTGCTGGCGCTCAACAAGTATATCCTGCTGCGGATGCTTCAGCAGGGCTACACGAAGTTCCGGGCGCATTCGGACGGCAGGATACCGGTTATTGCCGAGGGCGGCAGCGGCCGGTATCTCGCGATGCCGATTCACATATTACC
>CALXOE010000091.1 GCA_944389935.1 uncultured Victivallis sp.
GCGAACTCCAGAAGAAGATCGACGAATACAAGGCTTCCGGCAGGAAAATCCCCGCCGAATGGATCCGCAATCCGTTCTACCTCAGCTATTACCGGGAACACGGAATGCTTTCGGAATGAGCCGGCCGCCGCTGCTGGAACCCCCGGCCGATGGCGGGAAAGGCTTGACAAAACCCGCCTGCCTTGCTATATTATCTTCGTGAAAAGGGGAGTGGGGTCCCCGGACGAAAACCGATATGGCAGGAGGAGCGGCAATGAGAATCTCAAAATCCGGTATCATAAGTGCGGCGATCGGCGTGATCGCTTTCCTCGGCGGCTGTGCGGTGACGGATGTCCCGCTGAAAGAGACGGTGTGGATTCCGGTTTCCGGATCTCCTGTTCAGGCGCCTGCCACCGGAGACGGAGTGCGGGCCTGGTTCTCGATCGACCGGGAAAACCGTCTCACCGGCAACGGCGGAGTGAACCAGATCATCGGTTCGGTCAAGACGGCGGGGGACGGGAAACTCATCTTCAATCCGCCGGCGACAACCCGTATGGCAGGGCCGAATCTGCCGTATGAGAGCGCGTTCCTCAAGGCGTTGGAGGAGACCCGGAGTTATCAGCTTTCCGGAGAAACTCTCACGCTCCTCGATCAGAACGGCAAACCGCTTGCGATCTTCAAAGCCGGGTCGGAAGAGTTGAAAAATCCGGAGAAATAACCGCTCTCTTCCCACGGCAAAACCGAAAATGAGAGGTGTGAAATATGAAAATCAATAAAATCTGGATGGCTGTGGCCGCGTTCTGTGCGGCGATGCTGATCGGCGGCTGCTCGACCCCGCTCAAAAATACGGTCTGGGTGCCGGAGAAACTGGAGAACCAGGGCGCGGTGAAACTGATCGAGCCGGTTCCCGTCTGGTTCGAGATCAACGAGACCAACATGGTTTACGGAAACAGCGGCGCGAACCGTTTCTCCACCGTGGCCGACGTCGATCAGGAGAAAGGGACGCTCTCGTTCCGTCCCGGCGCCACGACGCTGATGGCCGGGCCGAATCTCGGTTATGAGACGAAGTTCAATGAGACGATGCGGGCGATCCGCAGCTACTCGATCAGCGGGAAGACGCTCACGGTCTACGACGAAAACGGCAAGGTCGTCGCGACTTTCAAGGCGGGTTCTCCCGACCTGAAAAAACGCAAATGAAACTCGGTTCCCGGCTCGAGGAGTATATCCGACATCTGCGCGGCGAACGCAATGCCAGCGAACACACCGTCGAGGCTTATGTCCATGATATCGTCGAGTTTGCCCGGCTCGTGCGCAATTCCGACGAGAGCTTCGATGACTGGATGAGCGTCGATGTTGAACAGGCGCGCACGTTCCAGATGAAGCTCTTCGAGGCCGGCGACTGCAAACGGTCGCAGCGGCGGAAACTCTCCGCGCTGCGGTCGTTTTTTCGTTTTCTTCAGAAGACCGGGCGGATCGAGAACAACCCGTTCACCCGGCTCCCCCCGTTGAAAGTCGAGCGACCGCTCCCCAAAGTGATGAATCTCAGTCAGATCGATCAGCTCCTGGCGGCGATCCCTGCCTACTGGAGAAATGCCGTCGCCACGGGATTGGCGAAGACGGAGGAGGGCGCGGAATTCGCTTCAGCACGCGACCGTGCGATGGTCGAAGTGATCTATTCCGGCGGACTCCGGATCAGCGAGGCGGTCGGACTCAACCACGGCGATCTCGATCTCGCGTCCGGTGTCGCGAAAGTGCGCGGCAAGGGGAAAAAAGAGCGCCTTGCCATGATCGGGCGTTACGCCGCTGCGGCGTTGCAGGATTATCTGGGGCTCTGCCGCGAACGGGGATGGACCGGCCTGCCGGAGCGACCGGTCTTTCTGAATCGTTTCGGAAAACGGCTGACGGCCCGCTCGTTTCAGCGGAATTTGAAGAGTTATCTGATCGCCGGCGGTCTGCCGCCTGATTTTACGCCGCACAAGCTGCGTCACTCTTTTGCCACTCATCTGCTCGACAACGGCGCAGATCTGCGCAGCGTTCAGGAGCTGCTCGGGCACGAAAATCTCAGCACGACCCAGATCTATACGCACATCAGTGCGGAACGAATGCGCAATGTCTACGATAAGGCGCATCCCCGGGCCAAAAAGTGAGCCGGGAGCGGGGTCCTATTCAAAGAAATCGACCTGGGTGTTCAGATCGTGCGAGTTCTCCATATCCATGGTATGGGTGGAGAATGGAATCAGCAGAACGATCCAGTTGTTGTAAGAGGCGCTGGAGTTGACTCCGGAGAAAGCCTCGAGCGGTTTGCGGGTTTTCGCCTCAAAGATGTTGAACGCGAACCTGCCGTAGGCGATTCGGGTGTATTTGCTGAAGATCGGAATTTCCGGAATCGCGAACGAAACACTGGTATCCGGTACCGGGATCGGCACCTCGGGTGTACCAATGAGGAATTTGCTGTAATCGGTTCCGAGCACGCCGCAGAGCGGCTGGATGATGATGTCGGCCTCCTCGTTTCTGCGGGTGATGATGATATCGAATTTCGACACCTGCATTTCGAGGATTCCCTGCACATACTGCTTGTCCACCTGCGGTGCGAAGTAGTCGTAATCGAAAATCGCCTTTTTCCCGGAATACTTGCTGAAGTCCAGATTCCCGATTGCATGTTCAATCGTGCTGGCGACCAGATACTGCTCGATGGCCGAACGCGGCGTATTCGTCACCCACGGCGTTGTGCAGCCGCCGAGCAGCAGAATCGCTCCGAACCCGATGACGGCCGGAAACAGACGTTTCATCGAACAATACTCCCCGGAATGTTTCGCATGTGTGATCCGGACCGCCTCGACGGTGAACTCCGGAATAACTTCTCTTACCATAACTCCGAAACCGCTGTTTTTCAACCGCTCCGCGATGGAATTTCCGGAAAAGCCGTCAGAGCCGGAGAGCGGGAGATGAAAAACGCCCCGCCCAGAACTTCAATGACGTTCACAGGGCAGGGCGGGATCGGGCATTCCTGGTTCAGACCGGCCGGAAGATGATTCTCCGCGTCACGGCTCACCGCACATCATAGGCGTCCCAGACTTTTTCCTGGTAGAGTTCCGGCTGGGACATGGCTGCGACATGCCTGTCGAAGAAGACCGCATTCGCACGGTTGGAGTGTATGTAATGGGCTCCCGTGCCGATGATATAACCGGTCGGACTGGCGGCTTCCCCGTAACTGATGTTCCATTTGCCGCACATGTCGGGAGTGGAATAGCCCTCCACATGGTGAACGACACCCGAGGGGTTCTTGACTCTGGAGTACATATAGATGTAGGAGAAGCGGGGCAGGGAGCTGGGCAGCCCGAGCGCCCAGCTCAAGCCGGCGGAGTTTTTCCCGTAGGAGTCGATGGGATATTTTCCGGTGGTGGCATTCGCCTTGAGCTGTTTTTCCGGGCAGAGCCGTTCACGCGGCACATAAGCCCCGGAATTCTTCGCGTAGAGGACGTTTTGGGCTTCCGCATCCGTGCAGCCGAAGTAGTGGAGAAACGCGGTCTGCTCATGCCAGCCGGCCCAGTATTCGTCGGAGAGCATGAAGTCGAAGCCGTTGAAGTCGTTCGCATAAAACATATTCGTTGCGCCGAGTGCTTTCATGTTGTTCATGCAGGTCGCCGCGTTGGCGCGTGCGCGCGCCTGATTCAGCGCAGGCAGCAGCATTCCGGCGAGAATCGCGATGATCGCGATCACGACGAGGAGCTCGACGAGGGTGAAAGAGCGGATCATGTGTTTTTTCATTTGTGACTCCCGGTTTTTATTTGACAGAGGTAATTTCAAAAGTTTTTAATTCGGCGGGATGAAAAAAGAGGCAGAAGGTTCATCTTAACTCTGGGACTATCA
>CALXOE010000092.1 GCA_944389935.1 uncultured Victivallis sp.
CCCATTGGCGCAAATCGTTTGACGGGAACGTGATCGATGAGGTCTCCCGCCATGCCGGAAACCGCCTGAATGAGCGTGCTCTGATTGCTGGCGGTTTCGAGCTTGACCGTGAAGAGGAGTTCGCCTTTCTCATCGACGTAACCGTTCGCCCGCATCCACTTGTGGAACGCCGCGACCTGTTCGACGCGATCTTGCGACAGCCCCGCCGTCCAGACGATGACGGGGCGTTCGCTTGTTTCGCGCCGCATGCACCAGGTCGCGAGCGATGCGAGCACCAGCAGAATCAGCAGGATGCAGAAGAGCCTTCTCATTTCACCTCGATGATCCGGGCCTGTCCGGGCTGAAGTTCAAGCGAAAACATCGGTTTCACCTCAACCGGGCGATCGTTGAGCACATCGCGGAGCTGTTTGCCAGCCGGGACCGGGAAGCGGATGCTTCCGCCCTTTTGAGCCGCGTCGGCGACGCCGCAGAAGAGGTAACTCTTTCCGCCGTCGGCAAACACCTTGTACTCCATCTCTCCGGTGGTGTTGACCTTTCCCGCCCAATCCGGGAGCGGATCACCCGCGACGATCGACTGAGAAATTTCTCCGAATCTGCGCGCGGTTTCGAGAACCCGCGGTCGCAGCTCGGCATACTCCGGATTGACTTTCGGGTCAGTCAGATTCGTGTACATGAAGTAGAAAATTCCGCGCGCTCCCCAGATGACCGGCATGACGAAATTGGACTGGTTGTAGTCCAGCGAAGTGGCGCTCTGAGCTTGAAAATCTTTCTGTCCGTAGCAGTGGATGACCGGCTTCTCCGGGCCGAGGTTCAGCATGCAGAGCTTCACCGCATTCGGATTGGAAACATTGTAGATGATCGCATCCATGCAGTCGCGAAGATTCGGATCCGGTCCCTCATAGGAGAACCAGCGGTGGACGGGATCGTGCGCTCTGACCTGGTCATAGGCCGCCTTGATAATCGGATAGGGCGTGTTCTTGATGGAACGGGTTTCATCGACATAATATCCGAACACGGCCGGATGATGACGGTAGACGTCGAGCCAGGAGGGGAGTTTGGCTGCTTCCCCGGATTTTTCCGTGTAGTCGTGAGGAAGCTGAATCATGACATACGCGCCGAGTTTCCGGGCTTCGTCCAGCAGTTTCAGATTGTTTTTGCGGCCGAGTTCATCGCCCTTGTCGACATCGCGTCGGTTGGTTGCGTAAGTGTGAATCACATTGAATCCGGAATTTACAAGCTCTTCCGGGCGGAAATTCCAGCCGATCCCGGCATAGATGCCGACCGGGAAAAATTTCTTTCCGTCCGCGAGCGTGACTTCGGCGGGGGAGGAAAAATCGACGTTATTCGGCAATTTCATGACGCGCCGGATATTGACGGTGGTCATCGCGACCACCGCATTGTCCTCTCTGCTGATCAGCCGGCCGGCAAGAACGGAGTCGCCATCCGGAATCTCGTGCATGGGAATGCTGATCCGAATCCCATCGACCCGGCATTTGACCACCCGCCTGGATCCGGAGAAGCAGTCGGCTTCGATACGGAATTTTTTGAGCTCCTCAGGGGAGAAATTGTTGACGATGAATTCGGCACTTCTCTTCGCGGTTCCCGGCAGAATAAAGACATCCCCGCTCTCGACGGAGTGAATGCGGAAAGCCGGAATCTGTTTCGGAATATCCTCTTCGGCAAGATTCGTCTCCCGGAGGCGGATGTTCCGATACCAGAGCTTGACCTGCGATCGATTCTGGAGCGTGAGAATCACATCTCCATTGACATTCTCCGCCATCGCGAACAATCCGCGCACGGTCGTCCATTTCCGGCTCGGGATCTGCCACCAGGAGCGCATGAACACCCCGGTTCCCCAGAACGTAGCGTCCGCTTTCAGCGAGGCGTCGGAATCCGAACGGTAATCGTACTGGAACTCATACACCTTGCCGGGAGTGAGTTTCAGACTCTGCTTGATCCGGATCTGGTCGACGTACTCCGGACCGGTAAAATAGAGCAGGAAACCGCCGTTGTCCATTTTCGTCTCGGTTTCTCCTCCGCGGGTATTCGGGCGCTGAACTTCCCAGTAATGGGGAACGCCCGGTTTCCAGCACGGTTTTTCAAACATCCCGTTTTTGATCAGATTGTCTCCGATCGTCTCGTATCCGGGATCAGCGAAAGCGGTGAATGCAGCGGCACAAAGGAGGCCGAGAAGCGGTTTCGAGAGAGAGAGTTTCATCGATTTTCCTTTCATGAGCGGGGGATGTTGCGGTTCAGTCGTCGCCGATGCGGGTAAATGCGCCGCGCCCGCCCCCCTGACTGACCCATGCCGGGCGGCGATAACGGGCGATGGAGATGGAGCTGACCACCCCCTCTTCGATCCCCGGACGCGGATTCCTGATCGTGGTGACGTGCCCGCCGAAAGCGAGTATATTGCAAATATTCGCTCCGTTGTGCCGATACTGCATGAAATTCCCCATATCGGCCGCACCTCCGAGTGCCAATCTGCTGTCGTGCACCCAGAGCAGATCGGGGGAACGCTCCCGGAAGCTCGCGATGGCGGAGCGTTTGATCCCGTTCGGACAGAAGCCGCCCCAGTAGTTCGTATCGTCTTTCCCGTTCCCGAACGTGTCGCCGTTCAAACCGTAACTGGTCTGTTGATAGAACTCATCGGCGGTCGGTTTCGCCGGATCGACCGGCGCGGTCAGGCCGGAATGGCTCGGGCAGAGCAGCTGCTTGAACGCGGTGACGTATCCGGCATCCCACAGGATTTTACTCCAGACGTTACCGGCCCAGCGCTGACTGTCCCGCATCGGGCAGACAAGATCGTTGAAGTCGTTCGAGTAGAATTCAAGTATGATTCCGATCTGCTTGAGATTGTTCTGACATGAGGTTGACTTTGCCCGTTCCCGCGCCTGATTCAGAGCCGGCAGCAGCATACCCGCCAGAATCGCGATGATCGCAATCACCACGAATATCACTTGTTAAATATACATTATGGGAATATATTATTCTATCAATAACCGAGGAGAAAAATGATGAAAGCTTTGATATACGCACGGCAAAGCAGCGGGAAGGATGATTTTTCAGATGCGGCATCTCAACAAATCGAATTTTGTCACATCATGATTGACCGTGGAGCTATTGGTACACTTTAGTTACCTCAAAAGTTTTTTCTGTTCCAAAAGAAAAGAGATTTTGGATCGGGGACAAACACCTGAGTCCAAAATCTCGTTACTACTGCGTCATTGCTTCGCTGTAAAACGGTGCAGCAGAACCCGCACGCCCTGCCCTGGTAGCTCCAGTTCCTGCTCCAATGGGACAGGAGAACCCTGCATGAGGTCGCTCCACTCTTTTTCCCGCTCCAGGACAAGCCGAAATTTCTGCGGCTCTCGATTGTGATTCAGCAGAATACAGAGCTCTGCAGAATCAGAAAAGAGCCGGCAGACTTCAATGCCGGTTCCATCGCAACAGCGCCCATCCTGAAGCAGTTCGGCATTGCGCGCCATGCCGGAGGCAAGAATCGCCTCCCGGAGCCACTCCACAGCAGGCGCGGCAGGAGATTCGTAATACTGCCGGAAAATCTCCGTGCCGGCCAGAATCGCCGTCCCCTTGCCGAAACGGCAGCAGGAGATGGCGCATCGCCCATCCTCATAAGGCACCGTCGCTTCAAGTTCGCCGGCCGGTTCGAGCACATGCCAGTAAAAGAAGCAGGGAGCCTTGCCTGCCGGATATTCCATCGCCGGCGCGGTTTCCCTGCCTTCCCGGTCAAACATGGTTACGCCAAATACCTGTTCAAGGCCACAGATCGGAGCATATCCCTTGAA
>CALXOE010000093.1 GCA_944389935.1 uncultured Victivallis sp.
GGCCGGTGCGGGGAGAAAGAGCCGCAAAAACACGAAGCAATCTTCCCGCTTTTCTGCGGAAAGATTTCTTCGCGTTTTTGCTCCACTTCGCCGCTTGCCGAGCGGAGACTCTGTTGCGCGGCGGTGATGAGCCGATGGGATGGTTGATGGATGGCTGGTACGGGGAGAGACGCGCTCTTACGAGCCGCTTTCTCTCCCCCGAACCCTTCTCTTGTTCCGCCGGACGCTGGAATGAGTTGCACGGCGGGGATTGATCGATTGGGTGTTTGTGGGTTGGCTGGTACGGAGAGAGTCTCTCCCCCGAATCCCTCTCTCGACTGTCTCGCGCGAACCTCGTCGCGGCACGAAACAGCGAAAGAATCGGTTTCAGGCAACAAACTTCGGCGGGGGAAAATGCGCCGGACCGCGGAGATTTGAAACGTGTTTACCAAAAGGAGCCCGGGAAACGCGAACGCGGCGCGCGTCCCCCCGGAGCGGCCGCAAAATTGAGCGGATCCCCCCTTGCTGCGCCTCCGGATGGTTCCCCTGCCCGCAAAGCTGTGAATTTCCATACTCATTTCCTCCTTTCCAACTTCCCATGGCATTGTTTTTTATCGGTTTTATTCTATATTATACTGGAGAAACCACAAAAAACTTTCATTTTTCAGACAAAAAGCTGGATTTTTCAGACATTCATGAAACACCGGAATCCAACCGACTTCAAGGTAGAAATGCACTGGCATTTCTACGGGGAATGCGGCATTTCCATCTCGGCGACGAAATATCCCGATGACCCCGGAACAGAGCGCATGCACTTCCATGATTTCCACGAGCTCGTCGTCGTCATGGAGGGGACGGGACGCCACGTTCTCGAGTCCGGGTCGTATCCGCTGTTCAAGGGCAGCGTGTTCCTCGTTCCGCCCGGAATCGTACACGGATACAGCGACTTCCGGAATTGTGAACTGGTCAACGTGTTGTTCTTCCCGGAACAGCTGCTGTTCTCCTGGGAGAAACTTCTCACCATCCCGGGGATTCCCGGACTCCTCGATGAACCGTTCCGCCTGAGACCGCGGGAGTTGGAAGAAGTGCGGCCGCTGCTGCTGTCGATGCGGAATGAAAGACGGGAAAAGAAACCCGATTTTGAGTTGGCGATGAACGCCGATTTCCTGCAGCTGCTGTTCGCGCTCTCCCGGTTCTGCAACAACTCCCCGAATCCACGGCCCAGAGGCGTCCCGCGATTGAACAATATTCTTGCATTCCTGAACGAACACCTCGCCGACGCTTCCATTCAAGTCGCCGACATCGCCGAAAAAAACGGGATGACCTTGAAGACCATGGAACGGCTCTTCCGGAAAAACACCGGACTTCCGCCCGGGGCCTTTCTCGCTTCACTGCGTCTGGAGCGGGCGGCGGAACTGCTGAGAAACAATTCGGAACTCTCCGTCACCGAGGTCGCATTTCACTGCGGATTCTCCGACAGCGCCTACTTTTCCCGCGCGTTCCGGAAGAAATATGCGGAATCTCCGCGCGAATACCGCAAAAAATATGCCGCTTCTGCTCCGCCTCCCCGTCGGAAACATCCGGAGAGCGATTTGTAGAGTTTCCCGGGAACTCCATTTGCAAAAGCGGAAAACCGTGTTATTTTCTCCGATACCCGTCCGTTCCACCTCCACCCTCAACGCAAGGAGCATCTGCATGAAAAGCCGTGTGATCGTGAATCGCAACTATCTCGTGGACAAGATCGACAACCGCATTTACAGCGGTTTTGTGGAGCACCTCGGACGCGCCGTCTACGAGGGAATCTACCAACCCGGACACCCCTCCGCCGATGAGGACGGCTTCCGCCGGGATGTGATCGAGCTCATCCGCGAACTCGATATGCCGCTCACGCGCTACCCCGGCGGCAACTTCGTCTCGGGGTACAACTGGGAAGACGGCGTCGGCCCGCGCGAACAGCGCCCCGCCCGGCTCGACCTCGCGTGGAAAGCGCTCGAACCGAACCTCTTCGGAACCGACGAATTCATGAAATGGTGTCGCAAAGCCAACACCGCCCCGATGATGGCCGTGAACCTCGGCACCCGCGGCGCGGCCGAGGCGCAGCAGCTCGTCGAATACTGCAACTTCCCCGGCGGAACCGCACTCTCCGACCAGCGCCGCCGGAACGGCGCCGAACAACCATACGGCGTCAAAGTCTGGTGTCTCGGCAACGAGATGGACGGCCCGTGGCAGACCGGCCACCGCACCGCCGACGAGTACGGGCGCACCGCGCTCGAAGCCGCCAAGATGATGAAGTGGACCGACCCCTCGATCGAACTCGTCGTCTGCGGCTCCTCACACGCCGGAATGCCGACGCTCGGAGAGTGGGAAAGCAAGGTTCTCGACCACACCTACGATCTCGTCGACTACCTCTCGATCCATCACTATTTCGGCAACCGCTGCGACACGACGCCGGGCTATCTCGCCCAGGCCGAATCGATGTCCGACTTCATCGACCGGATCGTCGCGTGCTGCGATTTCGTCCGCACGCGCAGAAAATCACAGAAGCGGATCATGCTTTCGTTCGATGAGTGGAACGTCTGGTTCCACTCGAACGGGAAAGAGGTCGAATCCCCCGAGTGGAGCGTCGCCCGCCCGCTGCTCGAAGATGTCTACACCATGGAGGACGCGCTGCTCGTCGGCATGCTCCTGATGACGTTGATCAATCACGCCGACCGGGTCAAGATCGCCTGTCTCGCCCAGAGCGTCAACGTGATCGCCCCGATCATGACGGAGAAAAACGGCAAAGCGTGGCGGCAGACCACATTTCACCCCTTTGCACTGACCTCCCGTTACGGGCGCGGCACCGCGCTGCGCACCGTGGTCGACTCCCCCTGCTACGACGCGGAGTATCGCCACGATACGGCTTCTCTCCCGGTAAACTGCCGCGAGATTCCTTATCTCTACTGCGCGTGCGTGCACAACACCGGTCGCGACGAAGTCGTGCTCTTCGCGGTCAACCGGAATCTCTCTGAAGCGATGGAACTCGAACTCAAGCTCGAGGATTTCGATCCGGTTTCCGTCCTCGAACATGAGTCGATCAGCCATCCCGACCTCAAGGCGGTCAACTCCGCGGCGGAAGAGAAAGTCCGACCCGTGAAACTCGCCGGCGCAACGCTTGAAAAAAATACCCTCAAAACCGTGCTCCCGGCCGCCAGCTGGAATATGATCCGGATCTCGATCGAAAAATAAAATATATTTATAATCAACATTTTGCGTGGATGAAAAAATTTTCTTGAAAAATAATCGATTATTTTTCATGAAAACGATTGACATTTGTTTTTTTCTGGTATATAGATTTGGCAATTAACATTACTTGCATTTTCTGATTTTTGGTGTATAATATTTACCATTATGAGTAATTACA
>CALXOE010000094.1 GCA_944389935.1 uncultured Victivallis sp.
CGACGCCCGCAAACTCGAATTGTATCTCGGACTGGAAGGGGTTTCCGGCACGGCGAAATTCCGGAACATTCGATTTTCCGAACCCAAACCGCAGATTGACCACAGCCGGTCAATCATAACCGGAGAGCTTGACCGGAGCAATGCCGTTTCCTACAAGCCCGGAGAACCGATGAAGTTCCGTTTCCGCATCCTGCAGTCAGGCAAACCCATAGGAGGGCGGCTCCGGGTGGTCGTAGCAGGGGATGACGGCAGCCGCCGGGAGAATGAATATGATCTGTCGGCGGATTGTCCGCTGGAGTTGTCCGCGTCGCTCAATCAGCCCGGCTTCGTGATGGCGGAAGTCAAGCTCATTGATGAGTACGGGAATGAGATTCAGCGGAAACGCGGAAACAGCATGAAAGCAGTCCAGTTCGGCCTCGCCGCCGGGGTTCAACCGGAAAAACTGACTCAGGCAGTAGCCGAACCGGCTGATTTCGACAAATTCTGGGAGAGTGCCAAAGCGGAATTGAAGGCGACTCCGCTGCGCGTACTGGAGCGCAAACTTTTTAAAACAACGCAGGATTCCCGAATCTACGATGTGAAACTCAGCGCGCCCGGCCCGCGGCCGACGGTCGGTTCGCTGGCAATTCCCAAGGATGCGCAAAAGAAATCCCTGCCGCTTCACATCCAGTTTGACGGTTACGGCGTGCGGGACATCGTCGCACAGGACACGCCCGGAAAAATCGTATTTTTTGTGGGCGCCCACGGCCTTGATCTGCACCGGGAACCGACGTTCTACCAGAAACTTTCTGATGGAGAACTTTATGGCTACGGTTTCGACGACCGGCAGAATGAAAATCCGCATGACTGTTATTTCAAGTACATGATTCTGCGCGATTTGAGAGCTGTGCAGTACGCCATGACCCTGCCGGAGTGGGACGGGCGCAACCTGACGATTGCCGGCGGCAGCCAGGGTGCGTTTCAGGCTGCGGCGGTGACGGCGCTGACCCCGGAAGTCACGCGGTGTGAATTGGAGGTCCCCTGGTTCTGCGAGCTGGGCGGCATAACCGCCGGACGGATTCGCGGCTGGCGGCCGAACTGGAAAAAGGGACTCGGTTACTATGATACGGTCAATTTCGCCAGACGGATCAAATGTCCGGTTCAGATTGAAGCCGGCCTGTCGGACTGGGTGTGTCCTCCGTCCGGGGTCTGGTGCCTCTATAATGTATTGCCGGGTTCCAAGCGCATGAAAATGTTTCAGGGGCGGAACCACGGCCCGTATTTCGGATACGATCAGAAAAAAGCGCCTTTCGTGGAAGTAAATCAGCAGTGACGATGAAAAACATACTCTTTCCGCGGCTGTACCCGGAGGCCGTCGTCGACGGTTCTTCCGTATTGCCGCCCGGCCTCGAACTGGAAGTCAAAACCGTGACGGGGGATCGTGAAGTCCGTTATCTTGCCGTATTTCACAACCGCGGCAGTGTCGCGCGGCATCTGGATGCGATCCGTTTTACGGCCCGGCCGGAACCGGGGGACTTTCTGTCATTCCCCGGCCGGGAATACCGGATTTTCCTCGAAGGCTGGACGATGGTCACACCGGCCAAGAGCGTCCGTTACGGGGAGAAAGACAACTTCTGCAATCCCGATTATCTGCCGGCGGCGGTTTCGGACCCGGTTCATTACAATAATGCGGCCGAGCCGAACCGCTTCTCCGGCGAATACGTCGGGCTGCTGAACCACCGGCCTTCCGGCAGCATACTGCTGGCCGGATTCATCACCTCCCGCCGGATGATGTGCCGCCTCACGATCGAACTGGCCGAGTCCGGAGTGGCGCAGCTGGAACTCTGCTGCGACGCGGATCATATTCTCGTCGAACCGGGCGAGTCCGTCGAATCCGAGGAGCTGCTGCTGACCTGCGGAAGCGATTCGCAGGCTCTGCTTGAGGAATTCGCCTCCCGCTGGGGAGAAAACATGAATGCCCGCACCTGGGATCATGCTCCGACCGGCTGGTGCAGCTGGTATTATTATTTCGAGAACGTCACCGCCGCCGACATCGCCGAGAATCTCGAAGACCTGGCGGCCCGCCGTTCCGATTTTCCGCTGGAATATATTCAGATCGACAACGGCTGGCAGTCCGCTTACGGGGACTGGCTTCACACCAACGCCAGATTTCCGGAAGGACTGCGGGCGCTGGCGCACTCCATCGCCGAAAAGCGATTCAAACCCGGCTTGTGGCTGGCGCCGTTTCTGGTGGAGAAAAACAGCCGCCTCTATTCGGAACACCCGGAGTGGACAATTCGCACTTCCGAAGGAGAAACGGTCTGGCTTGAGCCGTGGGGCAGTACGGAACTGGCCGTTCTCGACGGCACCCATCCCGGAGTGCAGGCACATTTCCGGAATTTATTCCGGCAGCTGGCGGAGCTGGGGTTCGAGTATGTCAAGCTGGATTTCATGATGTATGCCTGCACGCCCGGCAAGGGACGCTACTTCGATCCCAAAGCCACCCGGCTGGATGCGCTCCGGCGCGCCCTGACCGCAATCCGCGAGGGTTTCGGGGAAGAACGGTTCATTCTGGGATGCACCGCCGTTCTCGCCGGAGTCGTCGGCCTGGTCAACGCCGAACGCATCAGCACCGACATTACGCCTTACTGGGAGCGGAAGGCCCCCGGCCGCGACCGGTACCGCGAAGACTGCTGCGTGCCGAACGTCTGCCGCAACATCATCAACCGCACTTACATGCACCGGCGGCTGTTTCTCTGCGATCCCGACGTGCACATTGCCCGCCGGGACCGGAATGAATTGACCGATGCCGAGGTCCGGCTCTGGACTTCGGCGCTGCTGCTGGCGGGCGGGCTGAAACTGCTGGCGGACCGCTTTTCCACGCTGGAACCGGAACGGGCGGAACTCTCCCGGCTGCTTCTGGCGGCCCCCGACCGTTTCCGGCTGCGGCCGCTGGACCGGTTCGACCGGGAATATCCGGCGGTCTGGTTCGGAATCGATCGGGAAAGCGGCACTCCGGCGCTGGGAATTTTCAACTTCGCTGAAACTTCAATGCGCCTGCAAGTCACCTTGCCGGATGCGCCGGCGGGCACGCTGCGGAACCTCTGGGGGAATGAAACATTGAAGTGGGTGTCCGGTGCGCCATGTGAATTTCAGGTGGAGCCGCACAACTGCCTGCTTTTTCTG
>CALXOE010000095.1 GCA_944389935.1 uncultured Victivallis sp.
GCGACCCGGTCGAACTCGTCGTATTCGTAGCGGATCGAACGGTCAAGCCGTTTCTCCTGCTTCGAGTCGAGGCGCGCAAGCAGGCCGTTTTTGTCGTAGACGTAATCCGTCAGCTGCCCCTCGGGACTCCGCTTCTCCGCCAGCCCGAAGCGGCTCCAGTCGAACTTCAGCTCGTGCCCGTTCTGGTCCGTCACCCGCGCCAGATTGCCGAGCCGGTCGTAGGCGTATCCCACCGCCGTCTCATCCGGCAGAAGCTCCCGCACCAGCCGCCCGAACGCATCGTATTCAAAGCGCTTGATGCGGTTCTGCTGATCCGTGTAACTCACCGGGCGGCCGTCGCCGTCGTACTCCACCGCGACCGACGTGAGCAGCGTCTCCCCGTCGCGGCGCTCGACTTTCGCCAGCAGTCCCTCGGGCGTGTATTCGATCCGCGTCTCGACCCCGTTCGGCAATACCGTCCGCACCAGCCGGTTGTAACGGTCGTAATCGTTCCGGGTCTGCTGCCCGAACACGTTCCGGACCGACTCCACGTAACCGGAGGCCGTGTAGCTGACCGCATTTTCCGTGCGCCCGTCCGAAATCTTCGCCGGACGGCCGTTCCGGTCGTAGCTGATGCGCGTCGTCAGCGCCGGAGTCCCGTTCGCATCGAGCCGCATCGCCGCGGCGAGATTCCCTTTCGCGTCATATGCGAAGCGCGCCACCGGCTCCGGATCGCTCTGCTCCGCCCCGCGGCGCGTGACCAGCTCCAGATTCCCCGCCTTGTCGTAGGCGTAGTTCAGGTCGTTCCCCGTCATGTCGCGCACGCGCAGCTCACGGCCGCTCAACTTGTCGTAACGGTAGGAGACCACCGTGCGGCCGCGCCCGTCCACAATCTGCCGGACCTTGCCGAGGTAGGCGACGTCGTACCGCATGAAATAGTAGATCGTATAGCTCTTCCCGGAAAATTCCCGGATCTTGAAAATGCCGGTCGAGGCGCTGTAATCGTAGCTCGCCTTTTCCCCCGCGCGGTTCGTGAGTTTCACACTGCCCGGTTTCGATCCGGCGTAGCTGTATTTCAGGAACGCATCCTCCAGCAGCCGCCCCGCGACTTTGCCCGTGTGTTTCGCTTTGGAATCCGCCGCCGCTTTCAGGTTCGCGCGGCGCTCTTCGAGCGTTTCATGCTGAATTTTCATCTGATCGGCAAATTCACCCTGCCGGACCAGATTCAAGTAACCGCACTCGTCGTAGCCGAACTCAACCGGATTGAGCGCGCCCGTGCGGAGCGCCGCCAGCCGCGGCCGCGTGATTTGCGTTACACTGCCTTTATCCGTTTTCGGCAGAATCGTGATCACCCCGTCTTTCCACTCCGGAACGGTCCGGACGCCGTTGATCGTCAGAGTTTCCGGACGGCGATCCCGCCACGAAAGCTCGATGAACGGCGTCCCGTTCTGCGTCACTTTCTGCAGGCGGTCGCCCGCATACGTGCAGACAAACACATCCCCGCGCGGAGACTCGACTTTCGCCAGGCGCGAGTCCCGGTAGGTGAAACGCCACCCCCGGAAATCCTTCTCCCCCGTGAAAACCCAGTCCCCCGACTGCGAAAAATCACGGCGCGCGGAAGTGTCCGCCTCCCAGTCCGCATACGGGGAAAAGAAGTCGCGCCCTTTCATCGCCTCCCGGTAAAGCGCCAGCGTCTCCCGGTCGGCCTTTTGACTCGCATAAAAGCGGATCTTTTCCCCCCACGGCGTCGTCCAGAGCACGCCGTCGCGCTGCGGAATCGCCGAACTCTCCAGCTGCGGAACGCTCCAGCCGAAGCCGAACATCCCCTCTTCCTCCGACGCCGAGTTGTAAATCAGCTGCACCGGAAGCCGCAGCTCCGGCGAGAAGTTCGCCGTCCCCAGCAGCCGCACAAACCGATACCCGTTTTCCGTCAGCGACGCTTTCCCCGCCGACATCCCGCGAACCGTGAACGAAAGCGTCTCCGCCCCCGCCGCGCATACCGAGCCGATCACCACCGTCAGCAGCAGCAACAGCCAGCTCCGTTTGATCCCGTGCAACGTTGTCATTTCGTTTCTCCTCTTCCTGGTTTGAGGTTTCCCATTACGGACGGATCGTGCAAGCACGTATATATTATGAATCATTTTATGCAAAATAGCAATACATTTTTAAATTATTTTTCATAAAATAATGGATATATTCTGTGATATTATTTGATAAAGATGTTCGTTTATAGTAATCGCTTAATGAACTTGAAAGAGGATGCTTAACGGAATCCGGGCGGTTCTCAATACCGCACGACCGGAATCTCCCGCTCTTTCGCCTGCGCTTCGAGGGAAAATTCGCGCCGGAAACGCGGCAGAAACAGCTTCTCCGTCCGCTCCGGCAGCGTGAAGTATCCCGGCGGAGAGACGAACAGCAGCCGCCCGTCCGCATACTGCCCCGCATATTCGGCCGCCGATCCGAACATTATGACCTCGCCGCCGGGAGGCTGTTCCGGCAGCCGTGGCGAAAGCGGAAGCCGCCAGTCATCGCAACCGTGCCGCGCGAGAAACGCCGCCGCGTCTTTCAGCGCCATCCCCGCCGGGAGCAGCACCAGCGTTCTGCCGTCCGCCGCCCCCGGCGGAAACAGCGCCCCGTCGCGCACCCGCGGCGCACCCCCCGCCGGAAAACAGAGCAGTCCCAGGCAGCACACCCCCGCAATCCCCGCCGCCGCGGCAAGATTTCTCCACCGGAATCCGCCCGCGCAGAGCCATACCCCGCTCCCGAGAAACAGCAGAAACAACAACCACGAAAGCAGGAAATTCGTCAACGGCAGTCCCCCCCATTCCCGGAAGTCGAACAGCACCCCCCAGTCGAAAACCGTCGCCAATCCCGCCGCCATGCACATCCCCGCCAACCACCCCCCCGCCCCCCGCCGTCGCCGCCGACACCCCGCAACCAGCCCACCCGC
>CALXOE010000096.1 GCA_944389935.1 uncultured Victivallis sp.
GGCACGATTTGGGAGAATTATTCCCCCGATCAATGTGATCGGCCGCCGGAACATTCCGGTCGGGATTTTTGCGGATGGTCTGCGTTGATCCCCATTACTTTTTACCGCGAATTTCTTTGTTGAGCAGAGAATCACCACTAATGGTACAGGAATTTTCACAAATGTCAAATAAACGCTGGATGCGCCCGGCGGAACGGGCGGTGGAACCGCCCTTTTTCGCGGTATTTCGAAACTGTTTTCAACTGTCCGAACCGGGAGTGCTGCGTTTCACCTGGAGCGCCGACGAACGGGCGCAGCTCTTCTGTGACGGCGAACGGATCGCCGACGGGCCGCCGCGCGGCACGCCGCAGCGCTGGTTTACCTCCACGGTCGAACTGCCGCTGCCTCCGGGCCGCCATGTGCTCACCGCCCGGCTGTTCGCTTTCGGCAGGAACCTGACCGCCTATGCGCAGATGTCGGTCGCGCCCGGATTCTTCCTCGAAGAGGAATCCAGCCTCCTCTCTCCCGATTGGGAGTACCAGACCTGCATGGGCTGTTCGTTCTCCGGCAGCAAAACCGACTGGGGCAGCTACGCCCATCTGCTGACCGACGAGGATTTCAACTGGTCGGCCCTCCGCGGCGAAGGAGGCGTGTGGCGGAAGCCGGGCTTTTTCGAAGACCGCCGCGCACTGGTTCCCTCCGAACTGCCGCCGATGCGACACGAAGAGACAAACGGCTTCCGGAGAGTCGGAAACATTTTTCTATTCGATGATTACGTCTGCGTCTACGGCGATTACGAATTCTCCGGTGCCGGCGAAGTCCGGCTGCGCTGGGCGGAGCCGGGCTGTGAACCGGAAGCGCTCGACGACGCCTTCCTCAATCAGAGCAAACCCGGCGACCCCTGGCCCGTGTTTTCCGGTTCCGGCGACCGTTTCCGCCTGACCGGAGGACAGCGTATACGCTGGCAGGATTACTGGTGGCACGCCGGGCGCACGCTCGAAATGACCCTCTACGGCGATGTGAAGCTGGAATCGGCCCGCTTTTTCCGTACCGGCTACCCGTGGAAACGCAAGCGTTCCCTCGAAATCCCCGGCGACGAACGGATGACCCGGCTGTTGCGCAAATCATGGAACACATTACAGGCGTGCAGTTTCGAAACGCTGATGGACTGCCCGTATTACGAACAGCTTCAGTATATCTCCGACAGCCGGTTTGACCTGCTGAGTCTGTATGAACTCAGCGACGACCTGCGCATGGCGGAAAACGCGCTGCGCCAGTTCGCCGAGGGACAGTATCCGGCGGGATTTCTCTCCTGCCGCTATCCGACCCGGGAGCTCGGTTACCGTCCCGTGCTCGGAGAGCTGTACACCATTCATATTCCGTCCTTTACCGCTTTTTACATCCAGATGCTGCACGATTTCGCCCGGCTGCGGAAGAACGACGCGCTGGTCGCGGAGCTGCTCCCCGTCGCGCGGCGGGCGGCGGAGTATCTGACCGGAACCCTCGGCCCGGACAACCTGCTGCATGTGCCGGGGTGGAATTTCATCGACTGGCTCGACCGCTGGGAGGGGGGCATTCCGCCGGAATGCCGCAACGGAGAGGGATGCACATTGAATCTGATCTTCCTGCTTTCCCTGCGGGAACTGGCGGATCTGGAACGGAATTTCGGCACACCCGCCGCCGCGCGAAAAATCGAAACGCAGGCGGAACGGCTGGCCGCCGCGATCCGCGCCGCCTATTGGCTGCCGGAACGCAACTGCTTCGCCGAGAACGCCGGGCGCAGCTATGTCTCGGAACATGCGCAGGTGTTCGCCCTGCTGGCGCTGGGGGAACGCGCGGTGATTCCGGCGCTGCGGAGCGGGGAGCTGGACGAATGCGGCATCGCGTTCTCGTTCTACTATCTGGAAGCGTGCCGGATTTACGGCCTCGACGACCTGTTCCGCAAACGGCGCGAACGTTATTTCGAAACGGCGGACCGGCCGGAACTGCGCACCCTGCCGGAACTGTTTCCGAACGACTGGTGGCTCCGTTCCGACTGCCACGCCTGGGGAGCGCATTTTCTCTATCACCAATATGCGCGCGGCCGCATCACCGACCCGATCCCCGCCGCCGCCACCGGAAGGGCGGAATCCCGCCCCTCCGGAAAGTTGCCGGACCGGGTTATTTCTTCTTCGGAGTGAAGCGCAGCAACTGCGGCTTCAGCGGAGCAAGTTCGAATTCCGGCTGGAATCCGCGCTCCCGGATCAGGTCGGACCATTCACCGTCGCCTTCCAGACGGACCCGGCGCGGATCGAAGTTGTAGTTGACCAGATTCACCAGCCAATCGCCCTTCCCGTCGGGAACCATACGGAAGAAGATCCCGTTATTGCCTTCCGCATGTGCGACTTTCAGTTCGACCGGGAGCGGCTCAACTCCGCTCCGGTGAATCTGTTCCGTCAGCACGGCGGGAGCGGTGGACGCCGCCGGTTCCGTCGCGAAATCGGCGGCGAGCGGCTTGCCGTACTCGTCTTCCTGAAGACTCTTCGGCGCAACCGCGATCCGGCCGCCGCGCTTCACGAATTCCGCCATGGTAAGGTAAGCGCCCAGCCAGCCCCATCTGGATTTGAGTCAGACAGTGTGGTATGTTCTTCCACAAACCGTAATAATGGGAGGTATATGCCCAGTGAGCCCCATCTAGAAATCCTCCCGAAGTGAGATTACCTTGCCTCCGGAACTCTAAATTTGGAGGAGTATATGGAACGAGAAAGACGTGGTCGTGACTACTGGCGGGAACAGTTGTCGGAATATTGGGATGGCGGTTTAACGATTCAGGAATATTGCGAGCTGAAA
>CALXOE010000097.1 GCA_944389935.1 uncultured Victivallis sp.
CACCCGGCTGATTGCCCCGCAGGTTTATCCGGGAGCAACTGTCCGTAAAGTTATGAAAGAACGTCACAATGCGCAGCTCATCGCAAGTGCGTTGCAGGTGTAAAAAAGAAGAAGAAACAAGGAAAGGATGCTTCTGATGAGAACAGAAAAAAGGTATTTTACACTGATTGAGCTTCTTGTTGTAATAGCGATCATCGCCATCTTGGCCGGCATGTTATTGCCGGCGTTGAACCGCGCGCGGCTCAGCGCCCGAACTACGAACTGCATTTCACAGATAAAGCAAAATGGAACTGCTCTCGGAATGTATTCGGATGATTACCGAGGACTTCCGCCTACTTTTTACACATTGGGCGGCGCAATCGGAAATGATCCTTCATGGTGCGCAACTGATGACGGAAAATATGCAGGATTAATGCTGGTTGCAAGCCTTAATTATTTAGGTGGAGTCGACCTTGAAACAGCCAAAAACGACAAAATCAGCCCAAAAATTCTCAATTGCCCGGTATGTGATCCCATGAAACCGCAAACAGATGGCAATGCCTGGAGAGTAATCTCTTACTTTTATGGCCGCGACTCCTACTTCGACGGAGGATTTTTCACTCCCAGACTGAAGCCCTATCCTCAATTAAAGAGGGAAGTATTGATTTACTGCTTCGGCAGCAATACCGTGATGGATTATGGGAGAATGGATGTTCATGGTGGTTCAACCGTTCTTTATAAGGCGGACGGATCGGCAGGAAAATACTCGAAAAACGCAATCTGGAATGGCAAGAAATCTTATCCCTGGAACCACCAAACCGAATTGATGCCGCACGTTGATTCTCTCTGAAAGGTTGATTCTCATGAAATACTGCATACTGCTTATTGTTACCTTGCTTGGCCTGGGCCTGCAACTTGCCGCCGAAATCGCCCTCCCCTTCGATCGGAAATGGAAACTTCCGCCGGGGGGGACGATCTCCGAATCGATTCTGACCGTTTCGGCGACAGATCCGGCCGTGCCCCAACTGGCATCGCATCCGGTTGATCCGGAGCCATACTTCGGCCGCTCCCTGATCGTGCGTTTTGAAGTGAAATACTCCGACGTCAGCAAGCCGGAGGAATCGTATAACGGCGTTAAACTGATGATCCACTATTTTGCGAACGGGAAACAGTACTGGACCAACTGTTCGCAGCTTTACGGTTCCTCTGACTGGAAGACAGTCACCGTGGAGCAACAGATACCAGGCGATACGGAATGGATTTTTCTGGAAACCGGACTGCAGGGAAGCACCGGCAAATTGCAAGTCCGCAATGTCGAATTGGTGGATTGGGACCCGAAAGAACTTCATCGTCCACCGGTTCCGTTACCGGAAAATTTCCGCTGTGAATATACCGAACGGGTTTTATCCCTGCCGCAATTGCGTGGAATGATGTCCCCTGTTGTATATCGAAGCGCTGACTTCCCGGCGATGCGGGAGTGGAATGTCAACCTCCTGCGTTGGCAGCTCCATCCCAACCCTCGCGAAGGAGAGAAGTACGCAGATCTGCTCGATCGCGACCTGAATATTCTCGACAAGGTTCTGGAACAATGCCAAAAGCTTGGAATCATGGTTATCATTGACCTTCACCGCGTTCCCGGCGGCAAGGAATTCAATCATGGCGCGGTTCAGGAAGAGGCAAAGCTGTTCGACAATCCGGAATTTGCTGAAGAATTTGTGGAGTCATGGAGAAAGATTGCCCGCCGCTATCGCGATTGCCCGGCGGTTTACGGGTACGACCTTTTCAATGAGCCCAATCAGAAAACGCCCCGCCGCATTGATTATCTGGAGCTGCAGTACCGCGCCGCGAAAGCGATCCGGGAAATCGACCCGGAAACGCCGATCTGCATTGCGGCAAATGACTGGAGCAGTCCGCGGTATTTCTCCTATCTTCATCCGCTGCCGCTCAAAAATATCATTTATAACGTTCACATGTATCGTCCGTTGAATTATACGCATCAACGGGTCGTCCCCGCATTAACCAGAATCTATAATTATCCCGGCAATGTTGACGGAAAATATTGGGATAAGGAAGCGTTGCGGCGTTGCCTGGCACCGGTGCGCGAGTTTCAGCAGAAATACGGCGCCCGGATCGTGATGAGCGAGTTCTCGGTCATTCGCTGGGCACCCGGCGGAGAACAGTATCTGGCCGACCTGTTGGCGTTGGCCGAGGAATATCAATGGGATTGGTGCTACCACGCTTTCCGGGAATGGGACGGCTGGGATCTGGAATACGGCAATCAATACAGAGATACTTCCTCCAAAGACCTGAACAATCCGCGGTTGAAGTTGATTCTGGATCTGTTGGCGAAAAACCGGAAACTTGATCTTTCCGGCGGCAGCTGGAAGCCGCAGACGACGCCGCTTCCCGCTGTTGACCTGACTTCCGAAGTTGTGAAAAAGCAGTTGACCGACGGACGGCGGCTTGATGAAACGGCGGCGGTTCCCACGCTGGAAATCACCCGGAAAACTCCCGGAAACACCTTCGTCGCCATTCCCCTGCCGCTTTCCATTTTGGGCGGACAGGAAGTAGTCCTGAGCGGAGAAATCGCGCATAAAGCGATTTCCCAAAAGCCGAAATCCTTCAATGGAGTCAAATTGATGCTGGTGATCACCGGTCCCGGCGGCGGCACCAACTATCTTCAGGTTCCGACAGGGGAAGGCGATTCCGGGTGGAAGAACTATGCACTCAAGACCGAGATTCCTTACGACGCCCGCAAACTCGAATTGTATCTCGGACTGGAAGGGGTTTCCGGCACGGCGAAATTCCGGAACATTCGATTTT
>CALXOE010000098.1 GCA_944389935.1 uncultured Victivallis sp.
CCGATCGCCGCCTGTCTCGCGCAGGATGGGGAAATCGTGAAAAAGGGCGAACTCATCGTCGAATACGACACCGACCAGCTCAACTACCGGCTCTCGAGCGCCCGGAATGCTCTGCGCGAAATCGAAGCGGAACTCGCGCTCGAACAACAGAACGCCTTTTCCGATGAGGAACGGCTCGGCAAAGTCAAACTGCTCGAAGCGAGGCGCGATACGATGGCGATCGCGGTGCGGGAAGCGCAATGGTATCTCGATCACGCCCGGATCGCCGCCCCGGCCGACGGCATCCTCGCACTCGCGGACGGGAGAGCCGAACAGCTCGCCGGCAAGGCGGTCCGGACCGGAGACAAACTCTTTGAAATCTACGGCGGCGACGGCATGATTGCGGAAATTCCAGTCAATGAGCGCGACGCCTCTATTCTGCGTAATTCATTCACTGCGAAGCTGTTTCTGCACACCGCACCCGAGACGGCGATTCCGGTCGAAATCCTCGAAGTATCGCACTATCCGGAGTTGACCGAGCAGAAAACCTACTGCTACAAAGTCCGCGTCCGGCTGCCGAAAGAGTCCTCCGGGCTGCGGTACGGCATGCGCGGCGTCGCCCGGCTCAGCGGCGGAAACGTCTCGCTCGGCTATCGGCTCTTCAAGAGCGTCGTGCTCTACTTCCGGGGGTTGTAAGATGGCGGAGACTCCCGAACCGGTCACCGGCGTGCTCAGAAGCGACGTCGAACTCATCCGCGGCAATCCGCCGCTTCTGTTCGACCGCCAGGCGGACGCCTACTACAAGGTCGCGCCGGAAATGCTCAACATACTGGCGTACCTGACCGAATCGATCCCGGTGTCGCAGTTCCGGGAGAAACTCGACCGAAACGGGGTCTCCGTCGACCGGGAGACTCTGCTGAAGCTGCTCGCGTTTCTGCAGCAGAACAATCTGCTCGCCCCCGAATACGGTCACATCGGCATCAAACGCGAACGGCAGGCGGCATTGAGAGAGAAGACGGCGTTTCTGCGCTTCTCGGCGGCCTATCTTTTTTTCAGGCTGCCGCCGTGGCGTCCGGAACGGCTCTTTGAGGCGATCGGGCCGTATGTCTCCTGGCTCGCCTCCAAATGGCTCGTGTGGCTGCTGGCGATTCCTGCCGTAATCGGTTACTTATTCATGATCCGTGACTTCGGGAATGTCCGGGCGACGTTTCTCGACTCGCTCTCGTGGGCGGGGCTGGCAAAATACTTCGTGGCGATTCTGTTTCTGAAGTTTGTTCATGAAGCGGCTCATTCGCTTGCGGCGATTCACTTCCGCTGCCGCGTGCGCGGAATCGGCATCGGATTCATGGTCTTTTATCCGCGGCTCTACACGGATACGACCGACAGCTGGCGGCTGCCGCGTCGCCAACGACTGCTCATCGACGCGGCAGGAATCATCATCGAACTTCTGCTGGGGGGCATCGCGGCTCTCCTCTGGTGCTATCTGCCGCCGGGGAGCTGGAAGTCGACGATGTTCTACGTATTCACGGTCAGCACGCTTTCGACGCTGTTCGTGAACGGCAATCCGTTCATCCGCTACGACGGCTACTACATTCTCTGCGATCTGCTGAACATCGAAAATCTCATGAGCCGTTCCTCGGAATATGTCAAACAGTTCTGGCGCTGGCACTTCCTCCGTCTCGGGGAGAAGCCGCGCAACGGGCGTGGATGGCTGCTGCTCTTCTTCGGAATCGGTTCATTCTGCTACCGGCTTTTTCTTTATACTTCGATCATCCTGCTGATCTACCACAAGTTCGTAAAAGCGGTCGCGATCGTGATGATGTTTTTCGAGCTTTACAGCATTCTCCTTTACCCGTTCTGGCGGGAGGTGCAGACGGTCCGGACGCTTTCAAAACGTTCCGCCGGACGCGCGCGCTGGATTCTGGGCGGAGTCGTGCTGCTGATCCTGGCGGGGGTGCTGTTTCTGCCGCTCTCATGGAACATCTCGCTGCCGGGCGAGACAGTTCCGGCGGAACACCGGCAGATCACGGTCGCGGAATCCGGTTATCTGACAAACGATCTGCCGCGCCGCGCCATCCCGGTCAATGCGGGGGAGACGCTGTTTCAACTCCATTCGCCGCAACTCGAAAGCGCCATCGAACGGCTGAAAGCGGTGCGGACCTACGACCGCACGCTCCATGAACTTCAACAGCTCGATGAGGAACGTTTTTCCGAAAGCCGCGTAACCGCGGAGAAACTCGCTTCCGACGAAACCGGGTTGCGGGAACTGCTGCGCCGCCGGGAGAACCTGACCGTGACCACGCCGGAAACCGGGATTTTCGTGTCGAGACTCCCGACGTTGTCGAAAGGTGCGTTTCTGCCGAAAGGAGTGCTTGCCGGGGAGGTGGTTTCGGATCGGCTCGCGGTCTACGCATACGCGCAGGATCGCGATATCGGCAAGCTCAAGCCGGGTGACGAGGCGACCGTCTATCCCGGGGATTCGCTTGCGACATATCCGGCGCGGATCGTCAACGTGAACCGGATCGCGGCGCAGCTGAAAGACTCTCCGCTGCTGCAGCACTTCGGCGGGCCGATCCCGGTCTATCCGGACCCGGGGAACGACCATCATTACAGTTCGGTGCTGCCGCTCTACCGGATCGAGCTCGAATTCACCG